>JAOUOP010000136.1 GCA_029880325.1 Myxococcales bacterium | reverse complement strand
TGCACGCTACCGCGAGCATTGCCACATTACAGCCTCTCCGGTCACTGCCCGGAGCCGACCCAGATGCGCCCTCCTTGCCCGTGAGCAGGGCGATCGGAATGGCGAAACGCTAGGCTAAGGCAGCACCCATGAGCGTCATCGCCCGTGCCCAGATCGAGCTGCCCCAGCCGATCTCAAATGCGTTCGCGCAGTTCACCGACTACTCCACTTGGAGCGCGTGGATGCCCGCGAGCTTCCGGCCCCTGCGCGGGCCGCGCCGCGCCCTGCGGGCGGGCGATCGCCTCCTGGTGCGCATGGGTCCGGGGCTCGTGACGCGCCTCGAGGTCCTGCGCCTGCAAGGCGACCGCGAGATCTGCTGGCGCGGCGGCGTGCCGGGCCTGATCGTCGGCGAGCACTCCTTTTTCTTCGACGACCTGGGCGAAGACGGCACCCGGATTCGCTCCGAAGAGCCGTTCCGCGGCCTTTTGCCCCGGATTTCACCCATCGGCCAGGCGATCGCGCAGCAAGCGGGTGCCGTGGGCGAGGCGATGCTGCGGGGCTTCCGGGATTTCGCGCAGAGCCGGTAGCGCGGCGCGAGGCCCGTCGAATCGCGGACGGCGACGGTACCCGAACTCTGCCTCCAGACGGATTAGGGGGCGGCGAAGAACCCCGGCCAGCGTATGATCGAGCAGAGCATCATGGACGACGCGTCATCCTCGCTGATTGGCCAGACCGTCGGCGGCCGCTACCGCATCGTGGAGCTGCTGGGTCAAGGCGGCATGGGCGCGGTTTACGTCGCCGACCATCTGGCCCTGGGCAAGCAGGTGGCGCTGAAGGTGGTGCGCCCCGAGCACTCCCACGATGGGCAGGTGGCGGCGCGCTTCGCGCGCGAGGCGGTGGTGACCTCGCGCCTGGAACACCCCAACGTGATCTCCGCCCTCGACTACGGCTCCCTGGAGGACGGCTCGGCCTACCTGGCGATGCAGCTGGTGCACGGCAGGAGCATCAACGCCGTGCTCGACGCCGAGGGCCCGCTACACTGGTCGCGCGTGGCCTCCATCGGCGCCCAAATCGCCGACGCCCTGGCCGCAGCCGCCAGCCACGGCATCGTTCACCGGGACCTCAAGCCCGAAAACGTGCTGCTCGAACCGCGCCAGGGTGGCGGCGACCTGGTCAAGCTGCTCGATTTCGGCATCGCCAAGTTCGCCCGCGACAGCATGGCACCGCCGGCGCTGCAGGGGGCCCAGCGGGTCACCGAGATGGGCGTAATCGTGGGCACGCCGGGCTACATGGCGCCGGAACAGGTCGTCGGACAGCGCGCCGATCACCGCTCCGACCTCTACGCCATGGGGGTCATCCTGTGGGAATGCCTGGTGGGCCAGCGCCTGTGGAACGGCGCCGACGCCCGCGCCATCGTCAAAGATCAGCTGCGCAATCCGGTACGGCCGCCACGGGAGGTCACCGGCGACCTGACCATCCCCGAGCGCTTCGAGGCGCTGATCATGCAGCTATTGGCAGACGCCCCCGAGGAGCGCTTCCAGGACGCTGCCCATGCCCGCGACCTGATGCACGAGGTGGCCCTCGAGGGCAGCGGCTTCGGCAGCCGCAGCTCGGCCATCGCGGGCCTGCCCCCGCGCACGACATCCGGACGCATGACGGGAGCAACCAACACCACGGACGGAACGCCCCTGAGCGCCGGCCAACAGATGGCGCCCAGCCGCAGCCGGCAGTCGCTGATCACGGCCCTGGGTGCGGTGGTGCTCTTGGGGGCGGTGGTCCTGGTGCTGTCGGGACAGCTGGAGGTCAAACCGGCCGGCGACCTGGGAGAATTCGCCGAAGCCGTCGATCCGGGCGCCGCCGGCAAAGGCCCGCGAGGCCGAGCCGGCGGGACGCCCGCGGGCAGTGGGCTACCGGCCCCGCTGGAACCGGTCCTGAAACGGATGCTGGGCGCCGAGGGCCGCGGCGACCGGGTGGAGGCGGCCCGCTCGCTGCTGGCCCACATCCCGATGAACGAGGTGCCCGAGTACGTGCGCGCCCTGGCCCAGCTGCAGCTGGCCGACACCTGCACCGACAAAAAGGACGTGCTGGCCAAGATCGCGGAACTCGAAGACCCCCGTACCCTACCGGCCCTGCTGCTGCTGGGCGACCGCAGGACCAGCGGCTGCGGACCCAAGGGCAATCGCGATTGCCTGGGCTGCCTGCGCATGGAGCTGCAGGCGCTGGTGGCCAAGCTCGAGGGGCACTAGAGCGCGTCAGCCGTTCCCCCGCTTTTTACGGGGGTATTGGGTGGGTTTGCGGCTCACTGTGTAAGAATTGTGCACCGCCCCCCTTCCATCGTCCCCAGACGGTGGTAGCCTAGCTCCAGCCGCGAGCCCGACGCGCTCTGCTGCCGCGAAAGCGACCCCACCGGCAGCGCGCGTGGACCGACAAGAGGCCGTGGACGAGGTACAGCCATGAAGATCCAATGCAACGCCTGTGGAACGGGTTACTCGGTGGCGGACGAAAAGGTCGAGGGCCGGCTGCTTAAGCTGCGCTGCAAGAAGTGCAGCGAGCCGATCGAGGTCGATGGCCGCTATGAGGCGGTCGAGCCCGACGCCGAGCCCCAAGAGCAGACGGTCAACGAGGCCGTGGCCGAGTGGCACATCGCTGTCGATGGCGATAGCCGCGGCCCCTACACGTTGGAGGAGCTGGCCGACTACTACGCCCGGGGCAGCCTGCAGCCCGACACCCTGGTCTTCCGCGACGGCGAAGACGACTGGCGTCCGGCCGGCGAGATCGCGGCGCTGACGCGGGCGGCCGGTGCGGTGCGCGCGACACCGCCACCGCCTCCGAGCCCCGGCGCACAGGCCGCCGCCCGGGCCCTGCAGGGTAGCCCCGTGGGCATGGGCTCAGACCCCTTTGGCGAGCCCGAAACCGGTAGCCCACGGCTCGACGCGGCGGCGATCTTCGCGGGCGGCGGTGGCCACGAGGGTACGGTGCAGTTTTCGCTCGATCAGATCCGCGCCCTGAGTTCGGCTTCGGCCCCCAGCCTGCCGCCCGTGGGCTCACAGCCCCGTGCCGGACACGCCCACGGTGAAGCCTCGGGCATCATCGACATGGCGGCCCTGGCCCAGGCCGAGCCGGCGCCGCTCGAGCCCGAGAGCCACGGGTTAATCAGCAGCGACTCGCCCCTGGCGGCCTCGCCGCTGGACACGCTGGCGCCACTGTCGATGGAGCAAACCCAGGGTGATGGTGCCCAGGGCCTGGACCTGCGCACCAAACTGCTGACCGCGGCCGCCGCCGGTGGCTTCCTGCTGGCGGGCGCTGCCGGCGTGCTGCTGGTGCTGCAGTCCTCGCCGGCCGAGACCCCCGCGGTCAGCGCCGCGGCGATGCAGGCCCCGGCCGCCGCCCCCGCGCCGCAGGTCGCCGCCGCAGCGGCGGTGGCGCCAGCGGTCGCAGCGCCGGCCCCGGCAGCCACGCCGGAGCCCGAGCCGGCCGCTGAGCCGGAGCCGGCCGCAGCCGACACCGAAGAAGCCGAGGCGGCCGACGGCGCCGGGGACGCGGAAGACAGCGCCAGCGAAGACTCGACTCCCCGCACCGCCAGGCGCAAGAGCAGCAAGGGACGGCGGGCCGCCAAGCGAGCCAGCAGCGACCGCGAAGAGTCCAGCTCCCGCAAGGGCGGCCTCGACGGTGTCTTGGCTGGCGGCTCCTCGAAGAAGTCGGAGGGCGAGTCCAAGCCCAGCTCCTCCGGTGGCAACAGCATCGACGACCTACTGCTCGGCGCGCTCGACAAGAAGAAGAGCGGAGGCGCCGCCAAGGCCACCCCGGCCAAGAGCGCCGACGACAACCTGCCCAGCACGCCCAGCCGTACCGACATGCTATCGGCACTCAAGAAGGCCAAGGCGAAGGTCGAAAAGTGCCCTGGCAGCGGCGTGGCCACCGCCAACGTCACCATCGCCGGCAGCGGCAAGGTCAGCTCGGTTTCGGTCTCGGGCGTCACGGGCTCGGCCAAGAGCTGCATCGAACGGGCGGTCAAGTCCACGCGCTTCAGCAAGTTCAAGAAGGACTCGTTCTCGGTGAAATTCCCCTTCAAACTGAAGGGCTGAGGGGCGGGGACTGCAATCGGCCCCTGGCTGCCTCAGGCTGCGGGCCGAGCGGGCCGAGCGGGCCGGGCGCTGCCACCTCGTCAGCGCGGAGCGACCGACTTCAGGTCCACACCCGGGAGGCGATAGCCCGGGCCCAGGCGGGGACCGCTGGTCCGTCGCTTTGGCGGAGCGGGCGCGGTAGTGCCAACAGGCTGATACGCGGCGGGCAGCGCCTGCCGCACCTGCTCCAGATGCTCATGCCAGATGCGCTTCTGACGGCTGCTCCAGCGCACGAGCGACAGGCGGTTGCGCATGTCCGAAAGGGCGCGCGTGTCCGCCAGGGAAACGGCCGACTCGAGCAGGCTACAGGCCTTCTGGGCCAGTTGGCTCAGGACCCGCTGCGACTCGCTGCCCAGCGTGGAAACCGCGCCCGTGGAAGCGCACATCACGCCCACCGCACCGCTCCAGGGCGTTTCGTTGAGGTAGCGCAGGTGGGGGCTCAAGCCCCAGTGCTGAGCCTCGAAGGCGCTGGCGAGGGCGCCATCCGCCTTGCCGCCCGCGAGCAGCGCCGACCAGTCCGCAAGCCCGGCCTGAACCGGCGTAAGGCCCAGGCGCCCGCGCAGGGCCTCGGCCATGACGTCACCGGGGCGGACCAACACCCGCCATTTCTGCAGGTCGACCGGGCGTCGTATGGGGCGAATCGAAAGCACGCGCCGATGCAGGAGTTCCGCATGGCCGAGCAGCCGCAGTTCGCCACTGGCGTCGACCTGCTGGCGGAATGTGGGGGTCTGACGGTCGCAGTAGGATCTCAGCGCATCGGTCTCGAGGAAGTGGCCCGGGGTGTGACACGAGACCAGTCGGGCCGAGAGGTGGCGCAGGGTGTCGGCCCCGAGCCATGCCAGCGCAAGCCTTCCCTCCCGCAGCTCACGAAGCAGGGCATCGGCATCCGGCTGGTCGAACGCAAGACTCACCGCGATACCGGCCCTGTCCTGCAGCGCCGCGGCCAAGTTCTGCAACACCTTGCCCGCGCTCGAACGCTGCGAGTACTCGGTTGCGATCCGGATCGAAGCCGACGCCCGTAGCGGGGAGACCCGTGCCAGAACCGATGCGCCCACGGCCCCCATGAAAGCTCGACGTGTCCAGCGCAGGTTGCTCATCGGCACTTCTGACGCCGCCGACGCAGCTCGGATTCACGACGCGCAAAGCCTGTGGCGTCACTTACAGCAGACAGCGCAGTCATTGTGCACCCTGGTCATCTCGTCCGAGTTCAGCCCCACCGCATCGCGGTGGCGAATCAGGCGCGTGTTGTAGCCGGAGCACCGCCGCAGAAGGTCGAAAGGGGCGCCGGCAGCGTCTGAGCACAACTCTGCGAGTTGACCACGTGGGTCCAAGACAGCGCTGCGACCAGTGCAGCCGGTGCCGCCAGCCAGGGCAACCAACGCCGTCGTGCGGCGGGCCGCCCCCTGCGGTTTGCCCACCCGCATTTCAAGGCCGCGCAAGCGCATGCGGAGTTCGTCGATCTCCGCGTTCGATGGACTCTCGATGGCTTCATCGGTGGCCTGCAAATCCTCGACCATGATCTTCCTCGTGCACACGCTCCCTGGCCGTGCAATTCCACTCCGAGTTTCGCATGACCAAGGCCGTCGGCCCTAGCGGTTTCTGCCGATGCCCAATGTAAGTATATGACCACCGAGTCTTCCGTGTGGGAGGTCTCACACAGCCACCGCGCGACTGCTATCTCGGCCTGGATGTGATCGAGTGCACTACCGCACGGCCCGACGCCGCCAGCGTCCCAGACGCAGAACGAGCCCGACCACGAGGACTGGTCCAAACAGCCAGTGGAAAGCCGACGTCCTGGCGCCAGCGACTCGACAACCGCAGCCGCCGCCGGAGCCACCACCGCCGTCTTCGTCGGAATCGCTATCGGGATCGGGATCGGAGTCGATAGGGCCCGAACCCGCCGCTCCCGAGTCCGTCATCGACAGCACACCATCGCCCGTGTTCCCGCCATCGGGGAGCCCACCTCCCGAGTCGGGCACGCCGACGGAGGCATCGATCCCGGCATCGCTTGCGGGCCCGCCGTCGGAGCCGTCGGTCGGCAAACCGCCGTCTTCATCACCCCCGCTGCCATCGACCGGATTGCCACCGGAGTCCTCGTCGGGAACGCAGAGATCGCTGCAGCCATCGCCCACGCTCAGGTTGCCGTCGTCGCACAGTTCCGTCTCCGGACACAGGGCGCCGTCGCCGCAGCTCGAGTCGGTGCCGGCAGCCGTGCAGTCGGCATTGCAGCTACCGCAGGCATCTGTGTAGCCGTCATCGCAAAACTCGCCCTCGGGGCATTGCACGCCGTCACCGCAGCTCCAACCGGCACCCGCAGCACTGCAGTCGGCGTTGCAGCTGCCGCACGCGTCGCTGTAACCGTCGTCGCAGGCTTCCGTCTCCGCGCACAACACGCCGTCGCCGCAGCTCGAGCCCGCGCCCGCGCCCGTGCACGTCGCGTTGCAAGTGCCGCACGCATCCGTGTAGCCGTCGTCGCACGCTTCCGTCTCCGCGCACAGCGCGCCGTCGCCGCAGCTCGAGCCCGCGCCCGCGCCCGTGCACGTCGCGTTGCAAGTGCCACACGCGTCCGTGTAACCGTCGTCGCAAGCTTCCGTCTCCGCGCACAGCGCGCCGTCGCCGCAGCTCGAGCCCGCGCCCGCGCCCGTGCACGTCGCGTTGCAAGTGCCGCACGCGTCCGTGTAGCCGTCGTCGCACGCTTCCGTCTCCGCGCACAGCGCGCCGTCGCCGCAGCTCGAGCCCGCGCCCGCGCCCGTGCACGTCGCGTTGCAAGTGCCGCACGCGTCCGTGTAACCGTCGTCGCAGGCTTCCGTCTCCGCGCACAGCGCGCCGTCGCCGCCG
>JAOUOP010000034.1 GCA_029880325.1 Myxococcales bacterium | reverse complement strand
GATGAAAGTGATTGCTTTCAAAGCTGACCGCGTGCAGCAGGACCCCATACTTGGCGGCGCCGCGGAACAGGCAGTAGCGCACGATCTGGTTGACCACCGGATCGGGCCGCAAGTAGAAGCGGCGCAGAGCACAGGTGCGGGTCACCATCCGGGTTCCATCCGGGACCGATATCCGCGGTGCGGTCACACCCTGTTATCGGCCAGTGCCCGAGCCAGTTTCGCAAAATCGTAGCGATCGCCTCGGCGCCTACGACGGTGAGGACTGGTGTCGAGAAATCTCCCTCCATGGGAGCCGGTGCGGAATCTGGGTTCGCGGCGGCGCCATGGGCGCTACGCGCGCTCGAGAGCCCGGAAGAACCGTCCATGGGCGTCGGGGCAGGATCGGTGGGCGTGGCGGCGACTGACGCTGTCGGCGAGGGAAGTGCGGGAGCTGGAGAGGCATGCGGGCCAGGAAAACAGCGCTCCAACACGCACTCAGCCTGCAAGTTTACACTCCGTATCAGGCTCAAGACGCACCAATGCGTGCCCGGGCTCGGACCAGGCACGCGCGTCACCGAAGCTGCGTCCGATCTATGGAGGCGGGTGGCAGCGGGCTTTATGCAGCACGCGCATCTTCCACGTACCCGGCGGCCACATCACGTCCCGATCGCCGGCGCGCCACAGCGCCATGCAGCGGGCGTATTCGCTTAGGAACTGCGCGCGAGCCTCTCGCGCCTGCTCGGCAGCCTCAGGATCACCCCCGGTGGCGAAGGTCGGGTTCAACGCACCGAGGACCTCATGGCTGCTCGACCGACGCGTGAACTTGGCCTGCACAGCACGCGTCGGCGTGCCGTAGCCGAGACCGAGGGCTTGGCGCTTGGCGCGGGCTTCGCTGGCCAGCTCTTCGCAGCGCGACTTCAGGGCTCGCTGCGCTTCCTTGAGTCCGCCGTACTCGCGCAGCAGCATCTCGGGCATCACGATGCGTAGCCCGATCTCGTCGGGCCAGTTCTTGTGCTTGTTGTTGGCATCGAAGTACACGTCGGGCCGCTTGACCACGAAGACCTTCTCGCCGATCTCGTTGCACTTCACCGTCACCCCGGGCCAGGCCTCATAGTCGTAGACTCCCCCACAATCGGTTGGATTGACGGCGACATACGCCATTTTCTCCCTCAGGGCCGCGGGGCAGGTAAGCTCCACCCTCGAAGTCTGGTGCTTATCGTAGAACTCCCCAGGCCAACTCCGGTGGCACTTCATGGCGTGGGCCAGGTCGCGATGGAAGCCTTCGAGAAAGAGCGGGAGCGTGCGGAGGACGTCGGTGACGGTCTCGTGATCATGCAACGACATCTGGCTGAGGTTGTGGACGAGGATGCCGTGCTTGCTGGCGTTGTAGGCCAGCGTGTAGAGGTAGATCTGTTGCGAACGGCCGTCCGCATCGGGCCGGGGCAGCCAGGTCCGTCGGGTGACGCGCCGGGTCAACATGTAGGTTTTGCCGGGCGGGACGGAGCGGGCCAGTGGCATGCCCGGCGGGTAGAGCAAGCCCCGTGCCAGGATCGGGCTCAAGCAATTCCGAGCACTTACGACGCAAGTTGAGGCTCTCGAAGCGGCGGCCGCCGGCGGCGGTGCCGCGGCCGCCACCCCACCCGATTGGCCCGAGCACTCCCGCAACCGCGTAACGTGCAACGGCTCATATCCCAAGATCTGGACTCGGGAGCGGGTCCTTTCGCCGACGCAAACCAGCCCGGTGAAGACGTACAGGTAGCTTGATACGGCCTTTTTTTCGCGTGGATCGGACGGATCGTTCGCTGGCCGCGCGGGCAAGTTGCGAGGAGGCACCACTCCCCGACACAGCTTCGAAGCGGGGCTCGCGATCACGGGAGCGGAAAAGCACCCGCGCCGTGATCGATGCGCCGAAGGCAGCGTCTACCCACTCCGAACCGAACTTTCTCAACGGGTCCGATTCGCACCTGCGCGCGCGACCGAAACCCGCCCGAACCTTCTGAGGACGCATGAAAACCACGAAATACCGCCGGTCGACGACCTCCTCGTGCGACCGACCAACTCCGACGCGGGCGCTGCCAGGCGAGCGCTCCTTCGCCGTTCTCGCAATCCGAGTCCGTGTCAGCGTTTTGCTCTGTTGCGCGTTCGTATGGCCGGGGCTTTTGGGATGTGGCAGCGAAGATGCCGGCTCGAAGCTGGCGAGCGCCCAGGTGACACGCCTGGAGTTGGATCTGAAGCCTGCGCCCTCCTTCATCAACGAACGCATCCCCGTCCTGCTGGGCATCACCGCCGAGAGTGACGACCCCGCTTCAGAGGCCACGGAGAATGTCGTGGTCCTCGTCTCCTTTGTCGACGCCGACGATCCGAGCAGCGAGGCGACCGCGTGCTCCTCGAATGGGCTGGACCTCGAGCTGGTCGGCGACGGTACCGAGCACACCTACGAGGTCGTGATCTGGCCCATCACCGAGTGCGCGGAGCTGATCGGCAAGAAGGTCGCGTTGCGCGTCGAGATCGATCCCGAAGAAGAGACCTCGGTGTCGTCCGAGCCGCTGCTGACGAACGAAGCGAGCGCGAGTTCGCCGGCCAACAAGGCTTGCCAGGGTCCGGACCCGGGCTGTGTTCACGAGCTGGAGCTGGCCTTTGGACCTGCGGATGCGGACGGTGAGACGCTGGTTGACGTCGACTTCGTGGGCTTCAGCTCGGAGTCGTCGGTGGCCGTGCTGCCCCAGCAGCTCCCGCCTGGGCAGATGATCGATCCGGCGCGACCCGAGGATCCGCGACCCGCCCTGAGCGTGCATACGCGGCTGCTCCTGAACGGGCGCCACCCCTACGAGTCCGCCGTGGACCCGGACGCGCTTCCAGAGGATCTGACCCAAGCCGAGCCCGAGATCGTCGATGGCTTGACCTTCGGACGGCAGGACGTCGACACCCTCGACGATCTCCCCGGAACGGTGCGGCTCCGCTACGAGATCTCCGCCGCCTCCGACGGGCAAGACTGGCTCCCGCTCAGCGTGGGGACGGGCAGCGAACGCGCGCTCGAGGTGCAGGTCGACGAGCTGACACCGGGCACACCCAACGACTTCACCCACGACCTCCACCTCGAGGGGGATACCCTTGCGGCGGTCACGGGCACTGGCGTCTGGGCACAGGAGGACACGTTCGTCGTCCGCGGCTGCTTCACGACGGACTTCGAGCAGCTGCGGCCGGTGCCGGAAGAGGGCGAGTGCCGCTCGCTCGACGTCATGCTGATCGAGGACACGGGCGTTGTGGAGTCGGGCGCCGCCTCGCTCAGCCTCACCCAGGTTGCGCGTTTTTCGCACGGCGGCAGCCGCATTGGCGCCGTGGCCGAGTTCAAGACCGAGAACGTCCTGGACGTCAACAAGATCTCGGCGCTCGGTCAGGCCGAGCTGCGGCTCAAGGGCAAGATCGGCAGGAGCTTCGACATCCAGATCTTCAACGCCTTCGGCAGTCTCGAAGCGCCGTTCGATGGTGACGGGACGGAGGTGCCCGACGAGGACCCTACCAACAGTCGCTCGGGCGACCCCGCCACCGCCACCTCCGGCAAGAAGCGCAAGATCCCCGACGGAGTTCAGGACGGCAACGTCACGCTCTTCGGCATCGAGGTGTTCTCGAATCGCAGCGTGGGCGCCGACATCGAGGAGGACGATCCCTTCACCATCTCGCGCAGTCAGCTGATCTTCGCGGGGCGCTTCGGCTTCGGCCCGGTCGGTCTCGCCTTCGATTTCCACGCTGGCGGCCAGGCGGGCCTGAACGCGACGGCTGGACTGGGGCTCTTCGTGGGCGAGGGCCTGTGCACCGAAGCCGTGCCCGTCGAGGCCGATGCGCCGGCGGTCGAGCGCTGCATCACGCTGGACACCACGATCGAGCCGTTCGTCTCATTGACTGCGGAGGCGTTCGGCGGCGTCGACGCGCGCGTCGTCAAGGCGGGAGTCGTCGTGGACCTGACCATCGCTCGCTTCGGCCTCCCGTTGCAAAGCTCGCTCAGCCTCGGCCAGGACACGTCCGATCAGTTCCTGGTGCACGCGGGGGTCGGGCAGGACTTGACCTTCCTGCCACTCGCCGGAGAGCTGAAGCTGGTCGGAACCATCCGCTTCTTCAGAAAGAAGGTGAGCCGTTCGGTCACCATCGTCTCGTTCCAGACCCAGGAGATGCGCCAAGCACTCTTTTCTCGCGTGCTACCCGGCGCGCAGGTTGTCGGCCAGTGAAGGCCGCGCTTGCGGTCGGAGGGGCAGCGTGCCTTTTGGCGTACGCGACCCTGGCCACGCCGGGGCTACGAACCGCGACAAGCCACCCTGCGTCGACCGACTCGAACGCCGCGGCGAACCGGCCAGCTGCACGCGATCTCGGATGCACTTTCACCGAGGGTGAGGTGCGGACCTACGCCCTGCACTCGGAGGTCTCGGCCCCTGAGGAGGCGGGCGCGCCGACCGATCGCTTCTCGGCGGTGCTGAGTCTCCGGGTCGTGGACGCCCAGCCGGACCGCAGCACGCTGCGCGCCGGGTTGTCGCAGGTCGAGCTGCAGCAGCAGCTGAGCGATCCCGAGGACCGGGTCAGCCATTCGCTGGAGGCGGGCTTCGAGCTCGACGTCGGGCGCGACTGCCGGATCCAGGCGCTGCGCTTGCCAGCGGCCTGGTCGGCTTCTGCGGGCCTGATGGTGTCGGGCTTGCTGTCTCTGCACGAGCACGTATTGCAGCCAGGTGCTAGCTGGGAGGCGGACCAAACCGACGGCGTGGGGCGCCACCGGGCGCGCTACCTTCGGAGCGGAGACGAGGTGCAGCGCCGTAAGCTCTACTACGATTCCCAGGGGCTCGAGGCATTCGGGATGAGCGTGAGCCTGCCCATGGCCGAGGCATCGGCCCGCTTTGATGCGCGCGGTCTCATCTCGTCCACGGTTCACGAGCGGCTTCGCATCACGGTGGGCGATGAGCTACGCGCCGATCTAGAGCAACGCTCGACCCTGGTTCGCGACACCGACGATCGCTTCGCGGAGCCGCGCGCCTCGGACGCCCTGGCACGCTACGACCCGGGCGCGTCAGCGAAGGGGGTCCGGCTACCAGAGGCCCCCGCGGACCCGGCGGCGCTCGCCCGCGCTTACCAGACGCTGGCAGGGCGCCTGTCGGACTGGACCGTGCGCGATGCGCGGACCATGGCGGGCCTGCTCGTGGCCCGACCCGAGCTGGTGGCTGAGCTGCGCGCGCTGCTCGACCGGCAAGCGCTCGATGAGACAGGGCGGGCGTCCGTGTTTTGGGCGCTGGAGCTGGCCGGTACGAAGACGGCGAAGCGCGCGCTGCTTTCGCTGCTTTCGGCGCCACGGGACCATGACCGGGTCCGCGCGGCCTCCGCCCTTGCGAGCGCCGGCAACGCCGTGGTCGCCGACGGCGAGGCCCTGCTTTCGCTGTACCGGCAAGACGACGAGCCGCGTGTTTCCTCCGCGGCGCTCCTGGCACTCGGCGCGATGGGCGTCGAGGCTTCACCCGAAGTGAAGTCCTACGTGCGCGACCAGCTCGAGGCAGAGCTTCTGGCTGCCGATGGGCCGGAGGCGACCCGTGTGGCGCTCCAGGCGATCGGCAATACGGGTGACCCGGAGCTGTTGGGGCTCGCGGCCGAGCGCCTCGGCGACGCGGAGCCCGCCGTGCGCGCGACCGCGGCTTCGGCGCTACGGCGCATGGGGCGGCCGGCCGTGGCGCCCCTCAAACGCGCCTTCGAATCCGAGACGTCGGCAGCTGTCGCCGCCGCCATGGCGCGCGCCTTGATCGAGCTGGGCGCGCCCAGCGAGGAAGACGTCGTCTGGGCAGGGCAAAAGCTCGCGCAGACCTCCGATGCGAGCGCCGTACGCAAGGGGCTCATCGAGTGGCTCGGCGCCTCCGACTCGGCGCAGGCGCGCGCAGCCCTGGCCGCCCACTTTCACGCCGAACCCTCGAGCCAGCTGCGGCAGGTGATCGGCCGCTACGTCACGGTCGCGGAGCTGAAGCGGTGAGCGCCGGCGGCGCCCGGGCCCTGACTGCTGTTGTCATCGCGGCGCTTGCGTTCCTCGCCGCGTGCGGCGGGGGGGAGCTGCCCGAACTGGACGCGCTGGACGCCGAGCCCTGGATGGCTGCGGGTGCCTTCGATTTCGTGGCAGAGGAAGACGGAGCGCAGCTCTCCATGCCGATCACCATCCCCGGCGGCGGCCGCGGCTTCGCGCTCTACGTGGAGGTCGCTGGCTGCGCCCAGGTGGCTCGGCTCGAGACGGGCGCTTTCGAAGGCGAGGCCGCGCGGGTCTGGGTCTCCGACCTGGAACGCGGCGTCTCCTGCACGCGCTGCGCCGAGCGCTTTTCCGTCATCGCGGGCTCCGGGCTCGTCGTTCACGATCCCATCGAGCCGGAGGACCTGGACGCCACCCTGCGCTTCGGTCGCGTCGACTGCGAGACCCTCACGAAGCTCCCGCCCGGCGAGCCCGCGTCCTTGCGCCTGTGGGCGAGAGCGCTTCCGGTCGCGCGTGAGGTCGAACCGTTGCCGCTCGCCTTTCTTCATGGCGCTGCATCGCCGTGGGCGGCACCGCAGGATGCGGAGCGTCTGGCAGCAGCTGTGGGCGAGCTGCTGGTGGGTGCGGGGCTCGAGGTCGCGCTTGTGCGCTCGTCCGCGCACGCTGCGCTCGACGCGCCGCTCGAATGGTTCGAGGGAACCCCCGAAGTGCTTCCCTCACTGGCGGTGAACGAGCAAGCCGTGAACATCGCCTTCGCCGGTTGCCTCGCGCATGTTCATCCGCTGCTCGGAAACCGTGTGCCCCTTGAAGGCTTCGTGCCGCGTGTTCCCGCACTCGGAAGCCCGGGTGCGGCCGTCTACCTCCGCCACCTGGGCTGCGGCGGGAGCGGCGGCTCGGTCACGCGCCGCTCCGTCGACGCCCAGGCCAGGCTCGTGGCACACGAGCTCGGCCACTTCCTGGGCCTGTACCACCCGGAGGATGCCGACGGGCAGCGCGATAGGCTCCCCGATACCAACGCCGACACCCTGATGACCGCGCCCCCCGCCGACCTCGAGGGGCCGCGCTTCAGCCCCCTGCAGGCGGCACGCATGCGCTTGCACGCCGCGCTGCTCGCTCAAGGCTTGCCGCGCCGTGCGCCGCTGCCGACGACCGGTGGGGCCGAAGGCGCTCCGTGAGAGGTGTAAGGGTCCGCGAAAGAATAACTTCCCCCATTGGCACGCACCGGCGGGCACGCTCGGGCCGTGCGTCCTCGAAGAATTCCTCGATGTACCTACAGTACGACTGCGGATTCTTCTCCGGGCGCCGTCCCGATCGCACTCCGCCGTCACGCACCGATGGGGGAAGTTATTCTTTTGCGGACCCTAAGGCGCGGGGGATGTCCGGGGTTCAGCGCCATCGAGCCAGCAGCTCGAAGTGGTCGTCGGCGCGCGACGAGATCGTCACTTCGGCGAGGCGACTGCCGCTGACGAGGAACGCCGCGCGCAAGACGGCACGGATGGCCGTGAGGTGCACGTCGTTGACGGTCCATGCAGGATGATCGACTCGAATCCGTGCAGACCAAGGGTTTCGCTCGACCGCCTGCATCACCATGCCCGGCGTGGCGTTGTTGTAGACGGACAGCAATACGTCGAGGTAGCGGGGGGAGGAGGGCTCTGGGCAGACGTGCACGCCGAACACCACCCGCATGATGCCCGCCGCCACCGGCTCCATGAAGGCCTCGTACTCCGCGAGCGAGCGGAAGTGCTCGTCGTAGAATGCACAGACCAGCGCGCGGGTCTTCACCTGGGAGATGGAGTCCTCCGTCTGAAGCGCGCCGAGGATGGGGGCGAGCTCTGGCGGCGGGTTCCAGGGCGGCTTCTGTGCCAGGATTAGCCTCGTGACCCGCGTCGGGATCTGCGCTTCGGGCGCCGTGTCGAGACCGTCGGGCAGCGCGCGGATGTACGACTGATACATCGATTCGCGGGGCGCATCCGGCGGTGCGGCTGGCGGCGCGCCCAACGCGGCGCGCAGGTCGACGTCGGTCGTGAGGGCCTCCAGCAGACCCGCGAGTTCGCCCATGCTCGCGAAGCGATCCTGGCGCTGCTTGCTCATCCCACGAGAGACCGCACTGACGAGCTCGCGCGGAAGCTCGGGCAACGCCGGAAACGGTGGCTCCTGGGTGAGCGCGATCTCCCTCAGCTCCCGAACCGTGGGCGCCTCGAACGGCCTTCGACCCCAGAGCGCTTCATAGAGTGTGACGCAGAACGCGAACTGATCGGTGCGCTCGTCCTGTGCCATCCCCAGGTACTGCTCGGGAGCCATGTAAGCGGGCGTTCCCGCGACCTCGCCCGCCCTCGTGTGCACCCGCGAGTTCTCGTCCGCGGGCCCCTGGGGCAGGGCATGGCTGCCAATATCCGGTTCGCCGATCTCGCGTGCCAGGCCGAAGTCCGTGACGCACACCCGACCGTTGTCGCCGAGCAGTACGTTGCCTGGCTTGAAGTCGCGATGGATGATGCCCTCCGCGTGCGCGGCTTCGATTCCGCGCGCGGCTTGCGCCAGGGCGGCGACGGCTTGCCGCCATGGCGGGCGCGTCGCGAACCACTCGGCCATGGACTGGCCGCTGACCAGCTCCATCGCGACGAAGAGCCGCCCCTCGTGCAGCCCCGCGTCGAACACCGTGACTACGCAGGGATGAACCAGACGCGCGGTGTTCTGCGCCTCCTTCAGCAGGGCCTGATTGTTGTCTTGCACGTCCCTGCGGGCCGGATGCAACAACTTCACTGCCAGGTCGCGCTGGAGAGTCGGGTCGTGCGCGGCGAATACGATGCCCATCCCGCCCGCGCCGATCCGCGCTCGCAGCTCGTAGCGGCCCACAACCGCCGGTGGGGTCGCGAGCGCCGGGAACAGCGCCGACGCGATGGCGCCGCGCGCGACCTCGAGCTCGAGGTCGTCCTTCGGGCTACGGTGTTGCTGGATTTTGCCTCGGAACGGACCTGTCACTTCCGGCGCTTCCTTCGCTGTTATCGTGTACTATCGACGGGAATGGCCGGTTTTCCAAGCTTCTCGACGCTCCTACGCGACGCCGAGCAGGCACGTTGGAGTCTCGACGAAGCCACGGCCGGGTTGATCGACCTCGACTTCAGTCGTCCACTTTTGCCCGAAGCGCTGGTCCATGCGCGCGCCCTGGACTTCCTCGACGATGACGAGCGGTTGGTGCTGAACCAGATCCGCGCGCACGCCTACCTGGGCATCTGGTCCTTGGGTGAGAGATTCGTCTTGCCCTTCGTGATGCTGGAGGCATCGAGGAGCCTCCACCGCGATGAAGAGGAGTTCCTCGCGCTGATGGGAGTGGGGCAGCAAGCGGCCAAGCACATCGTGGCTTTCACGCGCTTTGCCCAGGCGTGCGAGCACGGCTTCGATGCGGAACTCGGGATCATCGGCCCCGCAGGCGACGCGGTGGCTCCATTCCTCACGCGAGATACCCTCGCGGTAGGGGTGCTCGTCTTGCACCTCTTGTGCACGGCGCAGCCGCACAGCCTGCGCGCGATGCGCGGCGCCGGGCTCATGAACGAGCCGTTCCGACGTCTCTTGCAGCTACACTGGCGGGAGGAATGCCAGAGCGTCCGAGTCCTGTCGCTGGTTGTCGGCAAGCTCGCGCGTGAAGCGTCCCGACACCAGCGCGAGCGCGCCTTCGAGCAGTACCTGACCATGCTGGACGAGATCTCCGCGAGCTTCCGTCCCCAGGTCCGGCTCGACCTTGCGGCGTTCGAGCAGAGTGCTCGCCCGCTCTCGGAGCAGCAACGGGAGGCATTCCTGGAGATTCAGGGCCGGTCGTACGACGAGCTCTTTCTCCGTTCTGGGCTCGAGCATCCGACGGTCCGACGTGCGATCGCGGACCTGCTCGGCGAAGCGTCGCCTGCGCTCGAGCTCGCGGCCGAGCGCTTCTCGGCCGTGGCCGGCTCGGGCCCCGGACCGGCCTGATCACCGCCCGAACGCGGAAAAGCTACGGTACAGGTCTGGCCAGACCGACGCTGAGCATGGCGCGTAGGTACCAGCCGTAAGTCCCGGTGGGCTCCACTCGAGCAGCGCGTACTCACCGTCGCGCTGCGACCAGCCCATCGAGCTCATTGAACGCGTTTCGCGCCGCGTCGGCGTTCGGCGCAACCTTCGCGATGTGAACTCGGAGCCGATCGAGCGCACGCCGGATCCGGCTCCGCACCGTGCCTTCCGGGATCTCGAGGATCTGGGCGACCGCCGAAGCAGACTGTTCCTCAAAATAGAACAGCTCGAGCACGAGCTGGAGCTCGAGCGGCAGTCGCTCGAGGGCCGCACCGAGGAGCTGGAGGTCCTCGTTCCGTGCAACCCAGGTGGAGGGAGAGTCGCGCAGGTCGGCCATGGTACGGAGAGAGACGTCCGTCCCGCCGCGCATTCGCTTGCGGAGGGCGTCGAAGAGCTTGCTCCTCGCCACGCAAAAGAGGTACGTCCGAAAGCTCGACTCTGACCGGATCACCTCCCGGTTTCGCGTGCACGCGAGGAAAGTCTCCTGCACGAGGTCATCGGCTCCGTTTTCGAGCTTGCTGCGAAAGAAGCGGTATATCGCCTCGAAGTGACGCTCGAAGAGCTGGTTGCCGGCCCGCTGGTCTCCCTCGCGCCACGCGGCGAGGAGGACGAGGTCGCCGGGCTCTTCGGTCGGCTGCTCCGGCGTCCCCATGAGGCAGGCTGTAGCCGCGCCGTACGCGGGCTGTCAATGGGTTCGACTCCCTGGCTGGAAGACGTAGCCCGGCTGTACGCCGATCCCGACCAGGTCCGGCCGGGATTGGTGTACAGGTTGGTTCCGGGCGATCGCTGCCGGGTCAGCCGCACGGGCACCGACGGATCCGTCCGACCCGTGCGAAAAGACCCAAAATCGCTGCAACCCCGAGTTGTCGATCTTGCGCCGGCCACGTAGCCCGCGCCTCCGGTCGCGCGGCTCGGGCTCGCCGCAAGCTGCTGCGCCCTCCCGTCGGCCGGCCGGCCGCCCGGCTCGCCCCCCAGCCTGCGGCATCGCGGCTTGGGCTCGCCGCAAGCTGCCGCGCTCGACCTGCGGCCAGCCTGTACGCGGTCCCCGGCCGATTCCGGCCGGGGACCGCGTACAGGCTGGTTACGTTTTATTCGCCTTTCGGCGAAACCGGACGGCGGCAGTGGCTGCCGGTAGCCGACAAGCTGCCAGGACGGTCTCCGCGGAGTCGGACGTTCTCCTCAAGGCCGACAAGCAGGGCCGACAAGCTGCCAGGACGGTTTCCTCGGGACGTTTTCCGTGTAAGTTGCTCCAGTTATGCCCAATATTTCTGCATCGGTGGGGCGCCGCGGTACGAATCTCGCGGCAGACGTAGAAACCATTCAGCGCTTGCTCAACGACCACTTGGCGTCGATTCCGCCTACAAAGGCTCTCGATGATGACGGCAAAGTTGGCAACCTGACCATCGCCGCCATCGAGCGCTTCCAGACACGCGTCGTCGGTATGACACGACCCGATGGTCGGGTCGATCCCGGCGGCCGCACCCTGCGATCGCTCAACGCTACCGGCCTGCCGCCGCGTACCACCTCGCCGTCGAGTTCAACTGCCCGCCTACGACCGAGCTTCAACAACCTGTGGAACTCGTATCCGAGGGAAAGCTCGCCGTGCGATCAGGGTTGGAGCAATCAGTGTGCAGTCCGTATGAGCCTAACCCTCAACACCGAGAAGACCATCAAGGTGAACAAGACGACCTACAGTGAGCCCAAGTGCAAGCACGGGCATGCCCGTGGTGCCGAATCACTGGCGGTCTGGTTGTGGCGCAGGCACCTGGGACGTCCGCAGATCTTCAGCGACCCAGCAGCAGCCAAACGTAGCCTGGCCACTGCGCAAGGAATTATCTTCTTCAAAGACTGCTTCACACGCGCTGGAGAAACCACGCGTCGCGGCGACCACATCGATCTTTGGAAGCGGGGCACGACCAAGACCTACGACGACCCGGGCAACAAGTCCGCACAAATATGGTTCTGGGCCCTGACGTGAGCGCCATCTCTGACGGAAGGGGTGCTTGGACTGCTGTCATTTTCGCGCTGGCGCTTTCGTCTTCGGCGTGCGCCGCGCACGAAAAGGCCGAACACGATCCTCCGAAGGCAGAGGCAGCGCGCGAGAGAGGGTCCGGGCTGTCCGCGCCTGACGTCTCTTGGCCGAAGCCCGACTCCGAGCCAACCGCCGCTGTTGCCGCTGCGCCCAAGGCGGCCGCACCAGGTAGCAGCGTCGTCATCGATGGCCTATCCCTGCGGGTCGACGCGCAAGACGGCATTTGCACTCTGCTCGCGGGCGATGCCGCGCCCGTCGCGCTCCAGCTGCCGAGCCCTTGTCGTTTCCACCTCGACCCTGCCGGCAGAGCGCGCGTCGAGTCGCCCCGGCGGGGCCCGGTCGTGCTGGTGGAGTCCAGCAAACCCGATCCCGACTCCGCCGGGGATTGCCTTACGCAGCTACAGGCGGTGCGCGTCCGGCAGGCCGAGGCCGAGCCCTCGGAGCACGTCTCACGCGTGGCCTCCTGCCCGCCATTCCAGTGGGACTTGAAGATATTCAGCGCACTTTTCGAATAGAGGGGCTGCTGGTTCGGGGCTACGCCGGAGCTCGTGGGGCGTGAGGTTTCCGAGACTCCAGTGTGGGGGGATGCGGCTGTGCTCCTTGCGCCAACACCCGGCCACGGCCTCGTATTGGCGCCGGGACCGGATCGCGGCCGCTCTGTACCATGTGGTGCAGAGCGCGCAGGATGGCGGCTGAGGACCACACCCTGGCCGCTTCGTTCAGGGATGACCTGATCGAGCGCGCGATGGCGCTGGTCCAGAAGCAGGGCCTCGGCGACACGTCGCTGCGCTCGATCGCGACGCAGCTGGGGACGAGCCACCGGATGCTGATCTATCACTTCGGCTCGACCGCCGAGTTCTGGGACGCGGTGACGACACGCGTGCACGAACGGGACCGCAGGGCGCTCGCGGAAACGGCCGGGCACGGGGTTGTGCCCTGGATCGAAGATACCTGGGCCGACCTGGCATCGCCCGAGAACCTGTCGTTCGCGCGTCTGATGTTCGAGGTGTACGGACAGGCGCTGGGTGACAGCGAGCGCTTCGACCGCTTCCTTTCGCAGGTGGTGGACGGCTGGGTCGACAGCCTCGTCGATGCGTTGCATCGGCAGTTCCGCCTCACGCGACGCGAGGCGCGCGGTCAGGCGCGACTGTGGCTGGCTGTGCTGCGGGGCCTGCTGCTCGATTTGCTGACAACCGGCGACCGCGCCGCCACCACCGAAGCGCTGGAGCTGTTCGCATCCAGCATGCGACTCGCTCGGCGCAAGCCCCGACCGCCGTTGGTCGGCTTGCGCATGGGCGTCTCGATGACGAGCCAGCGCGACCGCGTCGGGGATCAGGTTTTCACGCTGGTTGCGGAACTCCTGTAAGGGCTTGCACGCTTTGATGGCCTTCGTGAACGAAAGCTTCGAAGAAGAGGCCGAGGTCATCTGCGAGTACGCGCAGTGCGTACCGGTCGACAGCAGTGAGCCGGATGACAACGATGCCAACGCCGATGTGCCGGCTCTGGGCTCTGCGGAGCGACCCAAAAAGCGCGCCCGAGGGGCGCCGGTCGTGCGTCATCGCTTCGATCGAACCGGCGGCAATGAACACGTCGCCAGGTCTCGGCGGCTGGTGATTCTGCGCGACAAGTGAAGAGGCCGCCTGCCAGGTGGCCCGACGAGGAGCGGCTCCGACCCCTGCCCTTGACTGAGGTCAGAGCCCCATGGGGGCATGCGTCGCGGGATACGGCTCTCGCGGCGCACTGGTGCGTCCGCAGGATGGCGAAAGTCGCGAAACTGGGGCATTGATGTCGCGGTCTGGGGCTGTGCCACGAACTGTCGTCCTGTTGGAAGCACGGCGCAGGGGAATGCTGCAACGCCAGAAACTTCGAGTTGACCGAGGCTCGGATTTCTTGGGGCGCATCGGAGGGATCGCGCCAGAATCGCATCCCACACCCGAGACGAATCGGTGGGCCTGTTTCCTGGCGCGTTCGACCGAGTGCTGATCGATACAGGCGGGCGAGACCCGGACAGGGCCGACCCTCGCGATTCGCGACGACGCCGAGTGCCTGCCGGTCCTCATCCCCGAGGGCACGCGTTACCAGGACAAGGCGTTCAAAGTCGGCGAAAAAGCTGCCAGGACGTTTTCAGCGGAAGTTTTGAGCGGCCGTCGTCGCTTCGGTTCCGCTGGGCTGTCCAGCGCCCCGGGCAGCTGCTACACCGCGCCCGATGCACGAGCCCGTCTTCATCAGCGCGTGGAACGCCGAGTCCGAGCGCACTGCGGTGGTGGCCGAGGAGCAGGACAGCGTCTGGCTCTACCTGACCGAGCCCGACGGCGAGCAGCCCACCCACGACTGCTGGATCCTCAACACGCCGGCCGCTCCCGACGAGCCCGACTTGCAGCGCTACGAAGAGGCCCGCTCGCCCCCGCCCGCACCCCGAAGGCTGATCGAAGCGGAGGGCAAGCGCGCGGTGCCCGAGTCCAGCAGCTGGGAGTTTCTGTGGAGCGACGACGGCGAGACGGTCGCCGTGTCCCTGGATGGGGAGCTGCTCGGTCTGATCAGCTCCGAAATCGAGCGCGGCTTTTCCCGCCACCTGCGCGAGGACAGCGCCTGGGGCAACGCCTGGGATGACGAGCTGCTGGGCGAGCTGCTCTGAGGCGGGGACCGGCAAGCGTTGCCCCGGCGACTGTTGCCCGCCAAGGCAAGTGTTGCCCCGCCGCCCGGGAAGCACCGTTGCGCTTTCAGCGTAAAAACGCGCCGACCGAGACCAACCCTGCGCTGGCATGTCGCTTGCGATGGGCCACGGCATGATTGGCCGAGTTTCTCCCAAGCACCTTCCGATCCGCGTCTTGTGCGCAACCCTGTTCGCCGCGTGCATGAGCCCCGGACCAGAGGACCCATCGCCTCAGATCGCCACCGCGCGGGGCGCGCTCGTGCAAGAGGACATCGAGCGCCCGGCGCTGTGGTTTGGCACCACGGGCACGCGTATGGACGACCGCTTTCGCGATGTTTCGAGCGGCGTCGACTACCCCGATCCGACTCTCATCGCGTCGATGCAGGGCTTTGTGGGAAGCAACCCCGCGGGCCTACGCTCGCGCTCGGTGGGCAGCGGCGCCTTCTTTCAAATGCTGGTGGAAGAGGAGGCTTCGCGCGACTCCGAGTTGACGCATCTGGCCGAGGACGTGGGCTACCTGCTGCTATCGTCGGCAGAACCCGCGGTACTCGACGCCTCCGGCATGCAGATCGGTGAGCACTGGAAGCTCACGGCATCGCAGGCGAGCGCAACGACCTGGCAGACGGCCAGCACCTCGCGCCCATACGGCATCGATGCCCTGATCTTCGCGCACCTCACCTCGTACAACGGCAGCTCGCCCGCCCACATCCGAATTCGCGGCTGGGACGGCCAAAACTTTCAGTTCAAGATCGAGGAGTGGCGCTACCTGGACGGGGCCCACGGCAGCGAGGAGATCTCCTTTCTCGTGGTCGAGCCCGGCCGCCACAGCCTCCCGGGCCTGGTCGAGCTGCAGGCCGGCAGCGTTCAGACAACCGATGCCTGGACGAGCGTCACCCACAGCGCCGCCGTCGCGCCGGTGGTCTTCGCGCAGTGCCAGAGCTTCAACGGTTCCGACCCCGTCACAACGCGCATCACGGACCTGGACGCCAGCGGATTTCGCGTGCGCGTCCAGGAAGAGGAGGCCCTCGGCGCCCACACGCACGAAACCGTGGGCTGGCTCGCGCTCTGGCCGTCGCCCCAGGCCGGCCTGCAGTCGCGCTACTTCGGCACCGACGCGCGCGCGCTCCGCGTCGCCTCGGGGGCGACCTACGACGTCTCTGCCGTCCAGTTCACCAAGAACACGGACCAAAACCGCGACATCTTCGCCTACAAGATCCTCAGCGCCCTGCACATGCTCGGCTACAACACGCAGTTCAACGAAAACCCGCGTGATTTCGTGCAAAGCGAGGCCCTGAAGAAGTTCCAGGCTGACCACGGCCTGCCCCAGACGTCCGTGCTCGACGCCGTCACCCTACGGCGCATCGACGCGGCGCTGGCGGCGGCCGAGCCGATCTTCGCCGCGGAAGCCCAGTCCTGGCTTTTGCGCGACAAAATGAGCGTCTTGCACGGCAACATGGTGTCGCTCGACTTCGTTTCGGCGCTGTACGGCAAGGCCTTCGCGGCCCTGCCGAGCTACCTGCAGCCGGACGCCTACGAGCTGCTCAACTGCATCGCCACCCAGTGCAACGGCAACGTGACCGACGCCGACGGCAACCCCTGGTCATCGTGGCCCATCGACCTAAACGAGGACTTCTACGTCGAAGCTGCGTATTACGGCCCCCGGGAGCCGACGGCTCGCTTCCCCGCGGCGATGGTCAACGCGAACGCTGTTCTGCATGAGTATGCGCACTATCTGGACGGCTCATTTCGCAATCCTCTGCCCGGCCGTCCCCTGTCCGGATACATCCTTTCCCAGGACTACTATGCCTTCTCCCACGACATCTCCCCGGACCCGACCCAGAGCAACGACACCTGTTTACCGCGGCTGACCGATGATCCCGCGAACTTCATCACCTGGTACGGTTTCCAGGTCAGCGAATGCAGCCCAGGCCGCCACTCCGCGGTCGAAGAGTTCGCCGAAGGTTTCTCGTCGTATGTGACCTCGGGTCGGCAATTTCGCGCCGCAGCGGCCCAGAACCCGGTCATCGCCGCCAAGTACCAGTACCTGCGTGACTACGTATTCAACGGCCGCGAATACGACACCGAAGCCGTGCACGATGCGGAGAGCGGCTGCAATGACATCCTGGGCCAGGAGGACGCCCAACCCGGCTACTTGAGTTGTGACTACCAATACGTCTGGGATTTCCAGCTGCCACTGTTGAACGCCGGGCAACCGCTGTGCATGGGCGCCTGCGACGACGGCGCGGTCTGCACCGCTGGCGACGGCTGCGATCGCGGACGCTGCGAGGGCACGACCATCGCCTCCTGCAGCGTCTCCCAGGCGCGCGTGGACGGCGGAGTGGTCGCCGACGTCTATGCGCAGGCGCAATCCTTCCGTGCACCAGCATCAACTCTCAGTCGTGTCGAACTCTACATTCAACAATCGGCCAACTGGGGGTATTCCATTCGCATCGTTGACGCACTGCCGATCCAGTCCGAACAGGATTCGCGTCGCGCGGACAGCTCGGACCTCAGGCGCCGCACAGTGGGCACCTTGCATTCCACCAGCAACGCGACCGGATGGGTAAGCTTCGAACCCAGCGATGGCGTTGCGCTGAACCTGCGCCCCGGCCATCTCTACTACATCTATCGCGAGATCGACCCAGGCACCTTCGGCAGCATGTACAGCTGGGCGCTTTCGCCCCTGGGACCGGACCCCGGCCCCTATGCCGACGGCACGGGCTACTTCCTGCACATGTCCGGTTGGCTCGACTGGGCGATCAAGCCCGAGTCGCAAAACCACTGGGACTACGCATTCAAGCTGCATGTGGACTGAGTCCAGACTCAATCGCCCCGCGGTTCGGCCAGCGCTGGCCGCATCGACCGCGCTGCGCTTCAGGCCCTGAGCACACGCATCGAGGGCGATCGTATCAGCGGTATCAAGTCGCCCATGCTCGACGGCGACCTGGCGGGCCTCTTTGTGGTCGCTTGCCGCGATGGCGAGACCACGCGCCTGGCGGTGGTCGAAAAGGGCGACGGCGTCGGCGCCGAAAAGCTCGCCTGCATCGACGGTTCCCGCGTTCTTTCGCGGCTAGAGCTGTCGCAGGCCAGGGCCGCGCTGCTCGGCGACGGCGGCGATGAGGCGGCCATCGAGGACCTGCTCGACCGGGCCGCCACGCTGATGGCCTTCGAGCAGCTCGGCGGCGCCGACCGTGCCCTCGCATTTATGCAGGGTTATGTCATGGATCGTTACGTCTTCGGGCGACCGGTGGGCTCGTTTCAGGCCATCAAGCATCGCCTGGTCGACCTCTTCGTCGACATCTCCCTGGCGCGCAGCCATGGCTTCTACGCCGCCTGGGCCCTGAGCACCAGCAGCGGAAAACTCAGCGTGGCTGCCGCTGCCGCGCGCGCTGCCGCCAGCGAGGCATTTGACTTGGCAGCCCGCGAGACCGTGCACATGCATGGCGGCATCGGCTTTACCTGGGAGTCAGAATGCAAGCTCTTTTACAAACGCGCCAAGCTGCTGTCGCTCGCTCTGGGTGGCCCCGCCGAGTGGCGCGACAAGTTGGTGCTGCGACTGGCACAGCAGGCGGCCTGAAAGACATCGAGGAGGCATTCCGTGGACTTCGAAGATACCCGCGAGGAAGCCGCGTTCCGTGCCGAGTGCAGGGCCTGGCTCGAGGCAAACGCCAAGCAGCGCGCCGCCGACGCCGCGTCCGCCATGGCCGCGCGCTCGCCCGAGTTGGTGGCCGCGGCCCAGGCCTGGCAGGGCAAAAAAGCCGACGCCGGCTGGGCCTGCCGGCCGACATCCGCGTCGACAAGGACGTGCCCTTCCGGGACATCCCCTCGGGGCAGAAGGGCTGAGCGGAGCCCAGACTGGCCCGGTATCGCCACCGCAACTCGCGCGCCCGTCTTTGAGGAGAAGTTTTTTTGGCGCTGCCAGAGTCGAGCTCGCCGCTTGCGTAGGCGGCCGAAGCCGCGGTCAAGATACCGCCAACAGTGGGGGGCGATCGAAGGGAGTCGCGCGCGGACGCTCGACCATCGCGCCGACCCTGACACAGTAGTGTTAAGCATGGCGTCCGCGTATGCTGGCCGCATCTCCAAGAAGCAACGCGGCGGCGGGTCCGATCCAGAAAACGAAGAGCGGCGGCGTGTCATCAAGGGCGGGCTGCTCGCGGTGGCGGCGGGCCTCGGTCTGTTGCCGGCGTGTGGCGATGAGGACGAGTCGGCCGCCCAAGGACAGGCCGCTGGAGGTTCTTCGAGCGGCGCCGCGGGTGGCTCCGCACCGGCGCAGTCCGGTTCCGTCGCCGGCTCGGGAGCGGCGGGGCAGTCGGGCGACGCGACTGCGGCGAATGCAGCCGACGGCGGCGCTACCCCGGCGCCAGCGGACAGCACGAGCCTTGCCGACGCTGGCGGCGCCCCCGTCAATGCAAGCTCCGGTAGCCTCGTGCTGCCGCGCGCGACGCTGGGCAAGACGGGCGTGAGTGTGCCGATCGTCGGCCTTGGCACCTCGCGCCTGGGCCAGCGCGGTGGCACGCCCGGGCAGGAAGACTTCGATTACATGGTGCAGGTCTTCGGCGCCGCCATGGACATGGGCATCGAGTACATCGACACCGGTGCCGTCTACGGGCGCGCCGAGGAAGCGTTGGGGCAGGTGCTGCCCGGTCGGCGTGATGACATCTTCTTGGTCACCAAGCTCTACGCAGACTCGCGCTCGCAGGCCCAGAGCATGTTCGAGCGTTCCCTCGAGCGCATGGGCACCGACCACGTGGATGTCTTGCATCTGCACAGCGTCGGCGAGCGCAATCTCGACACGGCGCTGTCGGCCAATGGCGCCTGGCCCTATATCCTGGAGCAGAAGGCTGCGGGCACGGCGCGCTTCGTCGGCATCACCGGGCACAACAACCCGCCGAACTTCCTGCGCATGCTCGAAACCGATGAAGTGGACGTGCTGATGACGATCATGAACTTCGTCGATCACTCAACTTACGGTTTTACACGCGAGGTGCGCGAAGACGCCCTGGCGCGCGGGGTCGGCGTGATGGCGATGAAGGTCTTCGGCGGCACCGAGTCGGTGCTGGCCCCGGGCGGGGGGCTCGCCAACTCCAACGCCTCCGAGCCCCATCCGTCGAACATGGAGATCCAATTCGATGAGAGTGTGCTGCCCGACTGCATGCGCTTCGTGAAGACCCTGGGCGGCATCACCGGCATGGTCATCGGCGTCAATCACCTCGAGGAGCTGGAGAAGAACATTCGCTGGGCCATCGAGACCCAGCCCTTCAGCGACGCCGAAATGGAAGCCATCGTGCGCATGGGCGAGACGGTGGCGCCCATGTGGGCCCAGCGCTACGGCTGAATGCGGGCCTTCGCGCCCGCGTCGCCTTCGATGGCCCGTCGCCGCGCCTGCATGAAGGCCGCGGCGTGCTCGATGAAGGCGCGCACGCGCGCCGTGCGGCGCAGGTCTTCGTGTGTCAGCACCCACAGGTCGTAGCCAAGCTCATCGACCGGCCGCCGCAGACGGATCAGGCCCGAGCTGTCGGCGTACACGCAGGGCATGATCGCAGCGCCGAGGCCAGCCACCGCGGCGGCGTGTAGCGCTGCCCAGGCGTCGAAACGAGCGATGACCTTGGCCGCTTTTGCGTGCTTGGCCATCCAGCGTTCGGTGCCGCGCGCGCCCAGGCTCGAGTCCCAACCCAGCCACGGAAAGCGATCGAGGCGCGCGCGACGTCCGATGCGCTTGACCAGCACCTCTGCCGCATAGGGCGCGTAGGCGAAGCGCACGAGCTTGCGTCCCACCAGCTGGGGCTCCGGCTTGGCGGTGAAACGCAGTGCGACGTCGGCCTCGCGTCGCGAGAGCGAGCGCTGCGTGGAGCCGCTCGTGACTTCGAGTTCCACCTGTGGATAACGCTCGATGAAGGAACCCATGAGCGCGGCGCCATGTTGCACCAGGATGTCGGCTGACGCGATGCGCAGGCGACCCTGCAGCTCGCGATCACGGCCCAGCAGGTCGCGCTCGGCATCCAGGACAGTGGTCTCCACCAGTTCGGCCGCGCGCACCAGTCTCTCGCCGGCCGGCGTCAGCGCGTGTCCGTCGCGGGAACGGACCACGAGCGAGGCGCCCAGCGCCTCCTCGAGGCGGCCCAGGCGCCGGCTGACGGTCGTCTGATCGAGACCCAGGCTGCGACCGGCGGCGGTGAGTGAGTCGGTGCGCGCGACGGCGAGCAGGATGTGCAGGTCGGCCCAGTTCATGCCTGCAATTGTGCAGGACTAGTCTGCCAAATTGCAGATTTACCTGCGACAATGCAGGTCGCAGAGTGGGGAGCGACGAAAGGAGGCCCAAGGACATGGCCGCGTACATCATCGTTCACCTCGACTATCAGGAGCAGGCAAAGCTCGCCGAGTACCAAAAGCTTGCTTCTCCCACCATGGCGCCATTCGGCATCCGGCTGTTGGGCAAGAGCCTGGACGCCAAGCCCCTCGAAGGTGAGGTCCCGGGGCGCCTGACGGTCCTGCTCGAGGCCGATAGCGTGGAGGCGGCCGAGCGTTGGTTCCATTCGCCCGAGTATCAACGGGCCGCCGAAGCCCGCCGCCCGGTCTCGAGCTTCAACGCTGTCGTGGTTCCGGCCAGCTGATTGTTCCGACATGGGGACGGTCGTTCTCCTGCGGAGCCGGGTCGTGCAGCTCGCCCGACCCGGCTCGCCCGGCGGCGGCCGCAATGGAGCTGGCACAGCATTGGCTTTCGTGGCGCCGAGCGCCGCGAGCGCTTGCAATCGGCGCCACGCCGGCCGCCGCGCTTGACCGGGGCCGGTCGGTGGGCGATCAAGCGGTTGAGCGGGGGATAGGAGAGCGAAGATGGGCGAAGAAGCGATCGAGATCCCCACAGCGGACGGCACCGCCGACGGCTACCTCTATACCCCGGGGCAGGACGGGACGGCGCCGGGCGTGGTTCTGCTCACCGACATCGGCGGTATCCGCGATCCCTATCGCGAGCTTGCGACGCGTCTGGCCGAGCAGGGCTACGTGGTCCTGTTGCCCAACGTCTTCTACCGAACCGCCAAGCCCCCGCTTTTCGACATCGCACCGAACTTTTCCGATGAGCGCACGCGCCAGCGTTTCATGGAGCTGACCGCGCCGTTCAAACCCGACGCCGTCGAGCGCGACGGAAAGGCCTATCTGGATTACCTCGGGACCCGATCCGAGGTGCGCCCGGGCGGCGCCGGCGTGGTCGGCTATTGCTTCACCGGCAGCCATGCCCTGCGCATCGCCGCATCCGAGCCCGAGCGCATCAAGGCGGCCGCGTCCTATCACGGTGGCGGCCTCTTCACCGATCGCCCGAGCAGCCCCCATCTGGTGCTGCCCGGCGTCAAGGCGCGTCTCTACTTCGGCCACGCCATCGAGGATCGCAGCATGTCCGATGAAGCGATCGCCGGCCTCGACAAGGCCCTTTCGGCCTGGGGAGGCGACTACGAGAGCGAGGTCTACGAGGGCGCCTACCACGGCTGGACCATGCCCGGCCGCGCCTACAATCCGGAACAGGCCGAGCGCGCTCACACCAAGTTGATCGAGCTTTTTGACCGCACGCTGAAGTGATGGTGAGCTGCTGGCGCGTTTGGCCCTTTGCCTCGCTACGAGGCAAAAGGCCAAACGCGAGTCCAATGCGCTGCGTGTTTCGAGGGCTCCTTCGTCTTTCGCGGAGACTTGTGAGCGCCGCTACAGTCCGCAGGGCGTGGCGCAACTGGTCTGTGAGCAGGAGCCCACTGCGGCTGCGCGTCCCACGGGGTTGTCCGTGCTCATGAACAAGCTGACGATGGTCACTGGGCTATCGCTGCCGGCGGCGGTTTCGATTTCGGCGATGCAGGCGCCCGCAGGCGCGGTGGCACAGGCCAGCGCGCTCGCCGCGCCACAGTAGCAGTCGATGCCGCTGCAGGAGTTGGCCACGCCGCAGTCGACCACGGCGTCGCACTTGGCGTCGTCGGCCGCGTTGCCCGTGTTTTGGCAGGCCAGCACCTCCGATACGCAGCTCGTGCACAGGCACTGGTCGCAGCTGCTGGAATCGCGAAGGCTCTTGCAGAGGCCCACCTCGTCGAGCTGGCAGTCGGCGTCGCAGTTGGCGCCTCCCTCGCATTGCTCACCGGGTTCGACGACGTCATTGCCGCATTGGGGCGCACAGTCGTTGTCGGTGTTGGCGTTTTCGCCTGCGAGGCAGCAGCCGTCGGAGTCGATGGCTTCGGTGATCGCGGGGTGGCTGCAGCGGACGTTGCAGTTTTCTTCACTGCCGCTCATGACGTCGCCCGTGCAGGCGACGCCGTCGTCGCAGCTGCTGGGACAGGGGTCGCTGCTGCTGCCGGGCTCGCAGCTCTCGCCGCTGCCCGTGTCGACGATGCCGTCGCCGCAGCTCGGGGAGCAGTCGTCGTCCTGGGATCGATCGCAGCCCGCGGGGCAGCAGCCGTCGCCGTCCTCGCAGGCGCTGCGCTCACTGACTTCGCAGCGGGCATCGCAGGTCTCGGGCGAGCCGCTGTAGGTCGCCACCAGGCAAGCATCGACCACGGCACATGTGACCTCGAGGGGGCAGCTGGTGTCGCACAGCTCGTCGCCCTCGGTCTTGCCGTCGCCACAGACCGGCCCGGCGTCGGCACCGGCATCTGGTTCCGCCGGGCTGGCTGCGTCGGGCCTCGGTGCGAACTCGTCGAAGGAAGCATCGCTGCCGTTGCTCGCGTTCGCTGGGGCATCGGGTGCCGCGGCAGCGTCGCTGCCGGCGCTCGATGTGGAGGAGCCGGGGTCCTGGAGCCCCGCGTCGGCCGGGTCGGTGTCCGCCGTCGCCGGCTCCGAGGTGGTCGCGTTTGGCTCGCTCGAGCTGTCTGCGGTAGCTTCGAGCAGGGAGCCGTCGGCGTTGCGGCAGGAGGCCGCAATCAGCAGCAACAGGAGGCTGAGCTGCGGCCAAGGCCCCGTCACCGCCGCCCCCGTGGGCATCGGATTGCGCACCAACGTTGTCACTCGTCTCGACCTCGTGCACCGGCAGTCCCCTGCCGGGCAGTCGCACCATAGCGCAGTCGAATGCTGCTGTCGGCCCCCAAGACTACCTGCCCGGACGCACCCCGAATCGGTCACACTTGGGCGCCGGCGCTGGCGATGGGAGACTCCCGGCATGAAGGACAACCACTTGAAGCGCATCTTCGAGCAGGGGGGCGTGGGCTACGGCGTTTGGGCGGCCCTGGGGAGCGGGGTCACCATCGAGGTGGCCGGGCGTCTGGGTTACGACTGGGTTCTGGTCGACTTCGAGCACGGGCAGTGGGGACCCCAGGATGCTCTCGGGGCGCTGCGGGCAACTGCAGGTTATAAAACGACCAGCATCGTGCGGGCACCTGGCGTCGATGGGTTCGCCTTCTTCAAGCACATCCTCGATCGCGGTGCAGAGGGCGTGCTCCTGCCGCTGGTGCGCGATGCCGAGGAAGTGCGGCGTGCTGTCAGCGCCTGCCGCTATCCGCCCCAGGGCACGCGCGGCATCGCCTCCCATCGCGCCCACGGCTACGGCCTCGACGGCGCCGATTACTTCGCGCGCGCCAACGACGAGATTTTGATAGTAGCGCAGGTCGAGACCCGCGAGGCGCTCGAGGATCTGGACGCGATCGCCGAGGTGCCGGGGCTCGATGCCCTCTTCGTGGGGCCGGTGGACCTTTCGGCCGCCCTCGGTGCGCCCATCGGCCAGGTCAGCCCCGAACTCGAACCGGCCATCGAGCGCGTGCTCGAGGTTGGAAAACTCAAAGGTAAACCCGTGGGTCTCTATTGCCGCTCGCCCGAGGACGCCAAGCGCTGGATCGAGCGAGGCGTGAGCTTCGTCAACCTCTGCAACGACACCAGCCTGCTGGTCCGGGGCCTGCGCCAAAGCTTGGAGCAGGTGCGCTCCTGATGCCATTTCAGGGCTGCTCGTGGCTCGGAATCCAGCTGCCGTGGAAGCCGAAGGGCACGCGCTGGGGCAAGGCGATGCGAGCGACGGCTTCGCCTTCCAGTTCACGGGCGTCGAGGATCACGAACTCGCTTCGAGCCTCGTCGGGCTGATACACGAAGGTCATCAGCCAGCCGGCATCTTCGCTTGCGTCGTTCGGGTCGGGGACGAAGACGGGCTCGCCGGCCTGACCGCGGCCGAAGTCGTGCACGCGCGCGCCTTGGGCCTCGAGGTCGTACTTGACGATGCGGCTGCCGAGGGCGGTTTCTTCGTCGCTCAGCTCGAGCGCGTAGCCATGGCGGTGGGGCAGGCCCTCGCGCCGCGGGTCGATGCGCGGAAACTCGATGCGCCGGTCGTCGAGCTCGCTCTCGCGGACCTGGCCGCTTTGCAAGTCCAACTCATAGCGATGCAGGTGTCCCGGGTGGCTGCCCATGTCGTTCGACGACCCGCGCCACAGCTCGGGGTAGCGCACGGCGGTGAGCACGATGGAATCCTCCTGTTCGAAGGCGCCCATGACGTGGAAGATGAAGCCGGGCTCGACCTCGAAGGTCCGCGTCTGCGCCGCCAGCTTCCCTGGTGCTGACTCGCGCGGCACCACGCGCAACCGCGCCGGATAGTCATCGTGCCAGCGGTAGGGCAGGCCGCCTCCCTGCAATGCCAACTCCAGGTCAAATAGGATCGGCAGGTCGAGGAAGATGGCGTGACGGCGCGTGATCGCGAAGTCGTGCATCATCACCGGACCGCCTACTTCCACGACTTCGCTCGGCAAGAGCTGTCCCTTGGCGTCGGCACGGTGGAAGGTGAGGTAGGGCTCCATGAAGTCGTAGCCGAAGAAGAGCAGCTCGCCGGTTTCGGGGCAGATGCGCGGATGGGCGGTCATGGCCGTCTTCAGCTTGCCGTCGAAGTCGAAGCTGCCGAGGGTGTTCATCTCGCGGTCGACCAGGGTCGGGAAAGAGACTTCCACCAGCGCGTAGATGCGCCCGGCGTGGCCGACGACGTGGGTGTTGGCGAGCGAAACACTGCGGTCGAGCACGCCGTCGTCGCCAAACATGGAGGCGCCTTCGAGCGCCCGGGTGCGCAGGTAGCGATTTTTGTAGAAGCGCGCCTCGCCGCCGCCGAGCGCGACGCCGTGTAACATGCCGTCGCCCAAAAACCAGTGGCCCGGCTGCTTGGCCTTCGGGTTGGGGCCATTGCGCAGGAACAGGCCGTCGAGGGCCTCGGGGATGTGGCCCACGACCTCGGGCCGCTCGACGTCGATTTCGTGTTGGACGGGAGCGAAGTTGCCGCTCAAAAAGAACGGCAGCTCCAGCTCTGCTGAGGGGGGGGCGGGCGCGTCCTGGGCCATGGCCCGGCGATGGTAGCCTGCACGCAGGGCCGCCGAAAGCCACGAGCTGCCGCAGCGATTGCGCCCGATCAGGCCACGCGTTCGAGCACGGCGGCGGCGCCGAGGCCGCCGGCGGCGCAGATGCCGAGCACGGCGGTGGCCTTGTCGCTCGCGGCCAGCTCATTGGACATGGTGGTGACCATGCGCGCGCCGGTGGCCGCGAAGGGATGACCGATGGCGATGGAGCCGCCGTGTACGTTCAGGCGTTCGCTGTCGACGCGGCCGACGGCTTTATCGCGGCCCAGGCGTTCGCGCGCGAAGCCGTCGCTCTCGAGCATCTTGATCACGCTCAGCACCTGCGCGGCAAACGCTTCGTGGATGTCGATCAGGTCCACGTCTGCGAGCTCGAGCCCGGCGCGTTCGAGGGCCCGCGGCATGCACAGGGCCGGGCCGATGAGCAACTGATCGGTGGGGTCGACGCCCACGTAGGACCAGCTCCTGATCGCCGCCAGCGGCTTGTAGCCCAGGGCCTTGGCCTTGTCCTCGCTCATCAGCAGCACCGCCGCGGCGCCGTCGGTCAGGGGGCTTGCGTTGCCCGCGGTCACGCTGCCGTCCTTGGCGAAGGCCGGTCGCAGGCCCGAGAGTTTGTCCAGGTTGGTGTCGGCGCGCACCAGGTTGTCGCCGTGGACCCAGCCGTCGGGGGTCTCCACCGGCGTGGTCTCGGCGTCGAAGCGGCCGCTGGTGATGGCGGCGGCGGCGCGCTGGTGGCTGCGCAGGGCCAGCTCGTCCTGGGCCTGTCGGCTGATCTCGTTGCGGCGGGCCATGCGCTCGGCCGATTCGCCCATCACTTCGCCGGTGGTGCGCTCGGCGATCTTCGGCACCCGCGGCAGGATCTCCGACAGTGGCATCATCTGGGCCAACACGCCCAGGTAGTCGGCCGGCGAGGCCTTGCCGCCCAGCACCAGCGGGCCCATGGACTGCACCACCTTGGGCGGAAAGGCGATGGGGGCATTGCTGGTGGAGTCGGAGCCGCCAGCGATGACCACGTCGGCGTCGCCGCGCTCGATGCTGGCCGCCGCCGTGGTGATGGCCTGCAGGCCCGAGGCGCAGGCGCGCGTCACGGTCATGCCCTCGATGCTGTGGGGGAGCCTGAGGTCGAGCACGATCTCGCGGCCCACGTTCACCGTCAGTGGAGGCAGCACCACGCCGCCCCAGACGATCGAGTCGATCTCGCGCGGCGCCACGTCGAGCTTCTTGAGCAAGCCACCGACAGCGGCCCTGCCCAGGGCGATGGTGTCGAGCTTGGTCAGCTCGGTGAATGCCTTGCAGAACGGGGTGCGCAAGCCGCCGATGACAACCGCGCGCCTGCCCTTGGGGGTCGAGTAGCTTTTCTTGGCCATTTGCTTTCGCTTTCTCGTACTCGGGTCTAATGGTTCGTGCGGCTCAGGCGCCGATCAGGGCGCCGCCGCAGATGCGCAGCACGTTGCCGCTGAGGCCCGCGCTGCCCGGCGCGCACAGAAAGCCGACTGCCTGGGCCACGTCCTCGGGCAGCCCGCCCTGGCCCAGGGCCGCCAGCCGTCGTCCGGCCTGGCGCACCACCGCCGGCACCACCGCCGTCATCTGGGTTTCGATGAAGCCCGGCGCCACCGCGTTGACGCAGATGCCGCGCGGCGCGAGCTGGCCGGCCAGGTGGCGCGTAAAGCCGATCACGCCGGCCTTGGAGGCGGCGTAGTTGGTCTGGCCGTTGTTGCCCGCGATGCCCGCGATGGAGGCCAGACTCACGATGCGCCCGCCGTCGCGCAGTCCGCGCTCGAGCAGCTTTTCGGTGATCGCCAGGATCGCTTTCAAGTTCACGCCCAGGCATTGATCCCAGCGCGCCTCGTCCATACGCAAAAGCGTGCGGTCGCGGGTGATGCCGGCGTTGTGGATCAGGAGGTCGAGGCCATCGTGGTGTTCGAGCAGGTACTTCTGCAGACCCTCGGCCGCGTCCGCATCGAGCACGTCCAGGGGCAGGGCGCTGCCGCCCACCCGGCGCGCCACCGTGGCCAGGGCAGCGTCCTCGGCCGGCCGGTCCACGCAGATCACGTGGGCGCCGTCGGCGGCCAGGGTATTGGCGATGGCCTCGCCGATGCCGCGGGCGGCGCCGGTGACCAGGGCCACGCGATTGCTCAGGGGTTGGGCGATGGGGTCATCGCCGTCCCAGGGCGTGGCGGCGCTGACCCGGAGGTTTTGCGCGCTCACGAAGGCCGAGGCCCGCGACAGGAAAAAGCGCAGCGGCGCGGCGATGCGGTCTTCGGCGCCGGGCTCCACCAGGATCAGGTTGGCGGTGGCGGCTCGGCCGCCGATTTCCTTGGCCAGGCTGCGGGTGAAACCATCGAGGGCCGCGGCTGCCGCGGCGGCGCCCAGGGTCTTGGCCGAGGCCGGTGGCCGTCCCAGGATCACGGCGCGTCCGTGGGCCGAGAGCGCTCGCAACCAGGGGTGAAAGACGTCGTAGAGCAGCTTGAGCGAGTCGGCGTCCTGCAGGCCGGTGGCGTCGAGCACGATGGCGCGCACCTCGGCGGCGTGTTCGGCGTCGCCCGTGCCCACCAGCTGCGGATGACGCCCATAGGCTTCGCCCGGCCCGCTGAAGGCCCCTAGCAACTCGGAGTTCAGGAGCAGGGGCTGGGCGCCGGCGCGTCCCAGGGCCCGTCCCAGGGCCTGCCCCAGGTCGCCGATGCCGGCCACCAGCACGCGGGCGTCGTCCAGGGGGCGCTCCGGGGTCGGGCCGACCACGCGCTCCAGGCGCTCCGGCAGCGGTACCGGCAGCTTGGCGCGGGCGACCAGGTCGCGGGCGATGCGGTTTTGGCTCAGCTCGAGAAGAAGATCGGTCATGGCAGTGCTCCAAGCGTAAAGTGGCCGGCGAGGTAGGGCGGGGCGAGCTCGGCGTCGGCCAGGAAGACCTGGCCCCTGGCCCGCCCGTGTTCGCCATTGTCGCTGCCGCGCGTGAAGAGGCCCACCTCGCGCGGCAGCGGCAACGGCCGGGTGAATTTCACGTCCAGGCTCCGCAGCCGTGCGGCGTCGCCGCCCAGCAGCTGCGTGCTCAGGCCCTCAAAGGCGAAGGCGAAGCTGGCGAAGCCGTGCAAGATCACGCTGGCAAAGCCGGCGCTTCGGGCGTAGGGCTTGATCCAGTGGATGGGGTTGAAGTCGCCGGTGAGCTTGGCGTAATCGAGCCCGGCGCCCTTGCCCAGCCGTCGCCGACATAACTCGCGGCTACCCTGGGGCACGCGCGCGGGCAGCTCGGCTTCGGCTGTGGGTTTTGCGCTGGCGGGCGCCTCGCGCCGCGCGGCCCCGCGCAGCACCACGATGGGGTAGCAGTCGATGCGCAGCGCTTCGTCCACGTCGCCAGCGCCGACGATGGCACGCTGGTGAAACACGGCGCGGCGGCCGTTGTCGTCGATGCCCTCGAGGCGCGCGCGAATACGGATCGGCTGGTCGGCTGGCAGCGGCGCCAGGCGCTCGAGCCGGCAGCCGCCGTTGACTACCTGCAGCAGCGGGTAGGGCACGCCCTCGAGGGTCCGGGCCAGGGCCGGCAGGCAAAACTGGGGAAAGAGATGGGGTGGCACCTGCCCGCGGTAGGCACGGGGGTCGCCGCCCAGGTAGCGCACGTAGTCGTCGCGCAGCTCGGCGCTGGGCGCGGCGGCTTCGATCAGAAACTCTGGCCCCGGCAGGGGCGGCGCCTTTTGCGTCGTTTGCGTCGCTTCGAAACGCTGGCGCAGGGCGCCGGCCACGGTGCGGCCAAGGGCCCCCAGCACTGGCCCCTGCTGTAAAAGGTGTCTGTTGGAGATCGCCACCATGCCCATCCCTGTCTACCAATCGGTAGCAGAATGTCTACCGTTCGGTAGCAGGACGATCAAGGGAAGAAAGCTGCTCAGTTGCAGAATTATGGGCTAAATTTGTGCAAAAAAAGGACTCCTTGCCCATCGAATGGTTGCGGGGCTTGATCTGGCCTCTACCAAGCGGTAGAGAGTCGCCCATGGACAGCGCCGAGCAGATCCGCGAGGCGGCGACGCACCTCTTCGCCTGCCACGGCTACGATGGCGCCTCGCTTGCGGCCATCGCCGAGCGCGTCGGCGTCACCAAGCAGACCCTGCTCTACCACTACCCCTCCAAGGACGTGCTGCGCCGGGCCGTGCTCGATGGCGTCTTCGCCCACTTCCGCGAGCGCCTGCCCCAGATGCTGGAAGCGGTGACCAGCGGCCACGGCCGCTTCGAGGCCCTGACCCGCGAGTTGCTCGACTTCTTCGAGGCCGACCACGCCCGCGCCATCCTGATGGTACGCGAGCTGATGGATAACCCGGAGCTGATGCAGAAGCTGCTCAGCGAAAACCTGCGCCCCTGGATCCTCCTGGTTGCCCAGTACATCCGCGAGGGCCAGCGCGGGGGGCTGATCTACGAAGACGTGGACCCCGAGGCCTACGTCCTGAATGTGATCCTGATGGTGCTTTCGAGCATCTCGGCCCGGCCCATCGCAGAGTCGCTGCTAGGAGCCGAGCCCCTCTGTCGTGAAGACCGCCCCAGTCGCCAGCTCGACGAGTTGATGCGAATGACGCGCATGAGCCTGTTCAAGCGTTGAACCCCCAACGGAGCCCACCATGCCCTTCGACCCCATCGCCCAGGCCCTGTCGGCCCTCAACAAGCTCGCCGGTAACGAGCTGGTGCATCGGCTCGGCATCTACGAGCCCGCTCAGAAGTTCGCCTACCGCGCCACGCGCGGCGGCTTTCGCGCCGCCAGCACCCTGGGCCGCCAATTCAAGGCCGCCAGCAAGTTGGTCAAGGCCGAGCGCGTCGCCCCCACCGGCTCCCAGAGCGACCTCTTCGATCTCTCGATCACCGAAGAGCAGCAGATGGTGCAGGACATGGTGCGGCGCTTTGCCAGCGACGTGATGGTGCCCGCGGCGGCCGCGGCCGACGAGGCTTTGGGGGCGCCCGAGGATTTCCGCGCCCACTTCGCCGAGCTGGGCCTCTACGCCTTCGCCGTTCCCGAGGGCCTCGGCGGCGCCGCCTCCGAGGGCGCGCTGATGACCCAGGTGCTGATGATCGAGGAGCTGTGCCGCGGCGACATGGGGCTGGCGGTCTCGGCGCTGGCGCCCATCGCCGTGGCCAACGCCCTGTGCCGCTGGGGCTCGGCCGAGCAGCAGGCCCGCTATCTGGCGCCCTTCGCCGAGGACAAACCGCCGCTTTCAGCCCTGGCGGTCAGCGAGCCGCGCCCGGCCTTCGATGCGCGCGAGCTTCGAACCCGCGCGCGCATCGACGGCGATGGCTTCGTGCTGCACGGCGAAAAGAGTCTGGTGCCGCTGGTCGACGAGGCCGAGTTCTATCTGGTGGCCGCCGACCTGGTGGGCCGCGGTCCCCAGCTCTTCCTGGTGGAGGCCGCAGCTGCGGGCCTGACCCTGCAGCCGCGCCCGGCCATGGGCCTGCGCGCCGCGGGCCTGGGCGCCCTGCGCTTCGATGGGGTGCGCCTGCCGGCCGATGCCCTGCTCGGCGGCGACGTGGGCGTGGTCGACTACACGCGCTTCCTCGACCACTGCGCCCTGGCCTGGTCGGCCGCGGCGGTCGGCACCTCCCAGGCGGTGCTCGACTACGTCATCCCCTACGTCAACGAGCGCAAGGCCTTCGGCGAGCCCGTCAGTCACCGCCAGTCGGTGGCCTTCATGGTGGCCAACATCGGTATCGAACTCGAGGGCATGCGGCTTTTGACCTACCGCGCCGCCGCCCGCGCCGAGCGCGGCATGGACTTTCACCGCGAGGCCTACCTGGCCCAGCTGCTGGCGGCCGACAAGGGCATGCAAATCGGCACCGACGGCGTGCAGCTGCTTGGCGGCCACGGCTTCACCAAGGAACACCCAGCCGAGCGCTGGTACCGCGATCTGCGCGCGGTGGCGATCGCGGACGGCGGGCTGATGGTTTAGCTCGGGGTTTTGCGCAGATTCTTTTTGATCAGTTTCACTCAGAGACGGACGACACCATGTACCTCGAACTCCCGAAGAAGCTTCAAGCCCTGGTCGATCAGGGTCACGCGGTGGCCAACGAAGTCTTTCGACCCATCTCGCGCAAGTACGACCTGGCCGAGCACCAGTACCCCAAGGAACTGGACATGCTCGCGGCCGTGCTCGACGGCATGAACGCCGGCGACGCCGAGAGCGGCGCTGGCGCCGGCGCGCTCGAGCAGAAGAAGAAAAAGGAGCGCCGCGAGGGTGTGCGCAACGGCGGCAACATGGCCACGGTGCTCGGCCTTCTGGAGCTGTGCTGGGGCGATGTGGGCCTCGCGCTCACGATCCCGCGCCAGGGCCTGGGCAATGCAGCGCTCTCGGCGGTCGCCAACGAGGAGCAGCTCAAGCGCTTCGCGGGCAAGTGGGCCGCCATGGCCATCACCGAGCCCGGGGCCGGCAGCGACTCGGCGGCCATCCGCACCACGGCCGTGCGCGACGGCGATCACTACGTGCTCAACGGCGAAAAAATCTTCGTGACCGCCGGTGAACGGGCCGACTGCGTGGTGGTCTGGGCCAGCCTCGACCCGAGCCAGGGCCGCGCCGCCATCAAGAGCTTCGTGGTCGAGCACGGCACCGAGGGCATGCGCGTCGAGCGCCTCGAGCACAAGCTCGGCATCAAGGCCAGCGACACCGCCACCCTCGTCTTCAGCGACTGCCGCGTGCCCAAGGAAAACCTGCTCGGAAGCCCCGAGATCGACACCCAGAAGGGTTTCGGCGGCGTGATGCAGACCTTCGACAACACGCGCCCGGTGGTGGCGGCCATGGGCGTGGGCGTGGCGCGGGCGGCCCTGGAGCGCGCGCGTGAACTGTTGCGCGCCGAGGGCTATCGCGCCGACTACGACCGTGCGGTCTTCAATACCAGCGCCGTCGAAGCCGAACTCTACCGCATGGAGGCCGACCTGGAAGCCGCGCGGCTTTTGACCATCAAGGCCGCCTTCATGGCTGACAACGGCACCCCCAACAGCATGGAAGCCTCGATGGCAAAGGCCAAAGCCGGCCGCACGGCCAACAGCGTGACCCTGCGCTGTGCCGAGATTTGCTCAACTCTTGGATATGACGAGGGTGAACTCTTGGAGAAGTGGGCCCGCGACTCCAAGATCCTGGACATCTTCGAGGGCACCCAGCAGATCCAACAGCTGATCGTGGCGCGCCGCCTGCTCGGCTTGAGCTCCACCCAGCTGCGCTGATCGACGCCTGCTGTGGGTCCGGCCGCAGCGAACTACTGGTATACTGACAAGCCATGGGTGCCGAGCCTATCGACGGCCCGACCGCCGAGACGGTCGGGGCCTTCGCGCTCGAGCAGCGACTCGCCAGTTCCGAGTTGGGCGAGACCTTCCGCGCCTACGACAAGGGTCTAGGGCGCAAGGTGCTGCTGACGCGACTTCTGCCCGAGGTGGCGCTGCGTGCGGGCGTGGTCGAGGCCTTCATGCAGCGCGCCCGGGCGCTGATGGGCGTCGCCCACCCCGCCATACCCAGCGCGGCGCTGCAGGGCGACGAGCTGGGGTTGCCGATGATGGTGTGCCCGTTGCCGGCGGCCGAGCCGCTTTCGTCGCGCCTGGAGTCGGCCTTCGGAATGGGCCTGCCGCTTCGGACGGTGCGGCCGGTGGTGAGCGGTGTGGCCGAGGCTCTTGCGGCGTTGCACGATCGGGGACTGGTTCACGGGCGCTTGACAGTGGCGAGCGTCTACCTGGAGGGCGAGCGAGCGCTGCTCATCGACCTGCCGCTGGGCGGAGGCAAGCCCGTACTGGATGCGGACGCCGATGCCGTGCGCCGGGTGGCCCCCGAGCGCCTGCTGGGGGGCGCGGCCGATCGCGCCGGCGATAGCTTCGCCCTGGGCGCGCTGCTCTACGAGCTGCTGGTCGGGCGGCCTCCGCCGGGCACGGGTGCCTCTCCCGCCGATGCGGCCCCCCATGTGCCGCCGGAGCTTGCGGAGCTGGTGGCGCGCTGCCTGAGTTCCGATGCCGGCGCGAGGCCCTCGCTCGCCGAGGCCTTTCGGGTGCTATCGGGCGAGGCGGCCGGGCCCAGGGCCGAGGATGAGGGTCTCTCTTTCGACAGCGATCCGGACGCGCCGGGCGCGGCCACGTCTTCGGGGCGTCCGGTGGCGCGCATCGCCCTGTCGCGCAGCTCGCGGCCGGCGGCGCCAGAAGACATGGAGGCGATGGCGCCGATGCCGGCGATTCCTCCCCAGCCGCCGCTGCCCACCATCGAGAGTGACCGGCCGATTGTCGACCCGCTGCCGTCCGAAGCCGATGCCGGGGCGGGCCGAGGTACTTCCGAAAGCCCGTGGAGCGCCACCTTGGAGGGCCTCGGCCACGGTGATGTCGTGGCCAGCGGTCGATCCCCCCTGGCGCCGAGCCTGGGTCACGGCCTTGCCGACGATGGACCGTCCGACGCCTTGGAGTTCGACTTCGGAGGCGAGGCCGCGCCGAGTGCGCTGGCGAGGCCTGCCACTGCCGCCCATGACCGGCTGCCGGGCGGTGGCCTGGAGTTCGCGTTTGGGGAGACGCTGCCGGGTGCTTCCGCCCTGCCGCCGCTGCCATCGCCGGCGTCTGCGGCACCGCCCCGTGCCTCGCGCCCGTCGCAGCCCCAGGCCCGACGTTCGAGGCCTTCGCTGGGCCTTGCCACCGCCGGCACCCTCGCCGTGTCGCGCCCGCCGGCGCCGCCGGCCGCTTCGCGCGCTCCGAGACCACCGGCCACCTCGCGCGCGCCGGTGCCACCGACCATCTCGCGCGCACCGGCGCCTCCCGTGCCATCGCGCCCCCCATCGCGCCCCCCGAGCCCGGCCGAAAGCGCCGACGTCATCGACCGCTCGCTCTTCGGTAACGACCTGCCCACCGGCAGCTGGGGCGCCCAGGCCCACGGGCTCGCGTCGCTGCAGCCGCTGCCCTCCCAGGCCGCCGATGACGACGACAAACCCGACCTGCGCACGCGTCTTTTGGGCCGGCGCTCGCGCCGCCGCCGCGTCTCGCGGGAGCACGAGGACGCGGTCGGCCTCGGCGGCGGCGAGGTGATGTTGGCGGCGCTATGGGTCGTGCTGGCCGCCCTGACGGCGCCCTTCATGTGCTCGCTCACCCTGGGCGGCGCCGGCCGCCTGTGGGGGGTGCCGGGACTCTTTGTGGGCCTGACGGTGGCCATGTGTAGCGCGGCCCTGGGCCGGCAGCTCCTGCCCCTCGCTCGCGAGCTGGGTCGGCCGTCGCTGTGGGCGGCGCTGTGGGGGGTCAGCGGTTTTGCCCTGCTGAGCGTATTTTTCACCGTCGATGATCTCTTGCCGCGCGTCTTCGGCGACCTCGAGGGGCCGCTGCGCATCGGCGTGGCTGCCAGCGCCGTGATCGCCGCCCTGGCGCTGGCCCTGAGCGCCATGCGCGCCCTGGGCGATCCCCAGAACATCTTCATGATGGTGCTGCTGGGGCTTTTGGCTCTGCAGTCCCTGGGCGGCAGCTACTGGGTGGTGTCGCGTTCGCTGCGCCTGGCTGCTGGCGAGTCGCCGGCGCAACTCTATGGCGCCGCCGAGCGGCCGGCTGCGGCGCCGGCCGGGAACGACCGGCCCTGAAGTTCGACTACTTGGTCGCGGGAGTGCTGGACGGCGCGTTGGACGGCGGGGGCCGGCGCGGGGTCATCTCGAACCATGTGGCGCGGGCGGCGGCGCACAACTGCCCGTCGGCTTCGAAGAGCGCGCTGCCGGCGAAGAGCTTGCGACCGTCGCGGCCGATCTGCCAGGCGGTCACGATGTAGTCGCGCTCGACGGGCACCGGTCGGTATTGCTCGAAGACGATGCGTCCAAGCAGGCCCGCGCGCTGGCGGTCGACGATGAAGGCAAAGGCGCCCGGGCAGTCCAGGGCGGCGAGCACGTAACGCCGAGGCAGCAGGCCATCGGCCTCGCCGAAGCCGGCGACCGGATGGAAACCGCCGGCCACCATCGCGTGGCCCTCGACCTCGCAGGGGCCGACGAAGATGCGCAGGGCATCGCCCACGGCGCGCTGGCTGCCGCAGCCGAAGCAGATCGGATGGGCGCCGCGGCCTTCCACGAGCGACGGCGAGCCGGCCTCGGCCTCCTTGGCCTGTGCGAGGTTCGGCGCAGGCGGCACCTGCAGGTCCAGGGTGGCCGGCCGCGCGTCGGCGATCAGGGTCTCGCCATCCTGCAGGGCGAAGCGCCCGCCATCGACGGCGTTCATCTGTAGCGGCTGATCGAGGGGGGTCGGCTTGCGCAGCGTGACCTCGATGGTGCCTCCCATGCGGTCGGCGAAGAGCCCGCTGACATAACCGCCATGTCCCATGCGGGGCGGCCCCGCGAAGCGTTTTTCAATTTGAATTTCCATCAAAATACCCGACGCCGGCTGTCTACCCCCATGGGCGCGGCTTGTAAATGCGGGCCGCCGCGCCCACGGCATGCGCGCAAAGTGCAGCGGCTCCGGCAGCTCCGGCAGCCAACCGAGCCTGCCATCGCAAAAGACCTCCGCGCTTGGGCGCAACCTGGGGAAGCCCACAGAAGTCGCGACGCGCACGGAGACAAACGCCCCGCCTTCCCGTGCGTCTGCGGGCATCGAACACAGGTTGGTGCCGCAGTCGCCGCAGAAAGCCATCGCGCAAACCTTAGGAACCGCCGCGAAATAAGGTTGCCAAGTCGGCTTCGAGGCGCCCGTCCGGCAAGGCGCGACGCCGCGCGAATACTCCATGTATTTGAAGGCGGCGCAACGCAGCTGGGCGGGATGGTTCGGAGTCGAGTTGGCAACCTTATTTTGCGGCGGCTCCTGAGGCCGTCTTGTCGGCTGAAGATGGTCGCCGCCCAGGACGTCGGCGGTCGCGAGCGCGACCCGCTCGATGCCGTGAAGGTCGACAGCACCGAAAGCGCCGAGCACGTGGCCAAGGTGCGGACCGAAGCCCTGCGAGACAAGGCAGGCACCCGGCTGCTCACCGACCGGGGCAGCCCCTACATGGCAAGGCGGGTAGCGGCAAGGCGCTCGGCGGCAGGGCAGGCGATCCCTTCGGACGACAGACACGCCTGAGCCGAGAAAATTCTGAGTCGATTGCACAGAGCTTCAATGATCGGCGATCCGCGCGCGATACCGCCGAATTTCGAAGCCGACCCGCTCAGTCGCGCTTGATCGTCGCCACGTGCAGCTCGAGCAGCTGTTCGGCGTCGACCGCGGCCGGCGCACCGGTGAGCAGGTCGTTGAAGCGCTGGGTCTTCGGAAACGGGATCACGTCGCGGATGGTTTCCGACTCGGTCAGGAGCATCGAGAGTCGGTCCATGCCGATGGCGATGCCACCATGGGGCGGGGCGCCGTAGCGCAGGGCCTCGAGCAGGAAGCCAAATTTCTGCTCCGCTTCTTCCTGGCTCAAGCCGACGGCAGCGAAGACCTTTTGCTGCACTTCCGGGTCGTGCAGACGGATGGAGCCACCGCCGATTTCGAAGCCGTTGAGCACGACGTCGTAACGATGGCACAGCACCTTGCCCGGATCGCTGGCGAGCAGCTCCAGGCAGCTGTCGTGGGGCCGCGTGAAGGGGTGGTGGGCGGCGACCCAGCCCTTGCCGTTTTCACCGCGCTCGAACAGCGGCGGGTCGACGATCCACAAGAGATTCCACTCGCCACCGCTGCCGCTTTCGGGGATCAGGCCCATGCGCTTGGCGATGTGCACACGCAGGTTGGCCATGATGGTGTGAACGCGATCGGTGGGGCCGGACTGAAAGCAGATGATGTCGCCGGGCTTGGCACCGACGGCTTCGTTGATGGCCACGCGCAGCCCGTCGTCGATCATCTTGGTCAGCGGGCTCTGGGTCCAGGCGCCGTCGTCGCCCACCTTGGCTCTCGCCAACCCGCCCGCGCCCATGGAGCGCACGTACTTTTCCAGCTTGTCGCCGTCGGCCCGCGAGAAGTTTGCGCTGGCGGGGATCACCAGCGCCTTGACGATCTCTTCGGGCAGGTCGAACCGGTATTCGCCGGACTTGAACTTGTCGGCGATGGGCGCGAAGAAGGGCACGCCGCCGCCGTCGTGCTGGCAGACCAGCTCGGTCAGGTCCGTGTGCTCGAGGCCGAAGCGCAGGTCCGGCTTGTCGTTGCCGAAGCGGCGCATGCTCTCCTCGAAGCCCATGCGCGGCAGCTTGCCCCCGGGATAATGCTCGGTGATGTCCACCCCGAGCACGCGCTTGAACATGGCGACCAAAAGCCGCTCGATGGTACCGAAGATGTCGTCCTCGTTGACGAAGCTCATCTCCACGTCGATCTGGGTGAACTCGGGCTGGCGATCGATGCGCGGGTCTTCATCGCGGAAGCAGCGCACGATCTGGAAGTACTTGTCGTAGCCGGCCACCATCAGCAGCTGCTTGAAGAGCTGCGGGCTTTCGGCCAGGGCGTAGAAGGCGCCGGGCTGCAGCCGCGAGGGCACCAGGAAGTTGCGCGCCCCGCCAGGCGTGTACTTGAGCATGAAGGGCGTCTCGAGCTCGACGAAGTCCTCGGAGACGAAGTGCTCGCGCGTGATGGCCATCATCTGGCTGCGCGCCAACATGGTCTTCTGCACCTCGGGTCGGCGCAGGTCCAGGTAGCGGTACTGCAGACGCTTGTCCTCGCCGGTCTCGATGCCGTCCTCGATCTCGAAGGGCGGCGTCTCGCTCCTGTTGAAGACGGTGGCCTCGGCGGCCACGATCTCGACCGCACCGGTGTCGAGCTTGTCGTTGCGCATCTCGCCCCGGTCGCGCACCTTGCCGGCGATGCCCAGCACCCACTGGGAGCGGGCGGCGTCGGCCAGCTCGAAGATGCGCTGGTCGACCGAGGGCTCGAAGACCACCTGCACCAGGCCGGTCTTGTCGCGCAGGTCGATGAAGATGCAACCGCCATGGTCGCGACGGCTGTGAACCCAGCCGAAAACAACCACCTCCTGGTCGATCATCTCTTCGCGCAGCTCGCCACAGCGATGGGTGCGCTTGAGCTCGTCGATGAATCGCGCCACGGTCTGCTCCTCCGGGGGCCGCGGGCGTCGACGCTACGACGGGCGGCGGTGGGTCGTGCGGCCCCGGGCCCGACTGCCCGACAAGGCCAGGGGTGCTCTTTAGACGGGTGGGTGGGGAAGTCAACCGGCTGGCTCGGGGGAGCGCCTCTCTCTTGCCCTCACCGCCGCCTGTGGCGACAATGGGGAACACGACCGGGGCCGCGACCGTCGGATCGGAAGCGCCGGCCACCCTCGGCGGGAAAAGATGGCAGCAGACGACGAAATCACCTGTCCCATGTGCGGGTTTTCGAATCCGCCCAGCCAGGAGCGCTGTCACTCCTGCGGCGCCAAGGTGGAAGCCCTGGTCGCCAGCTACAGCGCCGAGGAAGAGCACGCGCGGCGCTATCAGCAGGAAGACTTCGAGTGGAAGTGGGCGCTGATCGCCGCCGGCGGGCTGACGGCCCTGCAGGCGTTGTTTCTGGGGCTTTTGCCCGCGGTCATCCCGCCCTACGACCCCCAGGGCATCAATGGACTGATGCTCAGTGTGCCGATTTCTTTTGCCGGCGGCGTGGCCCTGGGCCTGTGGTCGCCCGGCAAGACCTTCGTGGAGCCCGCCGTGGGGGCGGTGCTGGCGGCGGTACCGACCCTGAGCATGATCTCCTGGCTCACCCCCGACGGCTTCCAGCCGACCATGCTGGCCTATGTGATCTGCGCGATCATGGCCGTGATGATGGCCCTCTTCGGCGCCTTCGTCGGCGAGCGCGTGCAGATGGGCGGCCCGGGGGCCCGCCGCGCAGGCTAACCGCGCCGGCTAACCGAGCCGGCTAACCGAGCCGGCTTGCAGAGCCGGTTTGCGTATCGTGTTTGCTACGGACCGCTGATATCAAAGCGAGTCGCTGACGCCGGCTTCTTCGAAGCTGGCCATGTCGTGAAAGGCAGCCAGGGCCCCATCGATCAGCGGCATCGCCAGGGCCGCGCCGCTCCCCTCGCCGAGCCGCAGGTCCAGCTGCAGAAGCGGCGACAGGCCCAGCCGCTCGAGCACGCGATCATGGGCCGGCTCGGCCGAGCGATGGCTGGCCATCAGGTGCGCGCCCAGGGCCGGGCACAGGGCGCTGGCGACCAGGGCGGCAGCCCCGGTGATGAAGCCATCGAGCACGACGGGCGTGCGGCGTGCGGCGGCGCCCAGCATCAGCCCCACGAGCCCCGCCAGCTCGAAGCCGCCGAACGCAGCCAGCAGCGAAAGCGGGCGCGCCGGATCGGGCCGGTGCAGCTCGAGGGCCGTGGCCACCGCCTGCAACTTACGCGCGCGGCCTTCGGCATCGACGCCGGTGCCCGGCCCCACCGCCTGCAGCGGCGACAGCCCGCAAAGCGCCGCCACGATGGCGCTGGCGGCGCTGGTGTTGGCGATGCCCATCTCGCCCAGGCCGATCAGCTCGACACCCTCGTCGACCAGGTACTCGGCCAGTCCCGCGCCGCGCTCGATGGCCGTCAGGGCCTGGGCCTCGGTCATGGCCGGCCCGCGCGTGAAGTTTTCGGTGCCGGCAGCCACGCGCAGATCGCGCACGCCCGGGGCCATCACCGGGCGCAGGGTGCCCAGATCCGCCACCAAAAGACGCGCGCCGACGCTCCGGCACAGGGCGTTGATGGCGGCGCCGCCAGCGGCGAAGTTTTCGACCATCTGGGCGGTCACCTCCACCGGGTAGGCGCTGACGCCCTCGGCCGCGACGCCGTGGTCGGCGGCCATCACCACCACGGCCTTTTGGCGCGCGCGATAGTCGAGACGCCCGGCGCTGGCGCACAGCCGGACCACCAGGGTCTCGAGGGCGCCGAGGCTGCCGGGGGGCTTGGTCTTGCGGTCCCAGCGCGCCAGCGTCTCGGCGGCGACGCCAGCATCGGCGGCTTGCACGGCGGCAACGCGGGATTTCAGCTTGGCGTTGAGTTCACTTTCCGTCATCAGAAATCGACTCCCTTGCGAGCGCGCAGGCCTGCCTCGAAGGCGTGTTTGACCGGCTCCATGCGCGTGACCGTGTCGGCCAGGGCGATCAGCTCGGCCGGGGCACCGCGACCGGTGACGATCACGCTCAGCTCGGCGGGTCGCGACTTCAGCACCTCGAGCACGGGCGGCAGCGCCAGGTAGCCGTAGCCCAGGGCGATGTTGAGCTCGTCGAGGATCACGAGGTCGTAGGGCCGCTGCGCGTCACCTTCGACAGCCTCGGCAACCTCAGCACCAGCGCCAGCGGCGATCATGCGTTTGGCCGCCGCCCAGCCGCGCTCGGCGGCGGCCACGTCGCGCGCGCGATCCTGGGTCTTCCAGGTGAAACCCTCGCCGGCGATCACGTGCTCGATCTCCGGAAAGCGCTTGAGCGCCTCGCGCTCGCCGGTCTTCCAGGTGCCCTTGATGAATTGCACCAGGCCCACACGCTGGCCATGGCCGGCGGCGCGCAGGGCGGTGCCAAAGGCGGCGGTGGACTTGCCCTTGCCGTCACCGTCGTGGACCAGCAATAACCCACGGCTGTGTTGGCGCTCCTTGATTTTAGCGCTCTGCTCGGCATCGAGCGCCTTCATGCGTTCGCGATGGGCACGCGCTTCGAGGCTGTCGTCGTCGCTCATGGGCTCTCCTGGTCGTTTCGGCAATCGCTGCAGGGCGTGTGGGTCACGGCCGCCAACCAGCGGGCGTCGATGGCCTCGCCCACGGCGTCGGCCAGGCGGTCGAGCTCGGCGTCAGGCCGGTAGCGGGCGCGCTCGCTGACCACGGAGCCGCCCCTGTGGCGCGCCAGCGCGTCGATCAGGTGCTGGCGCAGACGGTCGTCGTCGAAGAGGCCGTGGCAGAGCGTGCCCATGATCCGACCGTCTTCGGACTGGGCGCCCTCGGGACCGGCGTCGGTGAAAAACAGCGGCCGCACGCCGGGCCGTGGCTGCACCCGCCCCATGTGGATCTGGTAGCCGCGGCATTCCTGATCGAAGCTTTGACCATCGGTCAAGAGGCTGGCTTCGGGGCGAAAGCCCAGCTGGCGCGTGACCTTGCCCGCGCCAAATTCGGTGTTGACCTCGAGCAGCCCCAGGCCTTGAGCCTGGCCACCCTGGCCTTCGACGGCTGCGCGATCGACGATCTCCCGGCCCAGCATCTGGTAGCCACCACAGATCCCGAGCACGGCCGTGCCCGCCGCTGCCGCCTCGGCGATCGCCTGGGCCAGTCCCTGTTGCCTCAGCCAGCGCAGATCCGCGAGCGTCGACTTGCTGCCGCCAAGCACGATCAGGTCGGCACCAAGCAACTCGGCGGGCTTTCGAGCCCAACTGACAGCCAAGCTCGGCTCGGTTTCCAACGGCAGAAAGTCGTCGTGGTTGCTCAGAAGCGGCGTCGCCACCACCACCACAGACAGCTGATCGGCGCGCGCCTTTTGCGGACCGCGCGCCTCGAGGGCCACCGAGTCCTCGTCCGGCAGACGCAGCTGCTTGAGGTAGGGCATGACGCCCACCACCTTGCGCTCGGCGCGCGCTTCGAGCATCGGCAGCGCCGGCTCGAGCAGCGTGCGGTCGCCGCGAAACTTATTCAGCAAAAGGCCCTTCACCCGCGCCCGTTCGTGATCATCGAGCAGCGCCAGAGTGCCGACCAAAGCCGCCAGCGCCCCGCCGCGGTCGATGTCGGCCACCAGCAGCACCGGGGCGTCGGCCAGCTCGGCGACGAACATGTTGGCGATGTCCCGCGAGCGCAGGTTGATCTCGGCCGGGCTGCCGGCGCCCTCGATCAACACCAGGTCATGGGCACGTCGCAGTCGCTCGAGGCAGCCGGCGATGATGCCACCGAACTCGCGCTTGCGGCTGTCGTAGTCGACCGCCTCGAGCCTAGCGAGGGGCTGGCCCATCAGCACCACCTGGGCGCGGGCGTCGGCCTCGGGCTTGAGCAGCACCGGATTCATGTCCACATGGGGAAGCAGCCCGGCGGCGCGGGCCTGCAGCGCCTGGGCGCGACCGATCTCGTGGCCCTCGGGCGTGACGAAGGCATTGAGCGCCATGTTCTGCGACTTGAAGGGAGCCACCGACAGGCCGCGGCGCGCGAAGTGACGGCAGAGCCCGGCCACGAGCAGGCTCTTTCCCACCGACGAGGCCGTGCCCTGCACCATCAGCGTGGGGCAGAGCCCGGCTTGCCGATTTCGGGCGCTCGAGGCGAATTCACTTTCTGTCATGCGCTCCATCCGTGTCCACGCGGATGAGCTGCAGCGCCTGGGCGGATATCCTGACTCGTGGGTAAGGGCACTCGAAAGTGCCCGCGCGGTCGTTCACCTTCCCCGGGCTCTGCCCGAGTGGTCTTCCAACGACCGCTTCCCACTCACAGTGGCGGGACCGTACCGGGCTTGCACCGGTTTCCCCGACTCCATGCGTGTGGCTCGGCCGCGGTGGTAGAGCAGTTGTCGGCTTCAGGTCAAGCCTCCCTTGACAGCTGCCCCCCCGCAGCCGCATCTTCGCGCCGCCTCGGGTTTGAGGACTGCTTCTCCGGAAGCAGCCCGCTTGGTCCGGAGGGTCGAAAAGGCCTTTTGGAGCAGGGAAGTCGGTGAAAAGCCGACGCGGACCCGCCACGGTAAGCGGCCGAAACCCCCACCACGGGTCGCCTCGCGACCCAGCCACTGGCGATTTGCTGGGAAGGCGGTGGGGGCTAGCTCCCCGGATTCCCGGGGACGTGACCGCGAGCCCGGAAACCTGTCCGAGGCGAGGCGCGTGACGATCCCCCCGATCGCGCCTCGGTGTGCGCTTTCGCCTCGGGGATGGCGAGGGTGGGTTCCGGCGCTGCGCGCACGGGCGAACGGGCCCGCTTTCGAAACCCACGCCAACTCCCGGGCAAGTCGACCTATCGGGAGCCATAGGCGTGAAATCGAAAAAGTCCGTTCTCATTCAATCTCATCCATCGAATCCATGGCCCGTGGCGGCCCTGCTGCTTGCGGTGCTTTCCGGCGCGGCCGGCTGCGATCCTGACGAGCCACCGCCCCTCGAGGCCCTCGGCCAAAGCGACGGTGGCCTGACAGGCCCGGAGAACACCAACGGGCCGGCTCTGTTCGGCGTCGTGTCCACCGATCGCAGCGTCACCAGCATCTCGATCCTGCGGGCCGACGGTTCGGTGCTGGCGCGCGACTTCATCCACTCCGGCTCGGCCACCACGGGTCTGGTGACGGCGCTCAGCGGCGACGTGGTGCTGCCCACCCGCAGCGGCGAGCCCGGCGTGCTGACGCTGATCGATCGCTTTCGCACCGATGTGATCACGCGCATTGACCTCGACGACGGCGAAGTGCTGGGACAGGTCAAGACCCAGCAGCCCCAGCAAGCGGGCGACACCGCCTATTCCTCCAATCCCCAGGACTGGGTGCAGCTCGACGCCGAGCGCGCGTTCGTCAGCCGCTTCGGCCCCAATCCCCGTGTCGCCCCGGACGACCTCGACCGCGGTAGCGATCTGTTGGAGCTGGACCCGAGCACCCTCGAGCGCAGCGGCCGCCGCATCGACTTCGGCCGCCTCGACACCGAGGGTGAACGGGAAAACGCCGATACCGGCGAGCGCGAGAGCGTGCCGGTCTATGCGCGGCCCTCGCGCATCGTGCGACTGCCGGCGCCCGAGCAAGACTGGCTGGTGGTCGGTCTGGCGCGCCTGAGCGAGGGCTACGACGCGGTGGGCCCGGGCGCGGTGGCGCTCGTGAACCTCGAGACCCAGGAGCTTTCGCCGGTGGACCTCGAGGGCCTGGAAAACTGCGGCTTCGTGGCGACGGTGCCCGATGGCAGCGCGCGTGTGGTGGTGGCCTGCAGTGGCTTCTTTCGGGGCGAGCTGCGCGACGGCGCCGGGGTGGCACTGCTATCCATCACTGCGGGTGAAGCCGAGATCGAATCCCTCTGGCGTGCCAACAGCGATCCCGACGGCCCCGTGATCGGAGCCTCGGTGCTGCCGCTGGGTGGGAGCGTGGTGCTGGGTGTCGAGCTCGGCAGCGGTGAAGTGCTGGACGACGGCGGCGCGGTGCTGGAACCGGCCCGAAACGACAAGCTCTACCGGCTGGATCTTTCCGGCGGGGCCCCCGAGCTGATCTTCGAGGCCCAGGGCCGCTACGTGTTGGGTGAGGGCGCCCTGAGCTACACCGAGGGGCTCATCTTCTGGCCCGACGGTAGCAGCGATGACAACGGCAAACCCACCGCCGGTCTGCGCATCTTCGAGCTGGGCGAGGACTTCGAACTCAGCGAGCGCGAAGTCCTCGAACTCGACCCACAGCTTGCCCCTCGACAGGTGGCAGCGCTTTGACCGGTAGTTTAGATGCACCCAACCCCGGAGGCGCAGCAGCCGGGCTTGGCAGGCTATGCCTGCTGGGTGGTGGCGTGCGCTCTGGCAAGAGCAGCTTTGCCCTGGAGCTCGCGCAAAAGGCCTCGCCGCGGCGCTACTTCGTCGCCACCGCCGAAGCCGGCGACGCCGAGATGGCCGAGCGCATCGCCCGCCATAGGAGGGAACGCGGCGCTGACTTCCAGACCCTGGAAGCGCCCCTGGCCCTGGGCCCTGCGCTGGAGCGCTGCGAGCCGGGAGCCGCCGTCGTGATCGACTGCTTGACCCTGTGGCTGTCGAATCAGCTGCTGACCGGTGCTGACCACGAAGCCATCCTCGAGCGGCTGCAACAGGCGATCGGGCTTGGCCTGACCCGGCGCTTACAACTGTTCGTGGTCGCCAACGAAGTAGGCCTGGGCATCGTGCCCGACTCGGCCCTGGCGCGCAGCTTCCGCGACCTGGCCGGCTACGCCCACCAGCGGCTGGCCGCGCGCGCCGACAGCATCTACTTCGCGGCCCTGGGCGTGATGCTGCGGCTTTCGCCCCCGCCACTGGCCCTGGTGACGCCGAGCCATGCACCAACTGCGGCGACCGCGGAGCGCTAGTCACCTGTGTCGGTAGTTCTGGGTAAAACTCGGCGAGCAATCGGCGGCCCTCGGCGTGGCGAATCGACGAAGGACATACCGAGTATATTCGAGGAGATAGCCCGAAGGGCGGTCGACGCGGCGAGGGCCGGCGAGGGCCGGCGAATTTTGCCCAGAACTACCGACACAGGTGACTAATCGCCATGGCTTGGGTCCGCGCGCCCGTTGCGGCGCTTTCGCTGCTGACGATCGCCCCCGTGCCCCTGCTGCGTGCCGAGGCATCGGACCTGCGACGCGCGGCGCTCTTCTTTCCGCTCGTGGGCGCGGCCCTGGGGGCGCTGCTGGGCGCCTGCGCGCCGCTGCTTTCGCCGCTACCATCCGAGATGCTCACGGGCATCGCCCTCGTCGCGCTCCTGGCCCTACTCACCGGAGGTCTACACCTCGATGGCCTGGCCGACAGCTTCGACGCCCTGGGCGGCGCCCGCGGCCAGCCCGAACGCGCCCGACAGATCCTGGCCGACCCGCGCATCGGTTCCGTCGGCGCCGCCGCCCTGTGTCTGTTGCTGCTGGCCAAGTGCCAGCTCTTCGGCCTGGCAGCAACACGGCTATCGCTCGGCTGCTGGCTGCTGGTGACGCTAGTGCCGCGCTACGGCACCCTGCTGTGCCTGTGCCTGATGCCGCCAGCCCGAAGCCAGGGTCTTGCCGCGGCGGTGGTGCCCGGACGACGGGGATTGACCCTGACCCTCGGCAGTCTCTACACGGCAGCGATTTGCCTCGCCTGCGCCGGTGCGCCGAGCCGAGCCCTGTGGCTGATGCTGGCACCTGTCGCCGCCGCGCTGCCGCTTTGGCTGTGGGCCCAGCTACGCCTGGGCGGGCACAGTGGCGACATCCACGGCGCCGCCATCGAACTTGGAGAACTCGCCGTGGTCGCAACCGCGTTGTTCGTCACCTGATCGAAACTCAGGGCACGCTCACAGCAGGATGTCGATTCCCACGTGCGTGTAGGGAAACACCAAACCCAGAGTCAATGACGCCCGGGGCGAAAAATGCCACTTGCCGCCGAGACCGCTGGCGATCCAGCCTGTGGGAATGCCGAGGAAACCGGGGAAGCGACCGCGCCCAAACCACTTGGTGTGAATATAGAGCGTCGGGCCGACCTCGGCATAGGCCGACCATTTCGGAGTGAAGTTGAACTGCCAGCGACCGGTGAAGGGCACGGCCATGGCCGCACCGTAGTCCTCGGCGTAGTCCCCACAACCGCCCACGCAGCGCTCGAAGATGAGGTCAAAACCCACGGTGAGATAGATGGCGTTGTCGATGGCGCTGACGAAGCCGTTGTCGACGATGGGGAAGGCCAGGCGCAGGCCGCCAGCGGCGCCGGGACCGCGATAGGTAAGGCCGCCATGGAGGTTGAGTTCGGCATCGCGCTGGCCGGTAAAGGGCTTGCCGATACGCACGCCCTCGTGTTGCGCCAGCACAGGTGCGGCCGTCAACAGCAGCAGGGACAAGCACAGCGATGCGAGGTAGCGCGGCGCGCGACCGGCGGTGAAGCCTTCCGGGGGAAACCGTCGAAACATCATGGGGACATCAACCTTCCGAGTTCGCGTGCTCCGAGGGGCGCTGTCGTGGCGACTCGAGTTCGCCCGCAAGGCGGTGGATCAGCTCGGCGCGGCCGCGCACACCGACCTTGTCGAAGATCGCAGCTACCTGGTTGGCGACCGTGCGCACCGAGACACCGCGCCGCTCTGCGATGGCGGCATTGCTCAGCCCCTCGACCATCGCGGCGAGGACAGCACGCTCGGCGACCGTGAGTGAGGCCGGGGCGCGCACCGGGCCCAGGGGGAAGCTGAGCACCACCAGACCATCGCCGACCGGGTCGAGGCCCATCAACCGCGCCGCCCGCAGCGCCTGCGGCGCCGGCAGTTCGCCCTCGCAGGCGGCAGCCGGCACGGGCCCGGCCCCAGCCGTTGCCAAAGATCCTTTCGCCTTGGTCGGCCGCATCGGCGCATGTTCGGGCAGCGATCGGCGCGCGTCAATTGCCACCGCGGCTTTGGCTGGAGCGGCGACCGGTTTGAAATTGCCGCAAATTCGCGAGGGAGAGCGGGTTCAGCGTGCCGTGACGGTGCCGCAGGCGTAGCCCGAGATTGAAATCCGGAGTTCAAGTCTAGCGGGACGTGACAAGCGGCCACTGGCCGCCGGACGTGCCGCGATTAGGTGGAAAGCATGAGTTCTGCCATGACCGCGAGCCCTTTTGCCCAGTCCGTGGCCGAGTGGATGAGCCCCGCGCTCTACACCGTGCCCCTGAGCGCCAGCCTGGAGCAGGCCGATATGGAGATGTCGGTGCGCACGGTCTCGGCCCTGATCGTGGTCGACGGCGACGCGCGCGCGGTGGGCGTGATCTCGCGCACCGACCTTTTGCGCCACCGGGCCCACGCCGGCGCCATCGTCGGTTCCCAAGCGGCGCAGCTCGCGGTCGTCGACCTCTGCCGCACCGAAGCCATCACCGTCGACTCCGAGGCTACCATGCGCGAAGCGGCGCGGCTGATGGCCAAGCAAGGCGTGCACCGCCTGATGGTGACCGATGACGACGAGCCGGTGGGCGTGCTCTCGGTCAGCGACATACTCAGGGCCGTGGCCCACAGCCGCCTTCAGTCACCGCTGTCGGAGCTGAGTTCGGAGACCATCGCCCACATCGCCCCCGACGACAGCGTCGCGCGCGCCATCCAACGCCTCGACAGCGCCCAGGTTCGCGGCCTGGTCGTGATGCAAGACGGCTGGCCCGTGGGTGTATTCACTCAAAGTGAAGCGCTGGCCGCCGGCGACGCTGGCGACGACACCCGCGTCGAACACTGGATGAGCCCTGCCGTGCTCTGCCTGCCCGGAAGTACCCAGCTGCACCGGGCCGCGCGTCAATCCATGGCCATGCACGCTCCGCTGATAGTCGTGCTCGACAACGACAAGCCTGCAGGGGTGGTGACGCCGACCGATTTGCTTTTCGCGGTGATCTAGACCCTAAGCAGCACTTTCGCCAGCAGAGCACCACCGGGACCCGCATTCCGCAGACGCTGCGGCGGGCGCAGCTGGAAGCGGTGGACCAGGTGTGTCGATGCAGGCACTGCGACGGGAGTTCGGCATCACGAGCAATCAAGTGCAGAACTGGCGGCGACGTGATGCGGCGGAGGCGAAGGCGGCGGGGCGGCTGCCAAGCCCCCGGGTGTTCGAGGTCATCGACGTGCCCTCCGCACGCGACGTGGGGATTGTTACGCAACACCTCCCTCAGCGCTCTCATCTACCAATGCAGCTACGACACCTGCGACCGGCTCAGCCAAATCCTCGACACCAAGGGCGACCTCACCGCCGTCAGACAACTCTGCTGCAAGGCGGCCGGCGCCTGTCGCGGTCGTTTCGGCGCGCTCCGGATCAGGACCGCTCAATGGGCGGTGGGGCCGGTCCAGGTGAATTCGATGAGCGTATGCTGATCGCCGGCCCAGGAGCGTTCCAGAATCGACCCCTGGACGCCGGTCGCGCCGGATAATTCCAGGATGCGCTCGAAGACCCCCAGCGCTTGATGGGTCGCGGCTTCTTCCGCCAGCGCGCCCATGCCGTAGTCGATCTCGATTTGCACGCTGTAGTCGCGGATGTCCCGGAACTTGAGCGCGTCGAAATCGAAGAAGCTGCTGCGTAGGACCTGCAGGCGAAAGAGCGACTCCGCCGGATTGCCCTCCGCCACCAACTCCGGATGCAGCGCCTGCAATTGTTCGACGCTCAGGCGACCCCAGGTCTTGACCGTCTGCAGGTCTCCTCCGCCGACCACGCGCAAGATGGCGTTGCCCATGCGCTCGAAGGCTTCCATGGGGTACCAGGAGTTGGGCTCGGTGCGCTGCTCCAAAAACGGCAGGTCTTCGGCCTGCAGTAGGGCAGTCCAGTCCACGTCCTTGCGCGAACGGATCATGCGCACGTAGTCGACGAAGAGGGAGCCTCGTACCTTTCGCGTCACGCTGACCGAGGATTAGCACAGGGCTGGCTCCGCCCGAAGAGAAGTGCGGGACTTTCTTCGCGAGCCCTTACAGCATCGGCTGCGCGTCGGCAGCGGCTGGCTGCCATGGCGTTCGCGCTTTGCGGGGGGGGCTTTCGACCCAGCTCTGTCCAGAAGCGGCACACCGGCGGACTGGACCACCCCGACTGCCACTGTTTGGACGTGCCACCGGCGCGATGGGATCGGGGCGTTCGGCGTTCGGGTTTCCGGCTTGATTGCTCCGCCCACTGCGGCCATAACGGGTAGCTGCGGTCTTGCGGGAACTCGCTTCACTCAAGATTGGCGTAGATTCCAGGATGGTGGTGATGCGAACTCTCCTTTTGGCTTCCCTGATGTGCGCGTTTGCATGTGCCAGCGACGACGAGTCCGGCAATGATTCGGAGGCGACGGCGCAGCAGGCCGTGGCCGACGGTGCAGGTGGTGGTTCCGGCGCCAGCAGCTCCGGCGGAGGTAGTGGGGGGCAGGTAGGCAGCGAAGAAGGCACGAGCGGCAGCGGCGGTGCGGCTGGGACCCAGGCCGCCAGCGATCAGACCACCGACGCCGGTGGTGCACAGCCGAGCAGCGACCCATCGCAGAAGGACTCCAACGACGCCGGGTCGTCTATGGGAGACGAGACGGGAGAGGAGACGGGAGCGCAGACGGGAGCACCGGAGTGCTTGCCCGCCTGTGAAGCCGGGCAGTATTGCGCCCTGGTCGAAGTCCAGTGTCTGGTTCCGCCCTGTGATTTTGCGCCCGGCTGCGTGGATGCACCCCTCTGTGGCGGTTTCGCCGGCTTCAGCTGCAAGGGCAGCGCCGAATGCGTCGACGATCCACGCGACAGCTGCGATCCTGCCGCCGGTGGCGCCGACTGTTCCGGTATCTGCCAGTGCCCCAGCCAGGGCGATTGCACCGGGGGGCAGAGCTGGGATCCCGATCCCAACGTCTGCAGCTGCGTCGGAGGCGGCGTTGGTGGCGGCGTTTCATGTGGCAACACCAGCTGCGCCGCCGGCCAGGTCTGCTGTAACGCCAGCTGTGGCACCTGTACCGAGCCGGGCGGCTTCTGTACGCAGCAGATCTGCGGATAGCTGCGTCCCGGGCAGTGCCGTGGGTCGTGCTCGCCGACCACATGAGTCGCTTGGCGAAGCCAGCGAGGGCTTGACGATCCGTCGGTGGCGGTTAAGTGACGGTTCCAAGGAGGAACGTCGTGCAAGGCTTTTGTCGTGTTTTCTGTTCCGGGTTGTGGCTGTCGGCGCTGTTCACCGGCTGCATCTTCGATGCGTCAGATGGTTCGGAGCAAAACCTGGACTCGCTCCTGCTGCCCCTTTCGACGGAACTCGCGCACATCGAGCGCTCGCTGGACGAACATCATGAGAGCATGCAGGTGGTCGACGAGCTCGATGCGGCCCGCGTTCAAGTTCGCGCCTACAGCGATGAATTCGAAGCGCATTTCGAGCCGATGGCGCACGCGGCCGATGACATGGGCTACTGCCATATGGACGCGGCGGGAGAGTTCCGCGTGGAAGGGCAGGATTTCACGGCGGTGATCGAAGCCATGCACGAGGATGTGTCGGAGCACGTCCATAGCGCCGACAGCATCGACGATCTCGACGCGTTGCACGCCGAGTTCGAAGTTCACGACGGCCTGATGCGGGATCACTTGGTCGACGCCGAAGCCGTGCTAGTGCGGCTGCGCGAACGGGCGGCGGACTTTCGCTGCCCCGGGCACGGCCCCGAGGGACATCACGTGGCCGGCGGGCACCACGGTTTTTGACGTCCATCTTTGACGTTCTCGCGCGTCCGGCTGCGGCAGAGTCCCCACGCTTCAACCCGGCTCGGGACTGACGCGCACGTGCCGGGTTCCGAGCACTTGGCCCGTGAGCGTTTCCACGGTGCAGCTGTAGAGGCCCGTGGCATTGCCGCTGAAGCGCGTCAGCCGGCTCTGGGTGCGATAGCCCTGCTTGCGTCCGCCGACGATCTCCAGTTCGATGCGCGCCCGCAGCTCGCCGTCCTTGCGCCAGACATGGAAGAGCCGGTCTTTGAGCCCGAGCGGTGAGGCGATGGCGGTGGCGCAGATCAACCGCTCGGGCGTGCCGTAGAACTCACGGATGTTTTGGGCAACCCATTTGCCGCTGCGCTCGGTGCCGATCTCGACGCGCACCAGCGTCAGCGGCGCCGCTGGCACCAGCCGCGTGGCCCCCAGGTAGAGCGACAGCGGCAACAGACTCGAGGCCAGCACAGCCAGCAGCATGGTGCGGCGACGGCGTCCTCGGCTCGCTGCTGCTGCGGCCATCAGTGGCATGCCCAGGGCGGCTGCGATCGCGGCCAACCACAGGCTAAGGCGCGTGGACAGACCGAAGCCCGGTAGCACTGCCGTCAGCGCCGCGAAGGTGCCGCTGAGGGGCAGGATGGGGGCCAGCAGCGGGCGCCTGAGCAGCCACTCGGTCAGCGGATCCCACAGCGAAGCGGCGCTGAGCACGATCAGGCCGATGAGGAAGATGGCGTGGCCCAGGTCCAGGGTGGCGGCTTGAAAGTAGAAGGGCAGGGCGAAGAAAAGTGTGAGCTGGATCAGCGATTGGGTCGCCATCAGCGAGGAGGCGCGAGCGACTTTGACCAAACCACCGCGCAAGCCGCGCTCTTCTGCGCGATCGCTGCGGCCCAGCCACTGCAAGACCATGAGTGTGAGCCAGACCACGACGGTTGCGGCGGCGACCAGCACCGCGCGTTCGGGGCCGCGGTCCATCATCAGCGCGCCCAAGACGCCCACGCCCAGCGAGACCCAGGGCAGCACGCGGCGCAGGAACCTATGAACGAGGGACGGTGGGGCCGGCGCCGTCGCGACTGCATCCGGCGAGGCGGCGTCGCGGGCTTCGCGGGCCTGATGTGCGGCTGGTGCTCGCGGTGGCTCCGGCTGTCGCGCAGCCTTTTCGGTTTCGGTCCTCATGTCGCCAGCGACTCGCCGGGCGCCGTGGCCGCGGCTTGCCCCGGTTCGGTCTCCGGCAGCCGTAGCAGAGACAGCACCACCATCGACAGTGCGAGCACGCCGATGAAGATCTGGAAGGCCAGCGTATAGCTACCGCTGTGGTCGAAGATGTAGCCCGACAGTGGCACCCCGAGCATGTTGATCGGCACCATCGCCGGGGCCAATAGCCCCATCACGCGGCCAAAGCCGTGGCGCCCGAAGGCGGCGCCCACCAGCGCGCCCTGCAGCGGCACGATGCCGCCCATGCCGAAGCCGAAGACCGCACCGGCCATCAGCAGCTCGACGTAGCCGACGGCGTGCAATAGCTGCCAGATCCCCACGATCTGAAACGCCGAGGCCACCCACATGCCCGTGCGCTTGTCCAGGCGGTCGGTGATGGCGCCGAAGACCGGCTTGCCCAGGGATCCGGCGCCGGCCATGGCGCTGAGCACGAAGGCCGCTTTGGTGGGGCTGAAGCCCGCGTCGATGGCGTGGGGTACGGCATGGGTGAGAATCGCGCTCATGCAGCCGAAGTTCAGCGCGATCACCGAGGCGATGACCCAGAAGTTGCGCGAGGCGAGGATGGTGCGGGTGTCCAGGGGCTCGGGAACGCGGGGCCCGGCGGCCGCGGCAGCGTCATTGCAGTCGGCGGGCAAGCCGTCGGGCCGCAGGCCCACCGACTCCGGTCGATCCACCACCAGGAAATAGGTGGCCGGGGCCAGGAGCCCCAGGGCGATGGCCGCATACACCAGGAAGGTGCTGCGAAAGCCCAGGTTTTCGATGAGCAGGGTGCCCAGCGGGGGCATCACCACGCCGCTCATGGAGATGCCCATGGTCGCAAGCCCCAGCGCGGTGCCGCGGCGGCCGATGAACCAATTGGCCACCAGCGTCGAACTCGACACGCCCCCGAGCATGCACACGCCCACGCCCATCAAGAGGCCGAAGATGGCGTAAAACTGCCACAGCTCGGCGATGGTCGAAGCCAGCACGAAGCCGCTTGCCATCAGCAGGGCGCCCACGGTCATCACCGCGCGCGCCCGGCCGGCGTCCAGCAGCTTTCCCACGGCGGGAGCTGCCGCGGCGGTGGTCAGCTGCATGCAGGTCAAGCCCACCGACACGCCCAGGCGCGAGCCGCCGAACTCGGCCTGCAGGGCCTTGAAGAAGACCCCGTAGGAGTAAAAGACGAAGCCGACCGAGACGAAGTTGGTCAGAAACGCGAGCGCAACGATTCGCCAGCCGAGAAACATGCGGGGGCCTGGATTCTGACCGCCCCAGCCCGAACGTCAATCGCAGAATGTCCTGATTTTGGGGATTGACCCGCGCCCGTGCCCCGCGCTCGTGCTGGCTGCGGGCGCCCTGCCGTGCAGGTGCCCGCCGCTACGTTCACGGGACACCCGACACACGGGCCGGGGCTTTTGGGACCCGGCTACACCAGCCCAGAGATGTGCGACGTGCGGGGGCGGAACTCCAGGTGTAAGCGGTTGCTCAGGCCCGTCGAATGCAGGTCCTCGCCGGGTCGCCGTGGCTCGGCCTTGGCCGATTTTTCCAGGTTTGCCAGGTTCTTGGGGTGGGCCACCGTCACCGGCAGTTGGGCGATGCGGATCAACTCTTCGGCAACCGAGCCGAGGATCAGCTTCTCGACGCCGCGCCGGCCGTGGGTCCCGACCACCACCATGTCGGCATCGACGTCGACGGCCACCTGGTGAATGCCCGTGGCCGGCTGCCCGAGCCGAATGTGCACGATCGTTTCCTGGGTGAAGGGATCTTCGCCGCTGGGCGGCGCGCATACCGAGGCGACGTGTTCCTGGATCTTCTGCATCGCCGTACGCATGTCGTCGGAGAGTTTGTCGAGCTTCTTGGCGTCGTGCAGGTCCTTGTCGGCCTTGATCACGTAGGCCACGTGCAGCTCGCTGTCGGGTAGAACCTTCGCCAGCCGCATGCCCTCGCGCAGGGCGTGGTCGCCGGTTTCGGTCATGTCGACGGCCACCACGATCCGATTCTTGTCGCCATTGCCTTCAGTCATTTCTTGCTGCCTCCAAATCGAGAACGGAGCTGAGGTACGCACCGTATGCGCCAGCGCAAGTGCTCTCCCGGGCCGGTCGGGTCGATTGTGGGGGAGTCTCCCCTGGTCGATGGCCGAGACTGTCCCCGAATCGGGCTGTCTCAACCGAGGCGCTGGGCGACCAGGGCGGCCAGGTCCGCGTCGGGCCGGGCGCCGAAATGGCCGATGACCTCGGCGGCGCAGATGGCGCCGATGCGCGCAGCTTCCGCCGGGGGCCTGCCCTGGGTGTAGCCGTAGAGAAAGCCGGCGGCGAAGAGATCGCCGGCGCCGGTGGTGTCCACCAGTCGCTCGATGGGTTCGGCGGCGACCTCGAAGCTCTGTTCGCCGTTGAGTACCAGTGCGCCCTTTTCACTGCGCGTCAGGATCGCCAGCTCGCAGTGCCCGCGCACGGCCGCGGCGGCCTGCTCGATGTCAGGGACCTGGTAGAGCGAGCAGATCTCCTCTTCGTTGGCGAACAGCAGATCCACGTGATGCTCGACCAGGTCGAGAAAGTCCTCCCGATGGCGCTCGACGCAGAAGGGGTCCGACAGCGACAGTGAGGTCTTGCGGCCGGCGGCCTCGGCGATGCGGCTGGCTTCCAGGAAGGCTTGCTTGGCGCCGGGGGGATCCCACAGATAGCCCTCCATGTAGGTGACCTTGCTGCGCCTGATGCGCTCGGCGTCCAGGTCGTTCGGGCCCAGCTCGCGGCAGGCGCCGAGATAGGTATTCATGGTGCGCTGGGCATCGGGGGTCACCAGGATCAGGCAGCGCGCCGTGGCCGGCCCGTCCTTTGCCGGCAAGGTGTCGAAGTCGACCCCTACGGCGCGGATGTCGTGGGCAAAGACCTCTCCCAGCTGGTCGTTTTTGACCTTGCCCACGTAGGCGGTGCGGGCGCCGAGCCCGGCCAGGCCTGCCGCGGTATTGCCGGCCGAGCCGCCCGAGCACTCCACCGCCTGGCCCATGCGCTCGTATAGGGCGTGGGCCTGGTTCTCGTCGATCAGGGCCATCGAGCCCTTGGTCAGGCTGTGTTCGTCGAGGAAGGCGTCGTCGGCGTGGGCCAGCACGTCCACGATGGCGTTGCCGATGGCAGTGACGTCGATTTCTTGCATGGGGCTCTCCGTGCCTGCCCCGGTAGCCGCTGGACTGGCGCTGGTCAAGCCCGGCGGCGGCGCGCGCTTCAGTTGCCGCTGAAGCCGCGCGGGTATTGGCAGCGGCTGATGCCCCCGGCCGTTTCGCACTCCATGCCGCTGGGGCAGCTGCCGCTCGAGCAGTCGAAGGCGCAGGCCAGGTCCTCGGGTAGGCAGCCGAAGGGCGCGCTGGCGCCGGCGCTGATGGTGCCGCAGACCGCCAGGGCCACGTTGGGCGGAAAGCAGGGAACCGAGCAGAAGCCGGGGCCGTCGATTTCGCTGTTCGGGTCGCGGTAGCAGGTCAGCCCGTTGATGCAATCGGTGTTGCCATGGGCCAGGTCGCAGGCCTCCGCCAGGGCGCGGCTCATGTCCCCAATTTCGGGCGGTGGGCGGCAGAACATGGCGTCGCCCTCGGGGGCGCAGATCATGGTGGCAGGGCAGGCGCCCTCGCTGCCGTCCTCGCCGCAGTCCGCCCGGCACAGCCCGTCGGCACAGATGAATTCGACACCGCCCTGGGCGCTGCAATCGGCGTCCTCGCTGCAGCTGTCGGTGCAATAGCCCGGATCGGAGCCGTCGCAGCGCAAACCGTCCTGGCAGCCGAAGTCGCTGACGCAGCGGCCGAGCACGCCGCTCGGTTCGGCCGACACGCTGGGCAGGGTCGTGGTGGTGGTGGGGGCGATGGCGGGGTCGGCGGCGGTGTCGCTCGGCGTCGACGTGCCGGCGTCGGGGGTCGGGGTCGGGGCGACCTCGCCGCTGCCGGCGGTGCCGCCGGAGCTGCTGCCCGAGCCGCCACCGGCGCTGCTGCCCGAGCCGCTGTTGCCGAAGATGTCGGTGCCGCCGCTCTCGCTCCCGGCCGGGTCGGCCAGCGGAATCGGCGCCGCGAGCTGGCCCTCCGTGGTCCCGAGGGGCTCGCTGTCGAAGCTGCAGCCGCCCCCAAATCCGAACGCAAACCCGAGGCCCAGGGCCAGGCTCCACAGCGGGGCCGGAGCGCGCGGAACTCTCGAGCTTGGGACTACCACTCTGCCGGGGACTATAGCCGGGCTGGCTGACTCTGGCCAAGTGAGACTTCGGCGCCGGGGTAGCCACGTTCCCCGCCATGGAACAGGTCGCGGGGCTGGCGTGTTGACAGCTCGGCCCGGGCATTTAGGTTTCCGGCGGTCGCAGACTCCGGCCCAGGCAACCGATCCGATGGAGGAATTCATGGCGCGCAACAAGATTTTGGGTATTGCCGGGCTGTGGCTGTGCCTGGCGTGCAGCAGCACCGCCGCGACCCAACGCGACTCGACCGCGGCTCCAGCCGCCAAGGCCACCCCTGGCGAGGCCCCCACGGCGCCGCGCAGCGTCGCGGTCACCGACTTTCGCCGCCAGTTCGTCGAGGTCGCCAAGACCGTGCGCCCCGCGGTGGTGGCCGTCACCGCCGTCAGCGAGGTGGAGGTGCCCAGCTCGCCCTTCGGCGGCCGGGGCAGCCCCTTCGACTGGTTTTTCCGCGGGCCCAGCCAGGGGCCCAGCAAGCGCCGTCGCCAGGGCATGGGCAGCGGCGTCATCGTCGACGCCAAGGGCACTGTGCTGACCAACAACCACGTGGTCGCCGACGCCGACGAGCTGAAAGTGGTGCTGCACGACGATCGCGAGCTGGGTGCGACCCTGGTCGGCACCGATCCCAAGACCGACCTGGCGATCATCCAGATCAAGCCCGAAGAGTTGGGCGACCTCCAGCTGCAGCCCGCGGCCCTGGGCGACTCCGACACCCTGGAGGTCGGCGAGTGGGTGATGGCCATCGGCGCGCCCTTCGGGCTCAAGCAGACCGTCAGCGCCGGCATCGTCAGCGCCGTGGGGCGCGGCAACGTGGGCATCGCCGACTACGAGGACTTCGTTCAGACCGACGCCGCCATCAACCCGGGCAACTCGGGCGGGCCGCTGGTGAGTCTGGAGGGTCGCGTCATCGGCATCAACACCGCCATCGCCTCGCGTTCCGGGGGCAATCAGGGCATCGGCTTTGCCATCCCGGTGAACATGGCCAAGGCGGTGATGGAGCAGCTGATGAACGGCGGCAAGGTCGTTCGTGGTTATCTGGGCGTCTACATCGCCGACCTGGAGCGGGAGCTTTCGGAGTCCTTCGGCTACCGCGAGCGGGGCGGCGTGCTGATCCAGGATGTGGCGCCCGATGGTGCTGCTGCCAAGGCCGGCTTGAAAGCCGGCGACATCGTCATCGAGCGCGACGGCAAGCCCGTGGAGGACGCGGCCACCTTCCGCATCGCCATCGCCCAGACGCCCCCTGGAACCAAGGTCGGCCTGCTAATCTTCCGCGACGGCAAACGCCAAAAGATGGTCGTCACGCTCGGGACCCTGCCCGGTCAGCAGCAGGCCCAGGCGCCTTCCGGCGCGGGCGGCAAGGGTGGGCCCGGCCGTTGGGGCCTGGGGCTGCAGGACCTGGACGCCCAGCTGCGCAAACGCTTCGAGATCGAGGCGGCCGCTGGCGCCGTGGTGGTCGAGGTCCGGCCCGACTCGCCGGCAGCGCGCGCCGGCTTGCGCCCCGGCGACGTGCTGTTGCAGGTCCAGAACCAGAAGGTCGACAGCGCCGCCTCCGCCTCCAAGCTGCTCGCCAAGGCCAACGCGAAAAAAACCCTACGCCTGCGCGTGCTGCGCGAGGGTCGCGGTCTGTTCTTGATCATGCCGCCGGCCGGCAAGTAGCCGTTGCCGGACGCGCCCGGGTGAGCGCTTGCACCCGGGCGCGGGCTCGCCGTATGGTCCGCGGCGATGGCGATCGAGATCCGCACTCACGAACCGGGGCGAGACTTGAAGGATTTCCTTCGGATGCCCCACCTGGTGCTGGGCGACGATCCCAATTGGATCGCACCGCTCGACCTGCTGATGACCGAGCAACTGACGCCATCGAAGAATCCCTTCTTCGAGCATGCGGACGTGGCGCTCTTCACCGCCCACCGCGACGGCGAGCTGGTTGGCCGCATTTCGGCCCAGATCGACCGCGCGCACCTGGAAAAGCACCGCGACGCCACCGGCTTCTTCGGCTTCTTCGACACCATCGACGACCCCGAGGTCGGCCGCGCCCTGGTGGATGCGGCCAGCGCCTTTGTGCGCGAGCGGGGCATGAAGCGATTGCGCGGCCCGCTGTCGCTGTCGATCAACGAGGAGACGGGGTTGCTGGTCGAGGGCTTCGACGCGCCGCCGATGATGATGTGCCCCCACCACACCCGCTACCAGGGGGCGATCGCCGAGGCCGCCGGGTTGCACAAGGCCATGGACCTTTTCGGTTGGCGCTATGTGGTCGAGGACCTGCCCCCGCGCGTGGTGCGCGCGCGGGAAGCCGTGGCCGCGATGCCCGAGGTGACGGTACGGACGCTGAAGAAGAGCCAGGTGGAGCAGGAGCTCAGGCTGGTTCTGGAAATCTGGGATGACGCCTGGAAGGACAACTGGTGTCACGTCTCGATGACGGCCGCCGAGGTCAAGGCCTTCGTCGACACCATGAAGTACATCATCGTCGAGGATCTGGCGTTGATCATCGAGGTCGATGGCGAACCGGCTGCCATGTGCTTCGCCGCTCCGAACATCAACGAGGCCGCTCGCGACCTTCAGGGCAAGCTCTTGCCCTTCGGCTTCGCCAAATTCCTGTGGCGCATGTTCGTCAAAAAGCCCAAGACCGCGCGTCTGATCCTGCTCGGGGTCAAGGAGAAGTTCCGCTCGCAGCGCAAGTACGGCTACCTGCCGATGGCCCTGGTTCACGAGGTCAAAACGCGCGGCCAGAAGCTCGGCTACCAGTGGGGCGAGCTGGGTTGGACGCTGGAGACCAACACCCCGGTCAACGTGATGATCCGCGCCATGGGCGGCAAAAAATACAAGGTCTATCGCGTCTACGAAAAAGACCTCGAGGCTACGGCCGCAACGAGCCAATGAAGAGCCGGGCCATGCACAACTGGAAGCGCGACGCGAAATTTTCGATCGGCGAAGTGGTCAAGCACCGCGTCTACCCTTTTCGGGGCGTCATCTTCGACATCGACCCGGTTTTCAATCACACCGAAGAGTGGTGGGAGTCGATCCCCGAAGACGTCCGCCCCAAAAAAGAGCAGCCCTACTACCATTTGCTGGCTGAAAACGACCAGACCACCTACACGGCCTACGTCTCCGAGCAGAACCTGGTCGCCGACGACAGCGGCAAACCCTGTCGCCACCCCGAGATCGAAGAGCACTTCAGCGGCTTCGACAAAGGCCGCTACGCGCCGCGTCCGCGCATGATGAACTAAGGGCTCGCGAAAGAATCACTTCCCCCTTTGGCACGCACCGGCGGGCACGCTCGGGCCGTGCGTCCTCGAAGCATTCCTCGATGTACCTCGGGTACGACTGCGGATTGTCCTCCGGGCGCCGTCCCGACCGCACTCCGCCGTCACGCACCAAAGGGGGAAGTGATTCTTTCGCGAGCCCCAAGTGTGCTGGGCGTCAGCGCGAGCCGTGGATCAGGGCCTTGGACAGCGCGCCCCAGCGCCGCGCCAGGTCGCGCTCGTGGCGTGCGCGCTCGAGCATCATCTGCTCGTGTCGTGCGAGATCTTCTTTTCCGTCGGCGCTGACCCGCTGCACCAGCCGATCGGAGCGGCTCTTGTGGCCGGCGGCGATGGCGCGTGCCACCACCACCACCCCCGAGGTGTCGATGGGGGAGCTGTAGTCGGCGGGCAAGGGCAGGTAACGGCCTACCAACTCGTGGTTGACTCCGGTCAAGTAGGCCGTGCGCTTCAGATCCCAGCCCGTGCGTGCGGGCATCACCTCGCCGCGGTCCAGATCGATGCCGTAGCGGCGCGCATCGAGCACGGTCTCGCGGCGCAGGATGCGATCGTCGAGATCGAGCACCAACTCGCGCACGGGCTCTTCCACGCGAAAGCGATCGACGCCTTGAAGTGCGGCGGCCGAAGCCGTCACCGACGAGACCGCAGCCCGCCAGCGCAGGCGCTCGGGCGAGCGCGTGCGCACCACGCGGACGGCCTTGCGCAGCTCGCCGCGCTTGCGAAAGAAGTTGACCTCGTCGGTAATTCTGGCACCCGCGCTCATGGCGACCTCCGTCCGGCGGTTGTCGCCAGTGGGCGCCGATCGGTCAAAAAATCCGCAGCGCCTGGGGCGCGTCAAAACGAGCCGACGGCCTGCAGTCCGCCCAGGGTGGGCATCACCTCCACGGTGAAACCGGTTTCCTCGAGCTTGGACTGGTAGCGCTCGTAGGGCGTGGGCGAACACAGCGCCACGATGGCCATGGTCGACCAGAGTGTGCCGAGCATTGAGAACATCCGCCGGTCTGCTGGATCGGTGTCGTCGTCTGCGGCGGCGACAAACATGGCCGTGCCAAAGCCGACATAGTACGGCACGACCTGGAAACGCATCGGAATCGCGGGCTCGGAGTTTTGAAAGCGCCGCTCCATGGCCGCGAGCTGGGAAGCCGTCAGCCGTGCGCGCCGCTCGGGCGTACGAATGCGCTGGTAGTCGCCCATCAAGCGCTGATGGGACAGCGGCACGCGAATCGCAGTGCTGACTGCGATCAGGGCGGCGGTGCCGAGGCTGCCGATGCCGATGGGCAAGAATTGCTCGGCTTGCCCCGTCTGGAGGATCGCTCCGGTGATGCCGACACCGAGGCCTCCAAAGAGTCCGATCCCGGTGAGAGGAAAGGTCAGCGCATCGGGCGCGGCCAAGCCCGCGCCTGCTCGTGTCGCAGTTCGTCGCCGCCAGCCTGGGCAGGGGGCATGGCGCGGGCATGGGCACGGCGTCGCCGGGCGGCGGCACGGACGTGATGCCGGCAGTGGTTGGCGGCCACACCGAGCAAAAAGGAGCGCAGCGGTCGCTCGCCGCGGTAGCGACGCAGGGCGCGCGGCAGGGAGAGAAAGGTTTCGTGCAGCAGATCCTCGGCCCCGTCGGCGTCGCCGAGCAGGCGTAGGCAGAATCCGCGCAGTGCCCGGTGGTGGGCGTCGTAGAGCTGCCCCATGGCCGCCGGCTCACTCGCCCGCAGCGCCAAGAGCTCAGCCGGCGAGGGGCGCGAGCGGTCGCGCGCAGCGTCGGGCGCCGTCGCGGGCCGCGGCCGCGACCCCGCAGCGAGTGCTGTGGCCGGTCGCTGGAGACGCCGGGCTTCGAATCCGAACTCCGTCATGCCACAGGGGGTGCCCTCTGGGACGCGGAGAGTTGCATTAGATTTTGTCAGGCGCCCAGATTTCTCCCACGGCGCCAGGGAACACCGTCAAGATCGGTCCAGCAGCCCCCGCATGCGCTTCGGCACGACTGCCGCTCGCGTTCGCGCGCAGCGCCAGTACCTTAGAACGGATTTTCCGGGATGTCCTGGGGCGGCGCTGGCTCGGGCGGCTTGGGCTCTGGGGCGCGGGCGGCGGTGGCTTCGTCGCTCGCTGCGGCGGTGGCTTCGGCGGCGGGCTTGGGCGGCTTTCGCGGCTTGCTGCGGGGCTTCTTGCGCGGCTTGTCGGCGGCCGCTTGCGCGTCCTGGGGCGCCGCTTGCGCGTCCTGGGGCGCCGCTTGCGCCTCTTGGGGCGCTTCGATGCTCGGCGTCGGCTTGTCCTTGGCGCCGTCACCCTGGACCACCGTGCTGGCTTCGGGGGTGGCGCCTTGCTCGCCGTCCCGGGAGCCGCCGGCACCGGCCCGGCCCTCGGGGACGCCGGGCTGCTTCAGGTAGACGTCCATCGGTGTGTCGCCGCGCACCGTGGCCACCGTGACGGCCTTGGAGTCGCCGTCCTGCTGGGCCTCGAAGCGGTAAGCGCCCGGGATCAGGCTGAGGCTCAGGCTCTTGTCGCTGGAGATTGCGCCCTTGGACTCCCCATTGACGATCAGCGTCGCGCCCTCGACGTCGGTGTGGATGTTGACCTTCACCTCGGCGATCGCTTCGGGCTCGGGCTTCGGCTCGTCGGAGGGCAATGCTTCGGCGCCCGGCTTGTCGGCAGCGTGGGGCTCGGTATTGGCTGGATCCACGTTCAACCAAAAGGCAACCGCGATGATCATCGACACCACCCCAGCGCCGATCCACAGCGCGTTGCTGCGCGAGTCGTCGGGGCTGTGCGCCGGCGGCGCCAGGGTTTCGATCTCGTCGGCCGTGGCTTCGCGCATGGGCTTGTCGTCGTCGTCGGTCTCGGCCGACTCGTCACCGGCGCCGTCGGAGGCATCGTCTTCTTCCGGCAGCGGATACTGCATATAGCCGAAGGTGTCGTCCGGCTGGGCTTCGGCCAGGCCGTCGCCGTCGAAATCGGCCACGACCACGGTGATGTTGTCGTGGCCACCACCGCCTTCGGCGTATTCGATCAACTTGGCGCAGCACTCGGCGGCGTCTTCGACCACGCCCAGCGTCGAGCGCAGGGTGTCGGCGTGCACCAGCCCCGACAGGCCGTCGGAGCACATCATCAGGCGATCGCCCTTGCGCAGCTCCACGAAGGTCAGGTCGACCTGCACCGTTTCGCTGGTGCCCAGGGCCTGCAGGATGATGTTGGAGTGCTCGAAGGCTTCGGCTTCGTCTTCGGTCAGGTGCCCGGCTTCGATCAGCTGATTGACCAGGCTTTGGTCCTTGGTCACTTGGCGCAAGGTGTCGTTTCGCAGCAGGTAGGCGCGGCTGTCGCCCACCTCGGCCAGGAAGAGCACCTTGTCGAGCAGAACCGCGACCGTGGCGGTGGTGCCCATGCCCCGTCGCGAGCGCTCCTTTTGGGCGGCTTCGTAGATGCGGCGCCCCGATTCTTCGACGGTGCTGACCAGGCGCCGCGCCAGGGCGTCGCGATGGCCCGGTGGACCGCCTCGGCGCATGGCCTCGACCAGAATATCGACGGCCATCTGGCTGGCGACCTCACCAGCGGCCGCGCCCCCCATGCCGTCGCAGACCGCGAATAGAAAACCGCCTTCACCGACCGGCTGCTCGCAGACCGTGTCGCGCGGCAGGATTTTGCCCTGTGTGAGATCGGCGATGACGAAGTTGTCTTCGTTGTGCTCGCGGACCTGGCCCACGGCGGTGCTGCCGGCGCAGACCACTTCGATGCCAGCGGCCTCGGTGGCCGCTGCGCCTTGTTCATCGGCGGGTGCGTCCACCGCCTGCTGCGCGTCTTCGGTCGAGGCTTCGCTCATGGCGCGCCCTGTCCGGCCGAGTTTCCAACCGAGTTTCCAACCGAAGCGGCCAGGTCGAAGCGAAAGAGGTGTCGTCCCACGCGAAATTGCTCACCGTGTTTCAGCGGCCACTCCGAGCGGCAGCGCAGGGCGGTTCCATTCGACGAACCCAGGTCGCGTAGCTGAAAGCGAACGCTGCTGCGGTCCATGCTGATGACGGCGTGGCGGCGCGACAGGAAGGGGTCCTCGGCAAAAACCACGTCGGCCTGCTCGCGACCGAATACCGTCTCGTCGCGATCCAGGTAATACACGTCCCGCTCCAGGCCGTCGGTTCCGTACTGAACGACCCGGGCGAGGCGGGCATTGTCGGGGGTCCCAAAAATCATCACCCCATGTTGCTTTGCTGCGCCCACACGGCGTTCCGGCTCCGGTACTATTTCGAAGCGTAACACTTGCTGTCCTATTAAGAACATGTCCCTGTCGCGCAGCTCGATGGGTTCGCCGATCCGGACGTAGATCCCGTTCACGCTACCCAAATCCCGCAGGATGTACGTATCATTTATGCGCTCGATGCGCGCGTGGCGAGGCGACATGTAGGGATCGTCGGTGATCACGATGTCCCCTTCGCGGTTTCCGATGTCGGTTTTGGTGCCCTCGAGGCTGTAGGAGCCGCCCTCGCTGCCGTCCCGGTGGATCACCACGACCCGGGCCGTACGCGGTCCCGCGGGGCTGGGGGCTGCGGCCGAGACCAGGGATTGGCGCGCTGTGGAGGGGCCGAGTTCGGCCTGGGCGCCGCAGAATTTGCAGAAGCGGGCACCGGGCTCCCACAGCTCCCCGCAGCTCGAGCAGGTGCCCGGCTCGGTGGCTTGCTCCCCGGGGCCGCCCGCCGCTGGGTGCGGGGCGGAGCGGCGCGCAGACGCCGGGGGCACGGCGGGACGGGGGGCTACTGGAGCCGCTCCCGGAGGTGCGACTGGAACCGAGGAGGCGACCGCGTCCGGCGGGGGCGCCAGGCCCGATCCGCAGGTGCCGCAGAATTTCATGTGCGGCGCGTTGCGCGATCCGCAGCGAGGGCAGGCGTCGGGGCTGATCATCGGGTCGGCGGCTGGGCCCACCGAGGCCCCCATCGGAGCGCCGCAGCCGTGGCAGAAGGCGTTCTTCGGGGGGTTATCCCGCTGACACTGTCCACAGATCATGCCACCTACAAGTGGACCCTGCCCGGCGCATTGGCGTCAAGAACATAGCGAAACCGCTGCTGGCAAGCGGGAAGTTCGGTGCACGTCGATCGGCGTTGACGGGGGCGCTGGTCGGGGCTACGTCCGCAGCTGTCATGGCGCTCGATGCCGACCATGCAACGGGCTTGTTGACAAGCGGTCGGCATCGATAGTAGGCGCCAATTTTCGAGGCAGCAGGAGGCCTACTCCGGATGGAAATCTTCCTGGACAAGAGGTCGGTCCGACAGATTCGACAGTCGGCATCCGACGCGATCGAAGACGGCGATACCGAGACCTTGCGCGAGGACGTCATGGACGCCTTCGACGAGGAACAGATCGAGGAGATCGAGCGTCGGATCGACGGGGGAGACTTCTACGATTTCATCGGCGACACGCTCGACGAATGGGATGGCGAGGACGTCGATGAACTCTTCGAGTTGCTCGAGTCCCACCTGGCCGATGTCAGCGTGGAGCTCAAGTTCCGCGGTCCCGGCATGGACGACGACGAGGAGGCGGACGGAGCCGACGACGACGACGACGACGACGACTTCGACGACGACGACGACGACGGCGAGATGGACGAATCGCTCGCACTCGACGACGACGGCGACGACGAACTCTGACTCGCCGCGCGACGCCGCCGAGGCATGGACGGGCGCGAAGCGATTTGCGTCCACGTCGTCTCTGATAGTATGATCAGGGCATCGGCCGGTGCTCGATACCCAGCTTGACACCCAAGGGTGCGTCGGTTACCCAACCGGCTCCCAAGCCCTCAGGCCATCTTAGCTCAGTGGTAGAGCAACGGTTTCGTAAACCGTAGGTCCGGGGTTCAAATCCCCGAGATGGCTCCCCGCCGCTCTTGGCGTCGCTGCCCCTGGGGAGCCGCTGAAGGCGCAGCCACTAGGCCTCCCAGGGGCTTGGAGCTTGACCGCAAAGTCTGTATTTTCGGCACCTTGCTCGTGCCGTCGCGAGTCACTGGAAATCCCGAGGAAACCGCCACAGCCGCCCGATGCAGCATCACGTTCCCCAGCAGGAAGCCGCCCCCTATCGCGCCTTCACGCGACGTGACATCGACCGCATCGCAGCCCTGGCAGCACTCCCCAAGGAGGTACGGGACGGGATTCGGGCAAGCGCCTGGGTCCTGCCCTTCCGCACCAACGCCTACGTCGTCGAGCAGCTGATCGACTGGTCCCGCATCCCCGAGGATCCGATCTTCCAGCTGACCTTTCCCCAGCCCGAGATGCTGGCTCGCCACGACTTCGAGCGTATGCTCGCGCTGGTCCAGTCGGAGGCCTCTCCGCGGGAGCTACAGGCCGCCGCCCGCGACATCCAGCTGAGGCTCAATCCGCACCCGGCCGGTCAGCGCGAGCTCAACGTGCCGCGCCTGCCCGACGGCAGTGCGCTGTCGGGGGTGCAACATAAATACGCCCAGACGGCGCTCTTCTTTCCCAGTCGCGGCCAAACCTGCCACGCCTATTGCACCTATTGCTTTCGCTGGGCGCAGTTTGTGGGCATCGACGATCTGAAGTTTGCCGCGCGCGAGATCGAGGGCCTCTTGCGCTATGTCCAAAGCCAGCCCGAGCTGTGCAACGTGCTATTCACGGGCGGCGACCCCATGGTCATGCGCAGCGCGGTTTTGGGCGCCTACGTGGAGCCGCTGCTGTCGCCGGAGCTGTCGCAGGTTCGCGAAATCCGCATCGGTACCAAGGCGCCGGCCTATTGGCCCCAGCGCTTCGTGCAGGATCCCGACGCCGACGATCTGCTGCGCCTTTTCGAGCGGGTGGTCGCCTCCGGTCGGCACCTGGCGGTGATGGCCCACTATAGCCATCCGCGCGAACTTTCGACCCCGATCGCCGAAGAGGCGATTCGCCGCATTCGAAGCACCGGCGCGGTGGTGCGCACCCAGGCGCCGGTGGTGCGTCGCGTCAACGACGACGCGGCGGCCTGGGCCGAACTCTGGCGCAAGCAGGTGCAGCTCGGGGCGGTGCCTTATTACATGTTCGTCGAGCGCGACACCGGGCCGCGGCAATACTTCGAGCTACCCCTGGTCCGCGCCCACGCGATCTTCAATGAAGCGCTCGGCCAGGTCAGCGGCCTGGGGCGCACGGTGCGCGGACCGTCCATGAGCGCGACGCCCGGCAAGGTGCTCATCGACGGCGTGGCGCGTGTGCACGGCGAGCGCGTCTTCGTGCTCAAATTTCTCCAGGCCCGCGATCCGGACTGGGTAGGGCGGCCGTTTTTCGCGCGCTACGACCCGGATGCCACGTGGTTCGACGATCTGCGGCCGGCCTTCGGAGAACGCGAATTCTTCTTCGAAGCGCAGCTGCGCTCCCTGGGCCATGGCCCGCGCCGGCAGCTGCTCCTCGCGGATGCGGCGCCGCCGGCGGAGTGAAGCTCAGCGACCACCGCGGCGCTTCTTCCAGGCCGCTTCCTTGGGGTCGGGCTCACTGGCGATGGAGTCGAGCAGCAGGTCGTTCTTTTGATCCATGCGCATCATCATCTCGCCGTTTGCGGCGACCGACGCCTGGATGCCCGCCGAGCGCGCTTCGAGTTGCTCGATCAGGGCGTGGTCCCGCTCGCCGGCCTGACGCGCCTCGGCGACCTGGCCCTGCAGATCGCGCACCAGCACGTAGCCGAAGCCGAGGGCGGCCATGGCGGCCGCGCCCAGCAGGCCCATGCCCAGCCAGGGCAGCAGGCCGCTGCGGCGCGCGCGCACGGCCTCGAAGTTGGGCGTCGGCAGCGGGTCTTCCAGGTCGTCGCGGGTACGCGGCAGGGGGGCCGGGACAGGTGGCAAGGCGCCCGTGGCTGCAGAGGGGCTGGCGGCGATGGGCTCGAGCGCGTCGGCGTTCGGCACCGCGCGCAGCGGCGGCAGCTCGAGATCGGTGACCTTGGCGGCGTCGGCGTCGGGGGCGTCGATGCCGTGTTCGGCGAAGAAGGCGCTGAACTGCTCGGCGCTCTTGGGCGTGCGCGCGTGTTCGAAGAGGAAGCGCTCGACCACCTCGCTGGAGATGTCGCCATCGGGGTCGATGCCGGTGGCGAGGATGTCGTAGAGCGCATCCTGCATGCGTTCGACGTCTCCCTGCAGGGGTTGTCGCGCGAGGTTTTGTGCAGCCCGTACACCGCTCATCGTCGTTCTCCTTGGATCGGCTCGGCGCGCCGAAGATGGGCGCGCCATGGCTCCGACGCTAAGCAGGAACGGCTGTGGGTCAAAAAAACGGCGATGGGCGGCTGAACGAGGAAGGCGGGGGCGAGCAAGGCGTCAGCCCGGCAGGTAGCGGCGCTCGAGCTCGGCGAGCACCTCGAAGAGTTCGCCGCGGCCCTTGTCGTCGAGCCATTGGTCGCGCTCGGGCGCGTAGTCGAAGTGCCAGGCGCTGTGGCCGCCAGCGAGCCAAAGCTGGCGGGCGGGGCGCTGGGTGTTGAGCACCACGCAGCCGCCGGCCGCGAAGTCGATGCGGATCACGTCGCCGCTGGTCTCGACCTCGGCCTGCTCGGGGTCGATGTCGTCGAAGCGATCGAGCACCCGCTCGAAGACCTCGGCCGCCTTGCGTTCGAAATTCGCTTCATCCACGCCCGATTCGTAGGGCGCCAACCCGCGGGGCGCAAGCGCCCGCGTGGATCAACCAACCCGTCGGCGATCCGTCACGGCGCCCGCAGGGCTTCGAATAGCGCCCTCAGCATGCGGTGGGTCAGCCCCCAGACCACGTCCTTTCCGACCCGGAAGCCGGGGTAGCGGTGGAGGGCGCCGTCGCGCTCCACCTCCTTGACCACGTCGTATTCGCCCCGCGCCATGGCCGAAAGCGGCGCCCAACGCACCGCTGCAACCTCGTGGTTGGGGCGCAGCGGCGGATCGGCCTCGACGCCGAAGACGAAGGGGGCGATCAGCATACCCGTGAAGCGGCCGCGGGCGATCGCCGGGAATTCGTCGAGGGGCCCCAAGAATTGCGCGTCGCCGAGCGGCAGGCCTACTTCCTCGACGGTCTCGCGTCGGGCGGTGGCTAGCAGATCGCGGTCGCCGGGCTCCTCGTGGCCGCCCGGAAAAGCCATGTGCCCCGACCAGGGATCGCCTTCGCGTTCGGCCCGGCGGATCAGCAGCACTTCCGCGCCCTGGGCCCCCGGCCGCAGCACCGCCGCCACCGCCGCCCGGCGCGTGGCCGGACCGTCATGGCGGCGGTGATCGCGGCCCGACAGGCGGGCCCGGATCGCGTCGAGATCGGTGAAGGGATCCACATCGATCGCCTACCTCCCCGATCGGCGACCGTCAACCGACGCGAAGGTTGCAAACGCGCGGCGGTGACCGTGGCACTCGGCGGCGAGCTTTGCTACAGCTTCCGCTTCTGCCAACGCATTTTTCGGAGTTTTGATGGACCTCGATACCTTGAAAAAGGGCCTTTCCCTCACCCTCGAACGCAGCGAGCTGGACTGGCTCGGTCGCAAGTACCAGGGCAAGGTGCGCGATAACTACAGCACCGCCGACGGCCGCCGCATCATCGTCGTCACCGACCGCATCAGCGCCTTCGATCGCGTGCTGGGCACGCTGCCCTTCAAGGGTCAGGTGCTCAATCGGGTGGCGGCCCATTGGTTCGAAACCAGCGCCGAGGTCTGCCCCAACCACATGCTCTCCATGCCCGATCCCAACGCCATGGAGTGCGTGGAGTGTCAGCCGCTCGAGGTGGAGATGGTGGTGCGCGGCTATCTCACGGGCGTCAGCTCCACCAGCATCCTGACCGCCTACACGCGCGGCGAGCGCGAGTTCTGCGGCCACACCCTGCCCGACGGCCTTGAGCCCCATCAGCGCCTGCCCGAGCCGCTGCTCACGCCCACCACCAAGGCCCGCGACGGCGAGCACGATCAAAACGCCTCGCGCGAGCAGATCATCGAAAGCGGACGCGTCAGCGCCGAAGACTTCGACGAGGCTGCGGCGCTTTCGATGCGGCTATTCGAGCTCGGCCAGCGCCACTGCGCCGAGCGCGGGCTGATCCTGGTCGACACCAAATACGAGTTCGGCCGCCGTCCCGACGGTCAGCTGGTGGTCATCGATGAGATCCACACCCCCGACTCCTCGCGCTTCTGGTTTCGCGAGAGTTATGAAGAGCGCATCGCCCAGGGGCTGACTCCGGAGTCGTTCGACAAGGAATACGTCCGGCGCTGGCTGGCCGATCAGGGCTACAAGGGCGATGGACCGATTCCCGTGATCCCCGATGACGTGCGGCTCGAAGCGGCGCGCCGCTACATCGAAGCGTGCGAGACCGTGATGGGTACGCGCTTCGAGCCCGACCTGCAGCCACCAGCGGCGCGACTCGAGCAAAATCTGCGGGCGCTCGGATCGTGAGTGAAGGCGAAAGCCGGCGCGCTCGCTGGCGTGAAGGCCTGATCTGGTCGGCTTTTGCGTTGATCCTGGCGGCGGCGGTCGTCACGGTGGCGCTACCCGAACTCTCGCGCGATCGCGATCGCTCCGGCGAGTCCGAAGAGGGTGCGGCGAGCGGTGCTGACGGCGGCGTTTGATGACGCGTTGCGATCGCTTCGCCCACCGCGAGGTAGGCCGCGTATCGCAGGCGATCTCGCATGTGCAAGCGACCACAATCAGGCTCACATAACACCCGTACCTACACGGTGTTGACGCCACCCCGCTGCTTGAATCGCGTGCGCTCTTCGTGCGTCCAAAAAATCGGCTGACGGCGCCGGTTTTCGTCCTACTTTCTTTGCGATTTCGGTCCCGATCCGCCACATTAAAAGTGGTGTAACGTGCGGGCGATTTGCAGAATCGGGATAGTCTTTGGAGCTTGCCTTCTGGTGAATCCAGTCGGGGCTTGGCAAGGCGAACCGGTGTGTGCCGTTCAACCACCGGCGCGCGCTTCCGTGTCCGCGAGCCAGCATGAGTCCTGGCAGTCGATGCAGTGTGTCGCGTTCGATCCGTCCGCCGAGCCGTCGGTGACCGATGCCGTCCATGATGCCGCCAACGGAGCGGTGTCGACCCATCCCTGGACCGCGCCGCTCAAGGTAGGTGAGGCTCGCGCGTCCCTGCGCAAGGCCGAGCGCTTGCGCGAGCGTGGCCAGAGCGCCGACGCCCTGCTCCAGCTGCGCATCGTGGAACGGGCGATGCCTCGCATCGAGGATCGCATCGCCCTTGAGCGCGGTGACGTATTGATGGACACCGACCTGCCCGAGCAGGCCTGCAAGGCCTACGAGCTGGCCGCCGGCAGCCTCGACCGCAGCGTGGCGGTGCGCGGTCGCGTGGGGTTGGTCCGTTGCAAGCTGCGCTCCGGCGAGCGCGACGGTGAGGCCCGGCTTCAAGCCCTGCTGAGGCGCTATCCCCACCTGGCCGAGCGCGAACAGCTGCGGCTGGAGCAGGCCCGGGCGCGCGATCGTTGGGGCAATCGCTGGGGCGCTGCCGCCCTCTACCGCAGCATCGACCTGGCCGACCCCGCCAGCCACGCTGCAGCCGAGGCCCGCGCCGAGCTGGAGCGGCTGAAGGCCGCGGGCGTGACGGTGCGCGCCTTTAGCGCCACCGAACGGCTCGACCGCGCCGAACTGCTGCTCAGCGGTGCACCGCTGACGATGGTCACGGCGGAGGTCGAGGCCCTGCAAAAGATGACCATGAACGCTGCCGAGCGCGCGCGCCTGCATCTTTTGGCGGGTCGTTTGGCGCGCATCCAGGGGCGCTGGAAGGAAGTTCGCGACGAGATGCGGCGCGCCCGGCAGACGGGTGCACCCGCCCCCGAGATCGCCAAGCTGACGCCGCCGCCGCAGCGTGTCGATCAACTCGACGCCACCGAGCTGCGCGCCGCCGAGCGCAGGATCGCCGCCATCGTGCGTTCGCGTCCGGTGCGCAAGCTCAATAATGGTCAGTTGAGGCTGCTGTTGTCCCTGGCCGTGCAATACGAAAAGCGCGAATTGGCCGACGAGGTGCTCGAGGCGATGGTGCGGCGCGAGAGCCTGATCGCCGCGGCGCGCTTCGACGCGGCCATCGAAGCCGCCGGCTTTGGCGACGACCGCTACGTGGCCGAGCTCTTCGAGGGCGCCACGCGCGCGCCGCAGCTGCGGGTGTCGGCCAGCTACCATCAGGCGCGGGCGCTCGAGCGTCTGGGGCGTAGCGGCGAGGCTGAGGCGCTCTATCTGGACGTGATCCTGGGCGACCGCAGCGCCACCCGTTACTACGCCATGTGGGCCGACCAACGCCTGTGGGCCTTGCACAGCGCGGCCAAGCAGAGCTGCTTGCCGCCGGAGCAGGAGCCATTGGTCGCGGCCGAGGTCGCGCGCGGCAGCGACATGGCCGCGAAGTCGCCGGCTACCATGTCCGTGCGGGGCGCCAAGGAAGCCGGGCCCGATGCTGGCGTGGCCATGACCCCCCAGGGGGGTGAAGCGCTTTCGATGATCAGCTCCTGGCTCGATCTGGGCTCGCCCTCGCCTGTGGTGCGTTATCGGCCCATGCTGACCTATCCGACGCGGGCGGACCTGCCGCCGGGCAGGCTGCGTGCCGGTGACCTCGACGGCGCCGAGGTGCTGCGCGCCCCCGACGCCGAGGCGCCGGAGCGTGAGCGTGCGCGTCTGCGCCGCCAGGTTCGCAAGTTGCTCGAGCCGATCGCGGCTGCTCATGGCGAGGCCTATCCCTGGCTCGGTCGCGCCCTGGACCTGGTCATGCTCGACCGTTTCGAGGACGCCGCCGACGAGGTCCACGAGGCCTACCTCGCCTACCGCGATGCCATCGGCAGCCCGCGCCTGCGCTCGGGTCTGGAAGCGGTCTACACCGGCTCGGCCCCGGCGCGTCGGCCGGCCGACTGGGCACTGCGCCAGGCGCGCGAGGATCTGGGCAAGGCCACGCGGCTCGAGCTCAGCCGCGTGGCACGTCTACTGGGCGATGCCGGTACGGCGCTGCGGCTGGGCGTCTTCAGCCGCGGTGAGCGACCGCGAGCCTATGCCGACGAGGTCGAGCGCGCCGCGCGCCGCCACGGGCTCGATCCCAATCTGCTTTTCGCCGTGATGCGCGTGGAGTCGATCTTCAACCGCCGCATCGTCTCCTACGCGGGTGCCGTGGGCCTGATGCAGATCATGCCCGCCACCGGCCGCCGCATCGCCGACCAGCTCGGCGTCGAGGGTTTCGAGGTGCCGGATCTGCTCGACCCCCAGACCAATCTGAACTTCTCGGCCTGGTACCTGGCGTCGCTTCTGCGTCGCTTTGATGGGCGCCTGCCGCTGGCGATCGCGTCCTACAACGGCGGTCCCCATAACGTGCGACTGTGGATGGGCAAGCACCATCCTGACATGCCGCTCGACGCCTTCCTCGAACTCATCCCTTTTAGTCAGACCCACCGTTACGTGCGCCGCGTGCTCACCCACTATGCGGCCTATCGGGCGCAGAAAAACCTGCCCATGACGCGCCTGTCGGTGGACCTGCCGGAGCTGCGTAGCGACCGCCTGGCGTTTTGAGATCCGCAGCGATCGTCGCGGTGACTGCCGCGGTCCAACACGGCGTCCTTGCAAAGCAGTGGTCAGGGAGACCGTAAAGCGGGTATAAAGCAGCCGCGATGGCTGCCAAGATTTTCGTTCCCAAGGAGTCCGCTCCCGGCGAGACCCGGGTCGCGGCGACCCCCGAGACGATCAAGCGATACGTCAAGGGCGGTTTCGAAGTGACCGTTGAGACCGGGGCCGGTGCGGGTGCGTACATGTCGGACAAGGCCTTTGAGGAGGCCGGGGCCAGCATCAGCACCGATGCCAAGGCGGCCTGGGCGAGCGCCGACCTGGTGCTGAAGATCGGTCCGCCAATGCAGAATCCGGCGCTTTCGGCCCATGAGGCCGGCCTGCTCAAGGAAGGGGCGATCCTGGTCTCCCACGCCTGGGCCAACAAGAATCTCGAGGCCGTCAAGATGATGGCGGCGGGCAAGGTGAGCTGGCTGGCGCTGGAATTGGTGCCGCGCATCAGTCGCGCCCAGAGCATGGACACGCTGTCGTCGCAGGCCAATATCGCCGGCTACAAGGCGGTGCTCTTGGCGGCCAGCAAGCTCGGAAAGTATTTCCCGCTGCTGATGACGGCGGCCGGCACCATCCAGCCGGCGCGCGTGGTGATCATGGGTGCAGGCGTTGCCGGTCTGCAGGCGGTGGCTACGGCGCGGCGCCTGGGCGCGGTGGTCGAGGTCAGCGACATCCGCCCCGAGGTCAAGGAGCAGGTCGAGTCCCTCGGTGGCAAGTTCATCGACCTGCCGATGCAGGAGAGCGGCTCCGGCGACGGCGGTTACGCCAAGGAAGTCACGCCCGAGTTCCTGCAGAAGCAGCGCGAAATCGTGCGCGAGCGCGTGATCGCCGCCGACGTGCTCATCACCACCGCCCAGGTCCCCGGCCGTCCGGCGCCGCGCCTGGTGCCCGCCGACATGGTCGAGCAGATGAAGGCCGGCTCGGTGATCGTCGACCTGGCCGCCGACTCGGGCGGCAACTGCGAGCTGACCGAGAACGGCAAGGAAGTGACCAAGCATGGCGTGCTGATCGTCGGCTACTCGGACCTGCCCGCGCAGACACCGGTCGACGCCAGCATGCTCTTCGCCCGCAACGTGCAGGCCCTGGTCAAGCTGCTCGAAAAGGATGCGTCGTTTGCGCTCGACTTCGAGGACGAGATCATCGCCGGAGCGGCGTTGACCCACGCCGGAGAAGTTCGTCACAAGCCCACTGCCGAGGCGTTGTCGGCTGCTTCAGAAGGAGGCTCCGCATGACCATGGGACCGCTCTTGATCGGGATCTACGTGCTGGTGCTGGCGTCGTTCGTCGGCTTCGAGGTCATCACCAAGGTTCCGCCGACCCTGCACACGCCGCTGATGAGCGGTGCCAACGCCATCAGCGGCATCACCATCGTCGGTGCGCTGCACACGGCCAAGACCGCCGATCCGACGATCAGCAACATCCTCGGCTGCGCGGCCATCGCCTTCGCGACCATCAACGTGGTCGGCGGCTTCATGGTGACCGACCGCATGCTGAAGATGTTCGGGAAGAAGAAGAAATGAGTGATCTGATCAGCTCGACGCTGGTACCGCTGATCTACCTGTTGTCGGCGGTCCTCTTCATCCTGGGCCTCAAGCGCCTCGGGCGCGTGCGCACCGCGCGTAGCGGCAATACCATCGCCTCGACCGCGATGCTCCTGGCGGTGCTCGGCACCCTGCTCGACATGGGGCAGGTGGACTACCGCTTCATCATCGCCGGCGTGATCCTGGGCGGCTTGGTGGGTGGCATTGCCGCGGTGAAGGTCGAGATGACCTCCATGCCCGAGATGGTGGCGCTCTTCAACGGTTTCGGCGGCGCCGCCTCGGCGCTGGTGGCGTTGGCGGTGGTGTGGCAGGAGCTGGTCGAGACGGGCAGCGTCGACAGCGCCGCCTCCGTGATCGGCGGCTCCCAGGCGGTGACCGTGGGGCTGTCGATCCTGATCGGTGCGCTCACCCTCAGTGGCAGTCTGATCGCCTTTTTGAAGCTGCAGGGCAAGCTCAAGCGCGGCCAGCCCATCATGCTGCCCGGTCGCCACGTGATCAACGCTTTGTTGGGCATCGGTGCCGTGGTGCTGGTGGGGCAGTTCGCCTACCAAACGGGCGGCGGCGCCGAGCAGCCGGCGCTTATGCTCACGCTGGTGAGCCTGGCCCTGGGTGTGCTGCTTGTCATCCCCATCGGCGGCGCCGACATGCCCGTCGTGGTCTCGCTGCTCAACTCCTACTCGGGCATGGCCGCTTCGGCCACGGGCTTCGTGCTTGGCAATAACCTCCTGATCATCAGCGGTGCGCTGGTGGGCGCTTCCGGCCTGATTCTGACGCAGATCATGTGCGTGGCCATGAATCGCTCGCTGCTCAACGTCCTGGTCGGCGGCTTCGGCGAGGACGGCGGCGGGGGCGGCGGCGACGAGGAATACAGCAACGTCACCTCTTGCGGTGCCGAGGAGGCGGCGATGCTGCTGGAGACCGCCGAGTCGGTGGTGGTCGTGCCGGGTTACGGTCTGGCAGTGGCCCAGGCCCAGCATGCGGTGCGCGAGATGGCTGACCTGCTGATCGCCCGCGGCTGCAAGGTCACCTACGCCATCCATCCGGTGGCCGGCCGCATGCCCGGGCACATGAACGTGCTGTTGGCCGAGGCTGACGTGCCCTACGAGCAGCTGCTCGAGATGGACGTGATCAATCCGGAGTTCAAGAGCACCGACGTGTCGATCGTCCTGGGCGCCAACGACGTGGTCAACCCGGCGGCCCTGAGCGACAAGTCGAGCCCCATCTACGGCATGCCGATCCTGAACGTGCACGATTCGCGTTCGGTCTTCGTCGTCAAGCGCAGCCTGAGCCCGGGTTACGCGGGCATCAAGAACACGCTCTTCGAGCACGACAATACGACCATGATCTTCGGCGACGCCAAGAAGGTCCTGCAGGACGTGATCAACGAGCTGAAGTCGCTCTGAGCGTCGAGCGCCCAAGGCGCGGACCCTCAGGCCTTGGCGCTGTGCTCTTTGCCGTCGTAGCGCAGCGCCACCGGCTTGCCCTCGACCGACGTTTGAAGCTCCACCGGGCGCTTCCAGACGCGCTGCAGGGCGCCGAGCACGGCCTGGGCGTAGTCCTGGCGCAGGTCGACACCCTGATGGTCGTGGGTCAGCAACAGCTCGCCCCGGTTTTCGTGGTTGGAGTCCAGCACGCTGACCACTGGATTGCCGGCGTTGGTGAGCTGGAAGAGCAGCTTCTGTTTGACCGCCTCGAAGGTGCGCGACTCGACCTCCCAGCGATCGTTTTTGGGGTTATAGCCAAAGCTCAGGAGCTTCTGATCGATCACGAAATCAGGCGTGAGGAACTCGTCGATGAAGGTGACGTCGGTGTAGAGCGCGCGCACCTCGAAGATCTTCTGGCGGCCGAGCCCCAGGCGCCGATCCCAGCCCTGGCGTAGGGTCAAGTCGTCGCAATCGTCCCATTCCTTGCCGAATTGCCCCTTGTTCCAGCGGTCTTCGATGTGGCGGAAGAGTTCCACTCCGAGTTTGTAGGGGTTGAGCTGGGTCGGAGAGGTCGCCAGCACACCGGCGCAGCGGTCGGCGTAGTCGACGATCTCGGAGCCGTCGGCGGCGCGCTCGGTGAGGATGGTCGAGTGCCAGTAGGTGGCCCAGCCCTCGTTCATGATCTTGGTCTGGGCCTGGGGGGCGAAGTAGTAGGCCTCGCGGCGGACCACGGCCAGCACGTCGCGCTCCCAGGGCTCGAGCGGCGCGTGCTCGAGCAGAAAGCCCATCACATCCCGATCGGGTTCCTCGGGGGTGCGCTTGGCTTTTTGGGCCTCGGCTTCCACCTTCTTGCGCTGGGCCTCGAGGAATTCCTCGGGGTTGATGTAGTGCTCCATGTAGTCGCGATCGACCTTCAGGCGCGGCAGCTCCTCGGCGGGGGCGTCGTAGTCCTTGTGCTCGGAGGCGCGCTCGTGGCTCGTCGCCACGCGCGTCAATGGGCGGTGGGGGTCGATGAGATTTTCCAGGCTCAGGCAGTCGTCGATGAAGGTCTCGATCTTCTCGATGCCGACGCGGTTGGACCAGCGCCGCACCACCGAGCCGTGGTTGGCCATGGCGTCGATCCACTTGCGAATCGGGGCGCCGGTCTCGGCGTCTTTTCCCTGATCGGTGGCGCGAAACGCGAAGTTATTCTTGAAGAAGTCCACGTGGCCGTAGACGTGGGCCATCACGATTTTCTGATCGATCAGGCTATTGCCCTCGAGCAGATAGGCCACCGCGGGGTTGTTGTTGATGACCATCTCGTAGATGGTCGAAAGGCCGTACTCGCTACTCTTGCTCAGCTGCTCATAGGACATGCCGAAGCGCCAGTGGGGGTAGCGGCTCGGGAAGCCCCCATAGGCTGCGATCTCGTTCATATGATCGTAGGGCAGCATCTCGAAGAGCACGGGGAAGAAGTCGAGGCCGTAGTCCCGTGCGTGGGCCTCGATGCGCTTCTTCTCGTCCAGCAGATAGCCGGGAAGGGCGGTCTTGAGTGCGAACTGGGACATGGAGCTACTTGCCTTTGCCCAGGAAGTCCTTGATCGAGTCCATGATGGCGTCGCGGTCTCGGATCTCGCTGGTCAGGAGCTTGTCCTCGCCGGCGAAGTGCTCGTGCAGGTCCTTGATGAACTGCCCCGAGCCGTAGGGGCTTTCGACCTGGCCGTAGCAAAAGACATTGGCCGCGGGCATCAACTTGTCGCGCAAGAGCTGCACGCACAGAAGTGTGTCGTCGACGCTCCAGTTGTCGCCGTCGGAGAAGTGGAAGAGGTAGATATTCCACTCGCTGACGGGATAGTCCTGCTCGATGATGTCGGCGGCGAGCTTGTAGGCCGACGAGATCATGGTGCCGCCGGATTCGCGGGTGCGAAAGAAGGTGTCGCGGTCGACCTCGCGCGCGACTGCGTCGTGGATCACGAAGCGCGTCTCGAGCCCCTGGTATTGGCTCTGCAACCAGGTGTCGAGCCAGAAGGATTCGATGCGCACGATCTCCTTTTGCTCGTCGCCCATGGAGCCGCTGACGTCCATCATGTAGAGGATCACGGCGTTGGCGACGGGTTCGACCTCGGTGCGCCAGCTGCGGAAGCGCATGTCGTCGCGCACCGGCACGATCACCGGGCGCGCGCGATCGTAGGTGCCCATGGTGATCTGGCGCTTGAGGGCCTGCCGGAAGGTGCGGCGGAAGTGGCGCAGGGAGTTGGGGCCCACCTTGCGCAGCCCCACGTAGCGGTCTTTGACCTGCTCGATGCGGCTTTTGCCCTTGTCCTCGATGTTGGGCAGCTCGAGCTCTTCGCCCAGGATCTGGGCCAGCTCCTGCAGGTCCACATCCACCTCGAGGACGTGCTCACCCTCACCCTGGCCGGCCGGACCCTGCCCCTGGCCTTCGCCCGGCTGCCCCAGGCCGTCGCCGGGCTCGCCGTCGCCCTGGCCTACGCCCCCCTGCTGCTTGTCGGCGAAGCGAAAGCGGGGAATGTCGATCTGGGGGATCGGGATCGAGACGGTGTCCTTGCCCTGACGCCCCAACAGCTCGCCCTTGGAGATGTAGCGCCGGAGATTCTGACGAATCTTTCCCCGAATGATGTGTTTGAACCGTGCGTGGTCCTGGTCGACCCGAAGGGACACTTCTTGATTGTAGCCTGCGCGGAAAGTCACCGCCATGGCCAAATTGCCCAAGGATTTCACAGGGCTTTTGTCTACTCCTTAATTCGTTTGACAAGCCCGGGCCTTGGCCGTAGCTTCCGCCGCTCTAATCCACGGGTAGTTGTTTTTTTCACTCTCGTCCGGCGGTTTTCGCATGAGTCACGGGCGTCACGTCAAAGTCGTAGGCAAAGGTCAGGCGGACCGCCTTCGGAGCGTCGCGGTCATGCGCGACTTACTTGAGGCCATGGTCTCGCGCTTGGGAATGCGGCTGCTCGGTGCGCCCCATCTCTACGAGGTCGAGGAGGAAATCTCCAAGCTCAACGTGGAGCCCTTCGAGGACGAAGGTGGGGTGACCGGGGTGGCCGTGCTTTCGACCTCCCACTGCGCCATCCACACCTGGCCCCAGCGCAACTTTTTCGTGCTCGACGTCTACAGTTGTAGGGACTTCGAGCCCGAGGCGGTCAGGCAGCTGCTCGGCGAGTACTTCGGAGCCTATGCGCTGCGCCTGAGCGACCTCAGCCACAGCCTGGTGCCGACCGAAGAAGCTTTGGTGACCGACTTGGCTTCCGAAGACTTCGAGGCCCTCGACGGCGGGCTCACCCAGGAACTCCCGGTCGCCTGAAGGCGCCCGGGGCACATCCTTGGCCCCCCGTCCGAGCCCCCGGGCCCCCCTCCTGGCGCGCCGTCTTCAGCCCTCGGCTGAGGCCAAGATGTCCGGTACGGCGTCCACCGCCACTCCCATGGCGTGGTAGCCCTTGTCCACGTAGACGACGCTACCGGTGATGCCGCTGCCCAGGGGGCTGCAAAGGAAGGCCGCGGTCGAGCCCACTTCGGTGGCCGTAATCGAAGCGTTCAGCGGAGAGTTACGTTCGGCGTAGTCGATCATGTTGCCGATGAAACCGATGGCGCTGGCCGCGCGCGAAGCCCAGGGCCCGGCCGAGATGCTGTTGACACGGGCGCCGTAGAGCCGGCCAGCCTCGTAGGCCAGGGTGCGCGTGTCGGACTCGAGCGCGGCCTTGGCCGAGGACATGCCGCCGCCGTAGCCGGGAAACACGCGCTCGGAAGCCATGAAGGTGAGGTTCATGAAGCTGCCGCCGTCGCGCAGCAGTGGGCCGAAGCTGCGCACCATGGAGACGAAGGAGTAGGCGCTGGAGCCGATGGCCGAGAGGTAGCCCTTGCGGCTGGTGTGGATCAGGGGCTTTTTGACTTCGGGGCCGTTGGCGAAGCTGTGGACCACGATGTCCAGGGGGCGCTCGCCGAAATCGGCTTTGAACTGGTTGGCCACGCCCTGCACCGTGAAGTCGCCGCGGTCCTTGTAGCGGCGGTTGTCCAGGATTTCCTGGGGCACCTCGTCCCAGCTGTCGAAGTCGCCGTCGAAGGGGTAGATCTTCTCGAAGCTGAGTTCGCTGCCGTCGGGCATCTGCTGCGAGGCTTTCATCTTTCCGCGCGCCAGCATCTTGGTGAAGATGACGTAGGCCGGGGGCCAGGTGCCGACGCAGACGCTGGCGCCAGCCATGGCCAGATGCTTGGCGATCGCAAAACCAAAACCCGCGTCGTCGCCGACGCCCGCCACGAAGGCGCGCTTGCCCGAGAGGTCGATGTTCAGCATGGCGCGTAGGGAAGCACGGATGCTCGAGGGGCGTAAAGAGTGAGGCGCACGTCCTACGGGTCAAGCCGTGCGCGCCGGCAGCTTCACGAGCACCCGAGCGCATAGAGCCGCGATGCCCAGGCCCGGCAGCATCCACCACAGCGGCATCTCCACATCGGTGCCGTAACCGACATCGAACTGCGCACTGCTGGTGGCGGCGATGGCGGCGCTGTTATTGGCCACGTGGGCGACGATGCTGACCCAGGTGCCGTGGCGCTCGGCGACCCAGGCCAAGAACAATCCCAGCGGCAGGACGCCGGCGATGTGGTGGGGGTCGACGTGGAAGAGGGCGAAGCTGACGGCCGAGACGGTGATGGCGGCGAAGCCGGGCGGGGCAGCCCGTTGCAAGAGGCCACGGAAGAGCAGCTCCTCGCACAGTCCGGGCATGAGCGCGACCACGGGCCAGACGTAGAGCAGCGGGCTGTCCTGCACCAGCTGGCGCAGCATGGGCACCGCGTCCAGGGTGGCATCCGGCCACAGCTGCTCGGCCGTGCGCATGAAGAGGTCGCCCAGGGGGCCCAGGGCGATGGTGCCGGCGGCGGCGGCCAGGTAGCTCGCCGGATGGGCGGGCCTGAGGCCCAGGCTCGGGCCCAGCGGCCGGCCCGAAAGCAGTGGCGAAAGCAGCGTGATGCCCAGCATGGCGCCCATGGAGGCGACCATGGAGGGCAGGATGACCAGGGCCGAGCCCTGGAGCTGTTCGGCGCGGGCCCCGGCGCCCACCAGGCTCGTGCGCATCAGCGTCGCGACCAGCCCGCCGGCCAGCTGGGCGGCGACGCCTGCCCCGAGTACCCACAGCAGCGCTTGCCACAGGCGCAGCCCCGGTGCTGCCGCGGGCGCCAGCTCCTGCCCCTCCCGCAATGGCTGCCTTGGAGTTGTCAGGTCAGCACCTGGAGCAGAGTGTTGCGCAGCGACCCACGAAAAGGGGACCCCGGCTCAGAGCTGTTCGGCGAGGTAGCGCTCCTTGCCGATCTGCTCGATGGCGTGCAGCTGACCCTCGAGCCAGTCGGCGGCGTGTTCCTCGCCCTTGAGGATGCGCTCCAGCAGCTCGCGACTGCCGTTGTCGCCCACCTCGCGGCACAGGGAAATGCCCTTGTTCAGCCGCTCGATGGCGCTCAGCTCCAGGGCCAGGTCCACCTGATGCTGCTCGACGGGATCTTCGCCCACCTTCACGGGGTTGAGCCGCTGCATGTTGGGCACGCCGCCCAAAAAGAGGATGCGGTCGATGACGGCGTCGGCGTCGCGCATCTCCTCGATCGACTCCTCGCGCTTTTTGTCGGCCAGCTTGGTGAAACCCCAGTTGGCGCACATCTTGGCGTGGATGAAGTACTGGTTGATGGCGGTCAGCTCGGCGGCGAGCACCTCGCCGAGCACTTCGATGACCTTCGGATCGCCTTGCATGTCGAGTTCCTCGGCTGTGGCCTTGGCCCCGGTCTTCCCCCGGGGCGGTTGCGGCGACGGACCCTACCACGGCCGCGCGCCCCGGGGGGCGTGCGAAGGGGGGGGGCGTGCGAGGGGGGGGCGTGCGAAGGGGGGGGGCGTGCGAAGGGGGGGGCGAGCAAGCGGGCTTGCGGCCTGTCGGCGGGTTTTGCCGGGCGGCTCCCGCGCAGCGCTCAGGCGCTCTTCTGCAGAGGCAGGAAGACCACCTGTTGACCGTGCCCCTCCTCGGCCAGGATCTC
>JAOUOP010000135.1 GCA_029880325.1 Myxococcales bacterium | reverse complement strand
TTGGAGGCGATCTCCACAAATCTCTTGCGTTCAGGCGCTCGCGAAACTGCTCAACGCTCCTCCTGGTGCGCCTGCGCTTTTCGCAAACCCCTGATTCACAACATCTTTGCGCAGCTCATCCTCCACATGCGCTTGTTTAGGGACTAGTCTCGACGCCCATGGAGCATCGCTTCGAGCTCAAGAGCCGCTTCGAACCCAGCGGCGATCAGCCCGCCGCCATCGCCCAGCTCTGCGAGGGCCTCAGCAGCGGTCAGCGCCACCAGACGCTGCTCGGTATCACCGGCAGCGGCAAGACCTTCACCATCGCCCACGTGATCGCCGCCACCCAGCGCCCGACGCTGATCATCGCGCCCAACAAGACGCTCGCCGCACAGCTCTACAGCGAAATGCGCGAGCTATTCCCCGAAAACGCCGTCGAGTACTTCGTCAGCTACTACGACTACTACCAGCCCGAGGCCTACATCCCCTCGAGCGACACCTTCATCGAAAAAGACGCCATCCTCAACGAGCGCATCGACCAACTGCGCCACAGCACCACGCGCTCGCTGCTGTCGCGCTCGGACGTGATCATCGTCGCCAGCGTCAGCTGCATCTACGGCATCGGTTCGGCCGAGTGGTACCAGCGCATGATCGTGAGCCTGGAGCGCGGCCAACAGCTGCGCCGCGACGAGCTGCTCAGGCGCCTGGTCGACATCCAATACAAACGCAACGACAGCGACTTTCACCGCGGCACCTTCCGCGTGCGCGGCGACGTGGTCGAGGTCTTTCCCACCTACGAAGAGGACCGCGCCCTGCGCATCGAGTACTGGGGCGACGAGATCGAACGCCTGAGCGAGATCGATCCCCTGCGCGGAACAACCATAAGTGAACTCGAGCGCTACGGCATCTACCCCGGCTCCCACTACGTCACCCCCGAGGAACAACGCGCCCGCGCCATCGACTCCATCGCCACCGAACTGCAACAGCGGCTGGCAGAGCTTCAGACCGAGGGCAAGCTGCTCGAACATCAACGCCTGCAGGAGCGCACCCGCTACGACCTGGAGATGCTCGAGCAGATGGGCTTTTGCCACGGCATCGAAAACTACGCGCGCCATCTGTCGGGGCGCAGTCCGGGCGAGCCACCGCCGTGCCTCATCGACTACATGCCCGAGGGTTATCTGCTGGTGATGGACGAGTCCCACCAGAGCGTGCCCCAGGTGGCGGCCATGTATCGCGGCGACCGCTCGCGCAAGGAAACCCTGGTCGCCCACGGCTTTCGCCTGCCCAGCGCCCTGGATAACCGCCCTTTGAAGTTCGAGGAGTTCGAGGAGAAAGTGGGCCAGGCGATCTACGTCAGCGCCACGCCCGCCGACTACGAGCTCGAGCACTGCGAAGGCGTGGTGGTGCAGCAGGTGGTGCGCCCCACGGGCCTCATCGACCCGAAGATCGAGGTGCGGCCGGTGGGCTCCCAGGTCGACGACCTGCTGGGCCAAATCCGCCTGCGGGTGGCAAAAAACCAGCGGGTGCTGATCACCACCCTCACCAAGCGCATGGCCGAGGACCTGTGCGAGTACTACGCCGAGCTCGAGGTGCGCTGTCGCTACCTGCACAGCGACGTCGACACGCTCGAGCGCATCGAGCTGCTGCGCGACCTGCGGCGCGGCCAATACGACGTCCTGATCGGCATCAACCTGCTGCGCGAGGGCCTGGACCTGCCCGAGGTCTCGCTGGTGGCGATCCTCGACGCCGACAAGGAGGGCTTTCTGCGCTCGCCGCGCTCGCTGATCCAGACCATCGGGCGCGCCGCTCGCAACGTCGAGGGCGAGGTCATCATGTACGCCGACCGCATCACAGCCGCGATGGCCCGGGCGATCGAGGAGACCGAGCGCCGCCGGACCCTGCAAATGGCCTACAACGAGACCCACGGAATCACCCCTGAGACGGTCAAGCGCGATATCGGCGGAGTCATGTTTGAGCCGGCTGAGCGCGACTACGTGACGGTGCCGATCCTGGGCCCCGACGCGGGCGAAGATGGCGGCGAGGGTGCGCAGCTCGACATCGCCGAGCTGCGCAACCAGATGCTGGCGGCGGCCGAGGACCTGGACTTCGAGCGCGCCGCACGCCTGCGCGACCGTATCCGCGCCCTCAGCGGCAGCGATCCGGCGCCACCACCGCGCGCCAAGGCCAAGCGCGGAGACGCCAAGGGCGGGCGCCGGCGGCGTTGATTGCGCTGCAGCATCCACGGGGTATCGCGAGCGATCGCTACCTTGAATCCACCTACACCACGGGCTACGCTGTACGAATCATGCGCGGGGTACTCGGCGGCACCGTGGCACTGGCCGCAATCCTCCTCTTACAGGCCCCGCTTTCGCCACCGGCGGGCGCCCAGGAGCCCGATCCAGGGGCTGCTGCGGAGGAGCCCACCCAGCTGCTCAACCGCGGCGTGCTCGAGGTGCGCTTCACGCCCACCGACTTCGCCCAATTCGCCATCTGGGTCGAGACCCTCGAGGGCCGGCTGGTCTCAACCCTCGGTTTGACCGAAGCGGTGGCCTACCGCGGCATCGGCAACCGGCCGGGCGCCTCGCAGATGAACAGCGGCTTTCGCTGGCCCTACGGGCGTCGCGAGGGCGTATTGCCGGTCTGGGCCACGCGCCGCGCCAGCGCCCCCGGAGCGGCCCAGTTCCAGCGTGTGATCTTCCAGGACCGCAAGAGCGAAGGCCACGCCTCGCGCAGCAGCAGCGACTACTCCCGCGACGACTACTACTGCCTGTCCTTCGACCGCAGCCGTGCCGCCCAGGACGCACTCGACGCCGTCAGCTGCGCCAGCATCTTCAACAGCGACAAGGGCCGCTTCATCACCGAGGCCGACCTGGCCGACGGTTATTCCGAGCCCTACCAGGATCTCGGCGCCGACGTGGGCCGCGAGCGCGAGCTGTCGCTCTGGTCCCTCTACCCGCCCCGGCGCGACGTGCGGGCCTGCACCGAGGGCTGCTTCGACCACGCAGACGTCGACCTCTACGTCGAGCACGCGCGCGAGGTGATGCCCGAGCTCGACGCCATCACCATGGCGACGCCGGCCGCCAACGCACCCCAGCGCCTCTTGCACACGCTGCCGCCGGACTTCGCGCCCGGCGACTACCGCGTCTGCATCGAAGTCAACGTCGAAGGCGACTACAACCCGGCCTTCGGCCCCGAGGACTATCCCACGCCCACGCTCCCGGAAGGCCGCTGGGATAGCTGGGCCATGGGCTACGGCTACCCCTACCGGGGCCAGCCTTCGGTGGTCTACTGCGTGGAAGCCGAGCTCGGGAGCAGCGCACCGGGCATCTTCAGCGCCGACGGGCCCGTGGGCAGCGCCGGCAGCTGGGCCCTCGACCAACCCGACTTCGGCGCCATGCAGCCGATGGAGGGCATGACCGACGATCCGGTGGGCGCTCCAGGCAGCGGCGCCGACCGGCTGCAGCAGGACGCCGATGGGGTGCGCCTGCAGGTCCTGGTCAAGCCGCCGGTGGACTGCGCCAACGACGCGCCGCCGGGCGCCATCGAGGGCCTCGCGGTCAGCGAATACCCCGAGCGTCTCGACGCCCACCACTTCGCCGAGCTGCGCTTCGAAGCGGCCGACGACGACCGCGGCGTCTTTGGCTACCAGGTGCGTATCTCGACCGATCCCATCACCGACGAAGCCAGCTTCATGGCCGCCCAGCCGGCCAAGCAGGCCACGCTGGAGGCCGAGGCCCTCGAGCTGCCCGGGGATGTGCCCGCTGGCGAGGGCATCGAGTCGGGCCTGGGCGGCCTGGTGCAGCAGACCCACTACTACGTGGGCGTGCGGGCGATGGATGCCTGCGCCGGCGTGGGACCGCTGGCCGTCGCCGAATTCACCACCCCCGAGCGCATCTTCGCCACCGTCACCCCCTGCTTTGTGGCCACCGCCGCCTACGGCAGCCCGCTGGCCCGGGAGATCGGCGTGCTCCGGCGATTGCGCGATCGCTATCTGATGCCACACGCACTCGGCAGGTCGCTGGTGAACATGTATTATGCCGCCGGCCCCACGCTGGCGGCCTGGATCGCCGAGCACCCCGACATGCGCTCGGCGGTTCGCAGCCTGCTGTCGCCCCTCGTCACCGCCGCCCAGGCGAGCCAAACCGAGCCGTGAACCGACTTCTCCGCCCGACCGCTGCGTGCCTTTTGTTGGGATTGGCCCTTGCGCAGCTGTCGTCGTGCACGCACGTCGCGCCCTACGAGCGCGAGCACCTGGCCGACCCCGCCCTCGACACCCAGGATCGCGAGCGGGCCTACCACCGCTTTGCCGCGCACATCTACGAGGCTCGCGAGGGTGCTGGTGCGGTCGGGCTCAGCGATGTGGCCGGCGGCGGCTGCGGCTGCAACTAGCCCGCGACCCTGCCCATCTCCCACCATGCCTGCCCCCGGCCGCACGCGCCTGCTCGCCGCATTGCTCTGTCTACTGACCCTGGCCGCCCCGGCCCGGGCCGACGAGGTCACCGGCACCTGGACCGGCCTGCTGGAAGGCTACGGCAACTACTACCTGGAGCGCTCCACGCGCGTCGTGATGCCCACCATGCGGGTGACCTTGCAATCACCCGTCGGCCTGGACGTGGCTGCCAACTACCTGGTGGACATCATCAGCAGCGCCTCGATCGCCCAGACCGGCAGCGATGAAGACGCCGTCTTCCACGAATACCGCCAACAGGCCGAGGGACAGCTGGTCTACCGCAGCGAGCTTCCGGGTGGGCAGCCGCTGACGCTCGGGGCGCGCTTTGGCTACAGCTTCGAAGACGACTACCGCTCGCGCCAGTACACCGGCAACGCCAGGCTTTCGCTGGACGAACGCAACCTCGACCTGGACCTCGCGGCCAACCTCACCGACGACACCGTCGAGAGCAACGCCGACCCGAACTTCGCCGAGAGCCGGCGCGCCTTGACCTTGAACAGCGCCGCGACGCGCGTCCTGAACGCGCGCACCACATTGACCTTGGGTTATACGTTTTCGTGGGTCCAGGGCTTTCAGGCCAACCCCTACCGCCGGGCACTAATCGGACCTTTACCCTTCGCCGAAGAGCATCCCGAGCGGCGCCTGCGCCACGCCGTCTTCGGTCGCCTGGGCCACCTCATCGCCGAGACCGGAACCGGCGTGCATTTGATCTACCGGACCTACGTCGACTCCTGGAACATCACCGCCCTCAACCCCGAACTGCGGCTGGTGCAGACCCTGCATCCCGACTTCCTCGTGAGCCTCGGCTACCGCTTCTACATCCAGAACTCGGCCTGGTTCGTGCGCGCACCGGCCTATCCGCTCGGCTGGGAAGGCCCGGTGACCAATGACCCCAAGCTGGCTGAACACCGCACGCACAAAATCGGCGCCCGCATCGACGTGCGCCTGCGTTTCTTCGAGCACACCCCCCTGGGCTTCCTGGGCGCGGGCTCGGTCGTCGTAACCTTCGACCGCTACCTCAACACCAACGCCTTCGGCGACGGCTACATCGCCACCGTGGGCGGCCGGCTACCGCTCTGAGGAACCGCCGCAAATGAGTTGATCGTTTGGTGCGTGACGGGGCAGTTCGATCGAGGGCCAGCCAGTCTGCTGCGACGGGCGCGGCCAGCGACTGCAGCATCACTCGAACTTTGCAGCACGAGTAGTATTTGGCACGAATTGATGGCCACATTCGGCGCCAATGCCCTGGCGCGTTGAAACCAGGGGCGTAGCTTCCCCGGGCGGCATACGGCCGTACCCGTTTCAAACAGGGAGAGAGAACATGCGCGATCCCATCCGCGTTCTGTGGCGATGTGCAATTGCCGCATCGTCGATGCTTTTATTCAACGCCTGCGCCGACGAGGCCGATGCGCCTGAAGTCGGCGTCGCCGTCGTCAAGCTCGAAAACGTGCCCGAAGGCGTCTCCTGCGTGCGCGTGCGCGCCGTGGGTGTAACCTCGAGCGAACAGCGGGCCGACGTCGCCACCGGCGACACGGTGGAGCTGTTGATGGAAGGGCTTCCGCTCGGCGCCACCGACTTCTACGGCAGCGCCTTCGACATTCCATGCAAGGAAGTCACCGGAGGCAGCAGCGCCGCCTGGGTCGGTGGCCCCGAGATGGCCGTGGTCACGCCCGCCGCGATCGTCGAGGTCAAGCTGGTGCTGCGACCCAACGGCAAGAGCCTGGTGCAGGTGCAGTTCGAGACCGGCGCCACGGGTGAACCCTGTGTCGGCCCGGAAGCCGGCTGCCTGGATCCGGCCGACGCCGTGGGCAGCGCCGATGATCCGGCACCCGACGGCGCCATCATGGTCAGCCCCAGCGAGTTCGCCGACGGCCTCAACAACGGCGGCAACATCTTGGCCAGCCCGCGCATCGACGCCGCGCAGAAGACCGCCGAGCAACAGGAGGACGACCTGAACCTCGGCCTGGTCAAAGACCTGCTGGCCAACGACCCCGAGGCCCTCGATCGCCTGCTGCGCGCGCCCGTCGAGGACGACCGCCTGCAGCTGATGCCCGACGGCAACTACCGCCTGGTGCTGGCCGATCCCGGACCGGACGGCGCCCCCCAGGAGGTCATCACCATGGGCAGCCGCTTCGCCCTGGCCGAGGCCGCCGCCGGCCTCACCGAATTCGGCACCTACGACAATCAGCTGACAATCTATCAACAGCTCCACCAGTTGCTGCCCAAGGAGTACATGGCCACGGCGAACCTGCCACTGCCGGACGAAGTAGCCAAACTGAGTGCTGGTGAAATTCTTCGGATCAATCGCGGCATCGAGGCCGACATCGGAGTGATCCTCGGCTACATCCAGCTTCCCGACCTGCCACCCGTGGGCTACCCGCAGAGCTGCGCGGACGAGGAAGGCACTCCGCCGGGCGGCCCCTACCTCGACCAAACCAACGGCGGCTGCAAACCCGCCCACATCTTCGACCTGCACAGGTTCCCGCTGAAGTGGCGCGCGACCTGCGTGAAAAACCAGCGCAATCGCGGCACCTGTGTGGCCTTCGGCATCACCGCTGCGGTGGAAACGAAGATCGCGG
>JAOUOP010000090.1 GCA_029880325.1 Myxococcales bacterium | reverse complement strand
GCGGTGGACGGTGGCCTCGTGCCAGGACCGTAGGAATCTTTAGCCATCCCCAGTTTCAGCCATATCGGCACCGCATGCCACGCTGCCTACACCGCTGAGGCCCCAAACCCCCACGATCCCGCCGCCCTACAGCACGGCGGACGGTCCTCGTATCTTCCGATCTTGGATGGTACGGCGAAGCAAAAATCCGTAGATACGAGGACCGTCCCCGAACGCGTTTGCTGTTGAGGAAACTTGACTCGTTTGCTCATGTCATGAAGGCCCAAGCGCTCTAGATGCCGGGCACGACCTCGAGGCTGAGCGTGACGTTGGTGGAGCCCGCCGCGTTGGTCGCCGTGATCACATGGTCGGCAGTTGCGGCGGCCGTGGTGGGCGTGCCGCTGATGACGCCGGTGCCCGTGTCGAGTGACAGCCCATCGGGTAGTGCCGGATCCACGGCATAGCTGGTGGCCGGGCCGCCATCGCTGCTGGGCAAGTTGTCGGCGATGGCGATGCCCACCGTGTAGCTGACCGGGTTGGTCGCGTAGCTGAGGTTGCTCGGTGGCAGCAGAGTGCAGGCGGTGGTGCCGGTTCCGGCGTATCCGCTGTCGCAGGTGCACGCGTAGCTGCCGGCGGTGTTGCTGCAGCCGATGGCGCCGCTGCCGCAGGCGGTGACCGCGCCGGCTGCGCATTCGTCGATTTCGGAGCAGGCGGTGGTACCAGTGCCGGCGTACCCGCTGCTGCAGTCGCACTGGTAGCCGCCCGCAGTGTTGGTGCAGCCGATGGCGCCGCTGCCGCAGGCGGTGACCGCGCCGGCTGCGCATTCGTCGATTTCGGAGCAGGCGGTGGTGCCAGTGCCGGCGTATCCGCTGTCGCAGGTGCACGCGTAGCTGCCGGCGGTGTTGGCGCAGCCGATGGCGCCGCTGCCGCAGGCGCTCACCGCACCGCCGCTGCATTCGTTCACGTCTTGGCAGGCGGTGGAGCCGCTGCCGGTGTAGCCGTCCCCGCAGGCGCACTGGTAGCTGCCCGCGGTGTTGGTGCAGCCGGTGGCGCCGCTGCCACAGGCGCTCACGGCGCCGTTTTCGCACTCGTCGATTTCGACGCAAGCCGTGCTGCCCTGGCCCCGGTATCCGCTCAGGCACTGGCACTCATAACTTCCAGTCGTATTGATGCACTCGGTGCCCCCTGGGCCGCAGGCGCTGGTGACGCCGGCTGCGCATTCATTGACGTCTTCGCAAGCCTTGCTTCCGCTGCCCACGTATCCGCTGTCGCAGGAGCATGTGTAGCTGCCCGCAGTGTTGGTGCAGCCGATGGCGCCGGTGCCACATGCGTTTTCGGCTCCACCCAGGCACTCGTCCACGTCCTGGCACTCGTAGGTGTTGGTGCCGCTGTAGCCCGAGCCGCAGGTGCAGGTGAAGCTGCTGCTGCCGAGGGCCGTGCAGCCGGTCGCCCCGTCGCCGCAGCGCAGGCGTGGGTCGCTGCCGCAGGCATCGAGGTTGGGGCGCGTCCAGCGCTGGGGGAGCATCTCGGTCGTGGGGTCGAAGGACTGGGAGCTGCGGCCGAGCTGGCCTGCGCTGTTTTGACCCCAGCAGATGGCGTCGCCGCCGGCGATCGCACAGGTGTGCATCAGACCCGCGGACACGCGCTTGGCGTAGAAGCCGTCGCTCGGATCGAGCACGGGTAGGGGCAGTCCGACGCGGGGAGCCACAGGGAGCTGTCCGAACTGCTCCCGGTGGCCGCCGAAGCCCCAGCACATCACGTCGCCAGCCACCACGGCGCAGGTGTGCTCGGCGCCGACGCTGATGTCGAAGCCGCTTCCCAGGCTGACCAACGTTGGAGGCGCGGTGTCGAGCACTTCATAGGGCCATTGCCCTTCGACCGGCAGGGGGCCGCGTCCCCAGCAATAGGCGCCAGCGTCGGCCAGGGCGCAGGTGAAGGCATCGCCCGCCGAGATCCAGCCGCTGAGGCGGCTCGGAAGTCCGACCACGGTCACCGGCTGGGCGCTGTCCACGGTGGTGCCGTCGCCGAGCTGACCGTGATCGTTGCGCCCCCAGCAAACGACGCGGCTGGGCGTGAGGGCGCAGGTGTGATCGCGGCCGGCGGCGACGGCGACCGCGTTTTCAGTGTCACTGACCCGGACCACAGTGCCGCGACTGACGGGACCGCTGTGGCCGAGCTGGCCGTAGCTGTTGTCACCGAAGCAATAGACCACGCTGCTGACATCGCTGAAGCCGTAGGCCACGACACAGGTATGGGACTCGCCCGCCGAAATCGCATCGATGCCGGCTCCCTGCAATCCCTCGACGTCCACGGGCGAGCTGGCTTGATCGACGGCGTCGACTCCGAGTTGACCTGCGCGATTGTCCCCCCAACAGCGCAGGTTGCCGCTTGGGGCGTGCCACGAGCAGCTGTGACGCGAGCCGGCGGCGACGTGGGTCATGCTGTCGTGGGCGCCTGGTACGTTCGCCGCCACCTCGTGATTCAAGGTCGTGCCGTCGCCGAGCTGGCCGTAGCTGTTGTCGCCCCAGCACAGCACGTAGTCCGCAGCCAGCGCGCAGGTGTGGCGTCCGCCGGCTGCGATCTCGGTCAGGCAGGGCTCCTGCGTGCATGGGACGTCGTCCTCGGGGAAGCGCCGGGTGGGCGCTGGCGGCGGCGGATAGATGAAGCCCTCGTGGACGAAGGCGCAGGGTTCGGGAATGTCGTTGCACGCGAGGTCCGTTGTGGGATCACTGCCGGGGCCGGGCACCACGGCCGTGGCTCCGTCGACACCGGCGCTGCCGGCGCTGCCGTCGCTGCGGCCGGCGGGCGCGCCTGCGCTGCCAGAGCCTTCGCTGGGTCTGCACTCGCCACGCAGGGCCGGATCCGCATCGGGTACGCAACGGTAGCCGGAGCCGAGTTCGGCGCAGTCCCAGTCGCGATCGCAGGCGACCGCCACTCCGTCGGCGCCCAGGGTTGGCTGGTTGGCGTCGACGCAGCCACAAAGCGCGAGCGCGCACGCTGCCCTCACGGCCCATGGTTTCCAGGCTTCCATCCTCATGTCCCTATCTCTCCCTCGACTGTCGAAGCCCCATCGCCGCGCCCGTCCCAGGCGTTGCTACTGGGTGCTCTCCTGGATGCGATCGCCCAAGGCGCGCACCAGCTGTCCCGTCAGATTGCCGAAGTCCTCATCGCAGATGCTGCCGAGTACGCCGCGCGCTCCGAAGCCGCGTGCCACTTCGATCAGGCGGCGGGGCGGTGAAGCTCCGATGGCGTCGCGCTGGCAAGCCGGTCGGGGTAGGGCGCCTGCCAGGCCCGGAACACCGTCGCCATCCACGATGGCGTACTCCATGCGCTCGTCGGCAAGAATGTCGTCGTAGTAGGCTTGGGCGCCTGCGACCGAGGTGAAGTCGTAGGCGCCGCGGGCCGCGTCGGAGACCAGCTCCGGTGGAATGCCGCCGATGACGGCGAAGATCACGTCGTCGGCGGCGCTGCGCAGCCGGTCAAGGCCGAAGCCATAGCGCTCGATGGGAAAGAGCCTCTCGGGGTTCAACTGGCAGCGAACATTCAGCCCCTGGTTTCCGAGCTTCGCTTGCTCCGGATCGGCGGGGTCGAGCGCTTCGGGCGGTTGGAAGATCAGGCTGTCGTCGGTCGAGCAGTCGTCCTCGTCGGTGACCACCACGATCACCAGCAGCGAGTCGGAGCGAATGAAGCCGGCGTTGGCATCCTCGCCGTGCCCTGTGCCGCTGCGAAACTCCACCGAGGGGTCACTTTTCGGCCACAACGCCTTGAGCAGAGCCTCCAGCGGCATCTCGAAGCCGCAGCCCTCGGTGCCGAGCAGGGGCAAGCAGCTGACGGTATCGGCCGTGGCCAGCGCGGCGCCGCCGCCCGAATATTCCAGGAAGGCGCTGTATTCGGTCTCGCAGGTCAGCTCGTGCTCACCGGCTTTTACGAACAGGCCGTCGTCGCCCTCGGGGCTGCAGCCCGTGTACAGTGGAGCCTCGGGGCCGATGCCCATGTCGCTTGTGACCACCGCCACGTGCACGCTCGCCACCGGAGGAAAGTCCGTGTCCTCGGCCTGGCCCTTGGTGATCGAGTTGAGCAAGCGCGGAAGCTCGCGCCGCAGAGCATCGTATTCCTCGACCAACGAGAGCGAGTCGTCGATCACCAGCAAGATGTCGACCTTGTCGATGGCGCGCAGCTCCGCGCGCAGACAGCCGCCCTCGCTCATGCAGTTGCTGGCCACCAACGCGGTCTCGTTGCCACAGGCCGACAGCGCCAGCATCCAGATTCCGATCCACGTGCGTGATTTCGAAGCAGCGAACATGGTGCGACTCTCCTGCGGGCCTCTATTGACTGGGTGTGGAGTCGCGCCGAATGTTGCGATGGAGCGCTTCATTTTTCCATCGCCAGAAGGGCTTCGAAGCGCGGGCGCTGGGGCGAGCTGGGGTAGTGGGTCACGAAGTCGCGGGCAAGACGACGGGCCTGCTGGCGGCGGCCGAGCAGCGTCAGCGAGTCGATGCGCAGGGCATCGCGCTCCTGGGCGAGCAGACCGCTCGGGTAGTCCCGTTCGTGCTGGCTCAGGACCTCGAGGGCCGCGGCCGGTTGCGAGCGGGCCAGGCGCTGGGCGCGGGTCATCAGCTCGAGTTCCGCCTCCGGGTTGAAACTTGGGGCTGCGGGTTCGGGGGGCGCCGACTCGGCGTGGCCCGACTCGGCGGGCGGCGGCTCGGACCGGAGGCGGCGTTGCAAGCGGCGTGGTTCGGGTGCCGTGGTGGGCACTGGGGCGATTGTGGGTGTGGGCGCGACGGTCGGCCGCGGCGTTTCGACCGGTGGCGGCGACTGGGGCGCGGGTGCGGCCATCGACGGCACGGGCGAAGCGGGCCGCGACGGTGGCGGGGCTGGCTCTGCTTGCAGGGCGAGGTAGCCGAGGGCGACGCCAGCGCCGACCAAAAGCGGCCATGCCACGGTCTTGACCAGGCCGGCGCTAGCCGAGGGCGGGCTCGCCAGGGAGCTGTCGGGCGCTGGCGCGTTTGCGCCCTGCTGCGCACCGAGGGAGGCATCGATACGCGTGCCCAGAGCCGACAGCGCCGCCGCGTCGGGATCGTCGCGGCGGGCCTGCTCGAGGGCGTCGCGCAGGCCCGGCTGAGCGCCGTGCTCGACCAGTCGCTTGGGCTCAAACATCGGCCACCTCCAACACGGCATCGGCCTCGAAAGCCTTTTGCACCGCGCGCCGCGCCGCCTGCAGGCGCGCGTAGGTCGTGAACTTGGAGCAGCCCAGGGCCTCCGAGATCTCGACCACCGACAGCTGCTCGATCTCGAAGAGCACGAAGCTCGCGCGCTGCGGCTCGCTCAACTTCGAAAGCGCCGCATCCAGCTGGGCCAGGCCCGAGCTGCCGATGGCGGCACGTTCGGGATCGCGCAGCTCGGCTGGCTCCACCGGGGGCTCGCCCGCCTGCTCGTGGCGGCGGTGGGCCTTACGCCGGTAGTTGCTGACGACGCGCACGCAGATGCCCGAAATCCAGGTGCGATGGCTGGAGCGACCTTCGAAGCGCGACAGGGCCTGATGCACCACCAGGAAGACCTCCTGGGCCACGTCTTCGGCGTCGGCGGGTCGAACCCCCAGCCGCCGCGAGAGCCGCAGCACATAGGCGCCATGCTCGCGGAACAGCTGTTCGAAGTCTGTCATGCCGGCATGGACCCGGGATGGCGAGTGGCGACAGGGCCCGTCTACCTCGATGGTGGCAGTAGAGAACACGGCAGGCTGGACCGCAAGCGCGTGGCGGCTCCATTGGATGGTGTCGCCAGGGCGCCGATGTTGTGAGCGACCCGCGTCAGAAAACGCGAAAAACGTCCTGGCAGCTCAGAACAGCCGAACACCGGCCGCGAGTTCCACGCCCACACCGACCTTCTCGACTTCGAAGGCGAGCTCCGTGTTCCCGTCCAGTCGCACGTACTCGAAGCGCGGGGGCCGCGGCCGGATCGGAAGCCGTACCACCAGTCGGAAGTCGAGGCGCCGGCTGGGCTGCAGCCGCAGGGAAAGGGCGGGACCCAGCTCGAACCAGCGGGCGGTGGCGTCGCCGCTGCCCTGCCGAAACTCCATCGCTTCGGCCTCCATCACGCCGAGGCCCGCATCGCCGCAGACGCGGGTGCTGAGCGGCTCGATGAGGCGCAACTCGGGTCCGCACAGCTCCACGAAAAGCGACCAGGGGCGCAGCACCAGGTCCCCGGCGGCTGGACCGCTCGGATCCCGGATGTGGGCGGTTTGGGCCAGTCCGAGTGCGCCGACCACCTCGGCGCTGCCGACGCCTTCGAGCATGAAGCCCAGGTGCGCCTGGGGGGCAACGCTCACCGATGGCTGCAAGCCCGTGCTGAGTGAGAGTCCGACCCCGAGCTGTAGGTGCCAGGGCAGGGGTGGTGCTTTCGAACTCGGTTCGCGCGCCGGTTCGCGCGCCGGTTCGCTCGCTGGTTCGCTCGCCGGTTCGGGTGCCGACTCGGACTTCGGCAGGCTCGTCGGATCGAGCACCGCAGGCTCGCCCTCGAAGAGGCGATCGAGTTCGGCCAGCACGTCCGCGGGCAAGGGAATGCCGCCTCCGTTGCCACCGCCGTCATGCAACGTCAGCGCGATGATCAGCGCCATGATGTCATCGAGCTTGCGGCAGTCGTCGTGCACCAGGGGCAGCGCGCGAACGCCGTACATCGTGCCCTTGGCATCGCTCACGCGCAGCTCCGCCTTGAAGCCGCCTGCGGGGCCCGTGCCGATATTGCCTTCGATGGAGACGATGGCGTCGGCCGCGGGCACGAACACGCGACGCCCGAGGCGCGTTTCCACCTTTTCCGCCATCTCCACCGGGCTGATGCAGCTCTCGGCGCCGGCCAGCCGCACCCAGCTGAGGGCGGGGCCGCGGGGGCGTGTGGACGCGGCGCGCTGGGCCGTGGCCAACCGTGGGCACATCAGGCCAGCGACTACCAGTGCGGCGATCAGCAGCGACCTGGCCGGAGACCGGCGAAGTCGCTGCGCGGCGGTTGAGCGAGCCCTCATGGCGGCGCGTGAGACTACCTGCTTGTGGCCCGGAGCCGTCAACCCGCGGTGGGTGCAAAGGCGATCACGCTGTAGGCGACGCAGGCGCGCGGGCCAGGATTTCTGTAGCCGTGCTTTTGGTCTCCGCGAAAGACCACCACGTCGCCCGGCGCCAGCGTGTAGTGCTCTCCCGAGGCGGTTAGCTCGAGGCTGCCGCGTTCGCAGGTCAGGTACTCGCGGGTGCCGGCGGTGTGGGGAATGCCGGTCATGGAACTGCCGGCGGGGAAGTCCATGCGCTCGATGTCCAGGCCGGGCATGCTCTCGGGCAGTAGCCTGCGGATGCGCACCTTGCCGCGGGTGCGCACCGGAAGGCTGTCGGAGGCATAGTGCCGGGCCTGCTGTAAGGCAGCGGAATCGCGGGGATTGGAGCCTCAGCGGTGCAAGAAGCCTGGCATCCGGTGCTGACATGGCTCAACCTGGGGATGCCTAAAGATTCCTACGGTCAGCCCGCCACCGCTTCCGCAGACGGCTCCATCGGTCAAAGTCATGCAGATCAGCGGAGCGACACAACTCGAGGGCTGCTTTGATTCGCAGCCCTCGCCGTCAGCAGCCTGGGCGGCGCACTTGCCGCCAGGGGTGCAGTACAAACCCTCGCGGCATCCCTCATCGCCGTGCTGTAAGGCAGCGGAATCGCGGGGATTGAAGCCTCAGCGGTGCAAGAAGCCTGGCATCCGGTGCTGACATGGCTCAACCTGGGGATGCCTAAAGATTCCTACGGTCTCCTGCAGCCGCGTGACATGCTGCGCCGTCGCCCCAGGGGCAAGCCGGCCAAACGTGCCGGGGACGTTTGGCCGGGCGGCACGGCGGGCTTCGTCGGTCGCCTGACCGCTCCCTCCGGAACCGCGAGTCCCTTGCCCGCGGGCCTCGCGACTGCCGCGCCTTGCGGGCGGGACGTCGGGCTTCGTTCACTCGCGCGCCACGTGGCGGATTGCGATGTCGACCAGGGTCACGATGCCGGCGCGATCGACCATGCCCCCAAGCCAGCTGACCATGCCCGCAAACCACACCTGAAGCAGCAGTACCGCGCGTTCGTTCTCCAGCACGCTCGCTTCGCCCTTTGCGCCCGCGCCGCGCAGTCCCTGCAGCACGAGGGCGAGGGCTCGCGCGAAATAGGCGAGCGCAGGCTCCGCCGAGGCGATCGAGCCGGACACCAGCGCCTGTACGACCTCAGCGCAAACGACGCCATGTGGGAGCTCGCCGGGGCCGGCTCGCTCATCGGCGCCACCAACGCCCTCTCCGACGTTGCCGCGCGTACAGTGATGTGGATGTCTCGCCCGAACGATGACAGGCTTCGTCCATGCTGACCGACGACGAAATCCAGCAGCTCGCACTCGACCTCGAGTCCGACCGGGTAGAGCGGAAGGAATCGTTCGCCCGAACCGTGCGGGACCGCGTCGCGCAGGCCGTTTGTGCATTCGCCAACGACCTACCGGACAACCGGGCCCCCGGGATCGTCATCATCGGCATGCGGGACGACGGCACCCCGAGCGGGGCCGCCGTGACGGACGAGCTGCTCCTCAACCTCGGCGCGCTACGCAGCGACGGCAAGATCCTCCCGCTGCCCGTCGTGCACGTACGAAAGGTCGAGATCGCCGGTGTCGAGATGGCGGTGATCGTCGTGACCCCCTCGCCGGACACTCCGGTGCGGTTCGAAGGGCGGGTCTGGATTCGCGTCGGCCCACGGCGCGGAATCGCCAGCCGTGATGAGGAGCGCATCCTCGTCGAGAAGCGCCAGGCCGGTGACCTCGCGTTCGATCAGTCCCCCGTCCGAGGCGCGACCCCGGAGGATCTCGACCTGGAGTTCTTCCGGTCCACCTACTTGCCGGCCGCGGTGAGCCCCGAGGTTCTCGAGGAGAACGAGCGTCCCATCGAGCGGCAGCTCGCGGCGCTCCACCTCTTGGCCCCGACGGGCGACCCCAACGCCGCGGCCGTGCTCCTGCTCGGCCGAGACCCGTCCGCCTGGTTTCCGAGCAGTACCGTTCAGTTCGTGCGCTTCGACGGAGACGGCCTCGCCGATCCGATTCTGGATCAGAAGGACCTGTCAGGTCGCCAATTTCCAATTTCCGACCCACCTTGACCCTACTCCTGACACTCCCAGCCCCCGCCGAAACACTCCTCTTTCCTGCCCACATCGTCTCCGATATCCTCAAATCCACCGGGCCCCCAGCGCGCTCGGCACCCCCGTAGCCTTGCGGACTTTCGCGGCAGAACGTTGGGGATCACGACACATAGCCCCATGGGGGCATGCGTCGCGAGATCCGGCTCTCGCGGCGCATTGGTGCGTCTGCAGCACGGGGAATCTGGCAAAATTGGGCCGTTGGGGGCGGAGTCCTGCGCCCGGAGGAAAATTGCCGCCGAATGAAGGCTCAGGCCAGGAGGGCATCGCAAAATCGCAAACTAAGAGTTGTCCGAGATTCGGGTTTTTTTCCCGCGCATCGGAGGGATCGCTCGGCCGGCGCCGTCGCTCGCCGTCACCAGGTCTCCAAGCGCACCATCGAGCGCAAGCTCAAGGCCCTGCTGGGCCGCGACAAAAACGGGGGGCCCGAGCCGCGCCAAATTCCTCAGACATTGTGGGGTAAATGTCGCGACCCTTAGCCGCCGTCTTTAACGACCGGTTCTGTCGGCCTTCATAGCGTTCGAGCTAGGTAGAAGGCCCAGGAGAGCCAACAAGCGCATCGATCCAATCGCAGAAGGCCCTCACCACCCGGTCACAAGTCCAAGGCGGCACGATGACCTCCTGCACTTGCTCCGACGAAAGGTCCCGCAAGATCACCCTGTCATGCCCGTCAGCCCGACGGACTACAAGAACGGTAGTTTTGTCTCGCAGGGACGAATCCCCGATGTCGTCGAAGAGGAAGGTATCGCGGTCAAAGGGGTCGCCATCTCCCCGACCGTTCATGAAGCGGCCGACGAGCTCATCATAAACTGCACTGGCGCTTCTCTGGTCCAGGTCCGATCGTGTCCGTTCCTTGGAATGCTCAAGGAACGTCCGCCCCCACTGACAACTCGACGCGAGGTCGACGGTGTCGCCGAAGTCACCGTACTCAGCCCCGTGCACCAACAGACGAAATCTACCGAAGCGCCACTCGCCTTCCCGACCAGTGAAGTCCGCCTCGACCGCAAACTGAGCAGGGTCGCCGAAGAGCATGCTCATTTTCGCCCCAGCCGCTGCAGGGCGTAGTCAGTGATGTTCCGGATACCGTCCCCGACTCCCTCCATTCCGCTGAAGTGGCGCTGGTCTCCTGATCCGGAGAAACGATAAATCGTACCGTCGGCATTCGTTCCGAACCAGTTGCGCGGACTGACCGGATCATCGGGAACCGCGTTTCGATAGACATCCGCAGCGTCGGCAGGCTGTGGCGTCTTGCGAGGGTTGAAATGAGGAGACTTCGGATCGTGCGCCGGGTTCACGTGATGCTTTGGCTTCGGCCCGTGATACCTCGGTAGTTTTCCTCCCGCCCTTGAGGCCAACGGAGCCAGTGGGACCTTAAGGCCCATTGGCATCACTGCCATGGTGAAGTTGTGTACAAGTTCATCTCCGGACACCTGTGTCAGCGGCCAACCGAGCCTGGCCTGAATGGCGCGTGTCAGGGTCAGGTCGATCTGGCCATCTACAAAAATTTCGCCAAATTCATTCATTGACAACGACGTGGACGTCTCAACCGGCGCCTGCGTGCCGCGGCTCGCAGCTCGTTGTGTCCGTGGCGGCTGTTCTGATCCCCCCCCGCGCTCCCAGCCGCCCGTAAAGAAATCTGCAACCGCATCTACAGCATCGTCGAAAGGCTGTCCGACGTTCTCTTCGAGAAAATCCCCGGCATCGTGGAAGCCTTCTTGTGCCTTCCTGGCTGCATTCTTGATGGCTGCCTTTGTACATTCCCAGCCGCATTGTCCCGGTGGTCCTCCACCGTCGTCGAATCCGTCACCTCCCCAGCCAGTATCCTGACCAGCGCACGGCCCACCATCACAGGGTTCACGGCCGGTGGGATCCACGAAGCGCAGCGGCCGATTGTTCACATAGCTGTACGGGTTCACGCCTTGAACCGAGGACGGGTCCGCAACGATCGGATCCGGCATCAGGAATCGCCCAAGCGCCGCATCGTACATTCGTGCCTTCATATTGACGAGACCCGGGGCTTCATCGAACTCATGGGCTGTGTAGCCATAGCGGGTACCGTACGGGTTCGGGTCCGACGCATCTCGACGCCCCCCGAAGGCGTCGTAGCTTCGACGCTCAACAAGGTTTCCGTCTTTGTCTGTTACGGCCGTAATCGAACCGAGGTGGTCGCTGTGGAGGTAGGTTGTCGCGTCGCTGTCACTACCCGACGCGCTCCTTTCGATTTCAACTACCGGCCCTGCCCCCGCAAAGACGACCAGGCGTTCCGAAAACTCTCCACTACCTGCAGCCATCTCACGGGTGTAGCTTTCGTCCATGTAGAAGACCTCACTGGTTGCCATCTTCTTCCGAACTCGCTGTTGGAAGGCATCATATGCAACGTGAGTCGCCTCCTCTCGGCCCAGAGAGGTGTCCAGGTCCTTCCCCATCAGGAAGGGCATGCCGCGCCGATTGTAGAGGATTTCAAGGTCGCCCTGGAGAATCCCCGTGCGGAGCTTCAATCGACCGGCGGAATCGTACTCGTACGTTTGTTCAGTTCCCCCGTCCGAGACCGAAGCGACCTGAGAAGGGCGTCGACCGTCGGTTCCGACGGAATAGCTCCATAGGAACCCGTCGGTAACAACGTTGACGAAGTCCTCTTCGCTGCGGCCTCTGCTATCGATGTTGCCTAAGGCATCATAGGTAAAGCTCTCTTCGAACCGACGTACTCGTGTGCCGGAACTATCATTCGTGGTTGAGGTCGCCAGTTCGAGACGGTCCTGCTCGTCGTAGACATACACGGTCGCTTCGTTGTTGACGACATCATCCCTCCGCTCCAAGTTGTCGTTGTCATCGTAGGTATAGGAAAGTGCCTGAAGCGCGGTGGAGGCTGTGAGGCCTACAGACATGCTCTTCAGCTGCCCGGTGTTTGGCCAGTATTCCCGTTCGTCTGTCAGTCCATTGCCAAGGGAAATCGCTTCAAGCTGACCATAGGGGTCGGTGTCGGTCGCGTCCCAGACGATGTCGTCCAAGGCGGGGTTACCCGTCGCTGTCTTATCGGGAATGCCGATCTTTTCAACATGACCACGATGATAGTGGTATCGCGACGCTAGGCGTTCGACAGCATTGGCGCTCTCATAGCTCACCATCGAAGGTCGCCCAAAACCGTCGTAGTCCGTAAACCGAGCCAGAATTTCTGTACTTTCTGCACCCACAATGCTGCGACGCGCCTCCACCTCTCGTCCGGCGTCATCGTAGTTGAAGACTGTCATGCTGCCGTCGGGTGACTGCGCGGCAACCAGCTTTCCTTGGTAGATGACTGTGGACAGGAGTCCATCGTACACGTACGTCGAAATTTCAGGTGGCTCGGTTCCCTCTAGGTCTTCGCGTTGCACCATGCGACCTAGCAGATCGTAGTGAAAGTTCGATTGCACCATATCGGGGGATAGGGCCGTTTCGACCTCTCCGAAGGCGTTGCGCGAGTAGTTCCAGGTTCCGGCATTTGGGTCGTCGACTGACAAGACACGGCCGTAAGCGTCGTAGTCGTAGGCGGTAACGTTTGCTACCGGATCCACAATGCGCTCGAGATGCCCAAATGCGCCGTGTTCGTGCGAGACTGCCGTGCGCCGAGGCATAGCTACCGGTGCCGATTCCGATGGGTAGTCTTCGATTACCTCACCGAGCACAGTTTCACAGGAGAGCGACACGTCGCCGCTTCCGGGGTCGACGCCATGCACCATTTCGCCGCGCTCGTTGAAGACTGAGCACTTGCCAAAGCCACGTGGACTGTGGCTGCAGACGGCATTGTCCCTGTAACAGGTCTCCCAAATGCGACCATCCGAAGGCTTCGCTTCGAGCAGGCGACCGAGCGCGTCGTACGTGAAGTCGGTGAAGTTCGGATCTGCTGCCGAACTTGTGTCGTGGGGTCGGCTCCTGCGAGAAAGAAATCCCGATGGGTGATAGTCGAAAAGCGTTGTGAGTTCTCGGCGCAATCCTTCCCTTTGTTCTACGACAGAACGACCCAGGACGTCATATGCGACGGAACGGGCCGGAGCGCCGTCGCGCGCGGTTCGTACCTGTATACCGCCCTCTGCGCCACGGCCAGCATAGTCTACCCGTTCGACGACGTCATCGGCACCAATGGTTCGCCTAGGCCGGCCAAAGCCGTCAGGCAGAGCAGAGATGACTGCGAAGACACCTTCGCGGACTTCTTGCTTGGTGTGTAGCGCAGCCCCTAGAGCCTGATCGAACTCATACTCTACATCGTTGCCATACACATCCGTCACGAACCTCGGGAACATTTCGACCGCATCATACTGAACGCGCTGGGATCTCGTTAGGACGCCGTCAATGGTGGTGCCGTTCAGACCGATCTCGATGACGTTGCCGAAGGCGTTGTAGTCCATTTGTGTCGTCAGGGAATGCGAGGTGCCCGGGTCACGCTCCACTTCGACCGGTAACCCGGTGTACTTCAGTTCATCTGACACCGCTCCGAGAGGCAACTCTTCGGCGTATTTGAAATCATAGACCTGCGTCACAGCACTTAGGGGAGAACCGGTGTCGCGCTGCCGCAGTGCTCCGACTTGCTTGCTGTCCGGCAGACTGATCAGCCAGCGATCGATGTATTCTGTCGTCGTATGATAGAGCGTCGAGGCAATCTCAGCATCGACTACCTTGCCGTCATGCACATCGTTCCAAACAGCAATCGCTCCGGTTTGGTTCCCATAGTCGTCATAGTCGAAGGACCGTTGTACGTAAGCCAGATAGTTGGATGAAGGTGTACTCAGGGGTGGGTCCTGCTCCCGAGTCGAAGTGGTTACCGTGCTCGCGTATACGAAGAGCGAGGACGGTGTGGTGAGGCGGGTCTCATAGTCGGTGGTCCTTTCGTCGATCCGCCACCTTCCCGCACCGGTCATCGTAAGATCGGCTCGGAAATTGTACCTTCCCACGAAGGGATATTGCTTGGTTGCCGCATCGTATACGAAATTGTCGGACAGCATCAGCCGCGCCTGATTCCCCCCGAAAGCGGCGGCGAGGTCCGACAGAGCGGTGTCCTTGATGAGGCGCACGCCAAATCCCAGGAAGCCTCGCCCCTGAAGGTCGACAGCGGATCGCCCGTAGGAATGTACCTCGTACCTGACGGGATTCGCGGAACCCGCGGGTTTGTCCCAGTAGCCAATGGCGCGTACGACGGCCCCCGCCGGATGTCTCGGATAGCAAGGATATCCACATTCGGTTGCTTCAGTGGTGTTGACCCCATGAACGTAGGGAATCAGCGGAAGGTGCTCCACGGGGAAATCTGACGGCAAGCCGGGTGGAACTTCGCCCGAGTCTGGATCACGAGCGTCTTCGGTGAGTGAGGCGTAGTAGACCTCGGTTCGAGCTAGCAAACCGTCTGTTGCTGCCTTCAATCTAGTGCGAAGAGGCCCCTGTTTTATCCAAGCGCTTGCCCGGCGACGCAGATCTGGAACACCGTCATGGTCTACGTCCATGACCAGGTGGTATGCGGGGCTCGCGGCGGCGAGGTCTGCCGGTAGTGGCATGGCCGAGAACGTCTGGCCGTTGGAGCGTAGCAGCAGCCATTCCTCGAGTTCATTTTGAACGAGAAGGTCGAGACGCCCATCGTGATTCTCGTCGTACGGGACGGCCGCACTGAGAGCACCGAGGCTCGGAAACTCCGTCGTAACCAATGCCATCACAGGTTTTGGCCCCTGAGTCACGAACCCGGCTCCAGAATTGAGCCAGACCTCTGTTTCAAGCGCGCCTGGAATGGACGAGGATTCTGCTGCGGCGAAGTCTACGATATCGGGCAGGCCGTCACCACTGACGTCGAGAACCAGGCGCGTTCGGAATCTATCACGAGCCTCAACGGCGTCTTGCTCGATACGATTGCTGAGAGGAAAGAAGACGTCGCTAGTTCTCTGTATTCGGTTCTCACCGCCCTCGTCGAAGGCGCCCGGGCCTGGGATGTAGACGTGCTCCGTGGAATTCAGCAAGAGTTCGTCTCGACCGTCCCCATTGAGGTCCGCAACCGTCGCACCATCACAAGGTGGTCCATCCGACGCGACCTCTTGCGGAGCACCGAAGGTGCCGGGGGCGCCTAGGCGCGCAGTCCAATAGTTGCGCCGGATGGGCAAGGGCTGCCTAAAGCTCTTGGTGGTTTCAGAAGAGCAGACCAGGAGATCCTTGATTCGGTCGCCATTCAGGTCGAGGACGAATAGTTTCTTCGCGTTCTCGTCGTCATAGAACAGGCCGATATCCCGAACTCGCAGGGTGCTTTCGGTGTCAAGGCTCCAAACCCGAATTTCGCCACTACCGTTCAGCCCTTTGCGGAAGCGCTCATCAATTTCGAGGACTTCATCACGCCCATCGAGGTCCCAGTCGACTACGATGGCTGAGGCAGGTGCGTGTAGCTCAATGCGCTGGCTTCCGCGACCGCTTGGGTTCGGCTGGGTGATTTCGCCGGATACGACCATGCGATTCCGGTCCAGATAGTAGGTGTCGCCTACGGACTCGCCGTTAAGAATCATCGACCACTGTGCATCAACACATGGCTCCTGATCCGGGACTGAGCATTCGGAATAGAGAATATCTTGCTGCCCGTTCCCATCGAGATCAAGGACAAGTGGACGGCCGAAAAATGCGAGGTCTGCTTGGTCGTAATCCGGAATCGCCGTCACGTCTTGTGCCAACGCGTTCTCGAATCCGGGCTCCACTCGTTCGTATTCGAATATGGTCGGAGGCTTGCACGCGAGGCCTGCTGTTGAACGCAGTCCCTTGCGCGCACACTGCTGAATCGAGGTGAGCAGCGTTTGCTCGTGGAGGTGCTCAAACGAGCTTAGGGCGTAACGACGGTGGAAGTCCCGGGGTTCGTCGTATACAAGTTCGTAGCTGAAATCCGGACCGCCATCGAAGTCACTAGACAACACCCCGGCCGTGATTCGCTCGAGGAGCTGTGATTTCTCGTAGCGCACGCCGTAGCGATGCGACTCGAGCATTGCCAGCGGAACACGTTCCCGGTAGTGAAACTCAACAAATCGATCTCCGGGCTTGTCTTTGTGATTGGTGTAGGTAATGCGCTTTGGATAGTACTCGCGCGCTTTTCCTCCAAGCACATCGCAAGCGGGTCTGAATGAGGTGCCAAACACCTCCATCCGATCGGGACACGAGGATGGGTTCCAGTACTCGATATCCATCGAGTTGCCGAGTCGATCTTCCACGCGTGTCAACGCCCAGGTCTGTGTTCGGGACAGGGCCCCCAGCGGATTTGTCGTATTGGCGGGCCTGATCTTTTCATCGCCCAATGGCAATCCGCCTCCGACCCGCAGGTCGAATGTCAAGATTCGGCCGTCACGCGTATAGGCGGTAAAGGAGGACGGCTCTCCTCCCGCGCTATGCGAGATGACTCGTGTGAAGCTCTCGAGTTCCGTTCGGTATGCGACCCCGTCTGCACCGTAGGTATCAGTCGACTGTTCCAGGACTAGCTTCGCGCCATCGAGACAGAAGCTGTCGGAATCCGTATAGGTCACGACAGCGGTATTCCCATCCTGTGAAAACGTCTTTTTGCACCGCTGGATCGCCGCCAAGCCACTTACCCCCCAGCCGATGCCCAGGTATCCGTCTTGGTCGCCTCCGCTATAGGAAAGGCTGAGCAAGGGTTGAATGCCTCCACGTCCCGGCGGCACCTGGAGCGGCACGGAGTATTTGGGTCGGCCATCGGCTGCAACGGCGAGCCCGCCGGGCAGGGTCCCGGGCACCGAGTCACCGTCTTCGGTGAAATAAGCGGCGCGGTCAACGATTCTCTCGCCCAACACGGCGGCAAGCTGGCCCGACGAGCAGTAGAACCCCGGTGGTGTCGGGCCGCAGCTGCTTCCGCAGACCGGGTCCGGTCCGCAGGTCCTTCCGTCGCACTCAGGTGTGCATGCGGGGCAGGTGCCACAGCTCGTCAGCTTCCCGGCGTTCGCGGGATCCGCGCATGGGTTTTGCGCAACCGACTCGCACTCCTTCGGTCGGCAGGTCCCGAGTCCGTCGCTCTCGATGATGCAAGCGAGTCCATCCGCGCAATCGGCGTGACTCATGCACCCGCGTTCTCCGTCGGCACAAATCCCGTCACCGCATCGCCCGTAGCAACCATCATAGCCACAGGCCTTGCCGGCGCAATCCGGGCTACAAGCCGGACATGTGTCTCCACAGCGGGATGTCGATGTTCCGCACTCGTATAGTGCGGAGCGAGGGTTTGTGCATTCGTCGTCTCGACAGGTGCCGTCTACGCATTCGTGGTAGTTGGCACACATCGGGGCGTCCGGAACGCAGGGCTCGTTAGTCCCACAGGGGCAATCGCTGCAGAACTCGCATTGTGGGCAATCACCACATCGCGCACCACTGTAGCCGCATTCGTATAGTGGTGAATCGATGTCATTGCAGCCGATGCCAGGGTCATCCCAACAGACCCCTTCGCCGGTAAAGAGAGAGACGTTGTATCTCCACGCCACGTCATCCCGACACTCACCAATGCATTCTATGTTGTCACGGCAGATAACTGGCCCGGTTTCGCAGGGGTCGGTGGCAGAGCAGTTGCGCGCTGCGAAGGTGAGTTCAAGGAGGGGTGGATTGCCGCCCTCTATTGAGAGGAAGCTGATGAAGCCCAACCAGGGGGAATCGGGCTTCAGAATGAGCCAGCCTTCATTTGCCGCATTGCCCGCTAGGATCTCTGCCATGTCTCGGGTCAAGTCGAATCGCATCTCACCAGAATAGTCTAGTGCTGTCGGCTGACTGGCCGTTGGTATCGGATCGTACGGCCGTAGGAGCGGGTCAGGAGCAAGAAAGTCCCACTCATCAGTGCCCGTACAGTCGGAACTCCAATTGTAGCGATTGGCGTCCGATGCACAGTGCCATGTTGCTCGGTCAGCAATCCAGGGAGTTACCATTCGATGTACGTCTACTGTGCGGCCAGGATCTGAGACAGGCCAACCGTCCTTCACGGTCATGGACAGAGTCGCCGACACGAGGTCATGTGTATCAAAGCTGACCCCTGTCGCGGCCATTTCGTTCGCAATTTCACTGTCCGCGAACTGCACGAGTGCGTGTTTCGTGAAAAGCGCCTCGTCTGAATTCGCTTTCAGGCGAGTTCCTCCCTCCCGCACCCAATCCGGAAAGAGTTCTGATACGAAGGTATCAGCGGTCGCGGTGACGGTAAGGTCGACGACTTCGGAAGATACCGGCGGCGGTGGGGGTAATTTGTATGTCAGAATGAGGCGTGGGGGTACAGCTGCTTCGCGAGCAAAGAATTGTACCCATTCCCCGGCAAGTGGGTCATCGGTGCCAACAATGGCCCAACCTTGATTCTGGGCAAGGCCATCCATGAAGGCCTGCACATCAACGGTCACGTCTAAAGAAACTGTGTCACCACTTGCGGCGACGACCTGCGCTTCAGCAGTGGCCGCGTGCTCGTAGGGGTCGGGGTCCCAGCTGAACCAGTCCATTCCCCACTCGTCTTCGGGTGCGCAGTAGCTGAGGAAGCCTTCATCTGCGCATACCCAGGTTGCGCCGCCTTCTGTCCATGGCATGAGCATCCGGTGCGCTGCGATTCTTCCGCCGAACCAGCTTACGCCGACGCTAGCCACGGTGAACTCGAGGGTTGCGGAAAGCAGCTCGTTGCCGGATAGCGCCGCGCCCACCTCCGCCTGGTTGAACATCAGCAAGCTTCGCTCGTGACCCGAAAGCCACGAGGAACTCACGGCGACGATTTCAGAGTATCCGTCGTTACCAGTTGGTACGAGAGACCGTACCGTTGCATCGGAAACTGGCTCCAGGGCTACGCTAGCGACTTGAGCCACTGCGGCCCTTGGTTGGAGGAGGACCAGACCAACCAGCACTGGGACGGCGAGAATCGGCGAAGCGTATCTAGCAAGGTTGAGCATCAGAAATACCTGATTTCAGTTGGCTCAGTGACAAAGAAATTGCCGGGCTCGTGTTGGGCCCGCCATGGACGACTAAGTTGTGGTATCCGAACGAGGGCCTCTGCGTCTGGCAGGCTCCACATTGCAAAGACGCTTCAAGCATCGCGGCGGCCTCTAGAAAGAGCAAACGGTAGTCCGGCGTTCACAGCGCACTAGCATTGAGTGATCAGGTGGACGGATCCGCACCATGACAGGGACCCAGCTCCTATTTCTTGGCCAGGCCTTGATAGTTCGCAACGAGGTTTCATCATTCAGACGCCGATCCAGTCGGCGGAACCCGCGTGTCGCTATAGGCTTCTTGAATACGCAAGATTTGGTCGCGCAGGCGTTCTAGTGCCAGTGTGGCGTTCTCGGTATCACCTGCGGAGATTGCTGTGTTGGCCTCTAGTGCGAATTTCCTGGCGATAGCGACGTCGTCGGCAAAGGTCCTATCGCCTACCGCGCGCACAAGTTTGTCGAGACGCGCGGACATGCGCTCAAGTCGTCTAGGGAGGCGTTGAGCTGGCGACAAGCGGGAAGTTTGTTCCGTATCCTCTTGAATGGTTAGCCAGTTCGCTATCCGAGAGAGGGCGCGTCTCGCCTGCTGGTATGCACGGCGCGCAAGTTCCAGGTTCTTGAGCCGGACGTTGCGATGGAATTCCTGCGCCAGTCTTTCTGCCTCAACGAGATTTTGCTCAATCTCACTCGGCAGCTGTTCATAACCTTGAACAGCTACCCGAAGGGCCCCGAGTGAGCTGTCCAGCGTTTCCCGCATGTAGCGAAGCTCATCGTTCACAAGCCGGGATGTGTCGGACGATTGCGCTGCCAAGTTCGCCGTCAGTACGCCTGTGGAGGCCAACACTCCAAGAACAGCAAGGAAATTCGCGACTCGTTCGGTGGCGAAATGGGGTTTGTTGCTCATCGTGGTCCTCGTGCTTCGCGCAGTGTGTGCCTGGGAAAGCTTGCCGCAGCCCCGTGGTGCGTATCCGGTAGTCGGCTCTGAGCCGCCGCTTGTTAGTCGCGGTCGTCGGTGGTGCTACAGTTGGCCTAATCGCTCGAGTGGGTAAGCGGGCTAGTTCTGTCTTGAAGCACACCCGCGTGCGAGCACTTTGGGGTACCGCTTGGTTACGTTCTTCCTCAGCGGCGTCACTCGGCCACCTTGGATCGATGCGTCGACAGGACGAAACAGGGTCTCAGAACACGACGCCCTGGAATCGAGCGCGTGCGATGTAGTCTCTAGGCCTCAGACACGTGGACTCCGCCGGTCCGCCCCGGTCCCGGTACGCGCATCGAGATTTCGAACTGCTGATACCGTTACCTCTGGACGGGTCGCGCGTCAAGCTAGAAAGCGTCAACGATCCGGCACGGGCTGATCTACGTCACCAGGATTGGGATATTCGAGATCGAGCTTGTAGCTTGTTACGGCTATACCACCTGGTAGGCAGCTCGTTTTCGAATCGCGACGCACGGCGGCGCGACTTCGGTGGCCAGAGCCCGGTGCGGAACGCTTTGCATCCGCGCGCTCGGGGATGTGTCGGAGGTAATGCGCGGTCGCGGTCGCTTCGAGCGGCATGCCCGTCGTTTGGTAACTGTTGTCGTGATCCCCAACGTTCTGCCGCGAAAGTCCGCAAGGCTACGGGGGTGCCGAGCGCGCTGGGGGCCCGGTGGATTTGAGGATATCGGAGACGATGTGGGCAGGAAAGAGGAGTGTTTCGGCGGG
>JAOUOP010000089.1 GCA_029880325.1 Myxococcales bacterium | reverse complement strand
GCCGCCATCGCTTCGTCCGCGACATCGCTCGCCACATCGGGCTTGGGCGCTTCGTCGGCTACCGCTTCCAACGCCTCGGCGACGTCATCGGTGGCCGCCATCGCTTCGTCCGCGACGTCACTCGCGATATCCGACTCGTCTGCCTCCCCGGCTTCCGCGTCCAGCGCCTCGACGACGTCATCGGTCGCCGCCATCGCTTCGTCCGCGACATCGCTCGCCACATCGGGCTTGGGCGCTTCGTCGGCTACCGCTTCCAACGCCTCGGCGACGTCATCGGTGGCCGCCATCGCTTCGTCCGCGACGTCACTCGCGAAATCCGACTCGTCTGCCTCCCCGGCTACCGCGTCCAGCGCCTCGACGACGTCATCGGTCGCCGCCGTCGCTTCGTCCGCGACATCGCTCGCCACATCGGGCTTGGGCGCTTCGTCGGCTACCGCTTCCAACGCCTCGGCGACGTCGTCGGTGGCCGCCATCGCTTCGTCCGCGACATCGCTCGCGATATCCGACTCGTCTGCCTCGTCGGCTTCCGCTTCCAGCGTCTCGACGACGTCATCGGTCGCCGCCATCGCTTCGACAGCCTCACCGACGACCGCTTCCAGCCGCGCGGGCGCGGCGCCCGCTTCATGCGCCTCGCCCTCGGGTGGCGGAATCGTCGGCGCGTCCGGGTCCAGCAGGGCGAAATGCACGTGCAGGGGCGACTCGTGGTCGCGCTGGTAGATGCGCGTCAGGTGCATGCGCGTCATCTCGAGCAACGCCAGGAAGGTGACGACGATTTCGTAGCGCGTGATGGTGCCTTCGAAGAGGTCTTCGAAGGGGCAGCTGCGGCGCACCCGCAACAACTCCGTCAGCTGCGTCATGCGCTCCTGGATCGTGATGCGCTCGGAATCCACCTCGAGCGAGATCGTTCCCTTGGCGCGCTTGAGGATGCCCTCGAAGGCATCGAGCAGCTTGAAGAGCCCGATCTCGGCCAGCGGTGCCGGCCCTTCCGCCGCCGGTGCGCTCATGCCGCGCGGAAAGACGTCGCGCCCGACGATGGCGCGGTTGCCGATGGCCTCGGCGGCGTGCTTGTACTTCTGGTACTCGAGCAGGCGCTGGATCAGCTCGGTGCGCGGATCGCTGAGGTCCAACTCTTCGTCGCCGTCGGTCTGCCCTTCCGGTTCCCGCGGCAGCAGCATCCGCGATTTGATGTGCGCCAGGGTGGCCGCCATCAAGAGGTACTCGGAGGCGACGTCCAGGTCGAACTCGCGCATCAACGCGAGGTATTCCAGGTAGCGCTCGGTGACGAAGGCGATGGGGAGATCGAGGATCTCGAGTTCGTGTTTGCGGATGAGGTGCAGCAGCAGGTCGAGCGGCCCATCGAAAATGGGAAGCTCGATGCGCAGGGTGGGCCCTGATTTCTCGCCTGGGCGGGCCTCGGGACTGCTTGTGTCGCTCACCGTGCGTCTCCGGCTGGCCGGATACCCCAATCGCAGGGATTCTGCCAGCGACGAAGGCACCGGTCCGGACCGAGATCGGGTATCGTGGGGAATTCAGTAGGCCCAACACCTACCCCGGTGTCCCGGTTTTTGGGTTTGCGGCGCCGAGGTGGGCACTGATAGCGTTGTTTTTTCGCGATCGCCTCGGACCGCGGGGCGCTCGCGCTGCGTCGGATTTTCGAGATGAACGGTGCCTGCGCGGTCTGCGGTACGATGGTCGGTCCCAGTGCGACCGAATGCAGCACCTGCGGCCACGCGCTGCCGGGCGCGCGCCCGCACCAGGCCACGCTGGTTTCTCCGGCCGGCGCACCCCCGCCACGACCTCCACCGCCACCCCCACCGGCGCCGCGGGCCGCAGGCGGCGCGACGTCGGCGGGGCTCGCTTTCGGCGACGACCCCTTGAGCCTCGACATGGGCCCGGCCGGTCCTGCCCTCGAGCTGGCCGTCGAGCTACCCGGGATGGCGGCCGCTGCCACAGGCCCCGTTCCGGCGGGCAACGGCGAAGCAATCGACACCAGCTCGATTCCACCGGCCCTGCTAGATGACGCCGACCCCGGCCCCCGTCTGACCCCAGCTGCGGCGCCGCGGCCTGGCGTCGGCGTGGTCGGAGCCGGCCCGCTGCCGCGCCTGTCGGCCGCCGATGACCCCGAGCGCCTCGCCGAGTTCGAAGACGATGCCGAGGCCCAACGCCGGGCGCGCTCGCCCGAGGCCATCCGACAGCGCACGGCCGAAAACCTCGCCGATTACGGACCGGTTCCCGAAAAACTCTGGCAAGCGATGGCCTATTACGTACGCGTGATGCTGCGCAAACGGGAGCTGTCGGTGGAGTTGATGGAGCTATCGGGCCGTCGCAAGGCCGCCGCCGGCCGCACCGCCGACGCCTACGCCCAGCTCGGTCAGAGCCTCTACGCCCATCGCCAGGACCCTTCGCTGCAAGCCCTCTCACGCAACTTCAGGGCGATCGCCCAGAGCGAGGACAAGATCGGCGACGTGGTCCACCGCGGTCAGCACAAGAAAGGGCAGCTGCAGCACGAGCTGTCCAAGCTCGAGGTGGAGGTACAGGCCCTCGACCGCGTGCTCGAGCCCAAGCGCAAGCAGGAAGCCACGCTGATGGCCCAGCTCGAAGACCTGCAAGCCCAGGCGCGCGGCCCCGAGGCGACGCTGCGGAAGATCGCCGCCGAGGTGGAACAGATCCGCGCCGGTAAGAAGACCATGGATCCGCAACGGCGCGACCAACTGGTGGTTGAACGGGATGGAGCCCGCGCCGCCCTCAAATCGCTCAAGGCCAAGATGGCGCCCCTGCAGCAGCAGCTGATGCCACTGACCGAGGAACTCGACCGGCGCACTGCCGAACTCGAGAAGCTGGAAGCCGAACGCGACACCATGCAGGGCACCCTGGGCCGCGCAACCGAGCACCAACGGGTCTCGGCGGGAACCGCCAAGGCCAGCCACCGTGACGCGCTGGTGCTACTGGCCAAGGCCGCGCTCGAGGCGGGCTTGGGCCGCGCCTTCCCGGAGCTGGCCCACGCGGCGCAGAGCGCCGAGGCCCACGAACAGGAGCGGCGGCGCGAGGAAGAGATCCACCGGCTCGCCGTCGAGTGCTACGACGAGCCCATGTTCCAGCGCGGCTTTCAGATGCTGATGGGCGGCAGCATCGCCATCTTCCTGTTCTTTACTTTGCTCGTGATCTTCTGAGAGCACTCACAGCTCAGCGAGCGCCTCGAGCACCGCGTCCACGTGCCCCTTGACGCGTACCTTGGGGAAGATCTTTTTGACCTTGCCGTCGGCACCCACGATCACCGTGCTGCGAATGATGCCCATGCTGGTCTTGCCGTAGAGCTTCTTCTCGCCCCAGGCGCCGTATTTCTCGAGCACGCCGCCGTCGGGGTCGCTCAGAAGGGGAAACTTCAATCCGTACTTGTCGCGGAATTTACAGTGTGAGGCGATCGAATCCTTGCTGATGCCGAGCACCACCGCATCGAGCTTTTCGAGTTTCTTCAGGGCCTTGTTGAAGTCCTGGGCTTCGACGGTGCAGCCGGGCGTGTTGTCGCGTGGATAGAAGTAGACGACCACGTTCTTGCCCTTGAGTTTCGAGAGCGAAACCTTGTCGCCGCTGTCGGACTCGAGGGTGAATGCGGGTGCGCGTTTGCCTTCTTCGATCATCGGGTCGCCTCCTTGTCGAACGCTCCGGCCCGGCAGTGTGGTGCCAAAGGCGCGCATGGTACAAGGTTTGCGACCATGTCTTCGCCACCGGCGCCAGGCAAAACCGTAGTCATCGGCGACGTGCACGGCTGCGCGCTCGAGCTCGAAGAGCTGCTGCGGGCCTGCGCCGTGGGCGCGCGCGATCGGGTGGTGCTGGTCGGGGATCTGCTGAGCAAGGGCCCCGACGCCGTCTCCGTGATGAAGCTCATCGCAGAGCACCGCATGGAAGCGGTCCGCGGCAACCACGACGCGCACCTGCTGGGCTTTTGGCGCGCGCGGCAGGCCGGGCAAGCGCCGCCGCGTCGGCTCGACCCCGAGACGCTGGCCCAGGCTCTGCTGTTGACCGAGGACGACTGGCGCTGGCTCGACGCCCTACCCCTGTGGCTGCGACTGCCGGAGCATCAGGCGCTGGTGGTGCACGCGGGGCTCGTGCCAGGTGTTGCGCTCGAAGCGCAGCAGCCGCGCGACCTGCTGTCGTTGCGCACCATCGACGCGGAGGGGCGTGGCAGTTCGCGCCCCGACGCTGGACGGCCCTGGGGTGAGCTGTGGAAGGGCCCCGAGCTGGTGCTCTTCGGACACCACGCCTCACGCGGCCTGCAGCGCCACGCCCACGCCATCGGCCTCGACAGCGGCTGCGTCTACGGCGGTGCGCTCAGCGCCTTCATCCTGCCCGATCGGCGTCTGGTCTCGGTGCCCGCGCGACGGGTCTACCGCGCCATCGACCCCGACGACCCCTCCTACGCCGCGGGCTCGGTCGCCCTCGAGACCGGCGAAGTGCGTGTGGTCAGCCTGCCCCCGGGCGCGGGCGGCATCCCGCGCGAAGCCCTTGTGCTGCGCGACGAGGAGGGCTTCCCCCAGGCCTACCTCAACCGTTGCCGCCACCTGGCGATCCCGCTGGATGGCGGCAGCCGCGACTTTCTGACCCGCGACGGTCAACACCTGATCTGTCGCACCCACGGGGCCGAGTATCGACGACAAGACGGGCTGTGCGTGCGCGGGCCCTGCCGCGGCAAGAGCCTGACGCGGCTGCACCTGATGCAGCGCGGCGAGCAGTTTTACATCGAAGCGCTGGATTCCGCCTGATCGCGGGCCTGCAACGACGCCGGGCAGGAGCGTTCGCCCAGATGCGCCCAGGGCACGTCCTCGCTGCCCTTGAGCAGCTGCTTGCGCGCCGTCAGCACCTCACAACCCTTGTCGGTCACCAGCACCGTATGCTCGAACTGGGCCGACAGCGTGCCGTCGGCGGTGACCACGGTCCAACGATCGTCGAGCACGCGGCACTCGTAGTCGCCCAGGTTGATCATGGGCTCGATGGTGAAGACCATGCCGGCCTTCATGCGCTTGCCGTTGCCGCGGGTGCCGTAATGGGGGACCTGGGGCTCCATGTGGAACTCGCGGCCGATGCCGTGGCCCACGTAGTCGCGCACCACCGAGCAGTCCTGGGAGTGGGCATACTCCTGAATCGCGGCGCCGATATCACCAAAGCGCTTGCCCGCGCGGACCTCGGCCAGGCCCAGCTCGAGACAGCGGCGCGAGACCTCGACCACGTGGCGGGCGCGCTCGCTGGGCTCGCCGACGTAGAACGTGGCGCTGGTGTCGCCGTGGAAACCGTTGACCTTGGGCAGGTAGCTGGTGACGTCCACGTTGACGATGTCACCCTCGGCCAGGCGCTGCTTTCCCGGGATGCCGTGGCAAACCACCTCGTTGACGCTGGTGCAGACGCTCTTGGGAAAGCCGCGGTAGTTCAGGGGCGATGGCCAGGCACCGCGCTCGAGCGTGTAATCGTGGACCAGACGGTTGATGTCGTCGGTGGTCATGCCGGGCGTGAGCGCCTCGCCGACCATCACCAAGGTCTCGGCGGCGAGTGCACACGCGGCTCGCATGCGATCCACCTGGGCGGCGTTCATGAGCTCGATAGCCATGGATTCCAAGTAACGTAGGGCTGCGACTGCGGCCCCGCAAGCAGGGATCGACCCCCGGCGCCTGCCCGAGCCGTGCCCGCTGGCGTCTCAGACCGAGGCGCTGATGTAGATCAGCACCAAACACAGCCCGAGAAAGCCGAAGCCGAGCACGAAGAGGCGCGGCGCGTTCCAGTGGGCTTCCTCGCGCGCGATGCGCTGCTCGTCGGTTTCGCTCATGGGCTGTGCTCCTGGCTGGGTCGGCCGGCCGCCTCTGGCGGTAGCCGTGCCGTATTTCGCGGTAGATAGCCCCTGCCCGACGACCGGTCAACCGCACAAAAAGAATCGGGCCCGGCGGGGGCGTCCGCCGGGCCCGGGTTGGGCAAGCGAGGCGCCGCGTCGCTGATGGCCGCGCGGCGCCGACCCGGTCGTTGCCCTGCAGAGGGCGGCGACCGGGAGGATCGTTCAGTCGAAGTCGAGCTCCTCGCGCTCGCTCTGCTGGTAGTCCTCTTGGGCGACCTTGAAGGACGCTTCGGCCTCGAGATCATCGATGCTGAAGCCGACCTTGTGCAGGGGTCGAAGCTCGTCGCGCTCGAAGTCCGCAAAGCTGCGGTAGCTCCTGGTCTCAAACGGGCGTGTCATGGCAAGGGCCCTCCTCGAAAGGGTTGGTCGAAGCGGTCTACTACAGTGTCCTACATCTGCTCACACCCTACTACCGGTGATCCCGGAATCAAAAAAAAGCGCGCAATTGAATCGCCGCCCCGCGCTTGCTAACGAGGGGTCTGAATCCGGGATGCCACCAAAGGGCTCCCGCTGGAGGCACGTGCCGCCCTTGCTCGACATCCGCTCCCCGTCTCCGCCGCGGAACTACGCGCCATGAGCCGCATCGTCGCGATCTCCAATCAGAAGGGCGGCGTGGGTAAGACCACCACCGCGGTCAATCTCTCGGCCTCCATCGCGGTGGCCGAACAGCGCGTGCTGCTCATCGACCTCGACCCCCAGGGCAATGCCTCCAGCGGCGTGGGGGTCACCGAGCGGCAGTCCGATGCCTCGCTCTACCCGGTGCTCTTCGGTGAAGCCACCATCGAAGAGGTCAAGCGACCGACCGACCTGCCTTATCTGGAAGTTGTCGCCGCTTCGCGTGACTTGGCGGGCGTCGAAGTCGAGTTGGTCGACGCGCCCGATCGCGCCACGCGCCTGCGCGATGCCCTGCGGTCGGTGCGTGAGCACTACGACTACATCTTCCTCGATAGCCCGCCATCGCTCGGCATTCTCACGATCAACGCACTGACCGCAGCCGACCTGGTGCTGGTTCCGATGCAGGCCGAGTACTACGCCCTCGAGGGCCTGAGCGACCTGACGGGGACCATCGAACGGGTTCGCGCGACTCTAAACCCCGAGCTAAGCATCCACGGAGTCCTGCTGACGATGTTCGACAACAGGAACAACCTCAGCAACCAAGTGGCCGCTGAAGTGCGCAAACACTTCCACGTCTTCGACACCGTGATACCGCGCAATGTGCGACTGGCCGAGGCGCCCTCCTATGGGCAGCCGGTGTTGCTCTACGACGCCGCCTCACGCGGCTCCCACGGTTATCTGAGCCTGGCTAAGGAAATCCTGGAGGGCGTGGCGCTCGCCTGAGGCGCGCGCCACGACAGCCGATGGCAGGTCCCAGCAAACGCAAGGCGCTCGGTCGTGGACTCGACGCACTGCTGCCGACCTCGGCACCGAAGGGTGCAGCAGCAGAAGGCGGCGCGCGGCCGACCAAGGACGCGGCGTTCTTCGCGCCCATCGAGGAGCTGCACCCGAGCGGCAGCCAGCCGCGCACGCGCTTCGACGAAGATGCCCTGGGCGAGTTGGCCGCATCCCTGGGCGAGATCGGAATGCTCGAGCCCATCCTGGTGCGGCGGCGCGCGCGGGGGGGCTATGAGATCGTCGCTGGCGAACGACGCTGGCGGGCGGCCCAGCGTGCGGGCCTGCATGACGTGCCGGTCTTCGTGCGCGAACTCAGCGAAAGTCGCGCCTTCGAGGCCGCGCTGGTGGAAAACCTCCAGCGCGAGGATCTGAACCCGCTGGAAACCGCGCGTGCTTACCAGCGCCTGATCGACGAGCACGATCACAGCGCCGAGTCGGTGGCCAAGCTGATCGGCAAGGACCGCTCCACCGTCGCCAACGCCCTCCGGCTGCTGAAATTGCCCGACTCGGTGGTCGAGAAGATCGAAGCGCGCGAGCTGAGCGAGGGCCACGGGCGAGCACTTTTGGGGGCGAGCGACCCACGGGCCATCGCGCGGCTGGCGCGCGAGGCGGTGGCCAAGGGCTGGAGCGTGCGCGAGACCGAGCGCCGGGCCCGCAGCGTCGCGCGCCAGGCCGAGCAGGGGGGCGACAAGCCGGCTGCCCAGCAGAAATCGGCCAATGTGCGCGACCTGGAGGATCGCCTCAGCCGCTCCCTGGGCGCGCGCGTGACCGTGGCCGACCGCCGCGGCAAGGGCAAACTCCAGATCGCCTTCTCCAGCTACGACGAGCTCGACCGGCTGCTGGACCTGCTGATGAAACCCTGAGGCCCCCGAGCCTCTTTCCAGAGTCGCTGCGCGCTGGTAGGTGATGGGCCATGACGGCGCAACTCATCGATGGCAAGGCGATCGCGAAAAAGGTTCGGGCCGAGGTCAAGCTGCGGGCGGCCGAGTTCGCGGCGGCCCACGGGCGCAAGCCGGGGCTCGAGGTCGTGCTGGTGGGCAACGATGCAGCCTCCCAGGTCTATGTTCGCAACAAGGAGCGGGCCAGCGAGAAAGTCGGCATCCGGGGCGCCGTCCATCGGCTGCCGGCCGACGCCTCTCAGGCGGCGGTGGTGGAGCTGGTCGAGCAGCTCAACGCGCGCGACGACGTCGACGGCATCCTCGTGCAGCTGCCGCTGCCGGGGCACATCGATGCCAACGCCGTCATCGATCGCATCGACGCCGCCAAGGACGTCGATGGGCTTGGGCCACAGAACGCGGGCAAGCTGGTGCTGGGGCGCCCGGGGCATCGCCCGTGTACGCCCCACGGCTGCATGCGATTGCTCGACGAGATCGGCTGTGACCCCAAGGGGCTGTCGGCGGTGGTGGTCGGCCGCAGCAATCTGGTCGGCAAGCCCATCGCGCACCTGCTCCTGCAGCGCCACGCCACCGTCACCCTGGCCCACAGTCGCACGCGCGACCTGGGCGCCGTCGTCTCGGGCGCCGACATCGTGGTGGCCGCGGTCGGCGTGCGAGCGCTGGTGCGCGGCGAGTGGATCAAGCCGGGGGCGGTCGTGCTCGACGTGGGCATCAATCGCGCCGACGACGGCAAGCTCTACGGCGATGTGGAATTCGAGGCGGCCTGCGAGCGCGCCGCCCACATCACACCCGTGCCCGGCGGCGTGGGACCGATGACGATTGCGATGCTGCTGAGCAATACCGTCGACGCGGCTTACCGCCGCGTCGGATAGAGCCGAACCGCGGCTGCGCGGGCCCTAACACTACTGTGTCAGGGTCGCGGAGGCCCTCGCTTGTTCAGGGGATTTGTAGGCTTCGTCGGCCGTCTCGAAAGGGGCCCAGTCGGTTGGAGCCGAAGCGCGGCCTACCGCGGCCTTCGGCGAGGCTGCTCCTACAGCGTCACACCTGCGCCGAGGGTGCTCTCGAAGCCGACCATGCGCGAGACGCCCTGGACGCCGAGCCAGGCGATGCGCGCGGTGACATGTACGGGGCCGATGAAGAACATGCCGTCGAAACCCGGGGTCAAATAGCCGTTCTGGTCGGACTTCTCGCGACAATCGGAGCCGATGCAAAGTTCGGCCTGGGACAGGGCCAGCCCCAAGCCCATCACGGGCCGCAGCACGAAATTGCTGCTCACGGCCGCATCGATGCCGAGTTCGACGCCAGCGGTAATAAAATTGGCCTTGGAGGTCACGGTTTCGGTGAGCACCTCCACGCCGTCCACCGTAAGCGGCGCCAGCGTGCGCTCGCCGCCGCCAAAGTAACCGACCACGCCGCCCAGGTAGAGGTGGGACTCGGGCAGGGTGTAGCCGCCGCGGACAGCGAGGGTCAGGTCGAAGGGGTCGACCTGGGGAACATCGCCCTGGCGTTCGGCCATCTTGAAGTTGGTCTGGACGGTCGTTGGTGTGACGATAGAGCCGGTGGGGGTTGAAGGATCGGCGCCAACGGCGGGGGTCGCGTCGGCGTCGCTGGCGCCGAAGGTTTCGAAGGGGTCGAGACCCGGCGAGCCGAAAGCCCGCTGCGTCCAACCCAGGCGCAGACCCAGGCTGTACTTGCCGTCGGTGGGGTGGCCCCCCGGGGCGTCTCCTTCGCTCGCCGTATCCTCGAGCGGAGCGGCATCGCCCGAGGCTTCGACCGAAAGCTCCACGTCGTCCAGCATCGGCACCTGCGACAGGCTCTGGGCCGCGGCGGGGGCCGACGATGCCGCACACAGCAGCAAGGCGAGCGCGGCGATCGAGCGGGCATCGGAGGCCCGGGGCGAAGACTGGGTCGAAACGGGTCGCATCGGCAATGGGCTCCTCGGGAAGTCCTGAGCGAGCGTTGTTGCGGAAGGCCGCGATTGAGTCAAGCGCGGGGCGCTTGGGGGGGGGGACGGAGCTGGCGACGGAGCTGGCGACGGAGCTGGCGACGGAGCTGGCGACGGAGCCGGCGCCGGAGCCGGAGTCGGCGCCGGGGTCAGCGCGCGGACTGGGCGCGCTTTCGCAGTAGGTGCCAGAAGCCGGCCACCCCGGCCAGGATCAGCAGACCGATGAACTGGCTGGTGCTGAGCCCCAAAAGGGCGCCGCGATCGTCATCGCGCAGGAACTCCAGGCCGAAGCGCAGGATGGCGTAGAGGCCGAGAAAGGCGAGTAAGACCTGGCCGTCGAAGCGCTTGCGGGGGTGCAGCCACAGGGCGAGCACGGCGGCGATGGCCAGGCATCCGGCCGCCTCGTAGAGCTGCGTCGGATGCACCGGCAGGGAGGCCATGGCCTTGGATTCGAGCAAGTGCTCGCGAAAATGCTTCTCGCTGGCCGCGGAATAGGGGGGAAATGACAGCCCCAGGGGATGATCGGTCACGACCCCGAAGCAGCAGCCCCCGAAGAAGCAGCCCAGGCGGCCGAAAAAGAGACCGATGGGCATCACGGCGCCCACCACATCGCAGCCCTTGCCGATCGGAAAGCCCTCGCGGCGCAGAAACCAGATACCGGCGGCGCTGGCGCCGATGAGCCCCCCGTAATAGGCCAGGCCGCCGTTCCAGAACTCGGCCCAGGCCAGACAATTGCGCTCGACGGCGTGGCATTTGGCCTCGGCGGCCGCCCAGGCTCCCTGCAAGTCGGCGCACTCGGCGGCGCTATCGACGGTATGCCAGACCACGGCGGAGGGATCGGTGCACAGGTGCACGTAGTCCCAGAAGTAGCCATCGGCGAAGACGTGCAGAATACGGGCGCCAGCGACGCCCGCCAGGACCGCGATCAAGCCCAGATCGATGATCGTGTCGTGGTCGTAGTCCAGGCGCCTGGCCCAGCGCGCGGCGATGAAGACGGCGCTGGCGAAGCCCACCATCAACAGCGTGAAATAGGCGGGCAGCGGCTCGTCGAAGAAGCGGGCGAACTCGGGCTTCACGCGCTCTTGGCAGGTGCGCCCTCGCCTGCTCCCGACTGCGTATCCCGTTCCGGATCACCGCTGGAGCCCTCGACTGCGGCGGGCTCGGGGCGGCGCAGGCCGTCGAGCAACAAAAGGACCACGCCGACGGTGATGGTGGCGTCGGCGAAATTGAAGGTGGGCCATTCCCAGCCGTCGTTGAGGTGGAAGCGCACGAAATCCACCACATAGCCCAGGCGCACGCGGTCGACCATGTTGCCCAGGGCGCCGGAAACCACGAGCGGCACGCTGATGGCGAAGAGGGGACCGCCGTTGGCCGTGACGAACATCCACATCAAGGCCGCGACTGCAACGATGCCCGCGCTCATGAAAACGCCCACGCGCAGCCACTTGGGCGCCTCGTCGAGCATGCCGAAAGCGGCGCCGCAGTTCTCGGCGTAGCGCAACTCCAGGTAGCCATCGATCCAGACCACCGGTTCGGTGCGGATGCGCTGGAAGTAATAGCGGCCCGAGTCGTCGGGCATGCAAGCCGGCGGAATGTCGGCGCCCACGCGCTCCTTGGACAGGGAGACCTCGGCCCAGGCCTTGGTCCCGAGATCGATCGCGGTCAGCACGATCAGCGCCAGCAGGCAGAGGACCAGTGGGCGGCCGGTGCGGCGGGGGGGTGTCATCGAGGCGCCTCCGAAAGGCCCGGCTCCAGCGGGCCGCGAGCATTTGGCTGCGGGGTGGACTTCCACAGGTCCAGCACCAGCAAGACGAGGCCGGCGGTGATCAGAATATCGGCCACATTGAACGTGGCCCAGTGGAAGAAGTCGCCGGCGTGCAGATGCAGGAAATCGATCACCCGGCCATCGCGAATCCGGTCGACCAGATTGCCCACGGCGCCAGAGGCCAGCAGCGTCAGCGCCCAGCGCAGGCGCCGCTCGGTGGGGCCCGCGCGGAAAAAGAGCACGGCGATCAGCCCGATGGCGAGGGCGCTGGCGGCCACGAAGAACATCCGTCGCGGCTCGGGATCCAGACCTGCGCCCAGACTGAAGAAAGCGCCCGGATTGCGCGCGAGGCGTAGCTGGAAAACGCCATCGATCACCGTCTGGGAGGGGCGCCCGAAAAGCGCGCGCTCGGCCCAGCCCTTCGACAGCTGATCCAGCAGCACCCCGACCAGGGCCACAGCGCCATGGGAAAGCACTCGCAACACGCCTGATCGGATAGCACGCAAGCGCCGCAGCCGCATAGCCCAACCGCTCCCCCCACCTCGATGCCAGGCAATCGCGCCGTCATCGGATGCGGGCAGCGTGCTGGAGCCCTGGCGGGTTCTCGAGTGGGGTCATGGGGGTGAAAGATCGGCGCGAGCGCGTCGGCGCTGGCGTTCGAGGACGCGCTGCATTTCCTTGTGGGCCGTGGCGAATTCGAGCAGTACCACCTCGTCGTGCTCGTCACGGGGGGTCGCTGCGGCGACGAACGCCTCCATCGCGGAGGTTGCGTCGACGCTTCCATGTACGCGTCCCGGCAGCGCCAGGGCTGTCGTGCGCACGCCGGCCCGCGCCACGGTGTCCAGCATGTGGGCGACCACGGCCTCCAGGTCCGGCTCGCGCAGCTCCGCCTCCGGGCCCAGACCGAATACAAAGAGCTTGTCCATGCTCAACTTGGGGCGTCCGGGGAGCAACATGGTCTCTCCCGGCAGGCCCGAGAGCTGACCTCGGACGACAAGACGCGACACCAGGCCGCACATCCTCCAGTCCACCAGGCCGAGGGCCCCGCGCAAGGGACGCTCATCGCTATAGAGGGGAAGCGCCAGGGCCTCGCACCGAAGGGCGTCGAGCTCCCTCAGCTCCGGTTCGACGAATCGGATATCCATGTCAGCAACATCGGTCGCGGGACCTGCATGGGCCAAGGTGCGCCCACCGGCTGGTTACCGTGGACGCCCCTCGGCCCGCAAGCAGGGCATCCCCAACGACGGCCGGCATGGGGCCCGCAGAAAGCCGCCAGGACGTTTTCCCCCCAGCTCCAGCGCCTCAGAAAGCCGCCTCGGAGAGCTGCCAGGACGTTTTCCCCCAGCTCCAGCGCCGAGCTTCAGGGCCCGGCGGAGCAGGCGAAGAGCGGATCGCACGGCGCCGCGACCAGCTCGCAGGGCGCTTCGACGGTCGCGAGGAGGCAGGCCTCGACGTCGGCGACCATGACCTCGCAGGTCGCGAGCAGGGCCACCTGGCACTGCCGCTCGACCTCGACGGTGACCGTCAGGCCGTCGCCGCAGTCGATCTCCTCCCCCACACCGGGCAGGCCGCTCGCCCATTGGCACAGCTGCAGGGCTTCTGCGTCGCCGAGGGAGGAGAGGAGCTGATCGGCCGCAAGCCCGCTCTCCCCCAGCCCGAGGGAGCCGGCGCCACCGTCCGCTCTGGCGCTGGCTGCATCCGTGTCCTGCGCCATCGAGGCCCCGGCGTCGTCGCCGCAGGCCCACGCCGAGCACAGCATCCACGCCATCATGCCCATCGCAGTCGCTCTCATCCCATGCCTCCCGGCTCCGCATGCGGCGGCCATCGTCCGCCTGCGCCGCAATGAACGCGCCATCAGTGTCCGATGACAAGCGGGTCAGCGCCGAATTGTCGTCTCCCTTGCTCGCACCCGGCCTGCTCACGCCGCGCGGCGACCGCAGATCTCTCACACCTCGACAGCGCGCAGCCACCCAGCGCGCCCCCATACGCGGTCAGCCGGCGCCGCGCCCCGCGCTCTCCGCGATGCGGTCGAGCACACCGTTGACGAAGGCCGGGCTGTTTTCGTCGCCGAAGCGCTTGGCCAGCTCCACCGCTTCGTTGAGCGTGGCCCGGTGGGGGATCTCGGGGAGGTCCAAGAGTTCATAGGTGGCCAGCCGGATGATGTTGCGGTCCACCCGCGCCATGCGCTCCAGCCGCCAGTGCCGACTGACCTCCCGAATCGCGGTGTCGACCCGCTCGCGTGCACCGTAATATCCGCGGACCAGCGCCACGGCGAAGTCGGTGTCGCCCAGATCATCGCCGAAGCTCGCTCGATAGAGGTCGAGGGCTGTGTCAGCGTCGAACTCCGAGCCGTCGAGCTGATACAGCACCTGGAGCGCAGCTTCGCGCGCCTTGCGTCGAGACCCCATGATGAACTCCGCTGGCCTGTGTCAGTAGCCGCTTTCAGTCAGCGCTTGGCCCAGACTGACCATCTCGATGGCTACACGCGCGGCATCGGCGCCCTTGTTGCCGGCCTTGGTGCCCGCACGCTCGACGGCCTGCTCGATGGTATCTGTGGTCAAGACGCCAAATGCAACTGGAATGCCGGTCGCGGCCGCCACTTGGCCACAGCCCTTCGCGGCCTCCCCCGCCACGTAGTCGAAGTGGGGAGTGGCACCGCGGATCACGCAGCCCAGGGCGATTACCGCCGCCACATTGCCGCTGGCGGCCATGCGCTGGCAGGCCAGGGGCAGCTCGAAGGCGCCGGGCGTCTTGACCAACACGATGCGTTCGCGCGCTACCCCGTGCCGCAGCAGCGTATCGACCGCGCCCTCCACCAGGCGCTCGACCACGAATTCGTTGAAGCGCGCCGCCACGATTGCAAACACCTGGTCGCCGTCAACGACCAGTCGCCCCTCGATGCTGTCGATCGGTCCCATCATCGCGTTCCTCGCTCGCTTTCTGCGCCCCGCTCCTGGGAGCGCGCCCCGCCCCCACGGATCGCCACCTGCTCGACCACCTCGAGGTCGTAGGCGTCGACGGCCACGATGCGCCGCGGTTGATTGGTCAGCAGGCGCATCTTGCGCACACCCAGATCGCGCAGCACCTGGGCCCCAAAGCCGATCTCGCGCAAGACCGTCTCGTTGTCCACGCGCGCGGCTCCGGGCTGCTGCCCGAGTTGAAGCTGCAGGTCGGTGCGCATGTCGGTACGGGGCGGGATGTACAGCAGTACACCCTTGCCCTCGGCCTCGATGCGCCAGATCGCCTCCGCGGCGACCACGCGCGAGCCAAAGCGCGCGCCGAAGACGTCGCCCAGCAGGCTGCCCACCTGCACGCGCACCAGCGTGGGCGACGCGTCGATTTCACCCAAAGTCAAAGCGAGCATCTCGTCGCGGCCGCGCTCGCTGGGGGTTTGGTACAGGTGGGCGTGCCATTTGAGCTGCTTGGGCGGCAGCACCAGCTCGCCTTCGGTCAGCTTGCGCACCAGGCGTTCGGTCTGCAGCCGATACTGGATCAGGTCGGCGATGGAGAGGATTGGGATTCCGTGCTGCTCGGCAAAAGCCTCGAGCTCGGGCATGCGCGCCATGCTGCCGTCCTCGTTCATGATCTCGCAGATCACGCCGGCACCACTGCAGCCGGCCAGACGCGCCAGGTCGACCGAGCCCTCGGTATGTCCCGCCCGCTGCAGCACCCCGCCCGAGACCGCGCGCAGCGGAAAGACATGGCCGGGGCTGCAGATATCCTCGGGCTTGGCGTCGGGGGCGACGGCGGCGGCGATGGTGCGCGCGCGGTCGGCGGCGCTGATGCCCGTGGTCACGCCCTCGCGGGCCTCGATGGACACGGTGAAGGCTGTCGAGCGTTTGGTGCGATTGTCGTCGACCATCATCGGCAGGCCGAGGGCGTCGACCTTTTGCGGCTCCATTGCCAGGCAGATCAGGCCGCGGCCGTGGCGCGCCATGAAGTTGACCGTCTCGGCCGTGCAGAGATCGGCGGCCATCACCAGGTCGCCCTCGTTTTCGCGCTGCTCATCGTCGACGAGCACCACCATCTTGCCGGCAGCGATGACCTCGAGAGCCCGGTGGACCCGTTCGATGGCTTCGCTGCGCGTTTGGTTCTGACTGGACACGGTAACTTCAATCTTTCTCGGAGCGCCGGAGGACCGGAGCGCGAGAGGCTACTCCACAATCGCATCCGGTGCAGGGGGTTGCGATCAAGGGGGCAGCAGCTCGCCCAGGAAGAGTGTATCCGGTCCCAGGCGTCGCACCTCGAGGTGTTCGAGACGATGGGCCTCGGCGATGCGGGCTTTCGGAGCACCGTGGGCCAGGGGCTGTGCCGCGGCGTCGGCCAGGATCGAGGGCGCGACGAAGATCGCCGCGCGATCGGCGAGGCCAGCGTCGAGTAAACCGCCGTGTACGCGACCGCCACCCTCGACAAGTAACTCGACCACCTCACGGCCGGCCAGCTCGCCCAGGACCCGATGCAGATCCAGGCCTCGCCCGCTGGCGGCGAGCGGGACTTCTTGCAGCTGCGCACCGCTGGCGAGCAGCCGCAAACGCCGGCTGCGCGCGGCACCTGCGCCGTGAAAGATCAGGGTCGGCAACTCGGAGGCTTGCTTCACGAGCTGACTGTCGGGGTCCACGCGCAGGCGGCTGTCGAGCAACACCCTCAGCGGTTGTCGCCCGCGCACGTGGCGCACGGTCAGCGCCGGATCGTCGGCCACGGCGGTGCCGATGCCCACCAGCACCGCATCGCTTTCAGCCCTCATGCGATGGGCCAGCTTGCGCGCGCGCTGGGAGGTGATCCAGCGCGAGTCCCCGCCGCGCGTTGCAATGCGACCGTCGAGGGTGACCGCGGCCTTGAGCGTCACGCGCGGGCGGCGCAGCGTGTGGAAGACGCGATAGGCGCCCAGGGCGCGCTCGGCGGCCTCGCGCGAGGCCGCCGGGGCCTGGACCAGCTCAATGCCGGCCGTGCGTAGGCGGCGCGTGAAAGAGCCGTCGCGGGTCACGGGATCGGGGCAGCCAACGACGACACGGGCGATGCCGGCGGCGGCCAATACCTCGACACAGCGCGCGCTGCGGCCACGGCGGGAATGGGGGGCCACGCTGAGATAAACGGTGGCGCCGCGGGCCCTGTGCCCGGCCTGTGCCAGGACGCGCTGCTCGGCGCTGGTGCCGTCGGCCGCTCGCTGGTGGCCGCGGGCGAGCACCTGGGAGCCGCGCACCAACAGCGCACCGCAGGGGGGCTCGGTGCCGGGGCGGGCGCGGCCGGCCTCGCGCAAGGCGGCCGCGAGCATGCGCGCATCCAGCGCCTCGGTGTCGGAGGCGCGAGCCCGGTGCGGCGAACTCAAGACTCGCCCTTGGGGGCGTTGAGCAACTCCGACAGCTCGCTCATGAACTCGTGGATGTCCTTGAAGCTGCGGTAGACGCTGGCGAAGCGCACATAGGCCACCTGATCGAGTTCGCGCAAGCGACTCATCACGCGCTCGCCGATCACGGCCGAGTCGATCTCCTTGTCGCCCGCCTCCACCAGCACGCGCTCGATGCGATCGACCAGGCGGTCGAGGTCTTCGGTGGAGACGGGGCGTTTCTCGCAGGCCCTACGCAGCCCGGCCAGGACCTTGAGGCGATCGAAGGTCTCGCGGCGGCCATCCTTCTTGACCACCATCGGAAGCACCAACTCGATGCGCTCGTAGGTGGTGAAGCGGCGGCCGCAGGCATCGCACTCGCGGCGGCGCCGGGTGACCTCGTCGCCCTGGGAGAGGCGTGAGTCGATCACGCGATTGTCGGGTTCACCGCAGAAGGGGCACTTCATGGTCTTCGCTTCCGGTGGGCGCGGTGTAGTACAGGCGGGGAGAGCTGTAAAATCGGGGCGGCGCTACGGACTTCTCGTGAGTCGGACCAGGGTTTCGACATGCGTGGTGTGGGGGAAGAGGTCGAATGCCTCGGCGTGGTCGAGGCGGTAGCCGGCATGGGCGAGTTGCTGCAGGTCGCGGCGCAGGGTGGCCGGGTCGCAGCTGACGTAGACGATGCGCGCGGGGGAAAGGGCCGTGATGGGCACGAGCGCGTCGCGGGCGCCGCTGCGCGGGGGGTCGAGCACGACCAAGTCGACTCGAACGAGGTTGGCCGCCAGGTCGGCGGCGGAGGCGGCGTGCACCTGCACTCGTGCGCGGTGGTCGATGGCCGCGAGGTTCTGGCGGCAGTGTTCGGCGGCCTTGGGGTCGCGCTCGACGGCGTCGATCGTGCGCGCGCGCCGGGCCAGGGGGGCGGTGAAGTTGCCGTGTCCGGCGTAGAGTTCGAGCACGGCGGCGCCCTCGGGCTCGGACAGTGCGAGCACGCGTTCGACCAGCAGGCGATTGAGTTCGCCGTGACCCTGCACGAAGCCGCTGGCGTCGGCCCAGAGCGCGTCGCCCTCGGGCGTGCGCACGCACTGGCGCGGATCGCCCAGATGTAGCGCGGGTGCTCCGGGCCGCTCGACCAGCAGCCCGGCCAGGTCCTGGCTTTCGACCAGCCGCCGGGCAGCCTCGAGCAGCGCCGGGGGCTGACGTGTTTGGCAGTGGAGCACGGCCACGCCGCGCTCGCCTGCGCCGACGCCCAGTTCCAGCTCGCCCGATCCCCGCAGCTCAGGGAGCAGGTACTGGCGGACGGCGGACAGGGCGTCGGCGAGTGGGGGGGCCAGGATCGGGCAGTGGGGCGCGTCGACCAGCTGATGACTGGCCGGGCGGCGGTAGCCCAAGCGGGCCTGCCCCTGGTCCTTGCTAAAGCTGAAGGCCAGGCGCGCGCGTCGGCGGTAGCCGAGGGCCAGGGGAGATGGATGCCAATGCAGGGCCTCGGGAGCGCCGGTCAGACCGTGCAGGGCGCGCAGAACGCGCCGTTGCTTGAGCTTTGCGCGGGCCTCGGCCGACAGCGACATCAGCGGGCAGCCGCCGCAAGAATCCGCCAGCTCGCAGCTCGGCTGCACCCGATCAGGCGAGGGCTCCAGCAGGCTGAGCAGGCGCCCGCGTAGCACCCCGCGACGACGGCCGGCGAGTTCGAGCGCGATGCGTTCTCCGGGCAGCGCGCCGGGCAGCATGACGATGCCCGCTTCGGTCTCCACCACCGCATCGCCGGCGTGGCCCACATCGCGCACGCGACCTTCGAGGCGCGTTGGCCGAGGGGCGGATTCGCGGGGGGCGCGGCGGCTCGATCGCCTCACGTGATGTAGCCGCCCCCGAGCACCTCGTCACCGTCGTAGACCACGGCGGCCTGACCGGGGGCGACGGCCCGCTGGGGCTCCTCGAAAACGACCCGAAAGCCAGCGTCGGTGGGGGTGACGAAAGCGGGCGCTGGTGTGTGGCGGTAGCGAATGCGCACCTGGGCGCGGCGGCCGGCGGGAGGCAGCGGCTGCAGCCAGCGGGCGCCGGTGGCTTCGAGGGAATCTTCGAGTAGCGCCGTATCGGGGCCAACGACGACTTCGGCAGTATCGGGCACGACACGCAACACGTAGCGGCGCTCACCGCCACCGACGCCGATACCCCGGCGCTGGCCCACGGTGAAACCCTCGATGCCCCCGTGGCGACCCAGCTCGCGGCCATCCTCGTCGACCACGGCTCCGGCGCGGCCGGCCTCCTGCCGGCGCTCGCGCACGAAACCGGCCACATCACCGTCCGGCACGAAGCACAGCTCCTGGGAATCGGGCTTGTCCCAATTTGGCAGACCCAGCTGGCGTGCCCGTTCCCTGCCCTCCCCCTTGTTCATCTCGCCGAGGGGGAAAACCAGGCGCGCTAGCACCGCGGGTTCGACGCCGAAAAGGAAGTAGCTTTGATCCTTGGCGTGGTCGTCGCCGCGGCGCAAACGAAGCGCGGGCGGACCCTCCGCCGGGGCATGCTCGAGGCGCGCGTAATGGCCCGTGCCCACGTGACTGGCCCCGAAGCGGTCGGCCAGCTCGACCAGGCGACCCAGCTTCACGTGCTGATTGCAGGCAACGCAGGGGCTGGGCGTCAGACCAGCCGCGTTGTCGCGCACAAAGGGATCGACCACATGGCCTCGAAACGCCTCGCGCTCATCGATCACGTAATGGGGCACGCCCAGAAAATCACAAGTGATACGGGCGTCGCGTCGGTCCTCGGGCGCACAGCAGCGTCCGACCTGCTGCTTGCCCTCGGCATCCCACAGATGCAGCGTCACGCCAACCACCTCGTAGCCCGCCTCGTGGAGCAAGGCCGCGGCCAGAGATGAGTCCACGCCCCCGCTCATGGCCACCAGCACCCGAGCGCCGGCCTCGGGTCGGCCGATGCGACTGGCAGCGGTGGAAGCGGGCGCGGTCATCAGCCGCTGCTTGCGCCAAAGCCCGGCCTCGGTCAAGCGGCCACGGGGCTGCGCGAAAGCGTCCTGGCAGCTTTTGGCAGCTCTTCGCCAGCAGCCTCTCCTCGGAGCGCGGCCACGACAGCCAGCCACGGCCGCCCCTGCGCACGCTACAGGCGCCGGCCGCCATACAGCAGAGTTATCAGGAAGCGCAAACGTACTTGGCCACCCCCAACCGGTGGCAGCCCGAGCGCGGCACCGCCGAGGAATGGCTTTCGGCCACGCGGCGCAACGTCATGCAATGGGTGCTGGAGCTGGAACAGCGCCGGGCGGGCACACCGCTCAGCCTCGTGCCCTACCTGGAAACCGCACGCAACCTGCTACCGGCCGACGCGATCCTGGGCCGACTACAGCGGGCCGCCCTGCGCCTACCCGACCGCCTCGGCGACAGCGCGCGGCTGGCCCTACGTTCACCCCTCGAGCGCCTGCTACAGGCCAGCATCGCCCTGGCCGCCGAGCCTGGCGGCGCCCGGGTACGGGCCGCGGCCGCCCATAACCTGGCGTTGGAGGAAACCACACACCCCACGGACGCGGCACTTGCGGCCGGACTCCAAGCCATGTGGCGTCGGGTCTCGACCACCGGCCCACACGCGCCCTTCCTCGACTACCGCGTGGTCGAGCCCGTCTGAGCGCAAGCGCG
>JAOUOP010000134.1 GCA_029880325.1 Myxococcales bacterium | reverse complement strand
GCGCGCGTGGCTGCGTTGCCAATGCTCGACGTACCTTGCAGGTACGCCTGCGCTTGGCGCCTTGCCACGAACACTCAGCCCTTCGCCAGCGAGGCCAAAAACGCCCCAGTCCCGGTGCTGAGGTGGGGTCGAGGTGGGCCGAGGGGCAGGCTGACTCGTTCTGAGCGCGCGTGGCTGCGTTGCCAATGCTCGACGTACCTTGCAGGTACGCCTGCGCTTGGCGCCTTGCCACGAACACTCAGCCCTTCGCCAGCGAGGCCAAAAACGCCCCAGTCCCGGTGCTGAGGTGGGCCTCGCCGCTCTGGTCACTCGGATTCGGGCAGAAAGACGCTTTCGTAGCCCCAGACGAAGCTGTTGCACGCGGGCCCCAATGTGGGGAGAAAGTCCGGTGCGCGCTTGATGTGGCCGAAGTGCACCGTGACGGGCCCCTCGTGGTCGGTCACGGGTTCGAGGTAGCGGTCTGCGACCAGCGGGCACGCCAACTCGGTGAGCGCATCGAGGTGGGCGCGTTGGAGTTCGGATGCGGTTGTGGCGTCGCAGGTTTCGACGTAGCAGTCGAGCGTGCGCCTGTCGGCCATGTGCGCTTCGTTGAACTTCTTCAGGGCGAGCTGCGTCGCGTCGACGAGGCAATCGCTGCTTTCGGTCTGCAGGTCCACGCTCGTGCGCGGACGACGAAAAAGGTGGTAGCCCGCCGATAGCCGGCAAAGTCGTCCTGGCAGCTTTCGTCGGTGTACGTGTAGCTTTTGGCGAAACCGATCGGCGCGTTGGACGATACAGGGGGGGATGCAAGCTCTAGCCACCGCCCTGCGATCCGCTCTCGATCTGGTCTCTCCGCCCGTTTGCGCGGGTTGCGACCTGCCCATGGCGATTCGTTGGCCACCGTTTTGCGGTGCCTGCTCGCCACTGCTGGAGCCGGTGGCGCCGGCCCTGCAGCCGCCCGCTGCGAGCGCGGCGGTCGCCCTCTACGCCGGGCCGCTGGCCGATGCCATCCGCCGCTTCAAGTATGCGGGGCGCACCGACTTGGCTCCGGCCCTGGCCGCGCTCTTGGTGGAGTGTGCCCCGCTCTATGGCGGCGCCGTCGACGCGGTCTTGCCGGTGCCGCTGCATCCTTCGCGGCTACGGCAGCGGGGCTTCAATCCAGCGGCTCTGCTTTCGCGGCCGCTGGCCCGGGCCCTGGGCGCCAGGCTGCTGCTTTCCTCGGTGCGGAGGGTGCGACCGACGCCCGCCCAGGCCGGTTTGCCGCGTTCGCAGCGCAAGGACAACGTGCGCGGCGCCTTCGAGATCGCAGGTCCCCTGGGCGACCGGATTCTGGTGGTGGACGATGTTCGCACCACCGGGGCCACGCTCGCCGAGCTGGCATTGACCCTGCGCGAGGGCGGCGTGCGCGAGGTTTCGACCCTGGCGCTGGCGCGGGCGCCCGGCTGAGCCCGCGACGCGCTATCGTGCTTCGGTGCAACGCTCCTTCGCCGTCTGCTGCGCCTTGCTATGCGCGGCCTGCAACAGCGCTCCCCGCGGTCCGTTCTATGGCGATGAGGCCTTCCTGGTGCTGGGGGTCGACCCCGACGCCGAGATCGATGCCGTGGAGGCCAAGCTGCGCGAGCGCGGCATGAAAGTGGAGCTGCGCCTGCGCGGTCGTCATTTTTCCGCCCTGGGCTTCGGCGATGGAGCCGAGTTCGGTGGCGTGCGTGTGGCGACCGTGCGCGGCATCGCGCTGGCCCTCGACTCCAGCGCCGGCACGGCCGTGGAGCCGAGGCTGCGCTTTCGTCTCGTGGCAGGGCCCTTGGCCGATAGCCAGGATGCCGACTCCGATGGCTTCGAGGAGGTCTTCGTCGAACGTCGGGTCGGCGCTGCCGCCATCCCCTGCCTCGAGGTCTACCGTGTGCGCGATTCGGGCTTTGTCGATCGCGTCGCCGCCGGCGAATTCGCCCCGCCCCCCGGGATCGAAGCCGCCGCCGCGCCCTGGCCGGAGCCGCTGCTTTGCGACCAGGAAGCCGCCGATGCCGGCAGCAACGGGGCGTCCGAGCCGCAACAAGTGGAAAAGCCTGCTACATCACGCCCCTGAGATCGGCTATCCACCCAGACCCCGATGGCGAAGAAGAAAAAGGACAAGGTCAACCCGCTCTATGAGCTGCTGGTCTGTAGCAACGGCCGCGCCGAGCGCGACTACGCCATCGAGGAACGCCTCGAGTGCGGCATGGTGCTCAGCGGCTCCGAGGTCAAGAGTCTGCGCGCCCGGGCGGCCGACCTCGAAGGGGCCTACGCCAGCGTCGACGGCGGCGAGCTGTGGCTGCACAAGATGCATGTGGCGCCCTACGAGCAGGCGGGCGTCTTCGGTCATGCGCCGCGCCGCAGCCGCAAGCTCCTGGCCCACCGCCGCGAGATCCAGCGCCTGCTCGGCAAGCTGGCCCAGCGCGGCTACACGCTGGTGCCGCTGAAGGTCTATTTTCGCAACGGTCGCGCGAAGGTGGAGCTGGGCCTGGGCAAGGGACGCCGCGTCTCCGACGATCGCGAGGCGCTCAAGCGCAAGGTGGACATGCGCGAGGCGCGTGCGGCCATGGAGCGCTCCCGCGAGCGCGGCAAGAGGTGAGCGTGGAGGCTTCTTCAAAGAGTGTGGGCGTGGTCTTTGGCGATGGCGAGCGGGGCTTTGCCGAGAGTTACAAGAGCGGCATGTTGGTTGCCGTGGGGCCGCGCGCCTACGCGCCCGGGCAGCCCCTGGAGATGCAGCTGAGTGGAGAGGGCCTCGAGCTGCAGCTGCAAGGCAAGAGCGTGGGCTCCAGGCGGCGCGAAGACGGGGACTTCGAAGTCCGCATCCGCGTCCTCAACCTGCGCCGCGAGCAGCGGCAGGCGCTCGAGGCATGGGGCGCTTGAAGTCGCCCCTTTGACGTTATTGACTCTGTGTCAAATCGCGTCGAGCACGGCGCGTTTGACCGCTTCGTAGTCGTTGGGGAGCGTCAGGGGCGTATTGGCGACGCGGCTTTCGACGCCATCGATCTGACCCTCGTGGTAGCGGATCTTGAAGTCGGTGAACTTCAGGCCGTGGGCGGTGGAGATGACGACGACCTTTTCGTGCTTTTGGATCTCGCCGCGCTCCAGCAGCTTGCCCATGGCCGCCAGCGCCACGCCCGTATGCGGGCAGCAGTAGGTGCCGGTGCGGTCGGCCGCGGCCGCCGCCTCGGAGAGTTCGGCTTCGCTGGCCTGTTCGACCACGCCGTCATAGCGCTTGAGCGTGCGGATCGCGCGGCGGATCGAGACCGGATCACCGATGCGGATGGCGCTGGCTTCGGTCGGCTGGGCGACGATGGGCTCGAACTTCCAGCCGTTTTTGTAGGCCAGGTAGAGGGGATTGGCCGACTGGGCCTGGGCCACGCAGATGCGCGGGCGGCGGCTGATCAGGCCCAGCTCGTACATCAGATCGAAGCCCGACCCGAGGGCCGAGACGTTGCCCAGGTTGCCGCCGGGGATCACGACCCAGTCGGGGACCTGCCACTCGAATTGCTGCACGATCTCGATGGCGACCGTCTTCTGGCCCTCCAGGCGCAGCGAGTTCATGGAGTTGGCCAGGTAGATGCCGTCTTCCTCGGCCAGCTTTTTCACGATCGCCATGCAGCCGTCGAAGTCGGTGTCGAGCGCGCATACCAGGGCGCCGTTGGCCAGCGGCTGCACCAGCTGGGCGGTGGTGACCTTGCCGCGCGGCAAGAGCACGCCGGCGCGAATTCCGGCCGCTGCGCAATAGGCTGCCAGGGCCGCCGAGGTGTCGCCGGTGGAGGCGCAGACGATGGCCCGGATGGGCTTGCCGTGCTTGATCATCTGCCGCACGACGCTGACCAGCACCGTCATGCCCAGGTCCTTGAAGGAGCCCGTGTGGCTGTTGCCGCAGAGCTTGATCCACAGGTCGGGCAGGCCCAGGGAGGCGCCGTAGCGCTCGGCCCAGAAAAGATTGGTGCCGCCTTCGTTCAGGGAGACGATGCAGTCGTCTTCGATGTGCGGGAGCACCCACTCCTTCTTGCCCCAGACGCCGCTGGCGTAGGGCCAGCGGGAGGAGCCGGAGCGTTCGTCGAAGAGTTTGATCCAGGCAGCGGGGCCGCGGCGGCTGAGCGCTTCGATGTCGTGTTGCACCTCGAGGAGCTCGCCGCACTTGGGGCAGCGGTAGATCACCTCTTCGACGTCGTGGGTCCCCTCGCAGCCGGCCACGCAGCGAAATGAGCAGCTGTATTGCATCGCGGCGCAGTATAGAGCGGCGATCGGTTTGGAACCACTGCGACTTCGCGGGTTTAGCAGGTCCAGGCAGGCTGCCGCCGGCCCGGTTCCGCGTCGTGTGGCGTCGGTTTGCGCGAAACGATCTGTGCGGATGTACAGCGTGTGTCCGCGGTTGGCGGCGCTTACGAGGCGCACAGAAAGTCCCGTCCCTCGCGGTGACCACGGGCGCTCAGCTCCGCCCGGACCAGGTCCCGCGCCCCCCGGGCGCCCACCGCCACCACCACCGTGGCCGCACCCGGCGCCCCCAGGGCCTCGACGCCCACGATCGCGCGGCCCCGGGCCTGGCGACCGATCTTGCGTGGATCGATGTCGATGAAGCGCTCGGCGCCGATGCCGTGGGGCTCCAGCGCCCGCGCCAGGCGCTTGCCGGTGCGGCCGGCGCCCCAGATCTCGACGGGCTGTCCCAGCTGCCGCAGTCGGCGCGCAAGCCACGGCGCTTTGAGCTCGGTGAAGCGCTCGCGATCGTAGCGCGGGTCCACCCAGGTGGCGCTGCCCGGGCTGTGGCGCCAGTGCAGCAGGGTCGCCGGCAGCTTGGCCAGGCCGAAGCCGGCGCCGTCGAGGCGCAGCCACAGGTCGTAGTCCTCCGGAAAGGGGCCGTGCCGAAAGCCGCCCACCCGCTCGAGGGCATCCTGGCGCAGCATCACCGAGGGATGGCATAGGGGCGATTCGACGAAGAGCTGGTCCCGGTGCTCGTCAGGCGTCAGCAGGCTGTGCTGCCAGCGCAGGTAGTGGCGCATGCCGTCCTGCAGGGCCTGCTCGGGAAAGGCTTCGACGCAGCTGCCGAGGGCGGCGACGCTCGGGTCGCGGCCCATGGCCTCGGCTTGCTGGGCCAGCCGTTCGGGATGGCAGCGGTCGTCGGCGTCCATGCGCGCCAACAGCGGTGCCCGGGCCTGCCGGCGCGCCAGCTCCAGCGCCCGTGCGATGCCCACCCCGGGCGTGCGCGTGAGCTTGAGCTGGCGATGGCGGCAGGCGCACTGCGACAGCAGCTCGAAGCTGCCATCGCGCGAGCCGTCGTCGACGGCCATGATCTCGAAGCGCACGTGTTGCTGGGCGAGCAGGCTGTCGAGGGCTTCTTCCAGGGTCGAGCGTGCGTTGCGGCAGGGCAACAGCACCGACACATCAATCATTGCATTGGCCGCCCGGGTCTTGCGTGATCTCCGGCCGCAGGCTCTCGGTGTGGGCGAGCCAGCGTGCCGCGATCGCCTCGGGTACGCCATGGCGCGCAAGGGCCTGCTCCAGCAGCTTCGAGCGCCGCGCGAACTGCCCGCCCATGATGCGATGGGCGCGGTGGGCTTGCCCCAGCGGTCGACCGCGGTAGCTGACGTCAGCGCCCAGGTGCTCGGCCGCGTGTTGGTACTCCAGCTCCTTGATACGGCGCCGATCGATGCCGCGGAAGAAGAAGCCGATCATGGGATCGTCGAAGACCGTGTCGACGAAGTCGTCGATGATGGCGCGCAAGGCAGGCTCGCCGCCGAGTTCGTCGAAGTCGCTCATGGTTTCACCGGAACTCAGAAACAAACCTTGGCGACCGGGTCCACCGAAAGCTCGCTGAGCTTTGCGAGGATCGCCGGATACTGCATCACCAGGGTGTTGAAGGCCTCGGCCGGTAGCCGCAGGATGATCATGTTGCTCAGGGCCCGCACGCCGATCTGCGAGGGCTGGCGGGTGATCATGCCTTCATGGCCAAACATGGTTCCGGCCCGCATGTGCTCGAATGGGCGGCCGTCGGCGTAGGTGATCTCGAGGCCGCCGGTGAGGTTGATGTAGAGGCCGTCGACACGCTTGCCCGCTTCGGCCAGCACGATGCCCTGGGGCGCACGCCGGATCTCGAAGAGCCCTGCCAGCTCTTGGCGCCCGTGGGCGTCGAATTCCAGAAACAGCGGCGAGGACTGCAGCAGATTGCCGAGCAGACGGCGGGTGAGCAACTCGAGCAGAATTTCGGCCAGCTGCGGGTAGAGCGTCAACATCTGGTTGAGCAGGTCGCGGCCGATCTTCAACACCGTGAGGTGGCCCACAACGATGACGTCGGCGTGGCGCCGCTCGCCGGGCAGGAGGCAGGCCTCGCCGAAAACGTCGCCCTCGGCCAGCGTGATCTGCAGATTCTGCTCGGCGATGATGGCGACGCTTCCGTCGACGATGCCGTAGAGGGCGTCGGACTCTTCGCCCTTGCGAACCACGGCTTCGCCGTCTTCGAACTCCAGCACTTCGGCGCCGCGTACGAGTTGACCCAGGGCCTGGCGCGGAAGCTCCGCGAAGAGCGGAAAGAGCGGCAGCTTCGAGAGTTCGGCCACCGTCGTTTCGCCGGGCTCCTCCTGCGCCGGCTCCGAAGGCGGCGCTGCAAGCCGGCGCGGTTCGAGTTCCAGTTCCGTCAGGTCCAAAGAGAGCCCGCCGCGGGCGCGCGGGATGTTGGAGAAGCGCGTTTCGCCAGGCTGCACGTCGGGGGCGATCACCAGTTCTTCGGCGGTTGCAAAGGCGCCTTCGCTGAAGTCGGGCGCCCGAGGTGGCGCCGGAATGGAGATGTCGCCAAGGACTTCGAGTTCGATCGGCTCGCTGTCACCCTGGGAGATTGGCATGCGCAGTGGCGGCGGTGGCAGCGAAAGGTCGTCCAGTGACAGCCGTTGGCGCTGCGCCGTGGGGGAGGGCGCGTGCGGGGCCAGAACCGGCAGCGGCGGCAAAGGTGGCGCGTCCGGGATCACAAGGGGCGGCATGTCGACGGTGCGGGCCGCGTATTGCGCGCTGACGTCGTCGGGGATGATGGCGGGGTGGTGCAGGGGGGCGTTGCTGTCGGGGATGACGGCCGGATGGCGCAGGGGCACATCGTCG
>JAOUOP010000088.1 GCA_029880325.1 Myxococcales bacterium | reverse complement strand
CCCGGCGAAAACCACCCCCAGCACCTGGATCACCCCCCCCCTCGAACGGCCTCCGCGCTGGAATTACGATCCGAGACCGGATCACTTTTGCCGAGCACAAGTGGATCACTTTTGCCGAGCGCTGAGGGAACGCCGCTCACGCTCGTCGCCAGGGGCGCCGGCTACGATCGCTACGCGGTCTCGCGCTGGTATCGGGGTACGACCCAGCCCCGATTGCCAGAGTTTCTGACGCTGCTCGAAGCCACCAGTCGTCGTCTCATCGACTTCATCGCGACGCTGACTGATCCCGGCACCATCCCGTGCATCGAGCAGGAGCATCGCGAGCTCATCGAGGCTCGAGAACTGGCCTACTCGTCGCCGTGGGCCCATGCGGTCCTGCGCGCCCTGGAGCTCCAGGCCCATGCCTCGCTCAGCTTCGATAGCGAGTCGGCCGAAGTAGAGTGGCTGATGGCGACGCTCGGGATCTCTGCAATCGAAGTCGAAGGCGCGCTTGCGGCGCTCGAGAGAACAGGTCAGGTGAAGAAAATCAAGGGCCGACGAAGCCTGCATCGGGTGGTGAACGTCAATACCTCGGCAGATGCGGAACGCGCGCGAAAGCTCAAGGGGCTGTGGACCGGCGTCGCCCGGCAGCGCTTGTTGGATGGTAATCCTGGGCTATTCGGCTATTCGCTCTTCGCGGTGTCCAGGGCCGACCTGCTCAGGCTGCGGGAGCTTCAGCTGCAGTACTTTCGTCAGATGCAAAGCGTGATTGCAGGGTCGACCGACGCCGAATGCGTCGGCCTGTGTGCCGTGCAGCTCTTGGATCTGGCGGAGCCGGGTCGCAACGCGCTGGGCGCTTTGAAGTGAGCCGAGTACGTAGGCCCAGTGACCGCAAACGGGCACGCCCGTCTGGTTTCCCACGGACACCATCCACCCCTATCTGGGGAGGATACCGGTCCGCGCGATGGGTCCTTTGACAGGAACCGAGTATCATATATAATGATACCTCATGGACGCGAAGATCACCATACCGGCCTTCGATGCGTTTCTCTCCGAGCGCGGCCTGCGCGTATCAGGCGACGGTCATCGGAGGAGCCGCTCTGCAGCTGATGGGCGTGATCGATCGTCCGACGAAGGACTGCGACGTTTTGGATCCCGAACTCCCGCCGGACGTTGTCAAGGCCGCTGATGATTACGCTGCGACCCTCGGCGGATCGCTCAGCCCGGGCTGGTTCAACAACGGCCCGATTTCGGTGACGCGGACGCTTCCTGCCGATTGGACAAGCCGCGTTCGGCTCCTCTACAGCGGCGAGGCAATCGTGCTGCGGACCTTGGGGCGCGAAGACCTGTTGCGCTCGAAGCTGTTTGCGTTGGTCGACCGAAACATCGACCAGCCGGACTGCGTCGCGCTGAAGCCTGCGAGGCAGGAATTGCACGCACTGCTTCCATGGTTGGACGACCAGGATGGCAATGAGCAGTGGCCGGACTACGTGCGCGTGGTCCTCGGGCGGCTCGCGCAGGATCTTGGCTATGAGCTTTAGTCGGCAGCTCGAGCCGCTTGCCGTGCTCGAGGGAGCAGCGCTCGACGGCGCCATGGCGGGCATTGGCATGGCCTTCGCGGTGAAGCCGGAGCTGACGCTCGCCATCGAAGACGTGCTCTTCTTCGCTTCGCGGTTGGGCGTGGAGCAAGGTGACTATCGGGTCCTCAGCGTTTTGTGCAAGTGGATCGATGTGCACGGCAGGCTCATCAACGCGGACCGTCTCACGCGCCTCGTGCAGGCGTGCGCCGATGATGAACGCACGCTCGCCTTCTGGGCCGCGGCGGGCCAGTGGAAGAGCAAGGACCGTCGTTTTTCGCGTCTTGCGAAGTTGCGGCCTCGAGAGCAGCGTCTCGACCTGTTCGGCGCTGGCACCGATTTCCAGGTGCGGCGTCGCGGAGAGCACCCATGGTTTGAGGGCACCTGTCTGCGCGTACCGGCGGACACCTTGCGGGACCGAGAGGGGGACGTGCTGACGCCCGAGGCGCTGGCGCGCCTCAACCCCATCTACCGCGAGCGGCTGGTGCAGGGGCCGAGCTACAGGGCTGATATGTGGGCCGCCCTGCAGCTCGACCCGTCCACTACGGCCAGTGAACTCGCGCGCAAAACTTACGGGTCGTTTGCGACCGCCTGGGAGGTGAAGCGCGATTTCGATGTCGTGCGCGCCGCTGCGTGAAGCAAGGGGCGCCGTTGTCCACACAGGGCCGGTCGAGATGTGCGCCAACTGTTCTTCTTGCTATTCTCGATTGATGATGTTTGGGTAATCGCAACGTGCCGAGCAGAGCCCTACTCTTCGCAGCCTGCATGCACGTCAGACTTCGCAGAATTTACATTGGACGAAACCGCTGCGCTGCGCTCCGCGGTAGGGGCTGAGAGATCTGTGCCGGGCTGAAGACGTAAGGGATGTCGGATAGACGGGGTGGAGCCCCTGCTCAAGCTTGTTGTCAGCACACAGCAAGCCTCGAAAGGAGGCCCACATGACCCCGCTACGACGAAGGATGATCGAGGACCTGCAGGTCCGCAACTACTCCCAGCGCACCATTGACGCCTATTTGCGACAGGTTGCCGCGTTCGCCCGCTACTTCGGCAAGTCGCCCGAGGTGCTTGGTCCAGAGGAGGTGCGACTCTACGAGGTGCACTTGCTGGAAAAGCAGGTGGCTTGGTCGACCCAGAAACAGGCGGTCGCCGCACTTCGATTCGTCTTCGGCATCACACTGCGGCGAAACTGGACCCTCGAACTCCTGCCCTACGGCAAGAAGCCCAAGCGGCTTCCCGTCGTGCTCAGTCAGAAGGAGGTGCTCCGCTTTCTGCGTGGCTTCGACCATCCTCTGTACCGGATGGCCATGACCACGGCCTACGCCTCGGGCGTGCGCATCAGTGAACTGCTGGCCCTGCGGCCCGAGCACATCGACAGTGAGCGCATGATGATCCACGTCGAGCTTGGCAAGGGCAACAAGTCCCGGATGGTTCCTTTGTCCCGGGTGCTCCTCGAACAACTACGAGTCTACTTCCTGCTCCACGTCTTGCCCAAGGGTTTTGTGCGAATCCGACACTTCGGATGGATGGCCAACCGCGACCGCAAGGCCAAGCTGGCACGCTGCCGCGCACTGCTCGGCGTGACTGCGGCCGCGGCATCCCACGAGACGAAGGCGCCCGGACGCAGTGACATCGAACAAGACCCGGCTACCAACCAACCCGAGCCCAAGCCCTGCCCGACCTGCAAAACGGGCGTGTTGCGCCTCGTTCGCTCACTGCCAGCCTTGGGCACTTCCTTGGGCCCGCGAGTTTCACGCGCACCACCATGAACGACAGCCGCACCACAGTATCCACTTCTTCACACAGCGACTCCGCGATCGCTTGCGCACCGCTGCGTCCGCAGTCAACCGGTGCGCTTCAATGCCCTCGTTTGGCGCCATCACGCAGGCCCATTTCCGTCAGCCGGCGCCTGCCGCCACCGTCGACTAGCCACCCGCCGCCACATTCGCCCATTGCCCAGACCGGCCTGACCATTCAATCCCCATAGCTGCCCGCACCCCTCTCCTTCACACGCGCTACCGTCCAAACGCGGTTTCGTCCAACCCGATTCTATCGAACTCGGACCGCCGCAACGGACCGCCCTACATCAACTCTCGCGCGGTCCGACTCCGATAGAGCGCTTCCATTGAACGCTTCCATTGAACGCTTCCCTTCCATTAGAAGGGGGTCAATTGGGCCAGTCACCGCACCGGGGAGGAGTTGACATAAAAACCACTACTGCGAAGTGTGCGCCGCGAGGCGCGGAGGTGTACCGATGAGCTAGTCGAACTCGTCACCGCCCAGGTCGGGCTGGGTGAGTAAGTGGTGGCGCTTGGCGCGGGCCTCCTTGGCCAGCTCTTCGCAAAGCGATTTCAGCGCCCGCTGGACCACAAAATCCATCCATGTGGGTGAGTAAGTGGTGGCGCTTGGCGCGGGCCTCCTTGGCCAGCTCTTCGCAAAGCGATTTCAGCGCCCGCTGGACCACAAAATCCATCCATGGGCGTCGGGGCAGGATCGGAGGTCGCGGCGGCGGCTGGCGCTGCCGGCGAGGTGAGCGCGAGGGCTGAAGCGGCGCGCGGAGCAGAAAAACGGCGCTCCAGCACGCACCCAGACTACAAGTTTACACCCCCAACCCGCCGCCAGACGCACCAATGCGTGCCCGGGCTCAGACCAGGCACGCGATTGACCGAAGCTGCGCCACAGTTATGGAGGAGGGTGACAGCGACACCGATGGAGCACCCTCATCTTCCACGTTCCGGCTGGCCAGATGACGTCTCGATCGCCGGCGCGCCACAGCGCCATGCATCGGGCGTATTCGCTCAAGAACTGCGCGCGAGCTTCGCGTGCCTGTTCGGCGGCCTCGGGATCACCGCCGGTGGCGAAAGTCGGGTTCAACGCGCCGAAGACCTCGTAGCTGCTCGACCGACGCGTGGTCTTTGACTGTACGGCGCTGGCCGGAGTGCCATAGGCGAGCCCGAGCTGGTGGCGCTTGGCGCGGGCCTCCTTGGCCAGCTCTTCGCAACGCGATTTCAGCGCCCGCTGCGCTTCCTCGAGCCCGCCGTACTCGAGCAGCAACACCTGGGGCATCACGATGCGCAGCTCGATCTCGTCGGGCCAGTTCTTCACCTTGTTGTTCGGGTCGAAGTAGACCTCGGGCCTCTTGACCACGAAGACCTTCTCTCCGATTTCATTGCACTTGACCGTCACGCCAGGCCAAGCCTCGTAGTCGAAGACACCACCGCAGTCCGTGGGATTGACGGCGACATAGGCCATCTTCTCCCTGATGGCCGCTGGGCAGGTGAGTTCTACCCTCGAGGTCTGATGCTTATCGTAAAACTCCCCCGGCCAGCCGCGGTGGCACTTCATGGCGTTGGCCAAGTCGCGATGGAAGCCCTCGAGAAAGAGCGGTAGCGTGCCCAGCACGTCGGTGATGGTCTCATGATCGTGCGAGGACATCTGGCAGAGGTTGTGCACGAGGATGCCGTGCTGATTGGCGTTGTAGCCGAGCGTGTAGAGGTAGATCTGCTGCGAGGTGCCATCGGCATCGGGCCTCAAGAGCCAGTGCCGACGGGTCACGCGTCGGGTCAGCATGTAGGTCTTGCCGGGGAGGACTGGGCGAGCGAGGGTCATACCCGGCGGGCAGAGCAAGCGCCGTGCCGGGATCGGGTACAAGCAATTTCAAGCACTTACGGCGCGGCAACACGGCTCCGAAGCGGCGGCCGCCGGCGGAGGCGTGGCGGCCGCCACCCCGCGGACCAGAGCGAGCGCTCCCACTGAAGCGCCATGTGAAATGAATCACCCTCGGCAGGCCCCTGGCCAGCCGCGTCCAAGCGCAGCAAGCCGACAGTGATCCCCTGAGCGTCGGGACCGTCACCCAGGGCCGCGACGCCAGCCCCCCCCCCCCCCCCCCCGCAGACCTCGAAGCCAAAGCCAAACAAAGCCACGACCCCGACCGCGCCCCCAGGAGCGCCTTGACCCCCCGGGCAATCTCCCTGCCCAAGGCCGAAGGCTCCGTCGAAGGCATGGGCGAACCCTTCACGCCAACCTCGGCCGCGAAGAACGTGCCAGGCACATCTGTCGCGACTTGTCCTTGGCCCGTAGCGCCTCTGCGTCGGGAGCCTGGAGACAATGCGTACGATTTTGCGAAACCGCCTCGCGCACGGGCCGATAGCAGTGTGCGACCGCTCCGCGGCTATCGGTCCCGAATGGGACCCGGCTGGTGACTCTCACCTGCGATCTGCGCCGCTTCTACTTGCGGCCCGATCCGGTGGTCAATCAGATTGTGCGCAGCTACTGCCTGTTCCGCGCCGCTGCCAAGTACGAGGTGCTTCTTCACGCGGTCAGTTTCGAGTGCGATCACTTTCACCCGATCGTGACCGACCCCTGGCGCTCCACCCTGAGCTGCAAGAGGGGTGTGCGGGACGGCGTGCCCCCGTGGCGCTCCTGGGCCGCGTTGAGCGCCTCAAGGTCGTCGTGCGAGCCCCTCTATCATTTCTGCGGTATCGCCGTTCGGTCTGTGCAGGCCGGAGCCTCACGATGGCTTGCTCTGCAGCGCCAGCTTTCTCCCTGTGGTCGCAGTGCTCTGACCGATCTTTCCCGCAGGCCAATGGCCGCTCGCACGACGACCAATCGGCGCCCATGGGGGCCGCCCGGTCCCCGACATCCCGAAGGGGACTTCCCCGAAAAACCACGCTAAGCTGCCGAAAACGCCCGCCCACGGAGCATCGGCTGTGGCCGCCAACCGGTTATTTTTGCCCCAGGACACCCTCGACCGCTGGATCGAAAAACAGCGCATCACGCTGGCGGGCGAAGAAATGGTGCTCCATCCCAACGGCGAGCGCTTCCGGCTGGTCACCGGCGTGCGCTTCGTGGCCGAGGTTTCGGGCGAACCCGACACCTACGACCTGGTGGGCAAGTGCAAGTCCGCCGACGAGCTTTCGGCCCTCGGCGGAGAGCACTACGCCGACTCGGTAATCCTGGGGGATAACGCTTACCAGGTCGTCGAGGGCTTCCTGGGGGTGGTCCTCTGCGCCGCAGCCCAGGACGCGCCACGCCCCCAGGCCACCACGCCCCCCCCAACGCCCGCCGAGATCGCCGCCGGCCACAGCCTCATGAGCGCCGCCCGGGCAGCCACGGGCGATGCCCCCAGCTCCGACGACGTCGACCCCCTGACCCGTCTCCTGCTCGACAAGTAAAAGCTGACCATGGGCCTGCTCACCCTGATTTTCAGCCTCACCGGCCTGGCCTACGCGGCTTCCTGTGGGCTTTTCTTCGTCCACCTGACGCGCGGCAAGGAGTCGGCGGTGCGCGGCGGTACGCGCCTTCTGGCCGCCGCCATCGCCACCCACGCGGCCTATTTGGCCGGCGATTTTCTGCTCGAAAACCGTGACCCCACGGCCGACATCTACCAGGTTTTGGTGCTGCTGTCGTTGTTGATCTCCGTGGCCTTTTTGCTATCGATGCGACGCGCACGGCTGAGCGTGCTCGGCGCGTTCATCACCCCCATCGCGCTGGTGCTCTTTCTCAGCGCGGGCCTGCGCGGCAGCGTGCCACCCGTGCCCGAAGGCGTGCGCTCGGCGCTCTTGCCGGTCCACATCGCGGTCAACGTGCTGGGCATCGTGGCCTTCGCGCTGGCCTTCGCCACCGCCGTGGCCTACGTGATTCAGGAAAAATTGCTGCGCAGTAAACAGGTCGTGGGCACTTTTCAGCGCCTGCCCTCGCTGGATGTTTTGGACTCCTTCGGGCTCAAGCTGGTCACCATCGGCTTTCCACTGTTTACCCTGGGCATGGTCAGCGGCAGCTTTTGGGCCGTCAAGCTAGGCGGCGACCCCACCCACTTGACCACCGGACAGGGCTTCGCAGTGCTCGCCTGGGTCTTTTTCGCCGGCGTGCTGCTGTCGCGGGCGGCCGCCGGCTGGCGCGGACGGCGCGCGGCCATTGGCACCATGCTGGGCTTTCTGTGTTCGCTGGCGGCCCTGGGCGGCTACCTGCTTCGTAGTGCGGGGGGCAGCTGAGCGATGACCCGGGAAATCCGCGTCTATGGCCTGTCCCACCACGGCACGCCGGTCTCCGTGCGCGAGCGGCTGGCCTCGGGTGAGCATCGCGTGATCGACGATCTCGGGCGCTTGGTCGATGGTGGCGCGCTCGATGAGGGGGTGCTGCTGTCGACCTGCAATCGCGTGGAGGTCGTGGCCACCACCAGCGACGCGCGCGAGGCCCGGCGCCAGGTGCTCGGCTATTTCAACCAGCGGGCCGCCCCCGAGCGCGTCGAAAGCTACGTCTACGAGTACGACGGTCTGGAGGCGGTCAAGCACCTGTTCCGAGTGGCCTCGGGCCTGGATTCGATGGTGTTGGGCGAGCCGCAGATCCTGGGCCAGGTCAAGGAGGCCTACGCCACCGCCACCAAGGTTGGCTCCACCGGCACCCTGCTCAGCCGCTGCTTCGACCGCAGCTTCAAGGTCGCCAAGCGAGTGCGCTCCGAGACCGGCCTCGCGGCTGGCAATGTGAGCATCAGCTCCATCGCTTGCGAGCTGGCCGAGAAGATCTTCGGCGACCTGGTGCGCCGCCGGGTGCTCCTGGTTGGCGCCGGCAAGATGAGCGAGGCGGCAGCGCGATCGCTGACGGCGCGCGGTGCCGAACTCACGGTGGTCAACCGAAACCCCGAACGCGCCCGGAGCCTTGCCGAGGCCTGCGGCGGTCGCCCGCGCCCGCTCGAGGCCCTTGCCACCGAGCTGGCCGAAGCCGATGTCGTGATCAGCTCGACAGCCAAAGAGGGCTACGTGATCACCCACGAGCTGATGCAGGGCGTGGTCAAGATGCGCAAGTTCCGCCAGCTCTTCCTGATCGACATCGCCGTGCCACGCGACATCGATCCGCGCGTCGATGGGCTGCGCAACGTCTTCCTCTACGACATGGATGACCTCAAGCGGGTCTCCCACGCCAACATGAGCGCGCGCGAACGGGCCGCCTCCGACGCCGAAGCGATCATCGGCCAGGAAGTCGCCGAGTACGGCAAGTGGCTCGACAGCCTGGAGCTGACGCCCACCATCGTAGCCCTGCGCAACCGCGTGCGCGAAGTGGTTCTGCGCGAGAAGGACAAGGCCCTACCCCGCCTCGGCTCGCTCGATGCGAGGCAAGCCAAGGCGCTCAACGGGCTGTGCGAGTCCATCGTCAACCAGCTCCTGCACGCACCGCTGACCCGTCTCAAGCAGGACTCCAGCTCGGGCGAGCCGGGCGATGGCATGGCGCTGGTGGAGGCGGTCCAGGAACTCTTCGCGCTGGACGTGGACACGCCAGGGCGAGCGGCCCCGGACCCGTCAAAATCCAGGGCGGCGGCGGGCGAACGCGAGAGCATGGCCGAAGCCTCTTCCGAACTCGCCACCGCAGAAAGCCGCGCGCGCCGTTCTTGAGCCTCGCATGCGCCGCGGACGAAATCGCAGCCTTAGCAACTTGGAGTCATATTCAGGATGAAGATCCGCATCGCAACCCGCAAGAGCCCACTGGCCGTCGTTCAAACGCAGTGGGTTGCAACGCAGCTGCAGGCGCTTGAACCCCAACTCGAGGTCGAGCTGGTCGAGATGCTCACCCAGGGCGACCGCCGCCAGGATGTCTCACTGGCCACCATCGGCGGCAAAGGGCTCTTCGTCAGCGAGCTGGAGCGAGCGGTGCTCGACGGACGCGCCGACCTGGCCGTGCACTCCATGAAAGACCTGCCGGCCGAGCTGGCCGAGGGACTGACCATCAGCTGCGTGCCCGAACGCGAAGATCCGCGCGATGTGCTGGTCACCGCCGATGGCGCCGAACTCGACGACCTGACGGCCGGAACCCGCGTGGGCACCAACTCCGCACGCCGGACGCTGCAGATGCGAGCCCGCCGCGGTGATTTGGAGTACGCCATGCTGCGCGGCAGCGTGAACACGCGCCTCAGCAAGCTCGAGGCGGGCGAATACGGTGCCATCGTGCTGGCGAGCGCGGGCCTACGCCGGCTCGAACTCGACCGACGCCCGCTGTGGGTGATGCCGGTGGAGGTTTCGCTGCCGGCGGTGGGCCAGGGGGCGCTGGCCATCGAGAGCCGCAGCGACGCCGCGGACATCAACGCCCTGTTGACGCGCATCGAGCACGCGCCCACGCGCACCTGCGTGGAGGCCGAACGAGCATTCCTGCACGCCCTGGGCGGCGACTGTCACACACCCCTGGCCGGCCACGCCCAGCTCGCCGACGATGGCCACCGGCTGCGCTTCGAGGGTCTGGTCGGCTCGCTCCACGACGCGCGCATCGTGCGCGGCGCCAGCGAGCGCCTGACCCAAGAAAGCGGGCCGGCGCTGCTGGAACTCGCGCGCGAACTGGGCGCCGAAGTGGGTCGCTCGCTGCTCGCCCAGGGCGCAGATGTGCTGATCGCGGAAGCCGCTGAGGCCGCCACGGGCAAACTCGACCCGCGTACGCGCCCGATGCACTGACGCACCGGGCTGGAGCGTTGACCGCTCGGCGCTCTAAAGCTTCATCGCCGACTTGATCGCGTGCTGGGCGATGGCGACCAGGACCTGCTCGCGGGTGGCCGCTCCGAACTTGCGGCGGATCGACTTCACGTGGTTATTGACCGTGAACGAGCTAATTCCCAGCGTCGTGGCGATGACCGGAGCGCGGTTTCCGCGGAGCACCAGCTCCTTGAGAACCTGCTCTTCGGCGGGGGTCACACCGTTTTTGGCGGATAGGTCGGTGACCGCCTGGCTGAGAATCGTCGTGGCTCGGGGTTTACGGGTTTTCTTCTTCAAGGTTCTGCCTCGTCCCTGCTGCAACCGCGAATTTTGCGGTGTTTCGGAAGAATAGCGGCGTAGATTCCGTTAACGGAGCGGCTACACCACACTTTAGCCAAAAAATTGTCCTCAAAAGCTGCGGGCATAACGGACCCGCGTGGCGCAATTTGGCCTAGTGCAACTCATCCATGACGTCACGCCAGCTTCGGGCCCTTTGCGAGCCGCTTGCAAGGGTCGTGATCACCTGCCATGCACCTGACGAGCTGCGCGAGGCGAGGATCTGTCACTCCAGAACGGGGGTCAAGCAAAATGTAGCCGTACACGGCCACTTTGGGTCCCGGCACGGGAAACTTGGCTTACTTGGACCGGGCTCGCAGCTTGCGCTCCTCGCCGATGCTGAACAGTACGGGCACCGTCAATAGGGCCAATACGGTCATGCCGATCCCCCCAACGGTGGGTAGGGCCATGGGAATCATCAGGTCCGAACCGCGGCCAGTGGATGTCAAAATCGGCAACAAAGCCAGGCCCGTGGTCGCCGTCGTCATTAAACAGGGCCGAAGGCGCCGCTCGCCCGCGGCCACCACGATATCGTGAATGGCCTCACAATCGGCCGGCAGCGCGCCGCGAAAGCGCTGCTTGAGGTAGGTCGCGATGATCACACCATTGTCGGTGGCGATACCAAAGAGCGCCAGAAAGCCCACCCAAACCGCCACCGTGAGGCGTGTCATGCGGATCTGCAGCAGCTGGCGCAAGTCCAGGCCAAAGAGGTCCAGGCCCAGAAACCACGGCTGGCCATAGGCCGAAAGCAGTAGAAAACCTCCGGCAGCGGCCAGCGCGACGCCCGAAAAGACCATCAACGCCGTGCTGGTGGCCCGAAACTGCAAATAGAGCAGCAAGAAGATGATGGCCAATGCCACCGGCACCAGCACCGACAGCCGCGCCTGGGTGCGCAGTTGGTTTTCGTAGGTGCCGGCGAAGCGGTAGCTGACACCCGCCGGCAGGCTCAGTTCCCCACGCGAGAGCGCTCCCTCGAGCGCCGCTGCGGCCGCCTCGACGGACTCCACCTCACCGATGCCCTCGCGGGGATCGAAGGTGACGTAGGCGGTCAAGAACGTGTCTTCGCTGCGGATCATCTGGGGCCCGCGGCTGTAGGCGAAGCTCGCCAGGTCGCTCAGGGGCACTTCCTGTCCGTCGCGCGTGGGCACCAGAACCCGGCGCAGGGCCTCGACGCTGTCGCGCTGCTCGCGCATGTAGCGCACGCGCACCGGGTAGCGCTCGCGGCCCTCGACGGTGCTGGTCAGACGCCGGCCGCCGACCGCGATCTGGATCACATTCTGTACGTCTTCGATGGAGAGCCCGTAGCGGGCGATGGCGGCCCGATCGATGTCGATCTCCAGGTAGGGTTTGCCCACGATGCGATCGGCCAGCACCGTCGAGGGCGCGATCTCGGGGACCTGCGTCAGGAGCCGTTCGACCTGCAGGGCAAAGCCCTCCAGGGTCGCCAGGTCGGGTCCCTGGATCTTCAGCCCCACCGCCGAGCGCATGCCGGTCTGCAGCATCACGATGCGGGTTTTGATCGGCATCAGCTTGGGCGCGCCCGTCAGCCCCGGAATGACCGTGGCCTCGGAGATCTCACGCCAGATGTCGGCCGGCGAGTGGATGTGGTCGCGCCACTGGCGAAAGGGCCGACCGTCGGGGTCGGCGATGGGCTCACCCGCGGGGTCGCGGGGAAAACTCTGCGTCTCCTCGTCAAAGCGGTAGCGGCCGATGCGCCCCTCGGCGTCGCGGCGATATTCGGGCTTGTAGTTGACCACGGTCTCGAGCATCGAAATCGGCGCCGGATCGAGGGGCGTGTCGGCGCGCCCGATCTTGCCGATGGCGGATTCCACCTCGGGAATGGCCGCGATGGCCGCATCCGAAGTCGAGAGCAGTTCGAGCGCCTGACCCAGCGATGCGTGGGGCGTGGTGGTGGGCATGTAGAGAAAGGAGCCCTCGTCGAAGGGCGGCATGAAGTCGCTCTCCAGCCCCCGTACGAAGCCTGGGACGCCGAGCCAGGCGGCCAGGCCGGCGGCGACCAACACCAAGTTGGAGAAGAGAAAACCCAGCTTGTGCTTCAAGCACAGGCGCAGCAGCGGCACGTAAAGCTTCTGCAGCAGCCAAAAGGAGGCAAAGGCGAGGCCGAAGAAGACGGCCACGAATGCGACCTGCGACAGTAGCCACGAGCCGGCGCCCAGGGGCTTCCAGTAGTCGGCCAAGAGCACCATGGCCAGGCCGGAAAGGGCCAGGTTCAGGCCACGGGTGACGCGCGCCGGCAAAAGACGCCCGCCCGGGCCAGAGTCGCGCAGGAGCAGGTGCGCCAGCGCCGGTACCGCCAACACTGAAACCGCGAACGACGACAGCAGCGCGAAAGTCTTGGTATAGGCCAGGGGCGAAAAGAGCTTGCCCTCCGCCTCGGTCAAGCCGAAGACGGGCAGGAAGCCCACCACCGTGGTCAGCACCGCCGTCAGAATCGCGGGGGCGACCTCGCCGGTCGCACGGCCGATGGCCTGCGCCCGCGCGGCCGAACCTCGCGCCCCTTGCAGATGGCGCAGCATGTTCTCGTTGAGCACGATGCCCATGTCGACCATGGTGCCGATGGCGATGGCGATGCCCGACAGCGCCATCACATTGGCCGCGACGCCGAAGTAGCGCATGGCCACGAAGGTGCCCAGGACGCCCAGGGGCAGAAGCACCGACACCAGCAGCGACATGCGCAGGTTGCCGAGCACCAGGAGCACCACGATCACCGTGATCAAAATCTGCTGCGTCAGGGTCTCCGAGAGCGTGCCCAGGGTCTCTTCGATCAAGACCGTGCGATCGTAAAAAGGCACGATCTGAACCTGGGCGCTCCGCCCATCTTCGGCCGTGCGGCGCGGCAGCCCTGGGGCGAGCTGGGCGACCTTCTTGCGGATGCCCTCGATGACGCGCATGGGGTTGTCGCCGAAGCGCACGACCACAACGCCGCCCACAGCCGGCGCGCCGTCTTTGTCGAGCGCGCCGCGCCGCGCCGCCGGCCCCAGGCCCACGCGCGCCACGTCCTTGACGCGAATCGGGGTGTGTTCGCGGCTGGCGATCACAACTTCTTCGATGTCCTCGACCCGCTCGATGAAGCCCAGGCCCCGGACCACGTACTCGACGCGGTTGATCTCCACCGTACGCGCGCCCACGTCCAGGTTGGCCTTTTTTACGGCCGCGGCCACCTGACCGATGTTGACCCCAGCGGCCAACATGGCGTGGGGGTCGACGTCGACCTGGTATTCGCGCACGTGGCCGCCGACCGAGGCGACTTCCGAGACGCCGGAGACCGCCATCAACCCGTAGCGCACGATCCAATCCTGGACCGAACGCAACTCGTGCAAGTCGAAGAGGCCGGGCGCGGGCGAGCCGTCCTCGAAGCGCGGCTCCAGGGTGTACCAGAAGACCTGGCCGAGAGCCGTGGCGTCGGGCCCCAGTGCTGGCGCCACCCCTGGCGGCAAGGTGCCGGCCGGCAACGACGCGAGTTTTTCGAGTACCCGCGAGCGCGACCAGTAAAAGTCCACATCTTCCTCGAAGATCAGGTAGATGCTCGAAAAGCCGAAAACGCTCGAGGCGCGCACCGACTTGACGCCCGGGATACCGAGCAGGGCCGTGCTCAGGGGATAGGTGATCTGGTCCTCGACGTCGCGCGGCGAACGCCCCGGCCAGTTGGTAAAGACGATCTGCTGGTTTTCGCTGATGTCGGGCAGGGCATCGACGGCGACCGGGTCGCGGGGCCAGCTGCCCAGCTGCCAGCGGAAGGGCGCGGCCGAGAGGCCGGCGCCGATCAGCAAACCGAGCAGGATCAGGGCGACCAACTTGTTGTCGATCAGGAAGCCGCTGACGCTGGCAAAGAAGCGCTCAGCGGCGCTGGCCCGGTCTTGCTCGGATGCCCCGTCCTGCGCCGGTGCAGGCGAGGAGGGCGTTTCAGTGGCCGCCATGGTGGCTATGTCCCTGGTGGTTTTCGTGACCGCTGGCGGCCGGCGCTTTCGCTGGGGGGGCGGCCGGCGCTTTGGGTTTGGGTTTAGCTGGCGGCGTGGCGCGGGTTTTGCCCTTGCCGCTGGAAGCCTTCTTTCGAGGCGCCTTGGCCGGCGCAGGCTCGGAAGCAGGCTTCGCTTCGGCCCCCGCAACCGCATACTCGCCGGGCAAGAGCGCGCTCTTGAATTCACCACAGCGCAACATGGCGGCGCCGTAGTAGGGATTGATCAAGTCGCCATCGCGCTGCAGCCAGCCTGCCCCCTTGGAGTCCATGGCCATCGGGCAGTAGGCCTCGCGTAAGGGCTCATCGAGCGGATTGCCCAGCCGCTGCAGGAGCGCGATCATCGCACCGCTCAAGTGCTCGAAGCCACTGCGCTGGCTGGCGAGGTCGGCGGCCGACGCGGCGTGCTTGCCGTGGCTCGTCAGCACCGAAGCCGCTTCCTGCCAGACGTCGCGCGTCGCCCGCGGGCCCTTGGCTTCAAGCCCGGACGCTTGCTGCAAAAGCTCCTCGAACGCTCGCTTGGCGGCCTCGAAGTCGTCTGTGGCCAGCGCCGCCTGGGCCCTCAAGTAGGGCTCGACGACGGCGGCCAGCGCCACCCGCATGGCGTCGGGAACCACCAGGGGCGGCGGTGCGCTCGAGTCGTCGTCCTGCATCATCATGCTGCGCCCGCCACGCAACTGCAGGTCGGCGTCGATCACGAAGGCGCCGTGAACCACCACCTCTTCGCCCTCCGAAAGCCCCGAGAGCACCGGATAGTAGGGGCCGCTCTTGGGTCCGAGCCGTACCACTCTCAACTCGTAGCTATCTTCCTGACCGGGCCTTGCCACGTAGACCACCGAGCGGCGACCCGTAAACAGCGGCGCCGTGTCCGCGATCACCAGCTGTGCCAGCCGGGCACTGCCGCGCGTGGAGATCACGCCCTCGACGAACATGCCGGGCCGCAACTGACCCTCGGAGTTGTCCACCTCCACGCGCACGCGGGCGGTGCGGCGCATGGCGTCGACCACCGGATCGACAAAGGCCACACGCCCCACGAACGCTTCGCCTGGCAGCGAGCGCACCTCGACGACCACCTCCTGGTCCACCCGCAGGTGCGGCAGATCCGACTCGTAGGCGTCGATCTGCACCCATACGCGCGAGAGGTCGGCCACGTGCAACAGCGGTGCGCCCTCCTTGACGTATTGGCCCTCGTCGACCAAGCGCTCGAGCACGGTGCCGGCGTAGGGGGAATGCACCTCCACCTGCCTCGGCGCCTCGGAACTGGCCTCCACCTGCTCGATCGTGCGCGCCGGAACCCCGAGCAGGCGCAGCCGCTCGCGCGCCGCCGAAAGCGCTCGCTCGGCCAGGGCCCCCGAGCCGTGCAAGGAGCCGGCCAGTTGCTCGGCCTGGCGCGTGGCCGCCACCAAATCGCCAAACGCCGCGTACACGTCCGGACTGTAGAGCATGGCCACCACCTGACCGCGCTTGACCTCCGAGCCGGTGACCTTGACCCGAAGTCGATCGATGCGGCCGCCGGTCCAGGCCGTGATCGTGCGCATGCGCGTCTCGTCGTAGTCGATGTGACCGGGCAGGCGCACCTCGACCCGCGAGTCGGTGCGCGTGACCTTCATGGTGCGCACGCGGGCCAGCGCCCGGGCCTGTGGCGAGAGCGTCAACTCATGGTCAGAAGCTTTGCCGGACTCGCCGCCATGTTCGAGCGGGATCAGATCCATGCCGCAGATCGGGCATTGACCGGGCTCGGGCATGCGGATCTGGGGGTGCATGGAGCAGGTCCAGATCGTCTCTGCCTTGTCTTCTGTGGCGGGCGGGGCCGCACCCCTTTCGCCACCGCCATCGCCCGCGCTGCGCCCGACGACAAACGCCCCCAGCGCCACCGCGAGCAACAGAAGCCCCCGGCCGGCGCCGCTCGACAACCTTTGCAAAAGCTTCTCTTTCATCGCAACGGCCTCCTGGCGAGGGCTTCACCCACGAGTTCTTCCAGCGTCGCCCAGGCCACGGCATGGTCGTGTTGGGCGGCGATCAGCTCCTGCTGAATCTCAAGCAAGTCGCGGTGCGACAGCAGCGTCGAGGCCACCGAACCGCGGCCGGTGGTATAGGCCGTGGCCGTGCTCTCGAAGGCGGCCTGGGCCTGGGGCACGAGCGTCGAACGATTGAAATCGATGCGCCGCGCCGAGTCCTCGACCTCGGCGAGCGCCGCGATCAACTCCGACTCGCGCTCATCTCGGGCCTGGTCCCCGCGGGCGCGCATGGCCGCCGCCTCGGCCGCGACCGCTTCCTGTTCGCGGTCATAGGATCCTCCGAAGATGGGCAGGGAAACCGAGACCATGGCCATGATCGGATCCTTGCCGCTGTCGGGCACGCCGGACTGCATGGCCTCGCCGGTCTCGATGTAGTCCACACCCAGGGTGAAGCTGGGCAGGGCATCGGCGCCGGCCTTTTCCCCGGCGGCGTCGCGCGCCTCGGCCAGCTCGTCGTAGCGACGGATGCGCGGATGGCGCAGCGCCCGCTCGCGCAACTGCGAAAGCTCGAGGGCCGGCACTTCGGGCCGCACCGCCCCGTCATCGATGCCCACGCCGCCGGATATCGCATCGCCCTCGGCACCCACCGCCGCCAGCAGCCGCGCCTGCGCGGCCCGCTCCTGTTGTCCCAGCGCCGCCAGACGATCGGTCCGGCGCGTCACCGCCAGGTTCAGCTGCAATACCTGGGGCAGGCTGACGTGCCCGGTGCTCATGTGCAGACTCGCGCTTTCGGCCAGCTGCTCGAGCAGGGCCCGTTGTTCGGCTTCGATGATGCGCTGCTGGCGCACCCGCCACAGGGCGTAGAAGGCGCGGGCCACGCGCAGTCGCAGCCCGAGACGCGCCGCCTCGAGCATGCGCGCCTCGGCCCGCGCCTCGGCCGCCACCGCGTCGGAACCGGCCGACAGGCTCCCAGGCCAGGGCAGCATCTGACGCAGACCAAAACGATGGCGCTGGGGCCCCACGCGCGTCTCGACGCTGCGAATGTAATAACCATAAGTCAACACCGGATCGGGCAGGCGTCGCGCCCGGGCGATGTGCAGGGTCTTGGCGCGGTAGGCCTGGTAGGCGGCGCGCAGCTCGGGGCTGTCGCGCATGGCCCGCTGCACCCAGGTCTCCAGGTCCCCACCGAGGCCCTCGCGGCGCGCGTGCCGTGGCGCCTTCGGCAGCGCCCGACGCTGCTCGGCGAGCGCATCGCTCTGGCGGCGCAGGTCGCTTTCGGCGGCGCGCTCGGTCTCGGTGGCGCAGCCGGCGGTGCCCATCACCAGGCCAGCGGCGGCCAAAAGCCATGGCAATCGGCTCCCTTGCGGAAGCCTGGATAAATCGCTTTCCATCTCGGATTCTCTCCCCGCAGACGCGCGCGGGCGCCTGCGGTGCAGGTGTCGGTCATCGATCGCAAGTGCTCGTTCGCCGTGCGGCTCCCGCCACAAAATGCGGGCCCCACGGCGCGGCGATCAACGGCGCAACACCACGGTGCAAGTCTCGAGTCGACGCGGCGGCGGCCGCGCCCGGGGCGGCGCCGAGGCTTGGCAGACCGACATCGTCGCAGCGGGCAAAGCGCGCAGCGGCAATAGCTGTGCGGCGTCGACCCGCGGCGTGCTCGAAGTGGCGGCCGCGGTCTCGGGTGCGCTCGGGTCCCCCTCGGAGGCTTCGCAGCCGCAGGGAGCGCGTTCAAAGCTCGCAGCGCGCGACTCCGACCCGTGGTGGCAACAGCAGCCGTGATTGGAAGCGCAGGTTTCGGCCCACGCGGGTGCCGCGACGCCCGACACGGCCATCGCCACAAGCGTAGTCAGCAGTCGCAGGAGCCTTGCATTCGCGCGCACGCGCATACCCTAGCCTCGCGGGCTGCCAGGCGCCAGCTATGGGCAAACCACAGCCTGTACGGGTGCACAGGGAGCACCCGGGGTTACCCTGGTGCCCGTCAGGGCCATCGTGCAGGCTGCCCGCAAGCCTTCTTCCAAGACCCCCAAGGCGCTGCGGCAGAAGTGCTGCACCTGGCCGAGCTGACGACGCCCAGTGCCGCCCCCGGGCAGCTTTTGGTGCAGGTCCGGACCTGCTGGCTGCACGCCAGCGTCTGGCCTGTGGTTGCGGAGTTGCCGCTGGCGCTGCGACCGAGGCGCACCGGGCGTTGCTGCGTCGCACCGCCCGGTGCGCCTCGCGCGCAGGACATCGCCGCCTGTAGCAGTGCCACGATTACGAACGCACATCCGCCCCGGTCGTTTCAGGCAGACCTACCGGTACCGCCCTCGATTCGCGTTGCGATTCGGACTCAAGATTTTCGCCCCGTGCCCGATCTGGTGGCGAGAATGCCGCGCTCGACGACCCTACCCTCGCTACCTCCTTCCCACGAAAGCTGCGCCGAGCGCACCTGCAGGGAACGTCTGCTGCTGGCTGCAATATCGCACGCGCACTCGCGTTTTCTCGTCGACGGCGACGTCAGGGGCACCTTCGAGGACCTTCTGGAGTGCCTGCTCACGGTCACGGGCAGCGAGTACGGCTACATCGGCGAGGTCCACTGGACGGATGCGGGCGAACCGTTTCTAAAAACGCACGCGGTCACCAACATCGCTTGGAATCAGGACACCCGTGACTTCTACGAACGCAACGCCCCCGACGGCCTAGAATTCTACAACCTCGACACGCTCTTTGGGCGGACGATGACCACCGCTGAGCCCGTCATCGCGAACGACCCATACAATGACCCCAGGCGCGGCGGACTACCCGAGGGTCATCCACGACTCGATGCTTTTCTCGGTGTGCCATTCACGGTTGCTGGCGAGCTGGTCGGAACCTTCGGCCTGGCCAATCGACCCGGCGGCTATGACGAGACCCTGCTGGCCGAACTCCAACCGCTCACAGCCACCTGCGCCAACATCATCGGAGCGCTTCGCATTCGGCGCAAGCAGCTCGAATTCGAGCTACGCCTGACAGAGACCAACGCCGAACTACGAAACCAAATCGACAATCGTAGGAGGGCGGAAAGTGCCCTATCCAGGTTTTTCGATTTATCACTCGACCTGCTTTGCGTTTCCGGAACCGACGGCTTTTTCAAGCATATCAATCCTGCATTTCACGAGCTATTGGGCTACACGCCACAAGAGTTGGAGACGCAGCCATATATCGAATTTGTGCACCCCGACGACCGAGCGGAGACCCGTAGAGAAGCCGAGCGTTTGCTGACGACTGGGCTGCCCACCTCATGCTTCGAAAACCGATTCATCACCAAAGACGGTGCTACGCGCTGGCTGCGGTGGACGGCCGCGGCTTCCCTGGAAGACCGACAGATCTACTCCGTGGGGCGGGACATCACCATCGAGAAACACAACCGTGTTCAGGAAGAAAAGCGCCTGCGGGAATACGAAGTGCGGGCTTCCCAGATGGGGCAGCTGTCGGAAATCGGCGAACTGCTACAGAGTTGTGCCTCACCCAGCGACATTGGGAAGGTGTTGCGAGTCTATCTCGCTCGAATGTTCGAGGGGGATTCGGTGAACGTGTACGAATTGAGTAGCGATCGCACCATCGGGGAGGTGATAGCAAGCCTCGATGCGAACGCCCCTTCAATCGTGCGGAGCGACTCTTGTTGGGCGCTGAGGCGTGGACGACCACACCAAGTGGGCATCCACGGAGACGGGGTGAGCTGCGACCACGAATCCGCGGCCGATTCGGGAAGATCGATGTGTGTTCCACTGATGGCCCAGGGCGAAGCTCGAGGCGTCTTGCACATCTGCTTCTCCGCCGATCAGCCGCAGGAGATCATTTACGCGAAAGAACCGCTCGCGATCACGCTCGCCGACCAAATTGCACTGGCCATGGCGAACATCGAACTACGGCATAGCCTGAGGGAACAGTCGATTCGCGATCCACTGACCGGGTTGTTCAACCGCCGCTACATGTCAGAAACCTTGGCGCGCGAACTACTGCGCGCCAAGCGTCAGGAGGGCGCGATCAGTGTGGTCTTGATCGATCTGGATCATTTCAAGCGCTACAACGACACTCACGGTCATGTATCAGCGGACGACCTATTGCGCGATTTCGGCGCCCATCTTCAGCGTTGCTACCGAAACGAGGATGTGGTTTGCCGCTACGGCGGAGAAGAATTCCTGGTCGTGATGCCGGCAACCCCAATCGAAACGGCTGTCTCCCGTACCGAAGAGATGCGGCACCAATTGGACTCACTTCGGTCAGTGGATCGCACTCGGATCGGGTTTACTTGTTCTGCAGGAGTCTCGACTTTTCCAGCACATGGAACGAGCTGGGAACAACTGATCCGCGCGGCGGATGCAGCCATGTACATCGCCAAACGAGAGGGACGTGACCGTGTGGTCGCGGCACCGCTTCATGACACCGCTCGTTCGAATTCTAGCGACCAAGCCAACAGCCGGTCTGACAGTGGCTCCGCTTGGCAAGTCTAACCAGGATCGCGCAGAGCGCGATCCAAGCCGGGGTTGCACTCTGATTTCGAGAGGATCATCGTATGGCGATCACTTTGCGAGGTGGTCATGGCGCGTTCAAAAACAGGTGAGGCGATCGGTCCAC
>JAOUOP010000002.1 GCA_029880325.1 Myxococcales bacterium | reverse complement strand
GGTGGCTGGTGTCAAACGGCTGCACGCGCCTCTCGGGCGGCGCAACTCCGCGCGAGCCAGTCGAGCCCGCTGCGAAAATAGCGGGTATTTCCTCGGTTCTCGCCTGGCCCGCACGGGGTCACGGCGCTCCGAGATCCACGCCCACCTGTTTGACACCAGCCACCTAGGCGGCCAAATTGGACGGTTTCGATGAAAATAGGCAATTTTCGCTATTCAAAGTTTACGTCTTTAGCGTTTCAATCGCCGCGAGCGAAGCGTGCCGTGTCGGTACGCGGGGCGGGAGGCCGTCAAAGGAGGAGACCATGGGCGCCGAGCAGAGGAGCGAAGGTGGCACAGCATGACCCGCTAGGGCCCGATGGGAAGTCCGAGCGCGGCGACAGTCCGGGGGCGGCCGTCACCACCGCTGCGCAACGCCTGCTTTTGGTCGATGACGAGCCCGCGATTCGCGACCTTGTCGCGCGAATTCTGACCCACCGTGGCTATTTGGTTGTCACGGCAGCCACTGGAAATGAGGCCTTGCGCCTGCTGCGCAGCAACACCGAACCCTTCGATCTGCTGATCACCGATCACTCCATGCCGGGCATCAGCGGCCTCGAACTCGCCAGCCGTGCGCGCCGTGAGTCGCCTGCGATTCGGGTGCTCATCACCTCGGCCCTGCCCACGGCCGATCTGGCTCCCGAGGTCAGCACCGCCGCACTGCGGTTTCTGCAGAAGCCCTACGCCGCCGCGGACCTGTTTCGCAGTCTCGAGGAACTCCAGGCGCCGTAAGCCACGGGCGGCCCGCGGTAGTGCTGGCCTTTCCCATGTCAGCAGATCTGCATGTCGGGTATTCACCGCGGAAAATGCCAGAATATGTCGGGAAAATTGCTCTGGTTGGACTGCAGTCTGACTTTTTTTGACCGCATCGTGGCCGCAGGGTTTCCGGCATGAGATGTTCACGCTGACCATGCCACATGATCCCACAATGCAGCGCCTGGAGTGGCTACAAGTCGCTCTCGACGCGCTCGACTTCGGGCTCTACGTGAAGGACGGAGAGGGGTGTTACCTCTACGCGAATCGTCCCTACCTGGAGTCGCTGGGGTTGGAGCGCGAGCAAGTGGAGGGAGCGAGCGACCGCGAACTCGAGACGCTTCTGGGCCATGAACTCGAATCCCAGCTCGACGCACAGCTCCTGCCCTTCCAGGGAGACGGCGACAAGTCGGGGATGGTGGGGCTGACCGGTACCGGCGCCAGCTGGACACGCGCAGGCAGTCGCTCGAATTTTCCGATCGCTCCCGGCGGTTCCGAGCATCAGGCGCTGTCCGTCGAGCGCGAGCGCATCGCCCGCTACTTGCACAACAGCGTGGCCCAAACCCTTTCTGGGATGCTTCTACACATGGAGACGCTCTCCCAGTCGCTACTCGAGAGCGTCGATCAGGTCCGCGCCCTCAATCGCGCCCTGACTCCACCGCTGTTGGAGCTCGGCCTGCGCCATGCCCTCAGGGTGCTCTACGGCGAGCGCGTGGACATCCGGATGGAGCCCGAGGAACTCGAACTCTCTCTCGATCCGGCCCAGGCCATGGCCCTGTATTCTGTGGTGCAGGAGCAAATGCTCTCCGGTGGCGTTCCGCCCACACGGGTGCAGGTCGAACTCGACAAACGGGCGCAGGTGCTGGTGCTGGAGATCGCCTTCGACGACGAGCCGCCGAAGGCCGAGTGCCTCAGCTCCGTGCAGGCCCGGGCCGCGGCCGCTGGCGGCCGCATCGAGTTGCTCTATGGTGGTCGCGAGTCGGTCGTGCGCGCGACGCTGCCCGTCAAGGCCTGATGCCAATTTGCATGCCGGGCGTGTGGGAACTGAAAGTTATATTGCCTCCGTCACCTCGGAGCGCACCCGTCGCATGAGCCACCCCAGGCCCGCGGCCAACCAGCAAAATACGCTGAGTCCTGCCAGTGCGAAGACGGCGCGGTAGCCGGCGATGGGGTCGTGGCCACCGGCCAGCGCGGCGGTCACCCCGGCGACCGCCGGCCCTAGCAACATGCCCAGGCTGCCCGCGGTATTCAGCAGGGCCATGGCGCCTTCCTTGCGTTCACCCCCCAGGCTCGCTGCATAACAAAGAGTTGGTGCAAAAAGCGCTGCCGAAGACAGTCCGGCTCCGACCATCACGAGCGGCAGAGCCCCATAGGGCACGTAGCCGATCAGCAGTAGGCACAGGCCGTAGATGGCGCCGCCCAGGGCCATCATGCTGGCCCTCGGAACGCGATCGGAGAGACGCGACAGGGGGTACATGGAAAGCGCGAAGGGCAGCGTGATCAGGGAGAAGAAGAAGCCCACGGCGCGGTCGCTGGCGCCGTGATGCTTGTGGGCGAAGAGTGCGAAGCTCACGATGACGCAGCCGATGGTGAAGCGACCCACGAAGGCGGCGGCCAGCGGCACCCACAGCTCGCGGTGCCGGGCCAGCAGGCGCAGGGGTCGGCGCGAAGTCGCGGGCAGGGCCGCGCGTGCATATCCCGGGTGGGTCACAAGCCATAGCGCCACCAGGAGCTCGAGGCCGGCGCCGACCCAGAAGGGCGCGCGTAGCTCCCAGCTGACCAGCTGGCCTCCGATGCTGCTTCCGAAGGCCACCGCGAACATCAGGGCGGCTCCGGCGACGCCCATGGCGCGGCCGGTGCCGCTCTGGCGACCCAGGGCGGCCGCTTCCGCCATCAGCAAGGCTGCCGCCGACACGTGGGCGGCTCCCTCGACGACCCGCAGCGACAGCACGGCGAAGGTCGGCAGTGGCAGGCATAGCGCATAGAGCAGCAAGCCGTCGGCCAGCAAGAGCGCCGCGATCAGACGCCGGGGCTCGCGCATGCGCTCGGCATGGCCCCCCACGATCGGTAGGGCGATGGCTGCGCCCACCATGTTCAGGGCCATGAAGGCGTGCATGGCGTGCTCGTTGCCGCCGTGCTGCGCCGCGAAGAGCGGCCGAATCGCCGGCGTCAGCAGCGTGGCGGGCAGCATTTGCGCGAAAATCAGCGCCGCGGTCGCAAAGAGCCCTGGCGGCGGCTGGGCTGTGCTCTCGTCGTGGGCGTGCATCGGCAGCTCCCTTGGCCTGCTGGGGTGGGCCCATAGCTGAAATGGCTGTGCGCCCCCTACAATTATCGGCGCGGCCTGACGTTCTCTTGAGGGTGGACACCAAGAATCCGAAACGACGACCCGACTTTGCGTAATCGACATCCCATGTTTTGGCTATTGTGGGGAATTGCCCCTCAACTCGCACAGCAGCATCCGATGTTCCCACTACGCGGTCGACAGCGTGACACTGTGTCAGCGTGGTAGTCTTGGGTTTCGGACCAGCGCCGGTCCAGGCAAGCCATGGCAACGATTCGCATATTGATCGCAGATGACCACGCCGTCTTTCGGGATGGCTTGCGTACGCTAATTGAGGGGCAGCGGGACATGAGCGTGGTGGCAGAAGCCAGCGATGGCGAGCAGGCCGCGCGCCTGGCCCGCGAGCTGCGGCCCGACGTGGCCGTGATGGACCTGAGCATGCCCCGCTGCGGTGGTGTGGAGGCCATCACGCGCATGCGGCGCTGGAAGCTGCCGACGCGGGCACTGGTGTTGAGCATGTACGACGACGCGACCTACGTGCGGGCGGCCCTGGCGGCCGGCGCCGCCGGCTATCTGCCCAAGCGCGTCGCCAGTCGACAGTTGATCGAGGCGATTCGCCAGGTACATCGCCACCACTCCTACATCGTCGTGGCGCTCAACGACGGCAGCCTGCAGCAGCTGGTCGCCGACCCGGCCAGCGTCGATCAGGGACCCATGGCGCGCCTGACGGAACGCGAGTTCGAGGTATTGGAGCTGGTGGCCCGGGGTCACACCCATGCCGAGATCGCCGAGCGCTTGCAGCTGAGTACCAAGACCATCGACACCTATCGGCAGCGTGTTGGCCAGAAGCTGGGGTTGCGCACGCGCGCCGAGCTGGTGCGTTTCGCCATCGAAACGGGCGTGCTGGCCCCGCTCAGACCGCCCGATTCTTCGACCGGGGAAGATGAAGTCGACTGAAGCCTCGGTGCCTGGGCCCTTGCCCGTTTCGAGTACAACGCCGCGAGCGTTGATCCGCGTTGAAGACCTCAGCCTTGGCTTCCAAGAGCGCGTGCTGCTCAAGGAAGTCGATTTCGAGATTCCGTCCAAGGGAATCCTGGCGCTGATGGGCCCGTCGGGCACCGGCAAGAGCACCCTCTTGCGCACGCTCGGGCGCTGGAACGAGCTGCATCCGGCCTTCTGGTGCCACGGCCGCATCGAGCTCGATGGCGAGGATCTCTCCGCTCTTCCGCTCGAGGAGTCCTGGCGCCGGGTGGCGCTTTTGGCCCAAAAGGCGCGGCTCTACACCTCGAGCATCATGGACAACGCCATCGCCGAAGTCCGCGGCGACCGCAGTCTGAGCGTGGTCGACAAGCGCGCCTTGGCCCAGGAGGTGCTCGAGCCGCTGGGGTTGTGGCAGGAACTCAGGACGCGGCTCGACGAGTCGGTGGTCGATCTCTCCATCGCCCGCCAGCGCATGCTGGCCCTGGCCCGGCTTTGCTCCGGTGGCGCCCGCTGCCTACTGGCCGACGAGCCCTTTCGCGATATCGACGAGGCCGAGCTCGGCGACCTGCGGGAGATGTTGGTGCGCCTGGCCGAGGAGCGTCCGGTGGTGCTGGTCACCCACAATCAGGCCATCGCCCGCGAGATCAGCGATCACGTCTGCCTGTTCACGGCGCGGCGCCTGGTCGAGAGCGGGCCCACCGACCGATTTTTCAGCGAGCCGCAGACCGACCTCGGTCGGACCTTTGTCGGCTCGGGCAACTGCTGGCCCTCGGTGCCATCCGAACCGCCGCCCCCCGGATCCATGCCCACCTGGAAGCCGACGCCCCAAGAAGCAGCACCGCGGCCCGGCGGCTTCCATTGGGTGATCCGCGATCGTCTCGGGGGCATGCAGTGGCCGGGTCTGTTGACCGAGGGCGACGACGATCTCGCCGGCTTGCGCGCCCTAGGGGTTCGGAAATTGGTGAGTCTTACCGAGGTCGCTTTCGATCCCGAGCGGTTGCTCCCCTACGGCATCAAGGGGGAGCACTTCCCCATCGTCGATATGGACGTGCCCGCCGTCGCCGACGCCCACGCCCTGTGCGGGCGTGTGGCGGCAGCCATCGATGGGGGGCATCCCGTGGTCTTCCACTGCAAGGCTGGTCTTGGCCGTACCGGCACGCTGCTGGCCTGCATGTTGGTGTTCCGCGGCGAGACAGCGGTGCGCGCCGTCCATCGTGTCCGGTCCGTCAATACGCTCTACATCCAGAGCCAGCGGCAGCTTGAATTCGTCAGCGAATTCGAGATTTTTTGTAAAGCCTGGAACACTTGAGCGCTCCTCGATGTAGGTGTTATCCTACGACCGCGCATTATTTCCCACCCTCCACTTGTCCAGGCGCGAGATGCGCGTATTTTGGATTGATGGAGGTAGGCGCCGTGAGCGATGAAGTATTCCAAGGGCTGCCCGTGCTCTGTTGTTTTCCCGGATCCCTGGCCCAGCGCGCGGGTGTGCGCCCGGGCGATGTCGTGCTGATCGCCAACGGCGTGCGCATCGACTCGGTGGACGCCTACGCCGCGGCCCGCCGGCGCGACGACACGCAGGTGGCACTGACGGTGCAGCGCGGTAACCGTATCCTGGATTTCGTGCTGCGTTTCGACGCCCCCGAGCTTCCGGCCGCAGGCGCCGACCCGAGCGTGGACGGCTCGTCCGAGCCGCCGACGGTCCTGGCCTGAAGCCCGCTTGTTTCAGCTCCGAGTGAAGCGCGGCGGGCGGCGTTCCGACATGGCACGCACGCCCTCGGCGAAGTCGGCGCTGCGCTGCAGGCGCTCCTGCTCCTGGCGCTCGCGGGCGGTGGCGACCGCGATGCGTTCGGCCAGGTCGCCGCGGAAGGTCTCTCGGATCGACTCGACGGCCAGCGGCGCCGAGCTGGCGATTTCGGCGGCCATGCCGTGGGCCCGCTCTCGCAGCTCGCCGGGCGCCACCACGCGATCGCACAGGCCGATGTCCCAGGCGTCGGTCGCCCGCAGTCTGCGCCCGAGATAGAGCAGCTCCATGCACTTCTGCTGACCGACCACGGCCGGCAGCGTTACCGTCATTCCGAAGCCGTGGTGGATGCCCAGGCGTGCGAAATTGGCGCTGAAGCGCGCATCCTCGGAGGCCACGCGAAAGTCGGCCATCAGCGACAGCCCGAGGCCGCCGCCCACCGCGGCGCCCTGTACCGCCGCGACCACGGGCTTGCGCGTCGAAAAGAGCCGCACGGCCTCTTCGTAGAGGTGGCGTCCCGAGTCCGTCGCAAGGCCCCCGCCGCGGGTGGCGAAATTGGCACCGGCGCAGAAGTGCTTGCCCTCCGAGCACAGCAGCAGACTGCGGCAAGCGTCGTCGGCGTCGCAGGCCTCGAAAGCGTCTGCCAGTTCCGAAATAAGCTTTTGATCGAAGAAGTTATTCGGGGGCCGATGCATCTCGACCACCGCCACGTGGTCGTCGCCGCACACCGCCGTCACATCGCCCCATCGACCGATCTCAGTCATAAGTCACTGCCTCCGTGGTGGCGGCAGGCTACCGCGGATCGCCGGGCAAGTCCCATGGGCGCGTGGCGCTCGCACACAGTCGCGCGCTTTGACGGCTCTGGCCTCGCAGGGCATCAGAAGATCGCGTCGTCTTCGAACGCAAAGGCCGTGCCCTGCTGCACCACCTTCCAGACCACGATCGGCGCCGACAGTTCCTCGGTCCGAAGGTCGTAGTCGAGCGGGCCCGAGGCGCCATCGATGTCGAGGCCCTGGTCGTCGCCGAACGCCTGGACGACTTTCGCAAAGTTGGTTTCCGTGATGTCGAGGCGGTCTGCCCCCTGTGTTGCCAGCTTGCGAATGCCCCGGGCGATGCCCGTCCCGTTCACCTCGCCCTCGTGCAGTCGCGAATAGACGCTGCCGTAGACGGCGAGCCAGGTGGCGTCGTAGGTCTGTGCGGTGTAGCTCTGCCCGGTGGGATCGTCGCCGTACTCGTCCTCGTAGCGAGCGCGGAAGGTGACGGCAGCAGTCGAGCTATAGTCGGGGGGCTCGGGGTAGGTGCCGCGGATGCGCCCGGCGAAGCGGTCGAGGCTTTCGGTTTCTTCGAGCAATGCCTCGCTGCGGGCCGCGTCGGTGAGGAAAATGGAGCGCCCGTCGTATTCGGTGATCTCACTGGCCAGGCGCAGAAAGCTCGCGATCTCGGATGCACTCGACGAGATGAAGAGCACTTCGTCGGGGTCGTGATCGATCACGGCGTCGCGCGTGTGCTGGATGCGCGCGTCGCTATTGCCGAAAGCCAGCTTCGTGCTCTGGCCCTCGAAGCTCTCGGCGACCACGTCCGAAAGGCCCTGCCCATAGCTGTCTTGGCTGAAGATGATCACGATGCGGGAAAGGCTGCGCGCGTTCATGTCGGCGGCGATGGCGTCGCCCTGGATCTGGTCCGGTGGCGCAGTGCGCCACAGCTTTCCGGGCTGCGCGTCGCTGGGGCTATCGGTGTCGGCGTCGCTGAGCTTGGGAGCGGTGGCCGAAGGCGAGATCAACACCACGTCATGGTCGGCGACAGCCTCGAAAGCGGCGCCGGTATTGGCCGAACTCGACGGCCCGATCAGCGCCGCCACCCCCAGATCTTCGACCAGGTGGCGGGCGATTCGCTCCGAAGCGGCTTTCGAGTCCAAACCGTCGAGCTCGTCGTCCTCGGCCAGATTGCACATCAGCAGGCCAAAGGGGCGCGCTTCGGCCTTGGCGTGGTTTGCGTGTTGGACCGCCAAACGTGCGGCGCGCTCGCGGGCCACCTGTCGCGGCACCGACAGGTCCTGCAGGCTGCCCAGCAGGATCGCCCCCTGGTACTCCCCCGGCTGGGTCAGGAGGTCGGAGGGGTAGCTCTCGGGCAGCCCGTCACGCCCCTCGGCCGTACAGCGCGCGATGGGGGGGATGCGGTCGCAATAGCCGCTGTCGCCACAGCGGTATCCGGGCCCGAAGGCTTCGATGCACTGGGCTGTCGAACTGCACCGATCGGTGGTGGTGGTGCCGAGCGAGCAGGCGGCCAGCAGCGCGGCCGCGGCGCAAAGCTGGGCGGGGAGCCGGGAAGGGCCCAACGGTTGGCGGGGGCGCGGCATCAGAAATGCCCGCTCCATTGCAGCAGTGCGCCGCCGCGGCGGGCTTGCAGTGTGGCCGATCCCGCCCCTGCAGACTTGCCGTCCAGCTTCTCGTCCCGGGCCAGCAGCAACCAGAGGCCGATCCCGGCGGTGAGCACGCCCACGGACATGGCGATGTCACCGGCCAAGGCGTAGCTGTGTTCCTTGTCGAGTGGCCCATCGGCCGAGGTCCGGCAGATGCGATGGCCGGGTTCGTTGGAGCAGCGTTCGTCGATTTTCGAGCTTTCGGCCGCCGACAGCGCCCACAGCACTCCGCCTCCAGCGACGATCGAGGCACCGCCGATCAGCACGGCCAGGCCGAGGAGCGAGGAGGAGTTCGCCGCTTCGGCGCCCGAGGGCTTGGCGTTGGGGGGCTGCGTCGCGGCGCTGGAGTCGGCGTCGGCTTCCGACGCGGCTGGTTTGGGGGGCGAGTTTTCTCGGCGCGGCTCCGCGGACAGTGGTGCGCTGTCGGTGGCGGTGGCCAGCCGGCGTTCCAGGTACGCAATGCGGCTTTGCACCAGCTTTGCGTCCCGCTCGTCGGCGTGGGGGGAGTAGCGGCGCAGGGCCTGGAGCGCTCGGGCCCAGGCACCCTGCCGCTCGTAGGCGTTGGCCAGGTTGAAGAGCAAGAGCGGGCGTTCGCTCAAGGCATAGGCCTGCTCGAAGGCGTTGGCGGCCTCCTCGTAGTTGCCTTGGGCGTAGAGGCGGTCGCCGTGGCGGTAGAGCTGGCGGGCGCGCTCGTCGTCGCTGGGCGCAGCCCCGCTGCCTTCGCCCACCGCCTCGGGAGTCTGCTCGGCCCCCTCGACCTCGCCGCCGGTTGCCGGCTCAGTCGGTGCCTGCGCCCGGGCCAGCGGGCTTGCGGCGAGGACCAGGAGAAGCGCGATGCAGGCAGGGAATCTCACGGGCTCACCCTCGTCTGGAATCTTGCCCGCATCGCGGCTCAAAAAGCCAATCCCATCGCCCTCACTCGCCGGCCCAGGGGTCGCGATTGTCGGTATGTGGTCGCCGCGGCTCGGTGGGTTGGGCAGGAGCGGTGTCGGGGCTCGCCTTCGGGGAAGGGGCCTGCGGAAGCGCTGCGGCGCGTCGCGGAGGTCGCTTTTTCGGTGCTCTTTGGATCACGGGCTGCGGCGGCGTGGGGGGCGTGGTCGGGGCGGCTTCGGCCGCTTGGGCTTGGCTCGGCGGGTTCGGCCCGCTGCCGGTGACGGCCTCCTCCGCGGGGCTCGCGACCGGCCCGGGCGTCGGCTCGACCTCGGGCTTCGGCGCTTGCTCGCCGGACCGTGTGGGCTCCTGCGCCGCCGCCGGCTCCGGCGTGTCCTCACGCCGCCCCAGGGTCCAGACGAGGGCGGCGAGCGCCAGCACCGCCAGCGCAAGAGCCGGCCACAGCCACCGGCGCGGCTTCTCGGAATCCGGGGCCGGGTTGCTGTGCAGGGTCGTCTGCAGTTGCTGCTGCGACGGCCACTCCTGCGGCGGTGTCGCGATCGGAAGCGGCATCGTGGGCGCCTCGCCGCTCTCGCATGGAGGCTCGCGCTCGCCCGGAAGCGGCCGCAGGGTCAGGTCGCCGGGCGTGTGAATTTCCCGCGGCGCCATGTATCGGCGGCTCGCGGCCCAGGGCTCGATCGCCCGTGCGAACTCGGCCACGCTGGCGTGGCGCGCCTCCCGCTCGGGTTCCAGCGCCCGCATCACCTGCTCCGAGAGCGCTGCGGGCACCTCGGGGCGCCGCTTGCAGACTGGCGTGAAGCCGCCGCGCAGGATCTCCCAGACCACCTTGCGCAGGCCCGTGGCGTCGTAGGGCAGCTGCCCGACCAGGAGCTCGTAGAGGATCAAGCCCAGGGCGTAGACGTCGGTGCGCTCATCGAGGGCGCGGTCGCCGCCGAGTTGTTCCGGGGCCATGTACTTCGGCGTGCCCACGATGGAGCCCTGGTCGGTCAGGGAGGTGTCCACGTTGCCGTCGTCGAGGTGCTTGGCCACCCCGAAGTCGAGCACCTTGGTGGTCAGCGCCGTGCCGTCGCGATCGGTGCAGACAAAGAGGTTTTCCGGCTTCAGGTCGCGGTGCAGGATCCCGGCCTGGTGGGCGGCTGCCACGCCGGCGCAGGCCGGCAGCAGCAGATCGATGGCCACGCCCACGGCGAGCGGTTCGGCGTCCGTGTGACTGCGCAGGCTCTCACCGTGCACGTACTCCATGGCCAAGAACACGGCGCCGTCGATCAGGCCCATATCGAGCACGCCGACCACGTTCGGATGCGACAGCCGGCCCATGGAGCGCGCCTCCCGGAGCAGCCGCTCGCGCACGACAGGGTCGCCCGTGGGCACCACCTTCAGCGCCACGCGGCGACCGGTCAGCTCGTGGTGGGCCAGCAGCACCACGCCCATGCCGCCCTTACCCAGGGTGCGCTCGACCCGGTACTTGTCGGCGATGCGGTCGCCCGGGTCGATGCGGAGCGCGGCCGTCATGGGCGTCTCCCGGGCGCGGCCGTGCGGGCGGTGGGTGGCGCGGACCCGAGTTCCGAGGATCCCTCCGGCGCTCTAGAGCATCGAGCGCCTTGAAGTCGCCGCAAATCGGCGAGGGAGAGTGGGTTCGGCGTGCCGTTACGGTGCCGAAGTCGTAGCCGAGCTACTTCGAGGCGCCGTAGCGGAGCGCAGGGCCCGCTAGACCCGCGAAGTTGAGGTGGTTTCAAACCGGTCGACGCTCTAGTCACCTGTGTCAGAAGTCCTGGGCAAAACTCGACGGCCCTCGCCGCGACGACCGCCCGTCGGGCTATCTCCTCGAATATACCCTGTATGTCCTTCGTCGATTCGCCACGCCGAGGGCCGCCGATTGCTCTCCGAGTTTTACCCAGAACTACCGACACGGGTGACTAGCCACAATGCGCCCTGGTGGCCGCCCGATCCTAGCGCGGATCGGCGTCGGGGTCGCCTGGGCGAATCAAGCCGGGCGCCGGGCGGACTGCTCGTGCACGAAGTCGACCAGAGCTTTGACGTTGTCCACCGGGGTTTCCGGGATGATGCCGTGGCCCAGGTTGAAGATGTGGCCGGGGCGGCCGGCGGCCTCGTCGAGCACCGCGCGGGCCTGGGTCTCGACGGTGGCGCGGTCGGCGCACAGCACGATGGGGTCCAGGTTGCCCTGTACGGCGCCCACCTCGAGCCGGCGCCAGGTGGCGCCCAGGGGCACCCGCCAGTCCAGGGCCATCACGTCGGGGCTGGCCTTCATGGCGCTATCGAGCAGGTGGCCGTTGCCGGTGCCGAAGTAGATCAGCGGCACCCGGCCGCGCAGTTTGTCCATCAGGCGCGTCAGATGGGGCAGCACGTAGTGGTCAAAGTCGCGCACCGACAGGCAGCCGACCCAGCTGTCGAAGAGCTGCACGGCCTGCACGCCGCTGTCGATCTGCAGCTGCACGTAGCTCGCGACCTGGTCGACGAGCTTGTCGAGCAGGCGGTCCCACAGCTCGGGCTGCTCGTACATCATGCGCTTGCAAAAGACGTAATTGCGCGAGCCCTTGCCTTCGATGGCGTAGGAAGCGAGCGTGAAGGGCGCGCCGGCGAAGCCGATCAGGGCGATCTCCGGGGGCAGCCCGCTGAGGATGTTTTTGACCGTGTCGGCGATGTAGGGGGTGGCCTCTTCGGCCGGCGCCACGCGCAGGGCGTCCACGTCGGCTTCGCTGCGCAGGGGGTTGTGGAAGAGCGGGCCCTCGCCGGCCACGTATTCGAGCTGGAGGCCCATGGGCTCGAGGATGGGCAAGAGGTCGGCGAACATGATCGCGGCGTCCACGCCCAGGATGCGTTGGGCGTCCAGGGTGGCCTGGGCGGCGCGCTCGGGGTCCTTGAAGAAGTCGAGGCTCGGCAGCTTGCCCTTGACCTGATGGTATTCGGGCATGTAGCGGCCGGCCTGGCGGTTGAGCCAGATGGGCGTGTGGGGGGTGGGCCTGCCGGCGCAGGCATCGAGGAAGACGTTGGACACTGGGCTTGCTCCTGGGGCGGCAGGATAGCCCGGATCGGCGGTGATTTCGCCCTGATGATGCTGCTGATTCAGCGCAGCACGAGGCCCCGGTAGAGGGTCGTGCCGCGCAGGCCGCGTAGGCGGTTGAGCTGGCGCTTGCACAGGGCGTAGAGGCGCATGAAGGCGTCGATGCCGGCCTGTGCGCGGCGGCTCAGCGGTGGTTGCCCGCAGATCCACTTGGGATCCTCGGCGCCGGCGTCCAGGAAATCGGCCACCGCCAGGACCGGCAGCGTCACCTCGCTGCCGGCCGCCAGGCGCGGCCCCAGCACGATGGCGTCGATGCGGTCGCCGTCGCCCGAGCGGGTGCCGGGCACGCTGCCGTAGTTGAAAGGGCAGGGCAGGGGCGAGAGGAAGTCCAGCCGCCCGTCCTCGCGGCGCTTGAGCACGCCACCCCGCGGCAGCTCGATGCGCACGGTGCACTGGGCCGGCAGCCCTTGGTGGGCTGCGGCCCGTGCGTCATCGTTCGGCTGCCGCATGGGGGTCAGAACCGGGGGCCGGCGTCAGACGCTGGCGAAGCCCGCGTCCGGAATTTCCAAGGCGCTGCGATCGGCGTCGGCGATGACGCGCGCGTTGCGGGTCACGCCCGGCAGCATGGTGCGCGCGAAGTAGATGGCCGCCTGCAGCTTGCCCTCGTAAAACGCGGTGTCGCTTTCGCCGGGCGAGTCGCTCGAAAGCGCGCGGTCGGCGATCACAGCGCCCTCGAGCAACAGCGAGGCCACCGCCGTCTGCGCGAAGCTCTCGAGCACGCGATTGGCCATCAGCGAAGGCAGCTCCAGCTCGCGCGCCTTGCCCCAGCCATCGAGGGTTTCGAGAATCTGCTGAAGCGCGCTGTGGGCCTCGCCGAGGGCGCCGAAGGCCGCTGCCAGGCGCGGGTGCTCGGCGTGGGCCTCGACGCCGCGGGCGATGCCCTGCAGGAAGTCGCCCACCAGTTGCCCGCCGTGCAGGCGCAGCTTGCGGCCCACCAGGTCCTGGGCCTGGATATGGTTGGTGCCCTCGTAGATGGAGAAGATCTTGGCGTCGCGGCAGTACTGCTCGACCGGATGATCCTTGAGGAAGCCGGCGCCGCCGAAGGTCTGGATCGCCGTGGCCGCCACCTGGAAGCCCTGGTCGGTGGCGTAGGACTTGTAGAGGGGCACCAGGAAGTCCACTTGACCCTGGTGGTAGGCGGCCTGTTGGGCGTCCTTGTCGGCCAGGGCCCGGGCGCGATCGGCGTGCATGGTCAAAGACACCGCCAGTGCGCGGGCGCCCTCGATGCGCGACTTCATGTCGATGAGCATGCGGCGCACGTCCGGGTGTTCGATGATGGGCACGCGCGGGGCGTCCGGATCGCGCCCGGCCTTGACGGAGGAACCCTGCTTGCGCTCGCGGGCGTACTCCAGGGCGCTCAGAAACGCGCCCGAGCCGGCGGCCACACCCTGGGTGCCCACCAGGATGCGCGCCCGGTTCATCATCTGAAACATCTGGCGGATGCCCTGATCCTCGACGCTGCCGCAGAGCAGGCCCTGGCAGCCGTCGTTGTCGCCGAAGTTCAGCTGGCAGGTGGCCGAGCCGTTGATGCCCATCTTGTGCTCGATGGCGGCGACCGCCACGTCGTTGGGCTCGCCCAGGCTGCCGTCTTCATTGACGCGGAATTTGGGCACGATGAAGAGGCTCAGGCCCTTGGTGCCCTTGGCGGCGCCCTCGACGCGGGCGAGCACCATGTGCACCACGTTTTCCGCCATCTCGTGGTCGCCGCCGGAGATGAAGATCTTGGCGCCCTTGATGGCGTAGCTGCCGTCCTCGTTGCGATAGGCCATGGTCCGGCAGTCGCCCACGTCGCTGCCGGCGTGGGCCTCGGTCAGGCACATGGTGCCGGCCCAGCGGCCCTGGAGCATGTTGGCGCAGAAGCGCCCGCGCTGGGCATCGGTGCCGAAGCTGACGATCAGCTCGGCGGCGCCGGCGCTCAGGCCCGGGTACATCTGGAAGCTGGTATTGCTGCCGCTGATCAACTCGTCGGCCAGGTTCTGCAGCGTCAGCGGCGCGCCTTGGCCACCGTATTCGGGGTCGGCCGACAGCTGATTCCAGCCGGCTTCGTAGAGCTTCTTCCAGGCGTCGGCGAAGCCGTCGGGGGCGCGTACGCTGCCGTCCTCGAGGCGGGCGCCCTGCTCATCGCCGATGCGATTGAGGGGGCCGCTGACCTCGCAGGCGTAGCGGTAGACCTCGTCGAGCACCAGCTTGACCTCGTCTGCGCCCCACTCCTGAAAGGGCGGCTTCTCGAGCAAATCGGCCAGGCCGAATTGTTCGAACAGCAGGAACTGAAGCTCCCGTAAGTCCGCCTTGTACCGATTGATCGCTTGCGCCACTCCAGACCTCCAGACCGAGTCGAAGCTGGCCACTATCGTACGATCGCGGCTCAATTCAAGTCTGTGGCGGTGGCGCTCCGGCCAGCAGGCGCAGGCGGGGTTTCCCCGGTCGTGGGCGGGTTGTGGCGGAATCGGGCCTTTGCGGGGCGCGGGTCGGCTCCCGGGAGGCGTGCCGCGCCCCGCAAGCCGACCCGTCGATGTCCGCAAAAGCCTCCCGTTCGGCGCGCCAGCTGGAGTCGGCTCAGCCCAGCCGTGGGCCGTCGCGACCGCGGCTTCGGCAAGGCGGCCGTTGTCGCCAGTTGCGTGGCTCGGACGGCGGGTGCCGTTGCCGCTGCCGCTGCCGCTCCGATCCGTGCTAAGCCTTTTTCCGGATGAGCGCGACGTTTCGCCGCGGCAGAACGCGATGGCGCCCCGGGAAAGCCGGGGCCTGGCTGTCGGCCCTGTCGCTGCTCTTGCTTTGCTGCTCGGCGCAGGTAAACGACACCGCCGACCCGCTTCCCCCAGAGGAGCGCGACCGCCTGCGCTGGCCCGATCCCCTCGAGCACGCGCCCCGCGGCGAGGCCCAGCGCGAGCGTCTGTGCGCCCGTGATGGCGATGACCCCCTGCGCGACCTCTTCTGCGCGCAAGAGCCGCCGAGCATCACAGGGATTGCCGAGCTACAGGATGCCCTGGGCTTTCCGGAGTACGTCATCGGCGGCTTCTACGGCATGGCGCTGACGGGCCACTCCACGGCCGCGGCGCCGCGCTCGGTCTCCGCCCTCAACCCGCGCGCCATCGTCTTTCAGCTCGAGCAGCTGCGGGCGGTGCCGCCGATGGAGCTTCTGGCCGTCGGTTTTGTGCGCGGTGAGCAGACGGTGGAGTTCGTGGTTCGCGATCGTGTTGACTCAGAGCTTAGATTCTACCTGCTGAAATACCGTCAGGCCTGCAATGACGACGGCGACGGCTGCGGTCCGGCCGATCTCCTGACGCCACAGACCGAGCAGGGCTGGACCGAGTTCGCGCTCTACGGCGAGCAGGACCTGCAAAACACCGTCGTCGACTGCCTCAGCTGCCATCAACCCGACGGTCCGGGCACGCCCAAGTTCCTGCGCATGCAGGAGCTCAAGACCCCGTGGACCCACTGGCTGTTCACCGGCACCGAGGGCGGCCGTCTGCTGTTCGACGACTACCGCGCGGCCCATGGCGACGAAGATTTCGCCGGCCGCTCGGGGGATCAGGTGGCGCGCTCCCATCCGGGGGGCCTCGAGCTGGTCGCCGTGTATTCCAACTTCGCCGGAGCCCAGCCCAACGAATTCGACGGCGCGGCGATCGAGGCCGAGGTGGCCCTGAGTCGACAAGCGGCTGTGGAAGGCGAGCGCCCCGACGACTGGGTGATGCAGCTCAGCGCTACCTGGAGGCTTGCCTACGAACGTGCGCGGCGGGGCGAAGCGATTCCGGCGCCCTATCCCGAGCTGCGCGTCACCGACCCCGACAAGCTCGCGGCCATGGGCGCCGCCTACGCCGCCTACCGGGCCGGCGAGCTTTTGCCCGAGGACTTGCCCGACATCCGCGACGTTTTCCCCGACGACCCGTGGCAGCGGGCGGCCATGGGCTTCGGTGGCGAGCCGGGGCTCCCGGCACAGGAGCTGCTGGTTCAGGCGTGCGCCCAATGCCACAACTCCCGGCTGGACCCAAAGCTCAGTCGAGCGGGCTTTAACGTGGAGTTGGACGTTCTGTCGCGGGCACAAAAGGACGCCGCCATCGAGCGCCTGCGCCTGCCCGGCAGTGACATCCGGGCGATGCCGCCGGTTCACGTGCGCGTACTGGATGTCGAGCAACGGGCGGTCCTGATCGAACTGCTACAGCAATAGCTGCGAAAGGACACGACATGAGACCACGCATCAGCATGATCACCCTGGGCGTCGCCGATCTCGAACGCTCGGTGCGTTTCTACGAGCAGGGCCTGGGTTTGCCGCGCAAGGGGCAGCAACCCACGGTCGCCTTCTTCAACCTCGACGGCACCTGGCTGGGTCTCTATGGGCGCGAGGCGCTGGCCGAGGATGCGGAGGTTCCGAGCCAGGGGCAAGGCTTTGCGGGCTTTGCGCTCGCCCACAACGTCGCGACCGAAGCCGAAGTCGACGCCGTGCTGGCGCAGGCCGTCGCCGCCGGCGCCACCCTGGTGAAGAAAGCCCAAAAGGTCTTCTGGGGAGGCTACAGCGGCTACTTCGCCGACCCCGACGGCCATCTCTGGGAGGTCGCCCACAACCCGCAGGAGTGGATCGGGCCGGCGGATCGTTGAGGTGGGGAGGGCGACCAGGCCGGCAGTCCTGCGGTCGTTCCGTGGTTTTGACAAGCTCCAGGCCCTGGCACACGGTCGACCCGGTGCTGGAAGGCTTCCTACTGACGCGGACCTGGCGCGATACCCCCGCTGGACTCGAGCTGGAGCTGTGGGCGAGCACGGACGAGGGACCCGTGCGCCTGCGCATCGACAATCAGCGCGCGGTGTTCTTCCTGGAGCGACAGGTGCAGAGCCAGGCCGGCGAGCGTCAGGCGCTCGAGCTGACCAGTATGCTCGGCCGTCCCGTCGATGCCCTCTACTTCAAATCGCAGCGCGGCCTCGTGCGCGAGCGCGAACGCCTGCTGGACGCGGGCCAGATGCCGCTGGAGGCGGACCTGAAGCCCGTGGAGCGCTACCTGATGGAGCGCTTCATCACCGGCAGTTGCAGCATCGCCGGTGAGCTGACGCGCGAGCGCGGGCACCTGCTGGCCCACAACCCCTCGCTCAGCGCCAGCGACTACCGGCCCGAGTTGCGCGTGGCGTCATTTGACATCGAAACCGACCATCATGCGGGCACGCTGCTGTCGATCGGCCTGTGCTGTGGCGACCACGAGCGCGTGCTGATGCTCGGCCAGGGCGAGCCGGCACCGCATACGCGCCTTGTGCCCGACGAGCGGGCCCTGCTCGAGCACTTCGTCGCCGACATCGCGGCCCTGGACCCGGACGTCTTGATCGGCTGGAACGTGATCGAATTCGACCTGCGCTTTCTGATCGAGCGCGCGCGTGCCCTGGGCCTGCCGCTTGCGCTCGGTCGGGGCGCTCGCCGGGCCGAGGTGTTGGCGCCGCGCTCGATCGCTCAACCCTACGTGGCGCGCGTGCCCGGCCGCGTCGTGCTCGACGGTATCGCCATGCTGCGCTCGGCCAGCTTCAGCTTCGAGAGCTTCGCGCTCGAAAACGTGGCCCAGGCGCTGCTCGGTCGCGGCAAGCGCATCGACCACGCGCAGGACAAGATCGAAGAGATCCTGCGGCTCTATCGGGAGGATCGGGCGGCCCTCGCCGCCTACAACCTCGAAGACTGCCGGCTGGTGCAGGAGATCTTCGAGAAAACCGACCTCATCGGCTTTGCCCTCGAGCGCCAGCGGTTGACCGGCTTGCCCATGGACCGCCAGGGCGGCGCGGTGGCGGCCTTTGACCACCTCTACCTGCCGCGCCTGCACCGGGCCGGGCACGTGGCAGCGAGCGTGGGCCAGAGCGACTTCGCGGTCAGCAGTCCCGGCGGCTACGTGATGGACTCGCGACCGGGACTCTACCGCAACGTGCTGGTGCTCGACTTCAAGAGCCTGTATCCGAGCATCATCCGTACCTTTCTGGTCGATCCGATGGGCCTGGCTTTCCCGGGCGACGACGGGGTCGAGGGCTTCGAGGGAGCCAGCTTCGCACGCGAGCGGCACATTCTTCCGGAGCTGATCGAGGGGCTGTGGTCGGCCCGCGACCAGGCCAAGGCCCGCGGCGACCGCGCGCGTTCCCAGGCCATCAAAATCCTGATGAACTCCTTCTACGGCGTGCTCGGAACGCCCGGCTGTCGCTTCTTCAACCCCAAGCTCGCCAGCTCCATCACGCGGCGTGGCCATCGCATCATCCACGAAAGCCGCGCGCGCATCGAAGCGGCGGGCCATCGCGTGATCTACGGCGACACGGACTCGCTCTTCGTGTGGCTCGGCGACGAACGCGACCGGGCCGCCTGCGCGCGCATCGGCCACGAGCTGGTCGACGGCCTCAACCAACACTTCCGCGCATCGCTCAGGGAACAGCAGGGCCTGACGAGCCACCTGGAGCTCGAGTTTGAAACCCACTACGAGCGCTTCTTCATGCCGACCATGCGCCACTCCGAAAAGGGCAGCAAAAAGCGCTACGCGGGCCTGGTCGCGAGCGACGACGGCGGTCGGCTCGTGATCAAGGGGCTCGAGGCGGTGCGCTCGGACTGGACGCCGCTGGCCCGTGACTTCCAACGCCAACTGCTATGGCGCGTCTTCACCGACAAGCCCTACCAGGACCTTGTGGCTGACACCACCCGGCGGCTGCTCGCCGGCGAACTCGACGACCGCCTCATCTATCGCAAGCGTTTGCGACGCGCCGTATCCGAGTACGTCAAGAACGTACCGCCCCACGTCCAGGCCGCGCGCAAGCTACCGAAGGTCGGTCGCGACGTGCGCTACTACATGACGCTGCGCGGCCCGGAACCGGTCGAGGCGCGCGAAAACGCCATCGACTACGACCACTACCTGCAAAAGCAGCTGGCGCCGGCAGCCGATGGGATTCTGCACTTTTGCGGTACGGACTTTGCTCGGCTGGGAGGGCGGCAGCTGGCGTTGTTTTGATGGGGGTGCACAACGGCGTTCGAACGCCGGGCCTCTTGCGAGTGCAGTGATCGAAAAGCTCACTCCTCGGGAAATTCCGCCTCGATCATCTCATCGAACCAGCCCGCTGGACGGAAGCCCGACATGCGGCCGACCTCGTGACCGCCCTCGTACACGAGGATGGTGGGCGTGGCGCGCACGCCGAGCTGTGCCAGCAGCTGCGGTTCGGCGTCCGTGCTCAGCTCGGCCACCTTGACGCGATCCTGATGCTTGGTCGCCACCCGTATCAGCACCGGCACGAGCTTCTTGCACGGCGCACACGTGGGGCTCCAGACATCCACGATGACGGGCAGCTCACTGCGCAGAACCTCGCGGGCGAAGTCCTCCCGGGTCTGCAGGTGCGTGGGCACGACGCGGGGTCGGCCACCGAAAACTTTGCCAAGCAACGACATGGGAGCGGGAGTCTACCAGGGTTGGGCGCCCCGGGCCTTTTGGCTCCGACGTTTCGAGCTACGGACGGGGGCGACTCCGAGTCAAGAGCTACGGTGCGCCGGCATCCAGGGACTCGAAGTCCGTGCCACCATCGTCGTCGGGCCAGGATGCCGCGATCGGACGAGCGACCGGGGTCAGCGCGCTACGCGAGCAAGGCCGCATGGCCCAGGCGTATGCGCAGGCCATCGCAGGCGTCCTTCACGATGCCCTCGTCGCCCTGCTCGAGGCCGTATTCGAGCGCATGGTAGGAGCCCATCCAGGCGTAGAAGCGGATGCGCGCCTGCAGTCGATCGTCGTCGGGTCCGCCATAGCGTTCGAGCACGCGCACCACGGCTTCTTCGCCGCAGGTGCACAGCAGCCCGACGAAGTCGACGGCCGGATCGCCCACGGTGACCTCCTCGAAGTCGATGATCCCCCGTACCTCCGCGCCGGGCTCGTCCATCAGGATGTGAGCGCAGCCCAGATCGTAATGCACTACGGTCACGGCCTCGAGCGCTGGGAGTTCCTCTTGCAGGAAGCGATCGAAGCCACGTTCGGCGGCCGCGACCAACGGCCCGTCGAGCCGAGGAAAGACCCGCGCACGGGCCTCTTCACGCAGGCCCAGGTAGCGCTGCCGCCAGCCCTCAACACTCGCGTTGATGCCGCGGGCGGCGGCGACGGCTGCCTTTGGAACCCGATGGAGCGAGCTCAGTGCGCGCGCGACCGCGTCGGTGCCCGAGCCCGGGTCGAGCAGGTCCTCGGGCCGCAGCGGCCGCCCCGGGATCTTTCGATAGCCGATGTAGGGGCGCCCGCGAAAGCTGCCCACGTGCTCGAAGTGCGGCACGGCGAAGGGTACGTGGGCCTCGATGCCGGGAAGTACTTCGAGTTCGACTTCGAGCGAGCGCGCGATGTCGTCGTTGCGTGGAAAGCGGAAAATCCATCCGGGCTCGACCTCGAAGGTCCAGTAGGACCAGCCTTGCTCGACGGCACGAACGGCACCAAAGTCAGCCCCCAAGTCTGCAAGCACGGATGCCACGTCCTGAGGGCCCATGGTCTACAGCATAGCGCAGGGCTTCCAGGCTGGCCCGAGGGGGCTCGAAAGGGCTGGCTTCCGCTGCAGGAATAGCTTCCCTGGCAGCCTTCAACACGGTGGCGGCGCCGCCGCCCGCGCGTCACCATGGCCTGAGGCGTGTTTGAACTCGATCACCGTGCTCTGCATGAACTCGTGGCGCAGGAGACGGGCGTCGCCGAAGCTGCCTGGAGCGAGATTCGCAACGGCGACGAGTGCCGCGTCTTTCGCGTGGATTCCGAGGTCGGCTCACTGGTCGTGCGTGTGCATCCGAGCCGACACCGGGCGCAGCGCATTCGATGGACCCACGTGCTGGCGGCGCACTGCCGCGCCAGCGTGCCCGAAGTGGTCGCGCCGCTGCGGTTCGCGTCCGGCGATACGGTGGCCATGCTCGGCGAAAGTTCGGTGGCGGTGTTTCCATGGGTTCACGGCGACGACCTGGACGCCGGCGAGCCGGCGCTGCGACGGCAGGCGGCCCACGTACTCGGAGCGCTGCATCGCGCGAGCGCGCGGTTTTCCGAGCTGGCCCCCGCGGGCGATCCGCTTCAGGTGCACGCGGGGGTGAAGCTCCCGGGTTTGCTGCAAGATTCCCCGTTGCAGGCGTGGGAACGCTCGCTTCCGGAACGCGGACTGCTGCGCCTTCCCATCCATGGCGACTTCTACCCGCGCAACCTGCTGGCGACGTCCGAACGCATTACCGGCGTGCTCGATTGGGATGAGGCGTGCGTCGACTACCGCATGGCCGAACTCGCCTGGACGGTGTGGGAGTTGTGCAAGGCGCCGCGAGGCGACGACCTCTGCCGGCAGCGGGCCGAGGAGTTCATCCGGGACTACGCTGCGATCGCACCCAAATGCGAGGGGGCGGAACTCGAACAGCTGGTGCCCTTCATTCGGCGACGGATGCGGCGGGAGATCATTTACCAGTTTGCTGTAATCGAACGCGGCGGACCCTGGAATGATGACAACCAAGCCTATCTGGACGCCGAGATTCGCGCCTTCGAGACGCTGGGGGCTCGTGCAGGTGCCCTTGCTCGGACGGCTCACGGTGCCGGGGGTGACCGCAGCGTGAGGCGGAGCTGAAGATCGCCGTCGCCGGTGGCCACCGGTCGGTCCTCCGGCACGGTCAGCGCCGTGAGTTCCAGCAGGCCGTTGACTTCCGCTTGGGTGCCGCTGCGGGTGACCTCGAGTTCGAGACTCAAGCCCGCGGTATCGTAGCCGGAGAGGTCGAGGCCCATGATGCCCCACCGGGACTCGAGGGTGTTCGGCGCAAGATGGTCGCCCTCCCGTAGCCCGATGGCGATGTTGGGCGCGGACGAGCCGTCGTCCGGCGCGCGAATGATCACCGGCCAGCTGCCATCGATGTTGAGCTCTTCGTGGGCCGTGCTCAGGGCCCAGTCGACCTCGAGTTCGAGGGAGGGAGAACCGCTCGAAAGGTCCGCACAGGCCTCGTCGGTGAGTGCCGAGAAGTGGTGCTCCAAGGGCCGCGCAACGCCCGCTTCGTGGACGGCTTCGATCGAGAGCGCGTTCAGTAGGTCGACGATCTGCTCGGGAGATAGACCGTTCTGCGACGTGGGTTGCGCGCTGTCCCAGGCAAAGCCGAGCTGCTCACCACAGTGACTGCCGACCGCGGCCACCGTGCTCCCGCGGCCCCCGTCGGGGCTTGCCAGCCAGGCGACCACGTTGCCCGTCAGGCCCAGCTCGTTGGCGACCAGGGAGACCAGCAGTCCGGTCGCCCGATACGTCGTCGAGTTTTCTTCGTCGCGCGCGCTCACCGCCAGGCTGCCGCCGAGAGCATGGAGACGCGGCTGGTAGTCGGCTTCCCCTTGGGCGAACGGGGCTCGGGCGTACGGCGGTGGATCCGAGGTTTCATCGGTGCGGAAGATCAGCCCGAGGCCGACCTGGTGGGTGCTGGTCGCAAAGAGGATCGCCTCCACCTCCTCGTCAAAGGCCCCGCTCTCGGTGCGAAGTCGGACGATGACGTCGAGTTCCACTCGGATGGGGCACGCCGAGCCCACGTCGAGATAGCGTGCGGCCCCGCCCGCATGGCCGATCTCGACCTCCAGGGACTCCCCGCCGTCGGCCTTCGGCGCGATCGTCAGGCTGTAGCCCCAATCTTCGACGGTCGAGTGCCACAGCAGGGGGGCGCTGAAGGGGCGTTCGACCAGCCGTAGCATGTCGTTGCCGCTGAAGCCGGCCGGGCTCGGTTCGTCGAGCGAAGCCAGCGGCGTGTAGTTGCCCACCAGGCAGCCGTCCAGAGCTGCGGGTCCCGATGCCCAGGGGGGTGGGGGCAGCGCATCCCCGTCGCCGGTTTGCCCCCCCCGCACGCCGCGAGCATCAGCCCCACGGCACCGCACAAGCCTCTCATCGATCTCGCCATGCCAAGCAGTCAGCCACAGCCCATGGTCCGAGTCTAGCGATAGATCGCACGTTCTATGTTGAAGATTGGGCCATCTATGTGTGATTTATCAGGAGGCGAGGGCGGGCGGGGCTGCCTCCGCCCAGCCAGAAACGTCCCTGGCAGCCTCGGGACCGGGCCGCCACGTCGGGCGAGGCGCCGCCGAGCGGCGGGCAAGAACGTCCCTGACAGCTTCGGGCCGGCGCTCGCCCGCTCAACAGCGGGCCCCGTGCAGAGCTATTTGTCCGAGCGCGGCTGCCTTTCGGCTGTATCCGCTGTCACGCTGCGCCCGCAACGTCATCGCCCGCGAGCCAGTCGAAGTCCACGGGATTGCGCAGCTGCAGGCCCGACGCGGTCTGCGTGGACGTGCGCGAGGGTGTGACGCAGCTGAGACTCAAGACGCGCTCTTCGCCAAAGGCGGTGGCGACGGTGGCCGGACCCCGGCCGAGCGTCGGGGTTTGGGCCCACTTGCACTCGATCAGATGGGCGCGCGTGCCTTCTGGAATAACGAAGTCGATCTCGTTGCCGTGGTGGTCGCGGTAGAAATACAGCGGCGCGCGCTGGCCGCGGTTTTCGAAGGCGCGCACCAACTGGCCGGCGACGAGGGTCTCGAAGAGCGCCCCCAGCAGGGCGCTGTCGCCGAGCGCATCGGGGCGGCGCATGCCCAGCAGGTGGCACAGCAGCCCGGTGTCCAGGAAGTAGAGCTTGGGTGACTTGACCAGGCGTTTTCCCAGGTTGGCGAAGTAGGGCGGAAGCAGCAGCACCACGTTGGAGGCTTCCAGGACGCTGAGCCAGCTGCGGATGGTGTTCGGGCTGACGCCGACGTCGCCGGCCAGGCCGTTCATGTTCAGCAGTTGGCCGGTGCGGGTGGCACAGAGACGCAGGAATCGATCGAAGTCGCGCAGGTTGCGCACGTTCAGCGCCTGGCGCACGTCGCGCTCGAGGTAGGTGGCCACGTAGTCCGCGTAGAAGCGGGGAGGGGCCAGGTCGCGTGCCAGTAGCTCCGGGTAGCCGCCGCGCCACAGGGCCTCGAGCAGGGCGGGCCGGTTGTCGATGGGGCCGCGGACGCCCTCGATTTCGCCGAGCGACAGCGAGTGCAGCTCCAGGATGGCCACGCGCCCGGCCAGGCTCTCGCTGACGCCCTGCATCAGCGCAAATTTCTGGGAGCCGGTCAGCAGGTACTGGCCACAGCGTTCGCGCTCCCGATCGACCGCGTACTTGAGGACCCGCAGCAGCCCGGGTGCATATTGCACCTCGTCGACGATCACCGGCGGCGGGTGGCGCTCCAAGAAGTGCGCGCCGGCCTGCTCGGCCTGTTCGGCTTCCAGCGGCTCGTCGAGGCTGACGTATCCGTGGCTGGCAAACGCCGTCTCGAGCAGCGAAGTCTTGCCCGACTGCCGCGCCCCGGTGAGCAGGACCACCGGCCTCTGTGCAGCGATGCGCTCCAACACGGGCCGAATTTGCCGCTGGATCCACATCCGGGTATTTTGCAATTCTATTATGTATCTTTCAATAATTCAAATACGTAAGTCACGCAGTAATGGCCCCGGGCGGCCCTGAGAACGTCCCTGGCAGCTGGGGAAGCCGGCAGCCTCGGCCCCGCCGACCGGCCCGAAAGCCTGAGCCCGTGGGCGCCCCTCGCGGTACCAACAGCTGTCCCATGCCGCGCCACGACTCCATTTCCATCACCCGCCCGAGCGCTGTCGCTGTACTTCTGCTGATGCTTTCGGCCTGTGGTGGCAACAAATCCGCGGACGGCGGCGGGGCCGATGGGGTGGCCACCTCGGGTCCGGCCGCAGGCGAGGGCGCCGGTTCCGCCGACGGCACCGCGGGCGAGGGCGCTGGCCCCGCCGGGGGCGACGCCTGCGAGCCCGAGCCCTACGCCGGTCCCTCCCTCGCCCTCACCGACCGCCAGCTCTCCACCACCCTCGAAGCCCTCTTCCCATTCGAGCTGCAGTTGCCGGCGCTGCCCCAGCGCGAGCGCAGGGCCCACGCCTTCTCCACTTCATCGGTCAGCAACCAGCTGACCCTGGGCCAGCTCACACGCTGGACCGAGGCCGCCGAGTCCATCGCCGCCCAGGCCCACGATCACCTCGACACCCTGATGCCCTGCGATGTGGGCGCGGAGGGCGAAGCTTGCCTGGCGCGCTTCGTTGACGATTTTGGCGCCCGCGCCTACCGCCGGCCGCTGGTGGCCGAGGAGCGCGACGGCCTGATCGCGCTCTACGCCGGGCTGGTCGCCGACGGACTCGACCCGCGTGTCTCGACCAGCGCGGTGATCGCGGCCGTGCTCCAGGCGCCCCAATTCATGAGCCAGTTGGTCGTGGGCGAGCCCGGCGATGACACCCAGCGCTTCGCTTTGACCGGCCACGAGCTGGCCTCGCACCTGGCCTATCTCCTGACCGACGCACCGCCGGATGCCGCCCTGCGCACGCTGGCCGCCGACGGCAGCCTGGCCGACCCCATCGTGCTGCGCGCCGAGGCCCAGCGCCTGCTCGACGACCCGCGCGGCCGCGAGGTCATCAAGCGCGTGATCCGGGAGTGGTTCGATATCGAAGGCGCCGACTACAGCACTCGCGTTGACCCACAGTTGGCAGACGCCATGGTCGAGGAGATCGAGCGAGATCTGGACGCCTGGCTCTTCGGCGACGCGGCGCTGCCGGTTTCCGGGCTGCTCAGCGCCCAGCACAGCGAGATCGACGGCCGCCTGGCGCAGCACTACGGCATCGACGATGGACCGAGTGAACCCGGTAGCTGGCAGCAGCTGGAGTTGCCCGCTCACTACCAGGGCGGCTTGCTGACCAAGGCGCTGGTGTCGGCGCGCTACTCGAGTCTGGAGGAGCCGTCGATCATCCTGCGCGGGGTGTTCGTGCTGCGGGAGCTGCTCTGCTACGAACTGGGCACGCCGCCGCTCGATGCCGTGGACCGTAATCCGCAGTTGCCGCCGGAGGCGCTGCCGCGGGAGAAGGCCGAGGCGCGCGCTGCCCTCAACCCCTGCGGCGGCTGCCACAGCCAGATCGATCCGGTCGGCCTGGGCATGGAAGATCTCGACCAGCTCGGCCGCTTCCGCAGCGAGTACAGCAACGGCGCCCCGGTCGACAGCGCCGGCGAGCTCGCGCTGCTCGATCCCCCCGAGTTCACGGGCGCCGCCGGGTTGGCCCAGGCGCTTGCCGCCGAACCCCTTTTTCTCGAATGCGCGGCCGCCCAGTTTTCCGAGTACGCCCTGGGCGAGCCGGTGCGGGTCAATCGCTGTGGCCCGCGCACCCTCGCCAGCGAGGTGGGCTCCGCCGGCAGCGTGACCGATCTCATGCTGGCGCTGATCGAGTCAGAAGCCTTCCTCACACGCGACCGCGGCGCCCCGGAGAACGCACCATGAACATGTCCCGTCGAAGCTTTCTCCGCGGCGCCGCCGGCGTGACCCTGGGCCTGCCGCTGCTCGAGATGTTCCAACCACGGCGCAGCTGGGCCCAGAGCGCGGCGCCCACGCGCGTGCTCTTCATCTCGACCGGCTTCAGCATGGACATCAACACGTCCTACGAGCGCGAGACCTGGTCCTCGAGCGGTGACGAAAACGCCATCGGTACCCTCTCGACCATTCTCGAGCCCTTCAGTGCCCACCGCGATCGGCTGACCATCGTCGGTGGCATCGACAACGTGGTGGCGGGCCTGATGGCCAGCAATGGTCATAACGCCTCGGGCAAGACCCTGCTGAGCTGCTATCCGATCAAGGCCGCCTTTGACGCTTCTGGCAACTTCACCGAGGGTGTGGAGTGCGACTGGACCTCGGAGATCGCCGGTCCAAGCATCGACCACCACCTGGCCAGTCGGCTGGGCACGCCGCTGCTGCCGCTCTCCATCGGCGGCGTGCACTCCGAGCACCGCATGCGCTGGCAGCAGGTTGGCGACAGCGTGGTCTTCGACGAGGGTCAGACCAACCCGCAGCAGGTCTTCGACAACCTCTTCGCGACCGCCGCTGCCGCGCCCGCCGAGCCCTCGCCGCTCGAGATCCTGCGCGCCCGGCGCGGCAGCGTGCTCGACGCCGTGCTCGACCAGCTGGGCTCGGTGCGCAGGCGCGCCGGCCAGGCCGACCGCGAGCGACTCGACCAGCATGCCGACCTGGTGCGCGCGATCGAGCGCGACGTGCAGCAGACGGTGCAGATCGTCTGCGACAACCCCAGCCTGTCGCTGCCCTCCAACTGGAGCCACATCGAGGGCGACCTCTTCAATGGCGACGGCGTCTACGACGACGTCCTCTTGCGCACCATGGGGCGGCTTTCGGCCCTGGCTTTTGCGTGCCAGGCGACGCGCGTGGCCTCGATCCACCTGCGCACCATCCAGACCAACACCTTTCCCTGGCTGGCGGGTGGCTCGCCCTTCATCCCGGCGAATTTCCATGCCGTGGTCCATCACGACGAGGGCACCGCCGAGCAGCGCGAGGCCATCTTCCGCTGGTACGCCAGCGCCATCGCCGAGCTACTCGACATCCTCGCCGCCACGCCCGACGGCCCTGACACCAGCTTGCTCGACAACACGTTGGTGGTCTGGGTCTCCTCCCTGCGCCACAGCGCCCACAGCGTCAATGACCTGCCCGTGCTGCTGGTCGGCGACCTGCAGGGCGAGCTGCGCAAGGGCCGCCGCGTCGATTACCAGCCCCAGGGAGGCCGCAGTCTCGGTGACCTCTGGACCACCGTCCTGCAGGCCATGGGCGCCCCCGACACCCACTTCGGTTGGAACACCGGCAGCGGCGCCGGCGGCCGCCCCCTCAACAGCGGCCCCCTCAGCGAGCTATTTGCCTGAGCGCGACCGGACTTCGGTTGCACTTCGGCCGCAGCACAGGCCGCGGACGATAGCGGCGGGCGCGTCGGCGCTCCGGCGTGATCATCGGCTGCGACCCGGCGCGATGGCAGCACCCTGCGGGTCGCCGAACCGGTACTTCGAGCACGGGGGCGCTCAGAGCGGCGTGCAGCGCGCGGGTTCGGGCGCAGAAACGATCCCGCAGAAACGGTCCTGGCAGCCCTGCTGCTGCTGGGGGCACGCGCGCGCCGGTCCCCTACCTGCCTACCGGAGACGCCGTGCACAGCGACGGGACGCGGGGCAAAAAAGGCGTGGGTGATTTGCAAGCGGAAGCCAGACATGAAAAGGGGGCTCCTGCGGGTTGCCGCACGGGTGACTCTGGATCGAAGGGACAGAGACAATGGACATCCAGAACGACAGCGTCGTGTCGATCGATTACACGCTCAAGGGCGACGCTGGCGACGTCATCGACTCGAGCGAAGGGCGCGAGCCGCTCTTCTACCTTCACGGGCACGGTCAGATCGTTCCCGGTCTCGAGGAGGCGCTCGTGGGCAAGCGCGAGAACGACGAGGTCTCGGTCAGCGTGCCCGCCGAGAAGGGCTACGGCCCACGCGACCCGCAGCGGGTCTTCCAGGTGCCGCGCGACAAGATGCCGGCCGACCTGGAGCTGGAGGCGGGCGTCATGCTGCAGATGCAGACGCCTGACGGTGGCGCGGTGCCCTTGCTCGTCACCGAGGTTCTGCCAGACGCGGTCACGGTCGACGCCAATCACATGCTGGCCGGTGCGACCCTGCACTTCCAGGTGACCGTCCGCGGCGTGCGCGAGGCCACCGCGGCCGAGCTATCCCATGGCCACGTGCACGGCCCTGGCGGCTCGCACGACTGAGCGGCTGCCATCGGGGTGTCAGTGGGCCGGCGCCGATGGGCTCCGCTCACAAACGTGCCCGCCCAGAAACGTCCCTGGCAGCCTCCGCGGCGCGCCCCCGCGCCCCCGCTTTCCCGCCGGGCGCCTTTAAAGGGAAAAGCCTGCCGGTGGGTGCCGGCAGGCTTTTCGGGGTGAGTTATGAGGTCGGTTGTCAGGTCGGTACGATCGCTTGAGGTTCCCCGGGTTGGGTCAATGGGATCGAGGAACTGCACCCCAGGCGATGTAGGTATGGAGCATAGGCCCGCCGCGGGCCGATCACAATTACCTTATGGGCCAATAAGCTATCTTTATGTGCTTTTTTTTACCCCCTGCCGGCCAGCACCGGGCCCCCGACTCCGCCCAAAGCTTCCCTAAGGGAAAATTTCGCGTGTTTCCGGTGAGATAGCTCACGGCTCCGAGACCCGCTCCACGTCGGTGAACAGACTCAGGCGCCCCTCGCGCACAAAGGCTGCCAGCGTCAGCCCGGCCTCCTGGGCCAGGTCGATGGCCAGGGAGCTGGGGGCGGAGATGCCGCAGACGGCGCGAAGCCCCGCGGCCAGCGCTTTTTGCACGATTTCGAAGCTGATGCGCCCGCTGATGACCAGGACCGCGGGCTGCTCGCCCTGCTGCCGCTCGCCCGGCGGCAGCCGCCCCGCAAGCAGCAGCGCGCCGATGGCCTTGTCCACCGCGTTGTGCCGCCCCACGTCCTCGCGCGCCGTGAGCATCCTTCCATCGCAGTCGAGTACCGCCGCCCCATGCAGGCCGCCGCTCTTTGCGAAGCCCGGCTGGTGCGCTTCCAGGGTCGCCGTCGAGGCACGCAGCACCGCGAGCGACAGCGGCGCGCCCGGCGCAAGCGGGCCCATGCGTGAAAGCAGGTCATCGATGCGTTCGCGTCCACAGACGCCACAGGAAGAAGCCGTCAGCGTGCCGCGCCGAATCGGCGCACGCTCCTCCAGGTCAAAGCTGAAGCCCGGCCCCGGCTTGACCTCCATGGTGTGCCCGAAGCCCGCTTCGCCCGGGCGACCGCAGTGGCTGAGGCCTCCCAGGTCGGCAACCCCTCCGATCAGCCCCTCGGCCAGCAACAGACCCGCCACCAGTTCCCGGTCCTGACCCGGGGTGCGCATGGTCACCGCGAAGGGCTCGCCGGCCAACAGGATCTGCAGCGGCTGCTCCACGGCCACCGCGACCGCCAGGCTGCGCGCCACCCCGTCGCCGTCGATCAGCGCAGCGGCCCGCTCGCTCACCGCCCGCGCGCTGTCTTCACCCATCGCCGGGCGCTCCTGCCACCCGGCTCAGCTGCACCACGGCGTTGTAGTCGGGCACCTTGCCGCCGTCATCGCGGCGTCCGGCGTCGATCAGCGGGTTGGCTTCCGGCCAGTGCATCTGCAGGTTGCCTGGCGTCAGGTCTGCGGCGAAGGCCCGCCCCCGCACGCGTCCGACCTCGCTTTGCACCTGCACCGGGTCATCCTGGGCGAGCCCAAGCCGCTGCATGTCCTGCACGTTCATGAACACATGATCGCGACTGGCTCCGGTGAGCTGGTCGACATCGGCCTGGATCAGGCTGTTGAACTGCTTGCCCCGGCGCGTGGCCAGGCGAAAGAAATCCGCCTCGGTGCGGCTGTCGCGGGGCTCGCTGGTGACGAAGAGGGCGCGCCCCTTGGGCAAGGGAAACTCTCCCCCCTGACACAGCAGGCGCCCGCCCCACTGAAACTGATCCCCCCGCTTCGACAGCCCTGCGATGGGCGCGTAGAAGTCGATGCTGCGGGCGATGTCTTCGCGGATGGCCGTGGCATCGCGGTAGTCGATGAGTTCGGCCTGCTCGGGCTTGGCGGCCTTGGCCAGGTCGATCAGAATCTTCCACTCCTCGCGCGCTTCGGCGATGCGGTGGCCTTCGACGCTGGGGCTGAAGATCACCCTGCGCTCGGTGGTGGTCTGCGTGATGCCGCCGTCGTGCTCGTAGCGGGTTTTGGCTGGCAATAGATACAGGCTGTCCTCGGGCTCCACGAGCATCGAGTGGTTGAGCATGATGTCCTGGTGCACACGCGTGGGCACCCGCGACAGGGCGCGCTCGACTTCCGCCGGCTGCGGCAGGGTGTCGAGGAAGTTGCCGCCGACCGCGTACAATAGCTCGAGCTCGCCCGAAAGCGCCGCCTCCAGCATAGCCGTGGTGTCGAGCCCCACGCGCGCTGGCGGTGCAAAGCCCCACAGCTGCTCGAGCCGCTGGGCCTCGGCTTCGTCGATGGCTGCGCCGCCGGGAAAGACGTTGGCGTAGGCGCCCATCTCGGCGCCGCCCTGCACGCCCGAGTGACCTCGGATGGGCATGAGCCCACAGTTTTCGCGGCCCACCAGGCCCAGGCTCAAGGCCAGGCAGCACAGGGCCTCGATGGTCTCGGTGCCGCCGCTGTGCTGGGTCAGGCCCATGCTCCAGACGAAGACGACGCTCTCGGAGCTGATCAGTTGCTTGGCGAAGTGCGTGATGCTTTCGGCGTCGGACCCCGAGCGCGCCACCAGGTCGTCGAAGTCCAGGCCGCCGATGAACGCCCGATAGGCGCCAAAGCCGCTGGTGTGCTCGCCGATGAAGTCGCGATCGAAGTAGCCCTTGTCGAGCAAGAGCTTCTGCACGGCGTAGATGAAGGCGTGATCGCCACCGGTGGCGACCCGGTAGTGCTGGTCCACGATGGGCGTCCCGGTCAGAGCCGAGCGCATGTCCGAGGGGATGAAGTAGCGCTCCATGCCGGGTTCGCGCAGGGGGTTGACGCTCAGCACACGCGTGCCGAGCTTCTTGGCCTCCGCCAGATACTTCACCGCCACCGGCTGGTCGTTGGCCGGATTGCTGCCGAAGAAAATCACCAGCTTGGCGCCATACCAGTCGCGATAACTGCAAGTTGATGCTGCCACGCCGAGCACGCGCTTCATGGCCGCCGTCGAGGGGCTGTGGCAGAGCCGGGCGGCGTTGTCGACGTTGGGCGAGCCGAGGTACCGAAAGGCTTTCTGCGCGGCGAAGTAGACCTCGTTGCCCAGGCCCCGCGAGGTCAGATAGCAGGCGATGCGCGCCGGGTCGGCGCGGCCCATCCGCGCCCCGATTTCCTCGATCGCCTGGGGCCAGCTCAGGGGAGTGAAGCCCGGCTCACCGCGGCGTCGGCGCATGGGCACCGGCAGCCGCCCCAGTCGGCGCAGGGCCCGCGGATCGAGTTCGCGCAGCGCCTCGACGTCGGCGAGCCGTGCGGGCTCGAGCGCATCCATGGTGTTGAGCTCGAGCAGGTTCAGCCGCACCAGGCACAGGTGCATGCCCTCCATGGTCCAGTCGGAAAGCCCCGAGGTCCCCAGCGCACAGCCATCGCACACGCCCTCGCGCAGCACCCGCAGGGCGTAGCCGGCGCGCCTGCGGTTGCGCCAGCCGATTCGCAGCATCTCCCGGTAATGATTGGGTTTTTGCGAAAACATGCCGAAGGGAAGCGAGGGCCTTCCGCGGCTGGGGGGAGGGGTGGGGGGCATGGGGGCGCAGACCATATCGCAGTCCCGTGCAAATTCATTGTTGACAGCGTGTGGTGTTACAGTAAACAATGGCTTTCAGAGGTCAGAGGAGGTCACCATGCAAGCCGTCGTCGAGTCGTTTTCGCCCCCAGCGCCACCTGCCGCAGCCGCCGGCGCGCTACCCGAGGAGCCGCCGAGGCGGTCCTACGAGGGCCTGTTGAAGAAGCTCAGCGCCCACTCGGTCACCAAGCACTACGACGCCTACGCCGACATCGACTGGGACGCGCCGGCAAACGCCATCCGGGCCGACGACCCCCGTTTCGAACTTTCGGACGACGACGTGCTTGGAGCCACCGCCTGGTACAAGGCCCAGCCCCAGGCCGTGCGGGCCGAGCTGGGGCTGACCGGCGTGGTGGGCGCGATGAAAATGGGGGTGGTCTTCGAGAGCGTGCTCAAGCGCGGGTTGCTGGAGTTCGCCGCGCGGCTGCCCAATGGCTCGCCTGAATTTCGCTACGCCTACCACGAGGTCATCGAGGAGGCCCAGCACTCGCTGATGTTCCAGGAGTTCATCAATCGCTCGGGTCTCGATCCGCGCGGCCTCAGCGCCAGCACCGAGCTGGGCACGCGCTTCGTCGTGCGCCTGGGCCGGGTCTTTCCCGAGCTTTTCTTTTTCTTCGTGCTGGGCGGCGAGGAGCCCATCGACTACGAGCAAAAGCAAGCGCTGCGCTCCGAGAAGGAACATCACCCGCTGTTGACCCGGATCATGAAGATCCACGTCACCGAGGAGTCGCGCCACCTGTGCTTTGCGCGCAGTTACCTGGAGCGCAACGTGCCCAAGCTGGGCTTCTTTGCACGCCTGCGGCTCGCGGTGATGGTGCCCATCATCCTCGGGGACATGGCCAAGATGATGCTCGAGCCCTCGCGCTCGACGATCCGCAAGTTCGCGATCCCGGCTTCCGTAATTCGCGAGGCCTACACCGACAACCCCGGTCACAAGCAGAAGGTGCGCGCCTCGCTGGCCTCGGTCGCCAGGCTGTGCATCAAGCTGGAGTTGCTCGGTCCGCGCAGCGCCTGGTTGTGGAAGATGCTGGGCCTAGGCAACCCGCTGAAGTACGCTTGACTCGAAGTCGTCAATCCGGATTCGACTGCCGCCCGCCGTCTTCGTATTGGCGCAGGCGGGTTTCGACGTCGATGAAGCGCTCGGCCAGGCTCTCGACGAACGCCTTGAGCCAGGCGGTGCGCTCCAACTCGTGCCCCAGCGCCTCGCGCGTCACCTTGAGCACCGTGGTCTCTGTCGCGGCCGAAACGCTGGCGGTGCGACGCGAGCCGCCGAAGATCGAGATTTCGCCGAAGACGTTGCCCGTCACGAACTCGTTCATCACATGGCGCTGGCCGTCGCGTTCACGGAAGACTTCGCAGCGACCCGAGAGCATGATGTAGGCCGCGTCGGGCAGCTCGCCTTCGCGCACGATGGCCTCGCCGGCTTCGAAACGCACGGTCTCGAACCAGCCGCCGCCACGCTGGAAGTCCTGCACCGCCTCCTTGATCTCGGAGACGCTTTCGTAGCGCTCGGTGGGATCGGCAGCCAGGGCGCGCATGGTGATGTGGCACAGTCCCGGGGGTAACTCGGAGTTGGGGACGGCGACCTCGGGGCGCGGCACGATGCCCTTGGCCGCCAGCTCTTCATCCTCGCGCGCATCCTTGCCGTCGTGGGGCGGCAACACCGTCAGGATCGCGTAGAGCAGGGCGCCCAGGCCGTAGACGTCGGTGCGCTCGTCGATCTGGGCGACGGTGCCGCGCACTTGCTCGGGGGCCATGAAGGCCGGTGTGCCGCCGGGCGCCTCGCGCGCGCCCTCCCCCGAAAGCGCCTCGGCCGAGCGGTCGACAGCCACGCCCCAGTCCATCACGTAGACCTGGCCGTGCTCGCCGATCATGATGTTACTGGGCTTGAGGTCGCAGTGAACGACGCTGCGGCCGTGGGCGAAAGCAACCGCGTCACAGACCTTGATGAAGATGCCCAGCAGCCACTCCAGCGAGCGCGCCGAAAGTCTCGACTCGCCCAGGCGATAGAGCGCTTCTTCCAGCGTCTCGCCCTCCACACGCTTCATGGTGAAGCGCGTGGGCAGCGCGCCGTCGTCGGCCTGCACGTCGTAGACGGGCACGATGTTGGGGTGATCGAGGCGGCCGGTGATGCGCGCCTCGGCCAGGAAGCGGCGCAGCCGATCGGGGCGGCTCACGCGGTCGAAGACCTTCATCGCCACGTCGCGCTCCATCACGCGGTCATAGACCGAGTAGACGATGGACATGCCGCCGCGCCCCAGCTGACCGTGCAGTACGTAGCGCTCGGGCCATCCGCTGATCGGCCGCGGCGCTTCGGAGGTGCCCAGAGGCTCGGTGGCGCGCGCCAACTCGAGGCTGTCGTGGTTGCCCTGCGACGAGGACCATTGCCCCGACTCGCGCTGCCCACCTCGGTCGAGACTGCGGCGAGCCCCGGAAGTGCTGCTGTCGTCCACCATCCTCGCCGGCGATTTTAGGTCCACCCCTTGGGGGATCCAAGTGTTTTGGGTTGAATGTCCCTAAATGGGGTGCTCTCGCCACCCCTGTCTCGAGCCCAGCCGGTCCTTTATCATAGGAAAAGGCCGTGCAGCAGTCTGGCAGCGACGATGATTCAGCGGGCCCGCGGCCCGATGACCGCGCGCGTAGTGCGGGGCGGGCCGGTTTGGTGCGCATCGGGCTGTCGGCCCTGGGCCTCGCGTCGGCGTGGCTGCTTCCGGCCCTGCGACCGCTTCTGTGGGGGTTCGTGGGCTACTTTCTGCTGGCCCTGGTCTTCCAGTGGCTGGTGGCCCGGCGCTTCTTCGCACATGCGGCGCGTCCGCTCCTGACCGGCCTGGTCGACATCGCCTTCGCGAGCCTTTTGATCCAGCGCGTGGGCAGCGGCAGCACCGTCCTGCCGCTTTTATACGTGGTGATCCCCGTGCTCTACACCACGACCACCTCCCAACACGGCATCGCCCACCTGCTGGCCGGCGCCGGCGCCATCGCCTACGGCTTCATGGTGTTGCTCGAGTTGTTGGAGCTTTTGCCCTACGGTGCCATGCAGCCTGCACTCGCGAAAATGCCGCCACCGGAGGTGATGCTGCTGGATGTGCTGCTGGTCAGCGGTTGCGCACTTCTGACTGCAGTTCTTACCTCACAGTTGTTGGCGAGTCTGGAGCGAGTCAACCGCAGGTTGCGCGACCTCAGCCAGCTCGATGAACTCACGGGGTTGCGCAATCGTCGCTACTTGCTCGCGCGCATGGAAAACGAGCTGTCACGCCTGCGCCGCGGCGCGGCAAGCCTGAGTGTGGTCATGGTCGACCTGGACGGCTTCAAGCGTGTCAACGACGAAATCGGGCACGGCACTGGGGACGCCGTGTTGCGCGCGGTGGCTGCGGCCCTGCTCGAGGCCACGCGCAAGGCCGACATCGTGGCGCGTTACGGCGGCGACGAATTCGTGATCCTGCTGCCGGAGACCGATCTGCCGGGTGCCCGCGTGATCGCTGCGCGTGTGGTGGACTTTGCGCGCCGCGCCGCGCGTGCGGCCTGTCCCGCGATTGTCGTGACCGCCAGTGTGGGCGCTTCCGAAGTTTCGCCCGACGACGACCCGGTGCAGGTCATCCGACGTGTCGATGAACTACTCTACCGGGCCAAGCGTGCCGGCGGTGACCGCGTTGCCGACCCGGAGGGGCTTGGCGCGCCGTCCGGGCCGGTTGCGGCGCTCAAGCCTGTGCAGCCAGAACCGTGAAGACCGACTTGCCGTTGGTCCATACGGCCAGGGTCTGCTCGCCGTTGTGCGTGAGCTGCAGCACCCAGCCGGGCAGTGCCGACCAGCGCAGGCTGGAGTGTGCGATCGGGGTCCACTTCATGGCGTCCACCAGCTCCAAGTACGAGTTAAACGTAGGTCCGTCACACCCGCGGTCAAGCCGAATCCGGGCGGAGGGGGCACCAGTGGTCGCAGATGCACGCCTTGATGGCCAATTTTTGGTCATTTCCAGCGCTCTGCGCAGCCGAGTTTAACTCCGCCGCGTCAGGAGCCAGTGGTCGTTGAGGCGACCGCCCGCGCCGTCGGCGCAAAAGGCCCTGTGTTCCCAGGCCGAAAACGGTTCGAGCAAGCGCTCGACTTCGGCGTCGTCGACCATGTGGCAGTAGCGCAGGGCCTCGGGGTCTTGGCCGAAACCGAGGATGACGTCGCCCCGCTCCAGCTCCGAGCCTTCAAGGCCCGCGCTCTGTGGTGGCCTCTTTCGCGTCGCAAAGCGCGGGTCGCGGTCGTAGCGCCAGAAGCTCACCCAGAGCACGCCGCCCGGGCCCACCCGCAGCGCGGCCCGCCGCAACAGTCGTTGCCGCGTTTCAAAACCCGGCACGTGATGCAAGAGACCGAGGGCGGCGACCAGGTCGAAGGGCCCGGACGGCAGCGCGTCGCCGCTTGTCCCGGGCTCCGACAGCAGGTCGAGCCGCAAAAGGCAGGCCTCGGGGTGGCGCGCCGCGGCGATCTCGAGCAGCTCGGCGCTCAGGTCGACGCCGGTATATTCGAGGGTGCGCCGGCCCTTTCCCCGCAGTGCCGAAAGCAGTCGGCCGTTGCCGCATCCCAGGTCGAGCACCTGCTCGGGCGGCCGTGTCAGGCCCGCGAGCGCCAGTTCGAAGCTCGGCCAGGGCCCCGCCCGTGAGGCGCTGAAACTCTCGCCGTGGCGTCCGTAGAAGCGACGGTTGAGGTCCTCGAGGTGCTTTCGGGTGGCTTGCTCCATGGCCGCAGTCGGAGTAGGTGCCAGGATACGCCGATGGTAGCGCCGACCGAAACCGCCCGCGGACGGCGGCTCGGGCCCGACCGACACTTCGAGCCCGAGCGCCACCGCGAGGTGCTACTGCCGCTGTTGTGCGCGCTGGAGGCCGAGATCCTCGCCGCCGAGCGCGCACAGCCCGAAGACGCCCACCGACCGCTACCGCCCGAGCGGGTGCACGCTCTTCTGCGCCGCTTCCCCAAGGACGGTCGCGGCTTTTTCTCGCGCAGCGAGCTGCTCTCCGGCCATCGCCATTTCGGCCCCGGCGCCGGGCTTGTCGTCGACTCCGAGCGGCTCGCCCAGCGCCTGCGCATGCGCCCGGTGCGTACCCAGAGCGGTGTGACGCCGGTGACGGTGTTGACCAAGCCCTATCCCTGCCCCGGCACCTGCATCTTCTGCCCCAACGACGTGAAGATGCCCAAGAGTTATCTGTCGCGCGAGCCGGGTTGCCAGCGAGCCGAGCAAAATCGCTTCGATCCCTACCTGCAGACCTACAATCGGCTCGAGGCCCTGCGCGCCATCGGCCATCCCACCGACAAGGTGGAATTGATCGTTCTCGGTGGCACCTTTTCATTCTATCCCCGCGCCTACCAGCGCCACTTCGTCAAGCGCTGCTTCGATGCCCTGAACGACTTCGGTCGGGGCCGTGACGGGCGCGCCGAGGCCGAGCGTCAGGCGGCGCACGTCGAGTACGCCGCGGATGGGGAAGCTTCGGCAGCGGTCGGCGAGAGCGCTCGCTACAACCTTTCGGTGCGCCGTGTGCTCGAGCGTGAGCACGGCCCTTCGCTGCTGTCGTCGGGCGAGTCCGCCAGCGCCGAGGAGCTATTTGCGGTGCAGCGATTAAATGAAGCGGCGCCCTGTCGCAACGTGGGCCTGGTGGTCGAAACCCGTCCCGACCGCATCGACGGGGCCGAACTCCTGGAACTGAGGTCCCTGGGCTGCACCAAGATCCAGATAGGCTATCAGAGCCTCGACGATCGCATCTTGGCTCTGAACGGCCGAGGTCACGACCTTTCGGCCATCCGCCGTGCCACCGCGCTCTTGCGCCGTGCCGGCTTCAAGATCCATGCCCACCTGATGCCGAATCTGCTGGGCGCCGACCCCGAACACGACCTGGCCGATATCGCACGCCTCTTCGACGACCCCGATTTTCGCCCTGACGAACTGAAAGTTTATCCCTGCAGTCTCATCGACGGCACCGTGCTGATGGAGCAGTATCGGGCGGGCCGTTATCAGCCCTACGATTATCCCCAGCTGCTACGCGTGCTCGAGGCGGCGCTCGAACGCACGCCCCGCTACTGTCGCCTCACGCGCGTCGTGCGCGATATTTCCGCCGGCGACATCGTGGCCGGCAATCGCCGCTCGAACTTTCGCGAGCTGGCCGAGCGCTCGCTGCGTGCGCGCGGCGCGAGCCCAGTGGATATTCGCGCCCGCGAGATCGGCAGCCGGTCCTTCGATCCCGAAACGGTGCGCCTGCGCTCCACCGCCTACGCCACCTCGAGTGGCCGTGAATTCTTCATCGAGTTGGAGAGCGCCGAAGGCTGGTTGCTCGGCTTCGTGCGGCTGTCGCTGCCTGCCGCGCCTTCGTTCATCGAGGAACTCGGCGACAGCGCCATCATCCGCGAGTTGCACGTCTACGGTGCGGCCCTCGAGCTGGGCTCGCGCCGCAAGGGGCCGGCCCAACACCTGGGCTTCGGCACGCGTCTTTTGGACGAAGCGGCCGAGTGCGCGCGCCAGGCCGGCTTCGAGCATCTGGCGGTGATTTCGGCGGTGGGAACACGGGCCTACTACCGGAGCCGCGGATTCACCGACGGCGAATTCTATCAGCACAGGAAGCTCAGCCCTCCGGCTTGAGCGTCTTGACCAGGCGTTTCATGGCGCCCCGGGCGCCGCCGATGAAGAGCACCAACACGGTGTCGCTGACATCGGTGACGCGGTAGCTGCTGTCGCCGTTGTTTTGCACCAGAGCCAGGCCCGCGCCGTGGTTGAGCAAGGCCGTGGCACCCACTGAAAGATCGTAGCCACCACTTCGAATCCCGACGCTGAAGGCTGCGCCAAAGGAGTCGAGGCGGTCGCGCAGGTAGATATTGGAGCGGTCGGGCACGTCGGGCGCCGAGCTGCCTTCGAAGAAGACGCCGCCGCGTATGGGAAAGACCGGATGGGGTACTGTTTCGAAGCCCAGCGCCATGCGCAGGGCCATTTCGCGGTAGGTCTGGCGTGGCACGAAGAGTCCGAGCTCGTCGCCGCCACCCTGGACCAGTGGTTTGACGTCGCCCGAGCCCCCAACTGGGCCCACCACCGAGACATCCAGCGAAAGCAATGTGGTGGCCTGCTGCACCCAGTTCAAACCCATACGCAGCTCCCACGGCACCGGTAGGTTCACGCCCTCGCGGGGGCCCTCGGCGACGTCGATGCTCACGCCGGCGGCGTCGCTCAGGGTATCCAGGCGCTCGGCGCGCACGCTCTGGTGAAATTCGACGCCCGGGGGCTGGAACATCAGACCCAGGGAGAACTCGTCCGAAACGTCGTAGTGCAGGCCCAGGCGCGGGATGATGTGGTCGGCCTGGGCGTCGAGGGTGGTGCTGGTGCTGTGGGCGCCGGCCCCGGCCATGTCGCCGGGCAGGCCTTCGTCGGCGTGGATCTGCACCTCGTCGTGCTCGAGGCTGCGCAGGGAGGCGAAGGTCGAAAGGCCCATCGATAGCGCGGGCGATAGCCGGTAGGCGTAGGCCAGGCCGTACCACCGTGCGCGATCGTGATGGCGGACCTCGATGCGGTCGACGGCGCTGTCGGAACGCAGCTGTGCCACGAAGCGGTATTGATCGGTGTGTGGGCTGAGCAGGGCAACCCCCAGGGCGTGGCGTCGCACGCGGTCTTCGTCGCGCCTGCCAAACTTCACCACGCCGGCAAGGAACAGTGGCAGCGATAGCGACGGCGAAAATGCGAGATCGCTGGCGCCCAGCTCGCTCCTGTAGCCCTGTTCGATCACGCGCGAACGGCGTACCAGCGACCACAGGCTACCCGATGCCCCCGTGGTGCGCAGGTCGGCCATGCCCGCCGGATTGTGGAAGATGGTCTCCGGCGCATCGGCCACCGCCACGTAGGCGCCGGCGAAGCCCAGGGAGCGCTGGCCCACCAGAAAGTTCGAGTAGGGGCCCTCCTGGGCACGCACGCCGGCCGCGCCGGTCAGGATCCACGCGGCGGCGACGACCTCGAGCGCGAGCCGCAGCTCAGTCCTCAACCGGCGTCCTCGTCCCCCGCGCCAGTCGTGTTGCCAGCGTTACCAGCGTCGCCCCCGGCGGCAGGACAACCGCAGTCGACGATGCCGTCGGCTGGGCAGTCCATGCGCCGCTGCTCGCCGCCGTCCTGGCAGGGGCTGCAGAGCACCAGCGTCCCGGGCCTGCACTCTCCCGGTCCCAGCGGTGGGGGGCAGGAGCACTGGCTCCACATTCCATCGACGCACATTCGCGAACCCAAGCCACCGCTGGTGCACATGCAGCCCGTTTCGGTGAATCCGCTCTGGCACTCCGGCTCACCACCGCCCGCGCCGCCGCCGCCCCCGCTGCCGTCATCGCCGCAGGCGGCCAGGCAAAGCCCCAGCGGCAGCACAAGTAGTAGCAATAGCAGGGACGCCCCGGGGCGCTGGTCCGACGACACCCATTTGCCATGTTGCGCGTATGACATCCACCTACCTCCGTGCTCTCGCGGCGGGGACTAGCGTATCACGTCACAGCAGTCGTCCAGATCCGGCGATGAAGGGGGATACTGCCGTAGCGGGCGCCCCTTGAATTTCATGCAAACCCGTGGGTATTGCTGAGTCCGGTTCGCCCCGCACTGTGCAGCGGCGCACCCCTACCACGGATACCACGGAGGTCGCCCGATGAAGGCAGTCGTCGCCCATGAACTCAACCGCATCGCCGTCGAGGATGTCACCTTGGATCCGCCCGAGGCCGGCGAGGTCAAGGTCAAGATGGTTGCGGCCGGCGTCTGTCACTCAGACCTCTCGGTGATCAACGGCACCATTCCCCAGCCTTTTCCGGTGGTGCTGGGCCACGAGGGGGCGGGCGTGGTCGAAGCGGTGGGCGAGGGCGTCAGCCACGTGGCCCCGGGCGACCATGTGGTGATGTCCTTCGTTCCCAACTGCGGGCGCTGCTTTCACTGCGTGCGCGGCGAGGCCTTCCTCTGCACCGCCCAGCGCGGCCGCGGCGGCGGCTCGTCGCGCCTCAAACTCGGAGATAAATCGCTCACGCCCTTCTGCTCCCTGGGCAACATGGCCGAGGAAGTGGTCTGTCCCGCCATCAGCGTGGTCAAGGTCAGCGACAAGGTCCCCCTGCGGGCTGCGGCACTGGTGGGCTGTGGCGTGACCACCGGCGTCGGTGCGGCCATCAACACGGCCAAGGTGGCGCCGGGTTCGACAGTGGCTGTTTTCGGCTGCGGTGGCGTGGGCATCGCCACCATCCAGGGCGCGCGTATCGCCGGGGCTGCGAAAATCTTCGCGGTCGATATCTCCGACGAAAAGCTCGAGCTGGCCAAGCGTTTCGGTGCCACCGACGTGGTCAAGGCCGATGACGCGCAAAAGACCATCATGGCCGGCACGCGCGGTATCGGTGTCGACTACGCTTTCGAGGCCATCGGCGTGGCGGCCGTCGTCGAAGCCGCCATCCAGGTCACGCGCCGCGGCGGCACCACGGTGGCCGTGGGCGTCGGCAAGTTCACCGAGAGCATCAAGCTCAATGCGCTGGCCTTTCCACTGTCGGGCAAGAAGCTCTGCGGGTGTATGTTCGGCAGCGCCAACCCCCAGCACGACTTCCCCAAGCTGCTCGACCTCTACCGCAGCGGCAAGCTGGACCTGGAGGGCATGGTCACCAAGACCTACTCCATCGACCAGGCCCAGGAAGCCTTCGACGACCTGGAAAAGGGCGTCAACGCCCGCGGCGTGATCGTCTTCGACTGAGCGCCCGGGAAGGGCGGCGTCAAAGCCCGTAGGCGATCAACCCGCCGTTACCGGCGCTGCCATTGCTCAGCGTCCAGCGGTAGCCCCAGGGCACGAAGAGCTTGCCCTCCGCCACGGCGGCGCCGGCCGCGATCGAGTCGGGCAGCACGTCGGTGAAGAGGTCACTGCCGTTTTCGGCGTCGATGGCGTGCAGGTGGCCGGCCGTGGTGCCCAGGTAGACCACGCCGCCAGCGAAGGCGAGGCCGCCGTAGGTGTCGGCGCTCGAGTCGTGGCTCCAGCGGATTTGGCCGTCTGCGGCATTGATGGCCACAGTGCGGGTCTGCATCGGGCCGCGGTCGTTGGAGGCGACGTAGATCGTGGTGCCGTCGCAGGCGCTGGCGCTGATCACGCCGCCCAGCACCGAGCCCTCGGTGATCTTCGTCGACCACAGCACTTCCCCGCTGTCGCGGTCGAGGGCGTAGTAGCTACCATCCTTGACGCCGATGCCGACCGCATCGGTTCCGCCAGCGCTGAAGAGATTGGCGGTGGAGCCGATGTCGAAGTCCGGACCGCTGCCGCCGTAGACCACGAAGACGTCGTCGGCGGTGAACTGCCGCGACCACAAGAGCGCGCCGCTCTGGTAGTCGATGGCGAGCATGGAGTCGCTCAGCGGCCCACTGGGCGCCTGATAGGCGTTGCCGGTGCCCACGTAGAGCGCTCTGCGATCGGTGTCGATGGCCACCGTGGCCCAAACCGCCACGCCCGCGCCGGCACCCTCGCCGGTGACGAAGCGCCAGGCCTCGCTGCCGTCGGAGGCGTGTAGCGCCACCACGCTGCCGAGGAAGCTGTAGTCGCTCACGCGCTGATCTTCCTCCGAGGAGGCGACACCCACGACCACCAGGTCGGCGTCGGGGATGTACATGGGCGAACTCCACAGATGCGTGGCCGGATGGGGGTCGACCCGCTGGCTCCACAAAAGCGCGCCGCTCGCTCGCTCGAGGGCGTGCAGCGAGCCCTTGTCGTCGGAGACGAAGATGCGGCTGTCGGTGACGGCGAGCGAGGAGTCGATCAGGGCGGGCAGCTCGGCCTTCCACACGCTCGAGCCGTCGTCGCTGTTGAGCGCGTAAACGGCGCCGTCCCAGGCGGGCAGGTAGACCACGCCGTCGACCACCGCGGGCGTGCTGGTGGTGCTCGGGACCGGCACCTCCCACAGCCGTCGCAGGCCGCTGACATTGCTCACGCCCAGCGTGGTCTCGGCCAGGTTGGCGCGGCTGTTTTTCAGGTCATGGCCAAACATGGCCCAGCGGTTTTCTTCGTTCACCACCGGCTGGGATGCCGCGCTGTCGCCCGTGCTGTCACCGGTGTCGCCGCTGCCGCCCGCGGCGCCGTTGGTACTGCCGCCTCCAGCTTCGCCCGTCGTCGAGGTGATGATGGCCACGGGCTCCGGTGCTGGCTGGGTCACGCCGCAGCCCTGCACTTCGGACGGTGCGCCGGCCTGCAACCAGGTCTCGATGGCCAGCAGCTGGGCGTCGCTGAGCATGCCGCTGGGGGGCATGGGGCGATTGATATCGCGCAAACGAAACAAGCTCGCCGAAGCGTAGCTCTGACCGTCGCTGCGCAGGGCCTGAAAATCGCCCGCCGACATCAGCGGCATCGGCGCGCCGCGCCGCAGCATGCCGCCGTGGCATGAGGCGCATTGCTCCGAGAGCAAGGCCGTGATCCCGCAGGGAATGTCACCTCCGGGCACAAGGGCTGGGCCCAGCACCAGGTCGTCGGATTGGCGCTCGTCGGCTGAGCAACTCGCAAGCACGAGCAGGCCGACGAGTGCGTATAGGGCGACGATCGCTTCGAAACCACCACGGCTTCGCGGGTTTGGCGGGGTTGGTGGGTGCAGCGCCCCGCCACGGAGCCTCGAAGTAGCTCTGCTACGACTTCGGCACGCGAACGCCGCGCTGCTCCCACTCTCCCTCGCGAACTGATGGCGATCTCGAACCGGAGGTCGCTCTGGAACTCGTCGCACCACTGACACGCGGCGACGCTAGCTCGAATTGCAAGCTCCCACGACCCCGCAGCGTTGCGAGGTTGGCGAGGGCCGAGTTACCCGTGCGCCAGCCCCAGAAGGGTGTGGCGGGGCCCGTCCGTTGCCGAACGGGCCCCGCCGGGGGTGGTGTCAGTGGAGGTAGAGTTCGCAGACGGCAGCTGGTGTGGGCCGCTGCCTGCGAGCAGGGAAAATCGTTGAGAAGCGGGATGCGGTGTGACCTGGATCACATGCGGTCTCGGAGGCGCGTTCGCAGCCCAGGCCGACCGGAGGCAACACGTGCTGTGTGCTCTCGAAACGGTCGTTGTACTGAAACTGCATTGCCACGAGTTCGATCCCCTTCCATCGGAACTTTGCGAAGTTTGTTGGCGCGCCCCAAGCGCGTTCCCCTAACGCCCCGGTTGTGCCCCGAAGCGGCTATGATGACAAGTAAAAAGTTTGTATCGCGAGTCGAAATTTCTTGTGCAACACCGGTACACCCGTCGTTGCGATGCTGCGCGAAAACAAGCCATTTCCAAGCACAAAGGTAGACCCTTTTGCGCCAACGCCAAGCTCAACCCGGGGTCGTTTGAGGGTCATTTATCTTGTCGTTTTATTGGCGCCGTATTTTCATCCACCGTCAGTTGTCTGGAAACTCGAGCTCTGTCGCAGTCGCTCCACACTCAGCGCCGCGATGGCTGCCTGCAAGTTGTACGAAGGAATGAAGCCGGCCATCGGTAGGCGCACCACTGCGTCGACGCGGTCCAAAAGATCTTGGCCGAGGCCGTGGCGTTCGCTGCCGGCGATGAGCAACAGCGGACCGCGTAGATCGACCTGCCACGGCGCATGCCGGCCCACGTCTTCGAGTGCCACCAGACGCCGGCCGGCCGCCCGCGCTGCTGTCAGCACGTCCTCGCTCGAGCGGTAAAAGAGCGGCAGCAGGCGATCGGCTCCCATGCTCACGTGGCTGACGCGCGAGCGTTCGTCGTGATTGAAAGTGGCGTCGACGATCAGCGCGCTGGCGCCGCTGACTTCGGCGGTACGCAGGGCAAAACCCACGTTGCTCGGATAGCGCGCGCGATGCAGCAGCCAGATGGCGCCGCCATCGGTGAGCACACGCTCGAAATCGGGGGTGGGGTCGGGGCCGACCATGGCGACCACGCGCTCGGGCTCGCCGCGACTCATGCGTCGCAGATCGCCGGGGCCGCCACGCCAGATCCGCACGCCCGAGGCTTCGGCCCGCGCCACAAGCGCGAGCACCGACGGGTCGCTGTCGTCGCGCTCCACGAGCAGCACGCGCACCGCTTCAGCGGCGTCCAGTGCGCGCTCGATGGCCTCGACGCCACCCAGGTAGCGGCGCACCGTCGGGGCAGCTTCGGCGCTCGCGTTGTCGGCCGCAGGCATCGGTGCCCGCGCCCGCTCAGCCCAGGTTCCTGCCGCTGGGCCGCTCGAGCATCTTTTGGATGCCGTAGAGCACGGCCAGGGCCAGCAGCGGGGCCAGGTCGATGGGCAGGCCGGTGGGGCTGAGCGCGTTGCGCACCGGCTCGTAGACCGGGTCGAGCAGCGGTTTGGTCCACGCCCGCGGCGGCGTATCGGGGCTCAGAAACCAGCTGAAGAGGGCGTCGCCGAAGACCAGCAACTGCAGGCCGGTGATCAGATGCTGCATACGGAGAAGCTAACCCTTCGGTGATTTTCGGGCAATTTCACGACTTTGGCAGCTTTGGGGCGGCGTCGACTTGCGCCGGCGCCCGGTCGGTGGGTAATTGAGACGAATCCGGCTACACTGGCCGGCGGACCTCAGCAGGGAGTTTTTGGCTGTGCGCATGGGAATGGCAGAACTCGGGATCATCCTCGCGATCCTCGTGCTCCTCTTTGGGGCCAAGCGCTTGCCGGCCCTGGCGGACGGGATGGGCAAGGCCATCCGCAACTTCAAGAAGGGCCTGGACTCCGACGACGAGGATGTGACGCCGCCGGAAAAGCAGGTCGCCGAGACCTCCAGCGCCCAGGAGCTGGAGTCGACCCCCGCCAAGGCCCAGACCGCCGAGCAAAAGGGCTGAGTCGCACTTTGCGCTGATGCTCGTCCTCGTGCGCCCCGTGCGTGCGGAGCAGGAGCGCCGACCGTCCCTTTCAAGTAGGCTCCGGGCCACGTGACGGCCCCATCCGCGTCCCCGCCTCCAGGTCGACTGCGCAATCCCTGGTGGATTCCGCCTTTTCTCGGCCGCGTGCCCAGTGGCCTCGATGAGCGCTCCCTGGGGCTGCTGGGGGCTGTCGCCCTGGCGTTGCTCTTCGAAGAGTACGACCTGGCGATGCTGACCTCGGCGCTCAAGCAGATCGCCGCCGAGCTGCGCATCCCCGAGCAGGACCTGGCCCGCTATCTGGCGTGGATCCGTTTGGGCGCGATTCCCGCCTTTGCCGTGATCCCCTTCGCCGATCGCATCGGGCGCCGCCCGGTCTTCATCTTCTCGACCGCGGCCATGGGCGTGGTCACCTTCGCCACGGCTTTCGCTCAAACGCCCCTGCAGTTCGTGTTGCTGCAGGCCCTGACGCGCACCTTCTTCCTCGCGGGTTCAGCGGTGGCCTTCGTGATCGTCACCGAGGAATTTCCCGCCCAGCATCGTGGCTGGGGCATGGGCATGTTGGCGGCTCTCGGCGCGGTGGGCCACGGCCTGGGCGCGCTGGCGTTTTCCCAGATCGAACGGCTGCCCTATGGCTGGCGCGCGCTCTACGCCTTTGGTGTGGTGCCGCTGCTGCTGATTCCGTTCTTCCGTGCGCGTATCCCCGAGACCGCGCGTTTCGCCTCCCAGGGGCAGCAGCACACCAGGGGGCTTGCGGCGGTGCTGTCGCCGCTCAAGGACCTGATCTCGACCCATCCAGCCCGGGCTGCCGGCGTGGCCCTGAGCGGCTTTTTCGCGGCTGCTGCGACGCTGCCGAGTTTTCAGTTCAGCGGCTACTTCACCCAGAGCCAGCTGGGTTGGAGCCCGGGGCAGTACTCGTCGCTGGTGATCCTGGGCGGCGCCATCGGCATCGTTGGCAACATCGTGGCCGGGCGGCTGGGCGATGTGCTGGGGCGGCGCAAGGTGGGCATCGGCCTGCTCAGCAGCTTTCCGCTGGCGTCGCTGGGCTTCTACAACGGGCCCGCGTGGGTGGTGGTGGTGTCGTGGGTCGGGCTGGTGTTCTGCTCCATGGGCGGGCGCGTGATCCTGCGGGCGCTGGCCACTGAACTCTTTCCCACCTCCCACCGCGGCGCCGCATCGGGCATGTTCTCGGTGCTCGAGACCCTGGGCGGGGTCGTGGGGCTGCTGGCCATCGACAGCTATGGGGTGCAGAGCGTGGAGGAAATCGGCTTTGCGATTCCCGTGGTGGCGATGACGGTGCTGTTGGCTGCGGCGGTTTTGCTGGGTTTCCCGGAGACGAGGCAGCGCGAGCTGGAGGAGATCAGCGGTGATGGCAGCGCGTAGCTCCGACAGCGGATTGGGGCTCGGGCTCGCGTTGCTTTTGTGTGCGGCGGCGGCGTGCGAGCTCGGCGCCCGTGAGCCGGCGGCTGCCGAGCCGAAGCCCGCTCCGGTACAGGCGCCCGCGCTCGCCGCGAGCGCCAAGGCGGTCTCCCCGGGCGCCGAGGCCCAGGGGGCCCGGGCCTGCAGCGCGCCCGACGCGCAGGGCTGGGGCCAGTGCGCCGGGCTTCGCTACCTGGAGCTCCTGCGCGGCGGGGCCAAGGCCGATAGCGCCCTGCCGATGGTGGTGCTGATCCACGGCCTGGGCGATCGGCCGCGGGACGTCTGGATCGGCGAGGTGGGCGTGCCCATGCGCATCATCTTGCCCCAGGCACCGATCCCGCGGGGTCCGGGCTTTTCCTGGTTCGAGTTCCGGGTCGGCGATGGCGATTCGGCGGGCCTGGCGCGCGGTATCGCCACCGCCGCCGCACAGCTGGCGCGGGCCCTCGAGGGGCTCAGGGCGGTGCGGCCGACCCGCGGCCTGCCCTTCGTGGGCGGCTTCTCCCAGGGCGGGATGCTGAGCTACGCCCTGGCCCTGGGCCATCCCCAGGTGCTGTCCATGGCCCATCCCATCGCCGGCATGTTGCCGCGCCCGCTGTGGCCCCGCGAAAAGCCCGCCGGCGTGCGCCTGCCGCCGATTCGCGCGGCCCACGGCGATTCCGACCGCATCGTGCCGGCCGCCGCCGACCGCGCCCTGCACGCACACCTCAAGAAACTCGGCTACGACGCGGAGCTGCGCGAGTACCCCGGCGTGGCCCACCAGATCTCGCCCGAGATGGGAGAGCGCCTGGGCGCCATCGTCATGACGGCGACTTCCGCGGCGGCCGCCCAATGACGGATCTCTGACGAACTCCCTTTCTGGGACCCAAATTTTACGGAATTTTACACTGGCACGGTGATTGCTCATGTATCGCTGCGGGTGCCGCGAAGGGCCGAGAGCCGTGGCAGCCGGAAATGGAGCAGTCGCAGCCATGAGCATCGAAGCCGCAGTCCTCGCCCTGACCGAACTCGCCTCCGCGGGTTCCGCACGCGATTCCCTGCTCGCCATGCACCGGGCGAGCAACCTGCTGGGCGAGGACGTCAAGACCTACCGGCCGCTGCTGGAGTGCCTGGCGCGCCAGAGCTGCGAGCTCGACCAGCTGCGGCGCCTGGCCGGCCGCGATGCCCTGACCGGGGTGGCAAACCGCCGCTGCTTCCAGGAGAGTCTCGAGCGCGAGCAGGCCCGTGCCGAGCGCCAGGGGGAGTGCTTCGCCCTGGTCCTGCTCGACCTGGACGGGCTCAAGGCCATCAACGACACCCACGGCCACGCCGCCGGCGATACCGTGATCGTGGCCGTCGCCGAGGCCTGCACGGCGTCTGTCCGTAGCAGTGACGTGGTGGCCCGCCTGGGCGGCGATGAGTTTGCCATCATCATGGTCGGGGCCAATGGCGAGGGGGCACGCGCTTCCGGCGAGCGCATCCGCGCTGCCATCGAGGCCGTGGAGACGCCCTTTGGCCGTCCGCGCATCAGCGTGGGTGTGGCCGCCAGCGACGAGATACGTGCCGGTGAGGACTCGCTTTTCGAGCGCGCCGACCGCGAACTCTACCGCGACAAGGCCGGGCGCAAGGCCGAGGCGCAGGTGGCCTGAGACCGCGAGCGCGTGTGTTACAACTCGGCCATGGCCGATGACCAAAGCCGCACCGGCATTCGCTACGCCGCCCCCGACATCGTCTCGTTTTGCGACCGCGTGCACGCCGCCCACGACGGGCCCCTGCGCGAAGCCTTCGAGGCCCCGGCCGCCGCCGGCATGCCGCCGATCATGGTGGCGCCGTCGGAGGGCAAGCTGCTGGGTTTTCTGCTGGGCCTGATCGGCGCGCGGCGCGTGGTGGAGATCGGCACGCTCGCGGGCTACTCGGCGATACGTATGGCGCGGGCGCTGCCGCCCGACGGGCACCTGATCTCTCTGGAGGTCGATCCCAAGCACGCCAGCGTCGCGCGCCAGAACATCGAGCGCGCGGGCTTGGGCGAGCGCGTGGAGGTGCGGGTGGGGCAGGCGCTTTCGCTGCTCGGGGAGCTGGCTGGCGAAGGGCCCTTCGATGCGGTCTTCGTCGACGCCGACAAAGAGGGCTATTGCGACTACGGGCGCTGGGCGCGTGACAACCTGCGCCCCGGGGGCCTGCTGCTGGCCGACAACGTCTACCTCTTCGGCAACCTTCTCGCCGACACGCCCACGGCCGAGGCCATGCGCCGCTTTCACGAGGAGAGCGCGGCCGCGTTCGAGAGCGTGTGCGTTCCGACGCCGGATGGGTTGTTGCTGGCGCGTCAGCGCGGGGGGTGAGCAGCTGGGAGTTAGGGGTGGCGGATTCGAGGCTCCGGTGCGCGCGCCTGACGCCCTATGGATGGCGATCCCGGGGGCGGAGCCATGGTAGGCTGGCCGCGAGGAGCGAGCTGGGGACGCAGTGACGGGCAAACTCACGGCCGAGCCGCCGCTGGTGTTCATCAGCTACACGGCGGCGGGTCAGGGCATGCGCGTGTTGATCGTCGAGGACGAAGCCTCCATCTGTTGCGGCCTGGCCGGGCTGCTTTCACTCGCAGTCATCAGCGGCATCTTCGCCCTGTATCGCACGGTCGCCATCCAGGTGCGCTTCGCCGGGCGTCGCAATAACTTCGTCTCGGCGGTTACCCACGAGTTGAAGATGCCGCTGACGGCGATAGGCACGTGCGGCGAGATGCTGCGCGACGGCATGGTGCGCGACTTCGGGCCGGGCATCGCCGAGACCCACCTCAAAGCCGTCTTCGAACCTTTCCTTCGCGGCGAAGACGAACTCACCCGCCGCCAGAAGGGCACCGGCATTGGGCTGTCGCTGGTGCGCGACCTGGTCACCCTGATGCGCGGCCGCGTGCGCGGCATCAATCGCGACCCCGGCTTCGAGGTGCGTATCGCCTTGTCATCGGGGTGAGGCGGCGCGCCAATTGCCGGGAAATTTCAGCCGCCTGGGGCCGCCGTGGCCCCGATCGTCGCGCAGCGGTTTTCAACTTGCGCGCCATGTGTATGCTAGCGCACCCCGCTGCCGCCCTCGGCGCTTCGACGAGGCTGCGGCGCCTACATCGGGGTGCCGGGTGTGAGTGGCTCGGCATCTTCTCAACACGGCGTACCTTCGCCCCAGACGAGCTGGTCGATCATGTCCGAACTCCCCCTCTTCGATTTGACGCTGACGGAAGAGCAGGCGCTGATGCGCGATACGGTCCGCAAGTTCGCGGCCACCGAGATGCGAGTCCATTCGCGCAGCGCCGACGAGGCCGGGCGCGCGCCCGAGGGCTTCTACGAAAAGAGCGTGGAGCTGGGCTTCAACATGGTGCCGATCGCCGAAGACCAGGGCGGCCTCGGCGCCGAGCGCTCACCGGTCAGCAACATGCTGATCATCGAGGATCTGGCCTACGGCGACATGTCGCTGGCACTGGGCGCGGTCTCTTCGCTTTCGTTTATCAACGCCGTCATCGATCACGGCAGCGACGCGCAGCAACAGGCGCTGTTGCCCGCTTTCACCGAGGACGGCTTTCGCCCCGCCAGCGTGGCGCTGATGGAGCCCGGGCTGCGCTTCGATCCGCTCAAACCCAAGACCCGCGCGCGCAAGGTGGCCGATGGCTACGTGCTCGATGGCGTCAAGACCATGGTCCCGCTCGGCGGCAGCGCCGAGGTGATGCTGGTGGTGGCCGACGAGCAAGATCGCGGCCCAGCGGCCTTCGTCGTCGAGCGCGGCCAGGCCGGCCTCGAGGCCAGCGACGAGCGCTTCATGGGGCTGCGCCCGCTGCAGCTGAGCAAGCTGACGCTCAGCGACGTCAAGCTGCCCGCGAGTGCGCGCCTGGGCGGCCCCGAGGGCAGCTTCGACCTGCGCCGCCTGGTCGATCTCAGCCGCATCGGCGTCGCCGCCGCGTCGCTGGGTGTGGGCCAGGCCATCCTGGACTACGTCAAGGACTACTGCAGCGAGCGCGTGGCCTTCGGTGAGCCCATCACCCACCGCCAGTCGGTGGCCTTCATGATCGCCGACATCGCCATCGAGCTCGACGCCATGCGTCTGATGGTCTATCGCGCCGCCGCCCGCGCCGAGCAGGGCCTGGACTTCCGTCGCGAGGCCTACCTGGCGCGCGTGCAATGCGCCGACAAGGGCATGAAGATCGGCACCGACGGCGTGCAGCTGCTGGGCGGCCACGGCTTCATCCGAGAGCACATGGTGGAGCTGTGGTACCGCAATATGCGTGCCGTGGGCATCCTCGAGGGCTGCGCCAGCGTTTGACGGCGAGATAGGATTCAAAGAGAGGCAAGACCATGATCAACCTCGAGCTTTCCAAGCCGCTGCAGGACCAAAAGGCCATGATGCAGGGGGTGGCCGCGCAGCTACTGCGACCCATCTCGCGCAAGTACGACCAGCAGGAGCACGCCGTTCCCGAGGAGCTGAAGGTCCTCGACCGCCGCCCCCGCCCCAGTCAAAAGCCGCCCGCAGCCAAGGATGGCGAGGCCAAAAAAGAGCGCGCCGAAAAGCCGCCCAAGAAGAAGCCCGAGGGCGTCGTCAACGGCAGCAACATGTCGACCTGCGTCACCGTCGAGGAAATGTGCTGGGGCGACGTGGGCCTGATGCTCTCGCTGCCCGGCGCCGGCCTCGGCAACGCCGCCATCTCGGCTGTCGCCACCCCCGAGCAGAAGGCGCGCTTCGGCAGTTACTACGCGGCCATGGCCATCACCGAGCCGGCCTCGGGCTCGGACTCGGCTTCCATCGGCGCCACCGCCCGCCTCGAGGGCGACGAGTGGGTGCTCAATGGTGAAAAAATCTTCGTCACCGCCGGCGGTCGTTGCGACGCCGTGGTGGTCTGGGCCACGCTCGACAAGAGCAAGGGCAAGGCCGCCATCAAGTCCTTCGTGGTGCCCAAGGGCACGCCCGGCATGGAAGTGGCCAAGCTCGAGCACAAGCTCGGCATCCGCGCCTCGGACACCGCCACCATCATGCTCACCGACTGTCGCATCCCCAAGGACAACGTCCTGGGTAGCGCCGAGGTGCAAGAGGGCGACAAGCGCGCCGCCTTCGGCAAGGTGATGCAGACCTTCGACAATACCCGGCCCACCGTCGCGGCCATGGCCATCGGCTGCAGCCGCGCCGCCCTGGAGCGGACCATCGAGCTCTACAAAGCCGAGGGCATCGAGGTCGACTTCGACAAGCCGCTGTGGGAGATGAGCGCCCTGGAGGCCGAGCTCGTGCGCATGGAAGCCGACTGGGAGGGCGCGCGGCTGCTGGTGCTGCGCGCGGCCTGGATGGCCGACAACGGCGAACCCAACTCCATGGAAGCCTCCATGGCCAAGGCCAAGGCCGGCCGCGTGGGCAACGCCATCACCTTGCGTTGCGTCGAGCTCTGCGGCGCCCTGGGCTACGGTCAGGACGAGCTGATCGAAAAGTGGGCCCGCGACTCCAAGATCCTCGACATCTTCGAGGGGACCCAGCAGATCCAGCAGCTGATCGTTGCCCGCCGCCAGCTCAACCTGAGCTCGGATCAGCTGAAGTAGCCATACTCAGTCAATGCCCTGGCGCTAGCGGGGACTCCGGTACCCGAGCGGCGCTCCCGTCGCGACGTGCGCAACTGGATTTGCGCCGGTGCTCCCGGGCCTTGAGGTCGCGCGTCCTCAGTACCACGCCGCCGAAAACTGCAGCGCGAACAGCCACAGCCCGTAGCTCAGTGGATCGTTGCTGAAGCTGGCTACCGTCAGGTTCGCGGCCACGCCCATGGCCCAGGCTTCGGCGACTCGAAAGTCGTAGCCCGCTCCGAGCATCAGCGCTCCTCCGGTCGCGTCGCGCTTGTCTATCAGCACCATCTCGTCGGAGATGCTCAGGCGGCCGCCGCTGAACGCTGCGTTGAAGCGAAAGCCCCGCCGCGAGGGCTTGAGGTAGAACTCCACGAAGACGCCCAGCAGGCTTGCGTTCAGGCGTTCCAGGTCTTCTTTCGAGGAGCCGAGCAGGGGGCCGCGGTCGACCTCGAGCTGAGGGCTGAGGCCGAGCGCCAGCTGCGCCGCCAGGCCGAAGACCAACTTGGGATGAATCCCATAACCCACGCGCAAGTCGAGCAGGCCGATGCTGGAGGAGGCGCTGGCGGTGGCGTTGCCGGCCAGCCCTTTCACCGAGGAGGCGAGCCCACCGGCGCCCAGGCTCAGGCGCAGGTAAAAGCGGCCGCTTTGGGGCACCGCCTCTTCCGTCGCGGTGGCGGCGTCGGTACCGGATGCTGTCGCCCCGTCCGCCTCCGCCCCCACGTCCGCGCCTGCGCCCTCGCCCGCGGGCTCGTCGCCCCCCTCGCCCTCGGCCGGAGCCTCCGGGACCGCATCGCCCTGCTGCCGTGCCTCGAGCGCGCGGATGCGGTTTTCCACCTCGCGGCGGTTTTCGGCGTCCGGCAGATGCTTGAGGTAGAGCCGGAAGGCGTCCAGGGCTTGGGCGTCGAGGCGCAGCCGGTCGGCCGACTGGCCCACGTTGTAGAGCAGCTGGGGGCGGCCGCTGAGCAGGTAGGCCTCGCGGAAGTGCTCCCAGGCGTCGCGGTAGCGACCCTCTTCGTAGGCGCTGCGACCCTGTTCGAAGCGCTCGCGCGCCTTGCGGTCGCGTTCGCTGGGGTCGCTCTCGGCGTCCGCAGCCGCCTCCCCCTGCGCGGGCCCGCCGGCCCCGGCGGCAGCCTTTTGCGCAGCGGCAGGGGCGCTGACACACAGCAGAAGCGCCAAGAGCAGATGGCGGCTGATCGGGTAGGGCGGCCGCACGGCCCGGGGATGCTACCCCGCCTCGATCGGTGCTCGGAAGAAAATTGGAGCCGCGCTCCGGGGTTGCGGCAGCCAAATTCGGGCGCACCCGGGGGCCCCGCGTGCACTTGACGCGCCCGCCGAGGCATCTACCTTCCGTTGCACCGCGCGCCATGTCGGCGCCAGAGTTCTGCGCTGTCATGGTCCGTCTACTCCTTTTGCTCGCCCTTGCAGGTGCCCTGATCGGCGCCTGTGCCACCACCCAAAGCTCGGGCCCGGCGCCCGCCACCCCCGAAGCCGAGGCTTCGCCGTCCGCGGCGCCAGCGCCCGATCAGGCGGGCAAAGCGGCCGCCATTCGAATTCCCGAGACGCCCGCCCGCGCCCTCCTGCCGCGCGCGTTGGTCGCCCGCGCCCTCAGCAATCCCCGCGGCATGCACCGCGGCGCCGACGGCGCGCTGTTGGTGGCCGAGGCCGGCACCGGCGATCCCGAAAACCCCCTGACCGGCACCCTGGCGCGCCTGGCCGACGGCAATGGCGACGGCGACTACCTCGACGAGGGCGAGCGCCGGGTGCTGCTCGATCGCCAGCCGTCCAAGAATATTCTCGGCATCGTCCGTCGCGATGAGGTCTTCGGAATGGCGGGTATCGCTGCCAGTGGCGACCGCGTGATGGTCGCCCTGGCCTTTTTCGGCGGGCCCTCGACCATCTTCGAGGTGGCTTCTGACGGGGTCAAACCCTGGGGCAAGACCCACCTGAACATCAACGATTTGGCCTACGATCCGGGGCGCAAGCACTGGTATGGCGTGGCCTCGACCACCGACGAGGTGGTGCGGCTTTTGCCCGGTGAGGGCGTCGAGCGGGTCCTGAAGATCCCGCCCATGGCAAACGGCCAGGACGCGGTCCCCGGCTATCTGGTCCACGATCCGAAGAGCGGTCGGCTGCTGGTGAGCCTGTTCACCGGTTCGCCCGAAGGCGAGGAGGGCGGAGAGGGCGTGGAGTTGGTGCACGGCGCCGGCGCCATCATCAGCGTCGATCCCGAGACCCGCAGCTTCGAGTGGCTGGTCACCGGCCTGAGCGTCCCGACCGACCTGGAGATCGGCCCCGACGGCAGTCTCTACGTGCTCGAGTTCTGCGACGCCTTCCTCGAGCCCACTCCCACGCGCGAGTCGATGTACGCCGGCACCCTCCACGGCGGCTTCAAGCGCCACAGCGGGCGGCTGCTGCGCGTTTCCCCCGACGGCGCCGTCAGCGTGGTGGCCGCGGGCCTCGACGCCCCCAGCAATCTGCTGTTGGCCGACGGCGCGCTGTACGTGGCCGAGGGCATGGGCACCCCGGGGCGCTCGATCCCCGGGCCCGAGGGCGGCTCCCAGCCCCTGGAGGGCTTCATCGAGCGCATCGCCCTCGATGCCCCCGCTCCCGGGGCCGCCACCGCCGCCCGCTGAGCCCCAGTCTGTGCCAGTGTGTGCCGTAAAACCTGGCACAGAGCTGGCACGAGCGCCTGGCAGGCGGCCCGGTTCAGCGCCTGGTGAGCGAAAAAGTCTATGATTTCGCGTGTCGCAGAAGGTGGCACGCCGGCTGCATTAGGTCCTGTCGCCTTTTTTGGGCGGGAGGATCCATGTCAGCGATCAACATCATCCACACTTCCCGGGCGCCGCTTGCGGTGGCCTGCATCTTTTTGCTCGCGGCCTGCATGAGCAGCCACGGCGAGGGCGACGGCGCGCTCGAACCGACCCGCGGGGACAGCGTGGCCAAAAACGGTGAGGCCGATTCGGAGTTGGCCGGAGGTGGCGGCAGCGGTGGTTCTGGGAGCGGCTCCGGCACCAGCACCACCAGTGGCAGTTTCGGCAATACCTCCGGCGATCCGGGCACCAACCCGGCGACCGCGGACACCGGCGCCGCGGCCACCGCGCCCCAGACGGCCACCAACACCAACATCGCCTTCAGCGGCGCCGCCGACTTCGGCTATTTCCGGAGCCTGCTCGAGGCCGGCATCGTACCGACCACCGCCGACTTCGACGCCGCCGGCTTCTTCGCCGAGCACCACACGGCCCTGCCCGAACCCGTCTGTGGCGAGCGCATCTGCCTGCAGCTGATGCTGGGCGTACTCGGCAGCCTGATGAACGGCAACAACTGCACCATGTTGCAGCTCGGGCTCAACTCCCCCATCGCCATCGACCCCCAGGACCGCCCGCCGCTGAACCTGGCGGTCGTGATCGACGTCTCGGGCTCCATGAACACCGACCAGAAGATCGACTTCGTGCGCGACGGGCTGAACCTTCTCATCGACGGCATGCGCGATAGCGACATGCTCACGCTCATCACCTACAGCGACGCGGCCACCGTGGTCGCGCCGCTCGAGGAGGTCTCCCTGCGTCGCGCCGAGCTGCGCACGATCGTCGACGGCCTGGTGGCAGAGGGGTCCACCAATCTCTACGCCGGCCTCGAGCTGGGCTTCAAGGAGCTGTCGGGCTCCTATGACAGCGGGCGCCAGAACCGCGTGATCCTGCTGTCGGACGGCGTTGCCACCGCCGGCATCACCGGCGACGCAGCGATTCTCGACATGAGCTACGCCTACAACTCCGACGGCATGGGACTGACCACCATCGGTCTGGGTACCGACTTCAACGCTGGCCTGATGCGCGGCCTGGCCGAGCAGGGCGACGGCAATACCTATTTCCTGGAGAACGCCGGCGCCGTCAGCGAGGTCTTCACCGAGGAGCTGAGCTACTTCACGGTACCGGTGGCGTTTGACTTGCAGTTGTCCTTGGAAGCCGGCACCTACTATGACTTCGGCCGCGCCGTGGGCTCGAGCCTCTGGCAGGACACCGCACGTGGCGGGACCATGGACATTCCCAGCGTCTTCCTGGCCCACCGCGAGTCGGCCGCGGACGTTACGGCCGACGGCGGGCGTCGTGGCGGCGGCTCGGCGTTGATGATCGAGCTGATGCCCAACGTGGACGAGAGCGACGGACTCGACCTGACCAGCGCCCAGGTGGCCACCGTCGACATCAGCTTCCGCGAGCCCGGCACCGACGCCATCATCAGCGACCAGCTGACGATCGATTATCCGATGGCCCCCTGGCTCACTCCCACGACGGGCTTCTTCGACAGCCCCGACCTGGCCATCATCCAGAAGAGCTTCGTGATGCTCAACATCTACGTCGCCTTCGAGGAGGCCTCGATGCTCTTCTACGCTGGCGGTCCCGCCGAGGCCCGCGGCCTGCTCGAGCGCGTGATCGCCGCCGTCGAGGACTACAACGCCGAGGTCAATGACATCGACATCGAATACGACCTGCAGATGCTGATCGACATGCGTGATCTGATGGCGGCGCAGGGCATCGAGCTGCCCGGCGACTTCGAGGTGCCCGCCGATCCCTGGCCGGCGGACTGACTCCATCGACAACGATTTGGCTGTGGGGTGTTCCCGACGGCGACCGGATCGCGCACGCCCGGGCGCGATCCGGTCGCCGAAGGGGCAGTTGCTCGGCCGCCCCATCGCAATCGGTGGTTCTAAGCCGCTTGCTTCACCGCCGGTCGCTTCCTATGATGCTCGGCTGTGGGCAGACGTGACACACGCAAGGAGCTGATCCTCGCGGCCGAGCGGCTTTTTGCCGAGCGCGGCATTGAGGGCGTGTCCTTGCGGGAAATCAACCTCGCCGCTGGCCAGCGCAACACCTCCGCGGCCCATTACCACTTTGGCTCCAAGGAAGCCCTGGTCGACGCCATCTTCGAGTTCCGGCGTCCCGAGATCGGGCGCTATCGCGAAAAGCGCCTCGATGCCGTGGAGGCCGCCGGCGACGCGGGGGACCTGCGCGCCATCACCGAGGCCTTCGTGATGGCGCTGGTCGACGGCCTGCGCAGCGGTCCCGAGGGGGCGGGCGCCTACCTGATCTTTCTGGCCAACCTCTTCCTGGTATCGCCCACCCAGGTCGGCGACATTCTGCGCAAATTCGACTCGGGCGATGCGCGTTGGGCCCGCATGGTGGCCGCCGCGCTGCCCCAGCTGCCCCAGCAGCTGCTGATGCCGCGGCTCTTTTTGATGGGCCGTCATGCGGTGATCTCACTGGCGGTCTACCAGCGCCGGGGCCTCGGCCTCGAGGATCTGAGCTTCGACCTCTATTTGAGCAATATGATCGACGCCGTATGCGGCTTCCTGGCGGCGCCCCCCTCGGAGAAGACGCGCGAGCTGGCCCGGCGCGAACGCGAACGCGAACGCGAACGGGAGCGCGAGCAGCACGCGCGCGAGACCGCCTCGGAGGGGTGAGCTTTCGGCGCTGCCCCTGGGATTGCCGCGCGATCGCTTGCAAAGAAATGCCGAAGTCGAGGCGATCCCGAGTCGGCTGAATATTAACTACGCGTTTGTGGTTTGGTTTTGGCGTAGGCGTGACCCGGGGGCGTGGTCGGTGGCCGGCGCTTGACGGAAGCCGGCGCCGGTCCGATAGCAAGGATGCGATGACGGCGGCGCGTGAGCATCTGGAGCGGGCGACACCCGCACAGGCCCTGGCCCGAGGGCAGGCGCTGTGGCGCTCGGTGACCCCCGAGCGGCCGGTGTCGCTCTACGCGGCGTGGCTGGACGCTGAGGCGCTGGTGTTGGGGGCCTACCAGTATGCGCCCCACGCGCTGTCGCAGCAGGCGCTCGTCGCTGCGACGCCGCTTTTGCGCAGGCGTACGGGCGGCGCGACGGTGCACGTGGGCCCGGGCGTCGGCTACCTGGCCATCGGACTGGCCGAGCCCGGGGCGCTGATGGGCTGCCCGCCGGGCAAGTTGCTCAACCGCAACGTGCGCGGTTGCCTGAGCGGGCTGCGCCAGCTGAAGCTGCCGGCGCATTACTTTGGACGCGACTTCATCAGCGTCGAGGCGCGCCCGGCGGCCTACCTGGCCTGGACCGAGGCCGCTGACGGCCGTGCCCTGTTGGAGGTCTTTGTCGGTGTCGACGCGCCCTTCGTGCCCGAGGCCGCGCAGCAGGGCTATCCCGCGCGTCAGCAGCCGATGTTCCGGGGCAAGGCGCCGATCACGCTGGCCCAGGCCGGCTTCGACGGCGGTGTCGAGGCGGCCCTGCGTGCGCTGTGCGACGGCCAGGCACGCTGCTACGGGCTCGAGCTGCAGGCCGAGGCTCCAAGCGCCCTGGAGCGCGACGAGGCGGACGCGCTCGCCACGCGCCTGGCCGACGCTTGGCGCGATGCTGGGCCACCGACGCTGCACTATGGCGAAGCGCTCGAGGAAGCCATCGGCTTCGTCGCTGCGGGCGTTGCGCTCGACCCAGCGGGCAAGCTCGCCGCGCTGCGCCTGGTCGGGGATTTCATGCAGCACGAGGCCTGCCCGCAGCAGCTCACCGATGCGCTGTTGGGCGCGCTGCCCGATGCGCGCTCCCTCGGGGCGGCGCTTGACGGCGTCTACGCCGCGGGCCCCGGGTTGATCGAGGGGGTGCGCAGCCTGGGCACGCTACAGGAGGCGCTGTTGTCGGCACTCGAGGGCCATCGCGCGCGCCACCCAATTTCGCCATGACCCGGTGCCGGCCGGAGCCTTCAAGCTTCAGCCTTCAACCTTCGCCCGCACTCACACGGCCGTCTTGCGTTGGCGGCTTTTCTTCGGCGCGGGCCGGCGAAAAATCTTGCTGGGGGTTGCCGAGCTGCGCTTGCGGGAGCCCTTGGTGGTGGACTTGCGGCGGCGTTTCGGGCGCTGCTGGGCTCGGGCGCCGTCGGCCGCGCCGCTGTAGTCGGCCGGTAGCTTGACCGTCGCCTTGAGTTCGGCGGCGCTGGGTACCTTGCCGCGGCTCCAGTCGGCACCCCGGCACAGGCGGCGGAAGGCGATCTGCTTACCGTCCTTTTCGAAGCTGTCGTCGAGGCTCAGCGTCAGCCGTGCGCGGCACAGGGCCGTCGCCAGCGTCTCGAAGCTGCGGCGGTCGAGCTGACCCTCGAGGGTGTCGCGGAAGAGGGTACCCATGGCGGGCGGAGTCGTGTCCTGTGCCACTCGCGTGAGAATAACTCTGAGTTGTGAGCACTCGGTGTCGCTCGGCGCTCGGTGCTGGGCGACCACCACGGCTTCGGGGTCGCAGATGTCGCACTGTCCACAGGGACGTCCGCTGTCGGCCTGGTCGCCGAAGTGCTCCACCAGCTGCAGCATTCGGCAGCGGCTGGACTCGGCCAGGGCGGTCATGCGCTCGAGCTGGTCCTGGCGATGGACGCGCTGCTGCTGGTAGGGCTTGCGCCAGCTGGCCGCTCCGCGGATGACGCCACCCTCGTGATCGACCTGGGCGCCGCCGTGGGCCCAGAGTTTTTCGACAGCGCGCTCGCATTTCTCCCCGTCCCAGCCCAGGCGGTGGGCCAGCTCGGCCGGGCGCTGTGGCTGCTCGCCCAGGAGCTTGTGCAGCCGGCCCAGCTCGGTGGGGCTGGGGTAGTCGCGCTCGAAGAAGAACTCGTGGGTTTTGCGGTCGCCGTAGGAGTGCAGCAGCACCGCCCGGCTGCTCTGGCCATCGCGACCGGCGCGGCCGATCTCCTGATAGTAGCCTTCGACGCTGCCGGGCAGGGCCATGTGCACCACGGTGCGGACATCGGCCTTGTCGACGCCCATGCCGAAGGCGGTGGTGGCCACGATCACGTCGAGCTTGCCCAGCAGAAAGCGCGACTGGGCGCGCTCGCGCTGCTCGGGGTTCATGCCCGCGTGGTAGGCCATGGCGGAAAGGCGTTTGCCGAGCGCGCGGGCGCTGGCCTCGGCCCCCTTGCGCGAGGGGCTGTAGACGATGGCCGGCAGGCGCCTGCGATCCGAGAGCAAGCCGAGCAACGCCGCGTCGCGCGTTCCCTGGGGCATCTCCACGATTTCGACTGCGATGTTGTCGCGACGAAAGCCGTGCACTGCCCGGCGGGCGCCGGCGATGCCGAGCTGCTCGAGGATGTCGGCCTGGACGCGGCCGGTGGCGGTCGCCGTCAGGGCGATGATCGGGGCCTTGCCCAGCTCGGGCAGGCGCTCGCGCAGCATGCGGTAGTCGGGGCGGAAGTCGTGGCCCCACTCGGAGATGCAGTGGGCTTCGTCGATGGCGACAAGGCTCAGGGGGCGGCGCGCCAACATCGGGCCGAAGCCCGGCACGCGCAGGCGCTCGGGGGCGATGAAGAGGTAGTCGAGGTGCCCGTCGAGATAGGCGCGGCAAACGCGACGGCTGTGGGCGCGGTCGCGACCCGAGTGGATGCGCTCGGCGCGCAGGCCCAGGGCTTGCAGCTTTTCCACCTGATCTTCCATCAGCGCGATGAGCGGACTGATGACCAGGGCAGTGCCGGGGCGGGAAAGGGCTGGCAGTTGGTAGCAGATCGACTTGCCGGCGCCGGTGGGCATCACCAGGAGCACGTCGTCGCCAGCGGCCATTTGCTCACAAACTCGAAGTTGATTCGGTCGAAAGCCGTCGTGGCCGAAGACCCGTCGCAGGTTGGTCTCGAGTCCTTCGCTCGAGGCTGTGATGTCCGGGCGCGCGGGCAGGCGTGCGAAGAGGGCGGTGTCGGCTGGGCCGCGGGGTGCGAGCTGGGGCGCCCTGGGCGCCGGGCGGGTCGTTGCCAGGGCCGTGTTGTCGTCGCTGGGCGCCCCGCCGTGAGCTGGCGTAGGTTCGCTGGCCAGTACCGTGCCCACGACCTGCGCGACATAGCGTTCGATGGCACCGAGAAACTCGCCCAGCTCGCCCTGGCCGCGCTCGATGCCCTTGAGCTTGTACTCCCATTCGCCCGTCATCGCGGGGGAGCGAACCTGCTCGTGCACGCTGTCGATGAGGCGCTCGCCCTTGTCGGTGCTGCAGAGCTGCTTGCCGTCGCGCTCGACGTAGCCGCGGGAGAGCAGGTTTTCGATGATCGCGGCACGGGTGGCCGCCGTGCCCAGGCCCCGTTCGCGCATGGCGTCCGACAGGGCGCGGTCGTCGAGGGTGCGACCGGCGGTCTCCATGGCGGTCAGCAGGGTGGCCTCGTCGTGGCGGCGCGGTGGTTGGGTCCTGCGCTTGTCGGTGCCCGCTTTGATCACGGGCAGGCGCTGGCCCACGGACAGATCGGGCAGCGGGCGATCGAAGTCGCCGGCCGTGCGGGCGGCTGTGGAGCTTTTTCGGCGGCTGCCCGGGGGATCGAGGCGGCGGAAGCCCTCGTCCTTGACCACCTTGCCGCGGGCCCGGAAGAGATCGCTTTCATCGTCGGGTGTGCCTGCGGAGCGCACAAACCACTGGGTGGTGTTGACGCTCTGGTAGTCCGGAAGAAAAGCCTGCAAGAGGCGGCGGCAGATCAGGTCGTAGAGCCTGTGCAACTCGCCGCCGGATGCGAGCTTGCTGGCGCGGTCGGTCGGGATGATGGCGTGGTGGTCGCTGACGCGCGCGTCGTCGACGAAACGCTTGCCGAGCTTGCCCCGGCCGATGCGCTCGAAGAGCTCGGGCGGAAGTTGTGAGCGGTAGGCGGGGGCGACGGCTTGCAGCACCCCGGGCAGTTCGGCTTCGGCCTCCGTGCTGAGATGCCGCGAGTCGCTGCGAGGGTAGCTGATGAGCTTGTGCTTTTCGTAGAGCTGCTGGGCCAGCTCCAGCGTGTGCTGGGCGCTCCATCCAAACTGCCGGTTGGCGTGGCGCTGAAGCTCGGTGAGGTCGTATAGAAGCTCCGGTCGCTGGGGGCTCGGAACCACGTCGGCGCGAAGCACCTCCAGCTCCGCGCCCGCGAGCCGCTTCAGAAGCAGCTTGGCCCGCTCGCCATCCGCGGGCAGACGGGCGGGTCGCGACGGGGACTTTGGAGCCGTCTTGCCGCCGGGGCGGGGCAGCGGCAGCGCCTCTCGCCCGACGGCGGAGGCCATGTAGCGCGCCTCGAAGAGCGCCTCCTCGGGCGCATCCGGCTTCGAATCCGATTCGCGCGGAAGCTTGACCCAGAGTTCGAGATAGTCCTCGGGTACGAAATCGCGGATCTCGCGATCGCGCGCCACCAGCATCGCGAGCGTCGGCGTCTGCACGCGGCCGACCGAGAGCGTGTCATTCAAGGCGAGCGTGTAAGCCCGCGAAAGGTTCATGCCGACCAGCCAGTCGGCTCGGCTGCGCCCTCGGGCGGCGGCTGCCAGATCGTCATAGGCGGCACCGTCTTCGAGGTTGTCGAAGCCGCGGCGAATCGCATCCGGTGTAAGCGAGGAGATCCACAGCCGCTTGACCGGACGGGTGCAGCCGGTGCGCTCCATGATGTGGCGAAAGATCAGCTCACCCTCGCGACCGGCATCGGTGGCGCAGACGATCGACTCGGTGCGCGCGTCGTTGAGCAGCTTGTCGACCACCTCGTATTGCTCGCGACCGCGATCGAGTACCACCAGGGGCCAGCGTTCGGGCAGCATGGGCAGCTGGGCGGCGCTCCATTTCTTCCAGCTGGGATCGATCTCGTGGGGCTCGGGCAAAGCGACCAGATGCCCGAGCGCCCAGGTCACAGCGTAGCCCGCGCCCTGCAGATAGCCCTTGCGGCGCGTCGAGGCGCCCAACACGGCTGCGATGTCCCGCGCCACCGAGGGCTTTTCCGCGATCACCACTTGCATGGACGGGTGCTGCTGTAGCAGGAGGCGGATCGGGTTACCAGTGTCCGATGAAGGATGCCAAGCCCATCGATCGCTCTGAAACCACTGCGACTTCGAAAACCCCTACCATCCCATCCCCCGCGCGAAGCAATCGCTGCGCCGGCAGCTCTGCGCCACCTGCTCGACCGTGGCTGCCAGCTTTGCGTCGCCCAACTCCGCGGCGACGTTGTGCACGACCTCGATGGGGGCGGGGGAGCCGGGGTGGTTGACCGCGGCCGCTCGCACCAGATCACGCACATAGTGGCGTGCTTTCGTTTCCTTGCCCGCCGCCAGGGCCAGGCGCACCAGCAGGGCGAGGTTTTCGGCCTTCACGGCAGTGCCATCGAGGGAGCGCTCATATAGGTGCAGCCCTTCACCTGCCCGGCCGGTACGCATGAGATGCCTCGCGAGCACGGTGGCAACTTCGTTTTTGTGATCGTGCTCGAGGGCTGTGCGCAGCATCGCCTCGCCCTGCTCGGGATCGACCGGCAGCAGCAACTCGCCCGCAGCGGCGAGGCATTTGGGCTCGCGAGGGTCGATTTTGAGGCACGACGACAGCGATCGCAGCGCGAGGTCGGGACGTCCCTCGAGCACGTGCGCGCCTGCGGCCAGGCTGTGCAGTTCCGAAAAGTCCGGATAGACCCGTGCGGCGCGCTCCCAGAGTGTGCTTCCGCTGCGCCAGGACGCATTATATTCGAGCGTGAGTGCTCCCCAGCAGCAACCGATGAGAAGAAGGGTGAGGGTGGCGATGGGCTGCAGGCGCGGCGCGAGTCGCACGAGCGCGGCCCAGCCGATCGCGAACGCGAGGCACACGCCGGCGACGGACAAGAAGAGATAGCGGCCACCGACGTACTGGTGCCAGGGCGGAGATGCCACGATCGGCAGTAGCGGTATTGTGAAGAGCCCGAGCGGCAGCAGCCAGCTGGAGCGCCTGCGGATGCAGTAGACTCCGCCCGCGACCAAAAACAGGAGCAACAGCAGTCCCGCGAGCGCCCGCAGTGAAACGAGATCGCTGTCCAGCAGACTTGCCGGCAAGCGTGGCACAAGCCCAGTGGGCAGGGTAGCCAGGCGCAGAAACACCAGGTATTGCTGTCCCCATCGCAGCCAGGCCGGGCCGGCGAAGCTGTTGTAGGGGGGCGGGTTCGCATCCTCGCGATGGGACCCCACCAAGTCGATATAGAAGGCGGCGAAGGCGGCACACAGCAATAAACTGAGAGCGTATAGCGTGCGGCGCCCGCGTATCGATCGTCCCGGAGCACCCGCGCCGACCCAGTCCTGGAGTACGAATAGGGCTGGCAAGACGACAGCCATCGGCTTCGAAAGCAGGGCGATTAGCGTACTCAGCAGCGCGAGCACAAGTCCCGCGGCCCCCTCCAGTTGTGCACATCGTAGGGCGATCAGCATGGCGGCACCCGAGAGCACGTCCTTCCTTCCCGACAGCCACGTCACCGACTCGACGTGTGAGGGGTGCAAGGCGAAGAGGGCAGCGGCGGCAAATGCGAGCCACGACACATACGGGGCAGCAAGCTCGATTCGCGAGAGCACTACGCGGGACCAGAAGAAAAACAAAAGAACGCACAGTCCGTACCAGAGCTGTTGCTGAATGCGGAAGCCGGCGGGCGATAGCCCAAAAAGCGCATAATCGATCGCGTAGGAGAGGTTCTTCAGCGGCATGTATTCGGGTAGACCGCGGCGGACCACGGGCTCGAAGAACGCCGATACGTCACCGAGGTCCCGGATCAGCATCAGGTTCACGATCGTGTCTTGGTCGTCGTAGTTGACGAAGCCGTGACCCCAGGTACCGGCGTACGCGAGCGCCGTGATCGCGAACAGCAGTAGGCAGGCGGTCAGCGTGCGCTTCGAATCGGTCACGGCTGCGAAGCTTCGTGTGGGCAGTGGGAACGGGCGATGTCGGACAAACCGTCGACGCGATAGAGGGTGACCGCCAGTGGCCGTACGGTGATGGTTTGCGCGTAGAGCGGTTCGACCCAGCGCGCCACGGTCGTCGTCCGAAACAGAGGAAGAACGGCGGTCAGCATGAAGTCGGGCAGCATCAGGTGGGTGGGGCGGGCCGCCACGTAGAGGCAGGGCCGTCGCTCCTTTGGGCTGTGGGCGATGCGGCGATCGTTGAGACCCAACATGTCGACAATGGTCATCTCCCTCGGCGTGAAGAATCGGCTGGCGCCAGCGCCCTCGACGACCACGACGGATCGGGCTGGCAGTTGGCTCGCCAGGTAGCGCGATGGCTCTTCGTGCAGGCGCATGATGTTGTGTTCTTGTCGCCGCTGCAGCGCCTGGGTGTCGAGGGCCATCCAGACCGAAAGCAGCAGTACAGGAGCCACCCACAGAAGGCGCGTTCGCGGGGCCGAGGTTGCTGCGGCGATGCCGACCGACAGCGCGGGTACCACCGACAAGGGCAGGAAGTAACGGTGGTGGTAGAAGAGCACTGCCGGGTCCAGCGCTCGTGTGACCGCGACCGCCAGCGATGCGGCGAACCAGGCGCCCATCAGTAGCCACGGGAGCCTGCGTTCGAGCGCGGGTAGGTCGCGGCGCATGTGGAGCACGACCAACACGGGGCCTCCGACTCCCAGCAACCAGGGCTCCCGAGGAACGACCTGCACGAGGAAATACGCCAAACCGGCGGCGTTCGTTCCTGCGCTCTTCACGTATCGCGTGTTGGGCCAGGGGTAGCCGGAAACCACTAGACAGAAGACGATCCACGCGAGCAGTCCGGCGGCAGCGCCCAGGGGCACGGCAAGGAGTCGACGGTCCCGGGTGTGCAGCCAGCCGAGCCCACCCGCGGTGCCGAGCAGCAGTGCGGCTTCGGGTCTGGCCCAGACGGCCAGCACAGACAATCCGAAGCCGAGGGCGACACGTTTGGCGAACATGGCCAGCAACGCCCATGACAGGAGCAGGGCGGTGAGCGAGACTTCCATGCCGCTGAGCGCGCCCTGCAGCAGGCCCGGATGGGTCGCCACGACAACACCCGCGATGGCGGCGGCCGCCTGCGCACGCGCTGGCGCGACCAGCCGGGCGGCGCCCAGCGAGCAGACCAGGGCGGTCGCGCCGTGCAGGACCACACCCAAGAGCTGCACCGCGCGGGCCGGGTCCTGCAGGGTGGCAAATGGGACCAACATCAGCGCCCACAGGGGACTCGAGGCGCCCGTCTCCCAATCGCCTGGGTTGTAGCTGAAGCCTTGGCCAAGGGCGCTGCTGCGCGCGTAGCTCAGATGGATATAAGCATCATCGAGGGAAAAACCCGTCGATTCCGATGCCCCGAGTCCGGCGACGGCGCCCGCCAGAAGCGCGCAGGCGGCGGCGATGTGCCGATGCCCAAAGCCGGCATTGATCATCGGACGCAGGGTATTGCCTTCCTTCGGGGCGACCAAGGCCGGGTACCGCGGCCGCTGGGGGGGGGGCAGCTGCGGTACCCGACCCGCTCGGTGCTCAAAGAACACGCCCGCCCATGGCCGCTGTTGGGGTGGGTGGGACTATGGCAAGCGGGGGGCCATAACAGCGACCGAAGTGCCGAAGGGTCGATGGGTACCCCCTTGCGAGCGGAGCCCGCCCGCCGCGGTGGCCCTTGTCTGCGGGCATCGTCCGGAGCGCCGGCGCCCAGTGACCCATAAAGCCCGTGACTCCGCCAGCATTGTCTGCTACTTAAGCGCCCCCGTTTGCGGAGGAAGCATGGCCCGCGTCACCGTCGAAGACTGCCTCAAGCACGAAGAAAACCGTTTCGCCCTGTGCATCCTTGCCGCCAAGCGTACCCGCCAGCTCAATCGCGGCGTGCCGGCGCTGGTGGAGAGCAAAAATCGCGCCGCGGTGACCGCCCTGCGCGAGATCGCCGCCTCCCGCGTGGCCTACTCGCGCGAGGTCGACGGCTTGGTCCGTGAGCACATCGTCGAGACCAAGGCCCTGGTCGACGCCCAAGACGGCTGAACGAGCCGCCGCGATCCGCTGAGCCCGCCCGCTGAGCCCCCCGCCCTCAGGCCAGCATCGAGCGGGCGTTCCGCTTGGTCTTCTCGTCGGTGGCGCCGAGGTTGGCCTTCGGCGGCACCTGGCGGCCGCGCTGCACGGCCGGCCGCGCGTAGAGCGCGTCGATCCAGCGCTTCAAGTGGTCGAGGCCCTCGATGTCGATGCCCGACCAGTTGTAGCTGCGCACCCAGGCCCAGTTGGCGATGTCGGCGATGGAGTAGTCGCCGGCCAGGTATTCGTGCTCGGCCAGGCGCCCATCGAGCACCTCGAAGAGGCGTCGGCACTCCCGGTGATAGCGGCCGATGGCGTAGTCGATCTTCTCCTCGGCGTAGCGGTAGAAGACGTTGGCCTGGCCCATCATGGGCCCGATGCCGCCCATCTGGAACATCAGCCACTGCATCACCAGCGAGCGGCCGCGCGGGTCCTCGGGCATCAACTTGCCGGTCTTTTCCGCCAGGTAGACCAGGATCGCGCCGGACTCGAAAACCGCGAAGTCGTCGTTGTCGCGGTCGACGATGGCCGGGATGCGCCCGTTGGGATTGATCTTCAAAAACCAGGGCTCGCGCTGCTCGAGCTTTCCGAGCTGGATCGCGTGCACGGTGTAGGGCAGCTCCAGCTCCTCGAGGGCGATGGAAACCTTGACGCCGTTGGGGGTGGCGGCGGTGTAGAGGTCGATCATGGGGGGGGGCTCCCGGCGCGCGGCTTGCATTGTGGGGGTGGGTCGGCGCGCGCGCCAGGCGGTTACAGCCTCGTGCTGCCTCAGCCCACCAGCACCGCCTCGATCAGGCTCGGTCCCGGCTCGGCCACCGCCCGGGCGAAGGCCTTGCTGAAGCCCTCGGCGTCGGTGGCGCGGTTGGCCGGCACGCCCATGGAGCGGGCCATGGTCACGAAGTCCAGCTGCGGATTGCCGAGGTCGAACATGCTGCGCGCCCGGGGCCCGGCGCCCTCGGCCCCCACCCGCTCGAGTTCGATGTTGAGGATGCGGTAGGAGCGGTTGGCCAGGATCACGTTGACCACGTTCAGGTTCTCACGGGCCTGGGTCCACAGCGCCTGCACCGTGTACATGGCGCTGCCGTCACCCTCCAGGGCGATCACCTTGCGGTCAGGGCAGGCGACTGCGGCGCCGGTGGCCATGGGCAGGCCCAGGCCGATGGAGCCGCCGGTGTTGGAGAGCCAGTCGTGGGGTGGGGCGCCAGCCGAGAAGATCGGCGTCAGAAAGCCCTCGGTGTTGCCCTCGTCGGCCACGATCGCCCCCTCGGGCATGTGGGCCGCGATCGCCAGCCCCACGGCCTTGGCGTCGAGGGCGCCGGTGGGCGGCGCTGGCGGCGCCAGTTGCTGGATGGTGGCGCCGTCGGCCGGCGCCTTCAGGGCATCGGCCAGGCGCGCGAGGGCATCGACCATGTCGTCGCCGGGTTCGGCCAGCCGGTGCACGCTGCAGCCCTCGGGCACCAGGTAGCTGGGCTTGCCCGGATAGGCGAAGAAGGAAACGGGTTCCTGGGAGCCCACCAGCACCAGATGCCGCACGCCCGCGAGTTCGCCGGCCACCATCTCGCCGAAGTAGGGCAGCCGCTCGATGACGGCGCGGCCGGCGCCCCGTTCCAGGCGCCCGGTGAAGGTGTCGCACATCAGGCGCGCTCCCGAGGCGTTGGCCACCCGGCTGCCGAGCTTGAGGCCCTCGGCCCTGAGCGCCTGGCCGTTCATCAGGATCACCGCCTTTTCGCCCGAGCGCAGGGCGCTGGCGGCGGCCTCGACGCGCGCCTCGTCCACCTTGGTGCGCGCCGGAATCGGCAGCGGCGCGGCCGGTCCCCCCGCTTCGCCCCAGGAGACGTCGGCCGGCAGCACGAGGGTGGCGATCTGCCCCGGAGGCGTGCGCGCCGCCAGCGCGGCCTCGGCGGCGTCGGCGGCCAGGTTCGCTGAACGCTTGGTGGTGCGAAGGAAGTGCGACAACGGTGCCGCCAGCCCCTCCACGTCCGAGGTCAGCGGCGCGTCGTACTGCTTGTGGTCGACGGCGTGGTCGCCCACCACATTGAGCATGGGCACGCGCGCCTTGCGGGCGTTGTGCACATTCGCCAGGGCGTTGGTCAGCCCCGGACCCAGGTGCAGAAGCGTGCAGGCCGGGCGATCGGCCATGCGCCCGTAGCCGTCGGCGGCGCCGCTGGCCACGCCTTCAAAGAGGCAGAGCACGGGCCGCATCTGCGGCACCGAGTCGAGGGCTGCCACGAAGTGCATCTCCGACGTGCCCGGATTGGTGAAGCAGACGTCCAGGCCGGAGTCGACCAGGGTGCGGATCAGGCTCTGTGCGCCATTCATGCTCTCGCGCCTTTCCTCGGGGCCCGTGGGCGTTGGATCTGGGATTGCCAGGCCCGCGAAAGCCCATTCGATGCCGGCGCGACCCAAAAGTCCAGGGTGCGCACAAATCGTCTGATTGAATCTTCAGCGAAGCGGGGTCAGGATGTAGACCATGGCGACCGGTGTATGTGGTTCTGGGCGGCTTTTGGCGGCCGCTTGTGGTCCTCACCTTCCCCGCACCACCGGTGTCGGACTTGTGCTCACCCGGGATTTTTGAGCATGATGCGTCGGCTCTCGCGAGCCGGGGAACGAGATGGAGTGCCGGTGACTTATCGAAGTGTGGCTTCAGCGATCGCGTTCTTGGTTTCTGCTGTGATTCTGGTTGCTTGCGATGACCCGCAAGGCGGCGCCGATCGCAGTCCGCCCTCGTCTAACAGGGACTCCGATGGGGGTGGCATGGGCGCCGGCTGCGGCTCCCAGACCTGTGACCCCAACGCCGTCTGCGATCAGGGCGGGGCCGAGCACAGCTGCGTCTGCACCGCCGGCTACGAAGGTGACGGAGAGAGCTGCGAGGACATCGACGAATGCGCCGACGCCGATCTCAACGATTGCGACGCCAACGCCACCTGCGAAAACCGCCCCGGCAGCTTCGGCTGCAGCTGCAAGGCGGGCTTCCTGGGTGACGGGCGCAGCTGCACGGGTGTCGACGAGTGCCAGGGCGCAAACACCTGCGACCCCAACGCCACCTGCATCAACCAGGAAGGGGGCTTCGGCTGCGAGTGCAACGCCGGCTACTCGGGCGACGGCTTCGGCTGCGGCGACGTGGATGAGTGCGCCGACAGCGAGCTTTTCTCCTGCGCCCAGAACGCCAGCTGCAAGAACACCTTTGGTGGCTTTGACTGCGAGTGCGATCCGACCTTCGCCGGTGAGGGGGACGTCGAGTGCCAGGGCCTGTGCGAGATCGCCCTGGGCGACAGCTCGGTCTGCGCTGGCGATGGCCTCTGCCGCATCGACGGCACCGAGGCGGTCTGCAACGCCTGTGTCGGCGGCTTCACCGGCGATGGCAAGAGCTGCACGGCGGCCAGCGATTGCCCCGCCGAGTGCGACGGTGCCGACGACGTGGGCGCCGTCTGCACGGGCGATGCCGGTTCCCGCACCTGCGAGTGCGCCAGCGGCTACAGCGGCAGCCCCGGCTCCTGCACCGACGTGGACGAGTGTGCCACCGACAACGGCGGCTGCGGCGATAGCAGCGACTGCATCAACACCGACGGCGGCCACTTCTGCGCCTGCAAGACGGGCTACGCCCGCGACGGTAGCGGCGCCTGCGCCGACGTGGACGAATGCGCCCAGGACGCCTCACCCTGTCATCCCGAGGCAACCTGCGAAAACACCGACGGTGGCTTCGAGTGTGCCTGCCCCGACGGCTTCGAGGGTGATGGCAGCGTCTGCACCGACATCGACGAGTGCGCCGAGGGTGGTGGCAACGACTGCGCCGCGAACTCCAGCTGCGTCAACGAGCGCGGAGGTTTCACCTGCGAGTGCCGGGCGCCGCTGACGGGCGACGACCCCAGCGCCTGTTACTGCGACCTCAGCGGCTTCTGGGCCATGCGCCAGGACCTGGACACCTGCTGGGACGCCCTGACCAACGCCGACATCACGGCGATTTCAGCGGGCTCGATGGAGGCCTGGGTCTGGGAGCTGCACAGGCTCAGCTACGACGGCGACACCATCGTGGTGGAGAAGAAGGGCTGCGGTTCCGACAACACGCCGGACCTGATCAGCCCGCTGTTCGGTGGTGAGACCTACTCGTCCTACGTGCCCGACGGCGTCTTTGACGACTTGCCACTGGCCAAGGGTGTCGACATCGCCGAGTCGGGCATCGTGCCCGGTGCCACCTTCACCACGCCCCCGGAAGCAGCCGTGGTGGGCATCGACCTGGGCGACGACCCGCTGAACGCGTCCTGGCCTGCGGCCCACGATCTGGTCAACGCCGAAGGCAGCGCGGCGCCGGCCTGGACTGACGTCGATGGCGACGGCGAGCCTGGCTTGACCCTGTGGCCGCACCTGCCGAGCGAAACGACCGAGGCCGGTACCCGCAACTACGACTACCTGCCGGCCGAGCTATCTGCCGTGGATAGCTCGATTGTGCAGCGCGCCGGCTGCGTCAGCGTGGCCACCCGCATCATCACCCACCTCGAAGTCGAAGTCGAAGACTGCACCGAGATGGTCGGAAAAGTGATCAACGAGTCGAGCCAGGGCCGCGTGCGCAGCTGCACGTTGGTTCCCGAGTCGGCCTGGGACAGCGACTTGACCTGCAATCCCGACGATTGGCCCGCCAGCGATGCGGCCGAGCGCTGCACCAGCGATCACGTGGGCGTGCTCGACGACGACCAGAACCAGTCGCAGAAAAGCGTGGCGACCTTCAAGCTGGTCAAGATCGGCAGCCTCGACGAAGACGTCACCTGCACCCACGTGCGCCAAAAGCTAGAGGCGGAGATGCGCTCGGCGCCGACCATCACCTGCAAGTAAGAGCCGAGTCCGAAAGACCTCGAGCACGTTCCCGAGCACGTTCCCCCTCTCCCGCGGTCCTTCTCGCCCGGAGCCGTCCATGCGCATCTGGAAATCGATCTTCGCCCTCTGTTTGCTGCTCGGCCTGTGGCCGGGCCGCGCGGCGGCCGGGGGGCTCGAGCTGCTTCCCGGCGGCACGCGCTCGGTGGCGCGGGGCGGCGCCGTGGCGGCGCGCCCCGAAGACCCGATGACCCAGCTCCACAATCCCGCGGGGCTGACCAAGCTTCCTGGCGTGCAATTCCTCTTCAGCCTGGAGCTGCCCCTGCACGACATGTGCGTCGACCCCTACGGCTACTACGGCTGGGGTGTCTACGAGGCGGGCACGACCGAATTCGGCGACCAGTTGGCCCTGGAAAACCCAAATGACCCGCAGCCCGGTCTGGACAACGACTACGCCAGCTCGCCGCTTCCCAAGGTCTGCAACTCCGCCCGCTCGCTGCCCATTCCCCAGATCGGCCTGTCCATCGAGCTCACCGACCAACTCTCCATCGGCATCGGTCACCTCTTCCCCACCGTCGTGCCCGGGATGCAGTTCGGTGGCCCCGACGGCACCATCGAAACCGAGCTGGCCGGGACCACGGTCGCGCGCCCCACGCCCACCCGCTACCAGCTGATCAAGCAGGAGGTGGTGGCCGGCTTCGCGCCCAGTTTTGCCGTCGCCTACCAGGCCGTGCCCACGTTGAGCTTCGGCCTGAACCTGCAGTTGGCGATCGTCAAGGCCAAGACCTGGGTGGTGCAAAACGCCGTCGCGGGCACCCAGCCTTCCACCGACATGCTGGCGGAGCTGGAGGCCGAGGATCTCTTCGTGCCGTCGCTGACCTTCTCGGTCTTTGCCGAGCCCACGCCGGCCATCGACTTGATGGCGAGTTTTCGCTGGGTCGATAACTTCGATGGCTCCGGCTCGGTGAAGTTCGAGACCAACACCTACCCGGAGACCGGCGCGGACGGCGGCGTGCCCGAGACGGCCCACGAGAACAAGGCCCTCGACCTCTCCCAGGTCAAGGTGGGCCTGCCCTGGGCGCTGACCCTGGGCTTCCGCTATTCGGGTCTGCTGTCGGGCGGCGTCGTCAGTGGCGTCAGCGACAGCAGGCGAGCGCCCGATCCCATGGACAGCGAACTGTGGGATGTGGAACTGGACTTGGGCTACTCCTTCAACGCCCGCGCCGGCAAGAACACGGTACAGGCCGGTGAGGACGTGGTGCTCTACACGAGGGATGCCAAGGGTGACGGGGGGCGCATCGAGGTGGATCTGGATGACCTCTCCCAGTTCGACATCGACCGTCACCTCAAGGATTCGGTCACGCTGCGACTGGGCGGCAGCTACAGCATCGTGCCGCGCCAGGTCGCCCTGCACGCGGGCACCTTTTACGAGTCGCGCGGCGTGGAGCCAGAATACGTCAACATCGACACCTTTGCGCTGGCCCGCGTGGGCGTTGGCATTGGCGTCTTGTGGCGCCTGGGCATGGTCGACCTGACGGCCAGTTACGGTCACATCTTCCAGGAGCAGTTCGAGCTGGCACCACCGGCGCACGAGCCGCTGCCGCTGCCGGAGGGCGAATTCGACGAGGACAATCCCCCTCCCCCAGATCGGGGCTTCGACCAGCGCGTGGGCGGCACCTTCGGGGCCGACGGTGTGCGTCAGGGCGGCGTCGTGCTCGAGGACCCCGACGCGCCGGCTCCGGGCGAGGGCGATGCCACAGCGGCTTTGCAGCAGGAGGCAGCCGTGTCGACCGTCAGCCGTCCCAATCGCGTCATCAATGCGGGCAAGTACACCGCGTCCTTCGACGTCATCGCCATCGGCGTGAACCTGCGCTTCTGAACGCCCACTCGACGACCCCGCTCGCCCGCCGCGCAGACTTGCGGCCGCGGGCGTCGCTCGGGCAAGATCGGAGCGATGCGGGCTTTGGACTGGAGCTGCCCGTCCTGTGGGCTGAGCACCGAGGTCGCTGCCGACCGCGTGCAGCGTTCTGTGACCACGGTGATGAGCGAAAACGCAGTGGGACCGCGGTTGTTTGCGTTGTCGGCGGTGGTCTGTCCCAACCGCCTGTGCATGCAGCTGAGCGTGACGATGGCCATGCATGCCCTGCGCAAGGATGCCCATGGCTCGGTGGCGGCCGACGAGCGCCCCTTGCGCAGCTGGGACCTGGTACCGGGTCCCAAGGGGCGGCAGCTGCCCAACTACGTGCCCGACGCGGTGTCGGCCGAATACGCCCAGGCCTGCCAGATCCTGGACATCAGTCCATCGGCCGCGGCGCTTCTGGCGCGGCGCTGTCTGCAGGGCATGGTGCGGGACTTCTGGGGCGTGAAGAAGACCTTCCTGGCCGACGAGCTCGATGGCATCGAGGACAAGGTGGATCGGGAGACCTGGGAGGCCATCGAGGCCGTGCGGCGCCGCGGCAGCATCGCCAAGCACTTCGAGAAGGGCACCAACGTGCTCATCGAGGTGGACCGGGGCGAGCCCGAGGCGTTGCTCAGGCTGATCGAGTACCTGGTGGAAGATTGGTATGTGGCGCGCCGACGCCGCCAGCAGCGGCTGGCCGAGATCAAGCGCGACGGTGCATCCGGCGCCGACTGAAGGCGCTTCGACTGCAGGGGGCTTGATTCGGGCTCGATTCGGGCTTGATTCGGGCTCGGTTCGGGCTATGGGCCGGTCGGGGCGCCGGCCAGGCAGACCATCTCACCGCCGTACGCCATGGCGCAGTGGGTTCCCGAAGGGCACTGCAGGTCGCTGCTGCAGGGCAGGCCGCAGCGGGGCACGGTTTCGCCGAAGCACTTGCTCGTGCCCAGCAATAGGCTGCAGGCGGCGTCGTTGCTGCACTGGGTGGTGCACAGACCTGCGAAGGGGCCGGTGTTCTCGCAGACGGTTCCTGAAGCACAGGTACTGGTGCAGGGCTCGCCCAGCTTCGGGATTGTGGCGGGGGCTCCGGCTGCGCCCCCGCCACCCCCGTCGTCGCCGCATCCGGTCGCGGTCGACAGCAGCAGGCTCGTGAGCAGGGCGGTGCAAATGCGCGGCAGTGGAGGCATGATCGGTCCTGTGGCGTGGGGGATAGACCCGCTGCGCTCGGCCGGCGCCGGGTTGCCGCTGATGTATCCTATGGGAGCCGCGCCTGGGAAGCCCCGAAGGGAGTGCAGTCGCGGCGGTAGGTGACCTGGAGCCCGATGCGGGCTAAATCTCCAGTATGCGGAAAGTGCTGGCGCTGCTGTGGCTGCTGGGCGCGTGCGCGAATGGGCACGAGGCCGTCGAGGCACCCAAGGTCGCCGTCGAGGTCCGCACCGAGACTCCTCCCGAGGATTCTGCCCCGGGTACGGGAATCGAAGCGCGCAATGCCCTGGCGGTTTCCGAGCAGTCCGGATCGGAGCCACGACCACAGCCCAAACCCGGGGAGCGGGTCCGACAGCCGGAGTTGGATACCTATTGCCCCGATCGCGCGCGCGAGCTGGCTTTCTACTACCACGGCGGGCGCCCGGTGCGGCGCGTGGCCCAGGACGACGGCTGCGCGCCGCTCTACATCACCCAATGCGAGAGCAAGGGGCATTGCTACCCGCCTCGGGATCAGGAGCCGGGTATGTGGTGTTGCTCGGCGCCGGTCGTCGACGTGGCACCATCCCAGCAGCGCCGCGCCAGTCGCTGAACCGCCGGCGCGCCAAGAGCCGTGCGCTAGAATGCGGCTTCGATGCCGCCGCTGAGGTCGATATTGAAGAGGAAGTCGGGGAGGAGCACGTCGACCTCGGGCGAGAGGATCAGCCCGAAATTACGGTGCACGCGAATGCGCACGTTGACGCCGGTATGGGCGCCGAAGGGGCCGCTGACCACGAAGGGTGAGGCGCGATTGGGATCCTCGGTTGGCGGCTTGGGCTGGATCTGGCCGTAGGTGGCGCCGAAGAACCAGGAGACGGGAATGCCCGTGGCCTGCTTGGTGCCGTTGAAGGCGATCTCGCCCCGAAGGCCCAGCAGTAGGTTTGAAAGCGTGCCTTCACCGGCGTCGAACTGGAAGCGAATCGGTACTGAGAGCGCGAACGACTCCCCGATGAAGTAGCCGGGGTTGAGGCGCACCGCCAGGGTGTTGACCAGACCAGGCTGCTGCACGCGCACGCAGTAGCTGCTGGGTATGTGATCGAAGAAGGGCTCACCGAATTGTGTCGTCTTGCCCAGAGGGCCGGTGGGAATGCCGTCCGCTTTGCATTGGGTGGAGACCGATTCGGTCTGGGTGACCTCGTCGAAGGAGTCGGCGTCGGGCACCCAGGCGCTTCCGGTGTTGAAGTCTGTCTGGAACCCGGCGGTGTCCTGCACACCGTCTCCGTCGGCATCGTCCAGCTCGTTGAAAAAGCCGTCCTGGTTGGAGTCGATCGGCGTGCCCTCGGCCAGGAAGATGTCGGTGACCGGCGCGAGCGAGTCGGCCTTCATGCCAGAGGTCACCCAGGCCAGGCCCATGGTGAACTGAGCGTTGATGAAGAAGCGCGCGAAGTCGCCGGGATCGCCGGCCTCCTCCGGCCCCTCGCCGTCGCCGCAGGTCATGCCCGGGGGGCACTCGTTGTCCAGGTTCGGGCCGCCGCCGTAGTTGGTTTGGTCGTAGCCGGGCTGGCCGTAGCCCTGGGGTGGCTGTTGCCCATAGTTCGGGTCCTGGCCATAGCCTGGCTGCCCGTAGTTCGGGTCCTGGCCGTAGCCCCCCGGTTGCTGTCCGTAACCCTGATCCGGCGCCGCTCCCTGGGGACAGGCGCCGGAGGCGGCGTCCTGCTGGGCCTGCTGGTAGACCTGCTGCACGTCGGGGGTGCTCAACAGCGGGTCGAGCTCGGCGCCCGGCGCCATGCACAGCGCCATCACGAAGGCGGCCATGCCCTGGTCCATGTCGCTCGCGCCAGCGACGTAGACGACCCCCAGGTTCATGTAGGCCTGCGCCACCTCGGGGCCGGCGTAGCCCGCCTGTTCGGCGATGCCCACCGCTTCTTGGAGCTTCGACAGGGCTGTGTCCACGTCGAGGTTTTGGTAGGCCTCGAGCGCTTCCGAGTTCAAGCTCGCAACTTGATCTCCGACCTGTGCTTTCGCGGCACCGGCCGCGAGCAATACTGCGGCACCGGCCGCGAGCCATACCACCGACGCAAACGTCCACGCTGCAAGCCGCTTCATCATCCGCCTGTCCTATCTCGCGTGCGGCCCGCTCGCGGGCCCTGTCGCCACCATCTGCCCGGATCTCGGCTTAGGATCAAGACCGCTCGTACCGCCAAAGCATCTGGGAGGCGCTGAACACCCGCGCGGGCGTACCCACGAAGGGCCGCCGCGCACCGCGCACCTTTCCGAGCTTCGCGAGCTACGTCAACCCAATTTCGTCGTCGTTTGCATGCCGTTGACCGCAAACTCGGACAAGAAAAATCGGGTCTTCAGAACCGCGGGGCCCGGCAGCTTCCGGCGGTCGTGCCAACCATTTCGCACTGCAGCCCAGCGGGGCAGCTCGTGGTCGGCGTGCAGGCGTCGAAGCAGGTGCCCGAAAAGCAGCGGGACATGGGGCCCAGGCCTTGGCAATCGGTGCCGTCGGAGCAGGGGGTGGTGCATACGCCAGCGTTGCAGCTCAGCGGTTCTGCGCAGTCCTCAGAGAACTCGCAGGTTCCGCTGTAGGTTTTCTTGGCCTCTTCGCTGCTGCCACATCCGAGGCTGCCGAGGCTGGCGAACAACAGGCAAAGCGCGATCGCGAGAAGGGCTCGTGGGGTTGGCAACGGAACCTCCGAAATCGGCTGCAGCATATCCAAAAGGGCACAGATTGCCAGTCGCGTGACGTAGAACGCCCCAATCGCGCTGCTTCATGGATCATGCAATCGGGAAGCTTTGGCGCCCCGAGTCCGAATCATGGGAGGGGCAGGCGCCCCGATTGCCGGGGCCCATCAGCGCGGTGGGCGCTTGTCGACCTCGTCGCGGATGGTGGCTTTGATCACATAGTCCATCTCGGGAAAGTCCCGCTTCAGATAGGCATTGCCCTCGCGCTGGATCTGCATTTGGCGCGGGCCGCGGCCGGCGGGCGCCCCCTCGCCGTAGCCGGCGTAGAGCTTGTCGACCACGCCCATCTCGCGGGCGCGACCGAAGGGGGCGAAGCCCATGGCGTCCAGGCGCGCGTTGTTGCCGAAGTTGATGAAGATCTGATTGACGCGGGAGTCCTTGCCCGAGGTGGCGAAGCTCACCATGCCGCGCGTGTTGCTCTGGGTGACCGGATCGTCGGGGATGCGAGCCGGCTGCCAGGCGCGGTTGACCGCCGGATCGCCGTGCAGACCGAGTTGGGCCATGAAGCCTCCGACGACGCGGAAGAAGGCGATGTCCTCGAAGTAGCCGATTTTGATGAGGTTGTAGAAGCGGTCGGCCCCGAGCGGCGCCCAGCTGCGGCGCACGTCGATGGTGATCACGCCCTTGGTGGTCAATAGCTCGACGGTGTAGCGCTCCGGCGCGGTCTCCTTGGCCTGGCTGGGGTCGAGCAGGGCCGGGTGGCGCGTGGCCTCGGCCAGGCGCTGCCGCTCCAACTCGGCCTGGGCGCGTTTCTCCTCTTCGCTGGGCTCCGGCGGCGGGCTGTAGCCCAGCTTGTCCGCGTCGTCCTGGGCCGCGACGGGTTGGTCGGGCGGCGTCTGTGGCGCGGGCTGCTCGGGCTGCGCGGGCGTGCTGCTGGGCTCCTTGGGCGCGGTGCTCGGGAAGTCCGCATCGCCGGGCTCCGGCTGATGGCAGCTGCTGCTGACGATGAAGCAGATCGCGATCGGAAGCGTCTTAAATCGAGGCATGGTGATGATGCTCCGAGCGCGTCCATAGCTGACGATTTCCAAGGACTCAACCACTCGGAGAGTTGACCGGCGCCGATCACGTAGTAGGTTTAATGCAGTGGAATTTCCCCTCCCAGGCCCAATCGGTGCGCGCGCGAAGGCGATCGCGGCAGTCGCGATCGGCCTGCTGATGGTCGCGCTGATCGCACCTGCGCCGCGGGTGTGGGCCGGGGTGGAGGGGGCGCGCCTGAGCCCCGACGAGACCCGACGTCTGGACGCCGGTGAGCTGGTGCAGCGGCCGGCCTCGCGCCGCCAGGGTTCGCTCTCGCTGATGGGCGGTTCGAGCTGGCAGGTGATCGATGCGCCGGTGGACGCGGTCTGGAAGGCGCTGCTCGACACCGCCCACTATCCGCGCATGATGCCCCAGGTCATCGAGGCGCGCCTGGTCGAGGAGCTGCCCGGCGAGCGCACGGTCTACCTGCGCCAGGGTCGGGCGGGTTTGCTGGAGAAGTCCTACTATCTCCACATCAAGGTGCATGAAGATCGGCGCGACATCACCTTCACGGTCGATGATCGCCGCCCCCATGACGTGCGCGCCGCCTGGGGCTTCTACAGCCTGCGGCCCTATGGGGCCCAGGGCAGCCTGTTGGCCTACGGCGTGATGGCCGACGTGGGCGATGGGCTGATGATGGGCCTGCTGCGGGAGCAGGTCCACGACTGGATGCTGCGCACCCCCTGGCTCGTCAAGCGCTTCGTCGAGGGCAGCGGACGCAAGCTCTACCAGTAGCCGTCAGCCGTCAGCCGGTAGCCATCAGCGCCACCGGAATGCGCTGGCGCAAGCCGGTGAGCATGGAATTGCGCTGTCGTTGACCGGGCTCAACGCTTCGCCTGAGGGATGCGCCTAAGTCGTGGGGGAAGGGTGCTGCCATCCATCCGGGCGCGCCCTCCACAGGAGGCACGATGGTAAAGGCGAATTGGACTCCCGACGACCTGGCAAAACACTTCTTCCGCATCACGATCGTCGGCGCGGTGCTCTACATCGGGTTGATCGTCTTCATGATGTCCTCACCGGACAAGAAGGCCACCGACGACGTCGACTATGGCGTGACGGTAGCGCGCCAGTAGCTCGCTCGAGCGTCGACCGATTTGAAACCGGCTTTGAAACCGGCGACGCTTTGCCGCCGCGACACCGTCCGCGGGCACGGAGGCTTCCGTGCTCGCGGCGGCGTCTATTGGGAATGCGTTTGGAGATGCGCATTTCCGCATGGAATCGAATCGGGGGCTGTGCCGGGGGCTGGGGCGTCAGTGCTTGATTCTGGTCAATTGCGGTGCTGGGCATCGAAAAAGCTCCGACCGGGAAGCGACCCACAGCGACACACACAGGGTGGAACGTGGAGTCAGGTCGGTGGTCGCCCAAGGCAGCACAACGGAGTTCGCAGCTCGCACGCATCGGGTGGTCCTGACGCGCGCCGAAGAACTGCACCTGGTCGACGGAACCTGCCGCGCGGTTCGCGATCGGGCGAGCGGTCGTTGGCTGGCCGAGCACGGGGCTCTTGGTGCCAGCTTGCGGGGAAGCCGGGGGAGCCGCACCGGGGATTGCGACCAGGACGCAGCGTCCAGCCGGATCTGGCCCGGTAGCGTGAAGCTCGGGGCCGTGCTGGTGCTGGAATCTGCCGAGTCTGGTCTGCTCGAGCCGGGCGTGGTGCTGGGCACCGAGACGCGCGGCAGGGGGCAGAGCGAGCGCATCCTGGAGCAAGCCGCAGAGGCCACGCGCTCGGCTGCGCGTGCGGGCGTCAAGGCGCGTTCGGGGCGGCGAGTGCTGCCTTCGCTGGCGGCGGTCGCGGGGCTCTTGCCCTGGATGTAGTTGCAAACCGTCGGTTCGGGCGGTGATCGCCCGGACCTGCGGACCGGGAGTTCCGAGGACAGTGGGGCCGTCGCCGAGGCGGGCGTGCGCGTGCGGGCCCCGTGCGCTCACTTCACCACAAAGTCGCGGTCGAGCGTGAAGAACGACTGGCAGCCGTCCTCGGTGATCCGGATCGTGTCCGAGATGCCGCAGGTCTTGTTGCCCTCGACCCCCCACATCCACGGAATGATGTGCAGGGTCATGCCCTCGCGCAAAATCGTGGGGTCGCCCTGCTTGATACTGAGCATGTAGCCTTCGTCCCAGCTCGGTGGGAAGGCGATGCCGATGGAGTAGCCGGCGCGGGTGATAAGGGCCGCGTCGACTTCATTGGCGGAGACCGTCATCCGCACCAGGTTGTCGAGGTCCGAGACCGTTAGCCCGGGTCGCGCCGCTGCAAGCACTTGCTCGAGCGCCTCGATCATCAGGCGCTCGGCCTGACGCATGGCCGCGCTCGGCTCGCCCACGCTCACGGTGCGCATCATGGCCGTGTGATAGCGGCGCACGCAGCCTCCGATTTCGAGAAAGACGTGCTCGCCGGGGCCGATTTTGCGCCCTTCCCAGGTGGCGTGACCGATCATGGTGCGCGGGCCGCTGGTCACGTAGGGCAGTACCGCCGGGTATTCGCCGCCCGCCCGAAACATCGCGGCGCAAATCTCGGCGGCGACTTCGTTTTCGGTCGCCCCCGCGGTCACCGCCTCGCAGCCGGCGACCATGCCGGCCTCGGTGACCCGGGCGGCGTGTTGCATCAGCTCGATCTCCACCGCCGACTTGCAGATGCGTCCCTGCTCCACGATGCCGAAGCAGTCCATGACGCGGCCCTCCTCGAAGGCGGTTCGGAAGCGGTCCTGTTGATAGGCGGGAAAGAAGTAGCTGTTGCGCTCGTAGCCGACGGTGCCCTCGTTCAAGCCGAACTCTCGTAACGAGGTGTGAAGCATTTGGATGGCGTCTCCGGTGTCACCATAGGGGCGGGTCTCGTCCACCCAGGTTCTGGCCAGGACATTCGACTCCTCCATCTGGCGGGTGATCATGAAGGGCTCGCCATCGAGGGGAACCACCAGCGCCTGGAAGTAGGAGTAGCCCGTGGTCTGATAGTCGGTGAGATACATCAGATTGCCCGGGTCGGTGATCACGGCGACGTCGAGCAGACGCTCTTCCATGCGGGCGCGCAGTTCGCGCAGGCGCCGCTCGTATTCCTCGGGCGGGAAGGTCATGTCGTCGCGGCGTTTCATGCCGAAACCGCTGTGTCGACGGCCTGTTCGAGGATCGATAGGCCCTGCTCCAGGTCCCCGTCGGGGATGGTCAGGGGGGCGATCACTTTCATGACGCGGCCGCCGGGGCCGCAGGGAGCGACGATCAGGCCGCCTTCGAAGGCGTGTTTGCTGACGGCGCTCGCGAGCGCCCCGTCGCCCAGGTCGAGGCCGTGGATCATGCCCTTGCTGCGCAGTGCGAAGTCACGCCCCGCGTGCTTTTCGACCATGGCGCGCAAGCGCTCGTCGGTGCGCTCACCCTTGCGGCAGACCTCCTCGGAGAAGGCCGGGTCCTCGAAATAGGAGAGGGCCTCGGTGCCGGCGACGAAGGACAGGCCCTGTCCGCGAAAGGTTCCCGTGTGTTCGCCGGGGGCCCACTGGTCATGCTCGGGCTTGATCAAGAGCACCGCCATGGCCGTGCCATAGCCGCCGATGCCCTTGGCCAGGCAGATGAGATCCGGGTCGAGTCCCATGCCATCGAAGCTGAAGTAGCCACCGGTGCGGCCGCCGGAGACCTGGATGTCGTCGACGATGAGCAGGCTGCCGTGCTCGTGCGCCAGCTGTTGTACGCGGTGGAGCCATTGCTCGCTCGCCACGTTGACTCCGCCCTCGGCCTGAACTGTCTCGAGGATGAAGGCCGCTGGCGGGGTCAGGCCGCTCGAGGGATCCCTGAGCGCACGCCGCAGGGCCTCGAGGGTGTCGACGCCCTCTCCCAGGTAGCCGTCGAAGGGCACGCGCAGGACGTGGTCGAGGCTCACGCCGGCAGCGGCCCGATGCAGGCCGTTGCCGGTGCAGGCCAGCGAGCCCAAGGTCATGCCGTGAAAACCGTCGGTGAATGCGACGATGGTTTTGCGGCCGGTGACCTTGCGCGCGAGTTTGAGTGCGGCCTCGACCGCGTTGGTGCCGGTCGGTCCCGTAAACTGCAGGCGATGGGGCATGCCCCTGGGCTCGAGGACGACTTCCTCGAAACGCTCGAGAAAGCGCGCCTTGGCGGCCGTGTACATGTCCAGGCTGTGGGCCACGCCGTCGTTGTTGATGTAGTCGACCAGCGCGGTCTTCATGCGCGGGTTGTTATGCCCGAAATTCAACACCCCCGCGCCGGCGAAAAAGTCGATGTAGGAGCGCCCCTTTTCGTCGACCAGGCGCGCGTTCTGGGCGCTGGCGAATACCGTGGGATAGGCGCGGCAGTAGCCGCGTACCTGCGATTCTCGCCGCTCGAAAATGTCCATGGCTCCCTCCGTCTCAGTGGTCTGTGTCGTTGGGTTGGTCGGGTTGGTCGGGTTGGTCGCGGGGGGGCTCAGCCCTTCTTGGGGCCGAGCCAGACCTGCTGCGCGTTGACGAATTCGCGGATCCCATGGGGGCCGAGCTCCTTGCCGTAGCCCGAGTGTTTGATGCCGCCGCTCGGCAGGCGCGGATCGGTTTTTACGATGCCGTTGATCGCGATTTGTCCGGCTTCGATGCGCGAGGCCAGGGCCTGGCCGCGCTCGGGCGAGGTCCAGAAGCTTCCGGCCAGTCCATAGTCGGTTTGGTTGGCGAGCTCGATGGCCTGGGCTTCGCCGTCGACTCGGGCTGCGGCTGCGACCGGTCCGAAGGTTTCTTCGGCGAATGCCGCGCTGCCGGCGCCTAGGTCGGCCAGCAGCGTGGGAGGGTAAAAGGCGCCCTTGCCCTCGGGCAGCTCGCCGCCCAATAGGCAGCGGGCGCCCTGCTCGATGCTGCGGGTGACTTGCCCGTGCAGCACGTCACGAAGCTCGTGCCGGGCCATCGGACCCATGTCGGTCGCGGCATCGCTGGGGTCGCCCACCACCAGCGCTGCCATGCGGTCCCCGAGCAGCTGCAGGAAGCGGTCATACACGGGGGCTTCGATGATCAGGCGCTTGGCGGCGATGCATGATTGCCCCACGGCGATGATGCGCGAGAGGCAAACGACCTCCGCCGCCTGTTCGAGATCGGCGTCGGCCAAGATGATGCAAGGGTCGGAGCCTCCCAGTTCGAGCACCGCCGGCTTGATCTCACTGGCCGCGATCATGGCCACACTGCGCCCGCCCCGCGTCGAGCCGGTGAAGGAGACGGCGCGCACGCGCCGATCGCGGATCACCGCTTCGACCGCCGAGGTCTGCAGCATCAGCACCTGCAGCACGCCTTCCGGAACGCCCGCCTGCTCGAAGACCTCCGCAAGGGCTTGAGCGCAGCCCGGCACATGCGGATCGTGCTTGATCAGGCAGGTATTTCCGGCCATCAGCGCCGGGGCGCACACGCGGAAGGCGAGCCAGAAGGGCGAGTTCCACGGCAGAATGCCCAGGATCGGACCCAGCGGCAGGTATTGCACCCAGCTGCGGGTTGCGTCGGAGGGCAGCTCCTCGGGCGCGAGATAGGATGCGGCGTGCTCCGCGAAGTGTTCGCAGGTCATGGCGCATTTCTCTATTTCTCCGCGCGCCTCCCGTACGGTCTTGCCCATCTCTTCGGTCATTCGCGCGGCCAGCTCGGGCGCCCGTGCGCGCAGCACCGCTGCGACCTTGCGCAGGTGCACTGCCCGAGAGGCGAAATCGCGCTCGCGCCAGCTCTCAAAGGCCTGCGCGCTCGCGGCCAGCTTGGCTTCTGTGACCGAGGGAGAGTCGACAGCTATCCGCCTCACCGACCTCCCGCTGGTCGGGTCGATGGCTTCGAGGAATGTGCTCGCATCCACCAAGACTTCCAATTGTGCACCGATCGATTCGAGAAAAATAGGCGCTCTGGGAAGTTTGTGGATTCCTCGATGACTCCGGTCAGCCCATCGCCGACCTGATATGCTCGAAATGATGACGACGGATTCGACGTCGCAGGATGGCTGGAAGCAGCTTGTCGCCGATGCGGTGAGCTTCCGCCACGAGTTGCACCGTTGGCCCGAGTTGACCTGGCGGGAAGCGCAGACCGCCCAGCGCATTCGCGAGCGCCTCAGCGCCGCCGACATTCCTTTTCGCAGCTGCGCCCGTCTGGGCACCGTGGCGTGGTTGGCGCCCGAGGCCAAGGGCGAACACGTGGCGCTGCGCGCAGACATGGACGCGCTGCCGATCAGCGAGGCCGCGGATGTGCCCTGGGCGTCGAAGGTCGAGGGGTGCATGCATGCCTGCGGGCACGACGGGCACACGGCCGCCCTGATGGCGAGCGCACTATGGCTCAAGCGCCACGAGGCTGCATTGCCGGGGCCGGTGAGCCTGATCTTTCAGCCCGCCGAGGAGGGCGGTCACGGCGCCCGCGAAATGATCGCCGACGGAGCTCTCGAAGGCATCGACGTCATCTTCGGCTGGCATAACTGGCCGGCCATCGCCCATGGGCAGGCCGTCTGCCCCGACGGCGCCGTCATGGCTGGCAACGGCACCTTCGTCATCGAGCTGCAGGGACGCGGTGGTCACGCGAGCCAGCCCGAGCTATGCCGAGATCCGGTGCTCGCGGCCAGCGCGATCACGCTCGCCTTGCAGCAGATCGTGGCCCGACGCATCGCTCCACAGAAGCCAAATGTGGTCAGTGTGACTTCGATCGATGGCAAAAGTGGGCCCACCGTGATCCGCGATGCCGTGAGCATGGAGGGTAGCATTCGATTCACCGACGCCGAACTGCGCGACCCGCTTTGCGATTTGATCACCGAGGTGACCGAATACACCGCCAGCGCCTACGGCGTGAAGGCGAGCGTGACGCACCACCGGCGCTACGACCCGACGGTCAATCATGCCCGGCCCGCTTCGCGAATGCGCGCTGCGCTTGCTGGCGAATTGGGGGCGAGCTTTGGCTGCGACCTGGCGCTGCCGATCATGGCATCGGAAGACTTCGGCTACTACCTGAAGGAAATTCCCGGCGCCTTCGCCTTGCTCGGCGGTGGCTCCGATGCGGCCCATCGCGAGCCCTGCCACAGCCCGCGCTACCGTTTCAACGATGGGCTGCTGCAGAGCGTGATGGGGATTTTTTCGCGTCTCGCGGGTTTGCAGGTCAGCGGCGACGACGACCGCTCGCCTGTGCGCTGATACACCGCCCGCGGGATTCCGGGGTCGGCCGCACGCGCTCCTGCGCTTCATTTGCTAGACAGATCCCCCTAAGGCTGCGGGTCAAGTCTTGGGTGGTTTACGGGTGGGCGGTGCGCTGACATCGTAGCCACGGCTGCGGCAGCGAGTGTTGCCACGGTCGAGTCACTCTAGGTTTTCGGGAGGACACCTTGGACAGCACGCAGAGATTCGCGGTCGAAAGTCCCGGCGAGCAGGTCGCGGTGGCCAGTCCCGTGGTGATGGTGGGCGCCGCCTTGCTCGCAGCCTGCATCGGCTATGTGGTGCTTTTGGCGCAGCCGGCGGCGGTGGCCGCGGCGGTGCTGCGGTTGCGTGAGCTGGCACCGGGCAACGCCTGGTTGGCCCCGGTGCTGGTTGGCGCCCTGGGCATTTTGGCTTCGGGCCTGGGCATCTACGGGCTGTCGCGCTTCGTGATGGGGGTGCGGGAGGCGCCTTATTTGTGGCTGGCGCCGCTGCTGGTCTTTTTGGCTGGCGCAGTTGTCGGTGGCAGCGATGAGCCGCTGGCGCTGCCCGGCCATTCGGCGCGCAGCTTCGTGTTGCCGGCGCTGTTGTTGGTGCTGGCGGGAGGGGCGCTGATCCAGCAGCGGACGTGGCGGGCGCGTTTGTTGGGGCTTCTGCTGTGGCTTTTGCCGATGGCCGCGCTCACGCTGGCGTTCGCCGTCGTGCCCGGGGCCTGGCCCGGCTCGTTCGGCGCGCTCGCGCCGGGGCAGCAGCTGGTGCTCTACATGCTGGTTTCGACCTGGCTCGCGTTGCTGGCCATGGCCCTGTATCTGCCCGCCGGGCATGGCCGTCAGGGCTGGGCGCGTGCACAGCAGGATTTGGGTGCGCTGCGTCTGGCTCTGCGTGAAGGCGAGCAGAAGCTCAGGCAGGAGCGTCAGGCGTTGGTGCAGAGTCAGCAGCGTGGCCAGCAGCTGGAGCGGGCGCTGGCCCATGCCCAGCAGCAGCTCTCGGAGGTGGAGTTGGTGCGGCCCCAGGGGCTAGCTCTGTGGGTGAAGCTCGGACTGTGCGCTCTTTTATTGGGAGCGCTCGTGATCGGCGTGGAACTGGGAGTGAGGCGGCCGCTGGTCGCTCAACTCAGCGCCGAGCGACTTGCATTGATGCAGGCCGAAGAGGGGCACCGCCGGGCGCTTTCGGCACTCGGCGACAGCGAGAGGGTGCACCGCGCCGATCTCGAGGCCCAGCTTCTGCAGAGTTCGCAGCAGCTCACGGCGGCACGGGAGCAACTGGCGGTGCTTTCCGCCGAGAAGCAGGCCCGCGAACTCGAGCAGGTGGCTGAGAGCGAGACCGAGGAAGAGGCGGTCGCCGTGGCCGCGGTGCCGAAGAAGCAGCAGCAGCCGCAGCTGCGGCGCAGCGCCAAGAACAGCAGCAAGACCAGCGCCAAGACCAGGGTGCAGCGCAAGGCCCGGGCCCGTAACCCGCAGGCCAGGCGCGGTGGCGATTCCGACGCGTTGACGGCCGGGGGCGACGATCCGATAGCCGGGCTTTGAGCAGCGCGATCATCGCGCACAGGCGCTCTCGGCGCCGCTCCGGAGCCTCGCTCAATCGGCTGTCAGCAGGGGGCGCAAGTCGATGGGCGAGGGGCTCGCCGTAAGCTCTGCCGCCAGGCGGCGTAGCCAGCGGTCCTCGGGAAAGGCCGAGAGCGCCGCTTGCAGCTCGCGCAGGGCGGCGGCGCGCTGGCCGTGGGCCTCGCGGTGCAGGGCCGCGACGTAGTGCAGCCACAGGGCCTGGCGCGCGCTTTCGCGGTCGCTCGCGCCCAGGCTCCGGCGCCGGAAGGCGAGCGCTTCGCTCTCGGCCGCCATGGCCCGCCGTAGCTGGGCCGCTGTCACGGGCTCGGGATGCACGCGGTAGAGCAGGCCCTCGGGCGTCAGGTGGGGGTAGAGCGAAAGCGGCAGCCGCGTGTCCAGCTCGACCAGCACCGGGCGTCGCGCTGCCAGCGTTCGCAGGGCCGCGACGAAGCTCGCCGGATCCCGCAGGTAACCCGCCGTGAGCTCGCGCAGTACGGGGTGTCTGTCTACCAGTTGAGTGGCCTTGCCCGGGTAGGCGACGAAGGGAAGCGGCATCAGCACCAGATCCGGCCGCAGGGCCTCGGTCGCCCGGCCGCCCCAGTGGGAAAAGACACACTGGGGGGTGGTCGCGACCACCACGCTACGCGCCGGCAGCGCTCGACGTCTTCGATCGTCGAAGTCATCGGCTGCCGTGAAGCCCGAAAGGTCGCAGCGCCGGGCCGCCGGCAGCGCCGCCAGCAGCACTCCGAGCGCCACGAGCGTGCCGATTACCTTTTGCAGCAGCGCGCGCGAGGCTGCGGGAAGTGCCTCTAGCAAAAGGCCCACGAGCAAGGTGCTGGAAGCGGCGAAAGACGCGATGCCGGGCGCCAGATAGCCCCAGCGGTCGGGGTTGGTCAGGGTCAGACCCATGGCACCCGCCACCGCGAAGTTGCACAGCCAGGTCAACAGCCACAGCGTTCCGGTGGCGCGGCCGGCGGGGTTTCGCAGCAGCAGGTAGAATCCGGCCACGGCCGCCAGCACGGCCGGCACCTGCAGCGACTGAACCAGCAGGATCAGCACTTCCGCATAGAGTTCGTCGAGCGGGCGCGCGTCGACGGTCGCGACGGTGCTGCCGTAGACGCGGCCGCTGACGACCCAGAAGAACGCGTGCGGGTCCGTGGGCGACCCGAGATTCATGGGAGGCCGGGCCAGGGCCCGCAGCGGCAGGTAGGCATAGGTGAAGAGCCCCAGCGAGCCAAAGGCCATCAGCTGCAAAAGCGCGCGCCGTCGCCGCGTGCCCATGACTGATAGACAGGCCCAGAAAAACGCGGGCATCAGCAGCAGCGCGACCAGGTGGTGGTTGCCGAGGATCAGGCCCAGCGCCAGGGCCGCGTGGTGCAGCGGGGCGGCGTGCTTGCCGTTTCTGCCATCGAGATAGGCGCCGACGCGCTCGAGCACGAAGCAGGTGCCCAGCAGCTGCAGGGCATAGACCTCGGCGCGAACCGCTTGAAACCAGATCGGCGTGCTCAAACAGGCGACCCAGCTGGCCGCCAGCGACAGCGCCGCCGAGGCGTACGGGTCGAGGGCCGTGACGCGGGCCAGGCTCTGGTCGATGGCCCGGTAGAGCAGGCCTGCGGCCAGCGCCGTGCAGCTTGCACTTGCCAGCATCACGCGCTGGTCGAGGGCGCCGAGGGGCAAGAGCGCAAAGCATCGTGCGACGAGGGCGAAGAGGGGCTGGCCCGGGGGATGCGAGATGTCGAGGTCCACCGCGGCGGCGACCAGCTCGGCCGCATCCAGCCAATAGGGCAGCCCCGAGCCGGTGACCATATAGGCGATGAAGGGCACCGCCGTCGCCAGCGCAAAGGCGAAGCGGCGCGGCGTTGGTGCTGCGTTCGGCTCGCCGCCCCCTGTGCTGGGCCGGTCGCTGCCGCCCTGATCGTCGGAGGTCACGGCCGCTGCGAGACGCGCGACAGGCGCTCGCGCGCTTCTGCGACCGAAGCGGCGAGGGTCTCGGCCATGGTCGACTCGGCCTGATGGCGCAGGATCGTGGCCATTGCGCGCACCGGTGCGCTGGCGCGCTCGAAGCGATGGTCGGGATCGGAGGCCATCAGGTGCCGAACCACGCCCACCAAATCGGGGGGCAGGTCGTCGCGCTGGGTTTCGAGGGGGTCGATCTTCTGCTCGAGCACGCAGCGGGCGAGTTCCAGATCGGAGCTGGTGGGTCCGAAGAGGCGGCGCCCGGCCAGCGCCTCCCACAGCATTACGCCGGTGCTGTAGAGGTCGGTCTTGGGACTGGCCTTGGCGCCGCGCAGCAGTTCCGGCGCCATGTAGCCCACCTTGCCTTTGACGATGCCCGGCATGGTTCGGATCGGCCCGTCGGTGGCCTTGGCGAGTCCGAAGTCGGCCAGCTTGGCCACGCCGTTGAAGCCGATCATCACGTTGCTGGGGGTGACGTCGCGGTGGATGATGGGGCTCGGCTGGCCCTGGGGATCGCGACGGCTGTGGGCGGCTCCCAGGGCGCGCAGAATTTCGATGCCGATGGCGGCGACCAGGGGCCAGGGGGTGCGCTTGCGCGCGAGCACGAAAGAACTCACGTAGTCGGTCAGGGCCATGCCCTCGACCCATTCCATCACAATGAAATAGCCGCCCTCGTGGTCGCGGCCGAAGTCGTGGATCTGCACGATATGGGGGTGGGCCAGCTCGGCCACCAAGCGCGCCTCTTCGACGAACATGGCGGCGAAGTTCGGATCCCGGGCCAGCGACGGCAGCACGCGCTTGATCGCCACCTGGCGCGTGAAGCCGGCGTCGCCGTGGGTACGGCCTCGCCAGACGCTGGCCATGCCGCCCTGTCCGGCGGGCTTGAGCAGCTCGTACTTGCCGACGAGCATGTCGCGGCTTGCGGGTCTGGAAGACGTCGCGACCACCGAGGGAGCTTATCCCAATCCCGAGGTGTTCATCCACCTTCGCCGCCCATACCCTGGCGTCCTGTCGATCCGGGGTGGGCGACGTTTGAGCTCAGCGCCCCGGGATGCGATAGATGACGTTGAAGCGGGTGGGGTAGTCGACGTCGGGAAAGGTCGTCGCTTCGATGCGCGCGACGGCTTCGGCCGTGGGATGCACGGCGCCCCGGCGCTCGGGCTCGCACAGCAAAAGGGTATGGCCCTGGGCGCCCAGGTGGGCCACGTACGCGGCGGCGGCGCCCTCGTAGCCGACGTCGGCCGCAAGCAGCAGATCGAAGTCGTCCGGGACTGTATCGGCGATCTGCAGCGCCACCCCGTTGTGTGCGGCGTTGTGGGCGATCATGGCGCGGGCGTCCGGGTCCGCGTCGACGGCGACCACCGCGGCCGCCCCGGCGCGGGCGGCCGCGATGGCGGCGATGCCCGAACCGGCGCCGAAGTCCACCACGCGCAGGTCCGCGACCGCCGCCGGATGGTCGAGCAGGTAGCGAGCCAGGGCCTGGCCCGCGCCCCAGCTGAAGGCGAAGTAGGGCGCGCGCCCGTCGGCCATCAGCGCTTCGCAGTGGGCGTCGAGGTCCACGTGCCCCGCGACCAGCCACAGCTCGAGTTCGGGGCAGCCGGGAGGGCGCCGGGGGGTGAGTTCGCAGCCCAGTACGCGATCGATGGGGACGCGCATCGGGCGGGTGTAGCCTCCTGGCCTCGCCGCGCCAAGTGGGCCGCCCGGGCTCAGTGCGAGCACAGCAGACCGAGGTCGAGTTCGATCGCGTCGAAAGGCTCGGCGCCGACCTTGTCGGGCGAGCCCGCCACCGGTGCCAGCACCCAGCGATGCGGGCTGTTGTGGAGCTGCCGCCTTGGCTTACAACTGCGGCATGGCCTGGCGCGTGATGCGGTCCCGTGGGAGCTGTTTGCTGGTCGTCTGCGCCGTCCTTGGCTGCGGGCGGGGCGGTGCCGATGGGGGCCGCGAGCGCGCGCCGGGCGCGGCCGACGACGCCGCAGCCCACCCCGGTGTGCCGGGGAAGCGGGAGGAGCTGCTGCGCAGCGATCGCATCTACCGCATGCACTTGCAGCTCGATCCCGCAGCCATGGCGGCGCTGGCCGACCAACCGCGCAAATACGTCGCGGGCGCGCTGCACTTCGGTGAGCATCGGCTCGAGCGCGTGGCCGTGCGCTTCAAGGGCCACCGCACCTTGCGGGATTGGTCGGGAAAGCCCTCGTTCAAGATCCACGTTTCGCGCTTGGTCAAGGGCCGCCGCTTTATGGGGCTCAAGCAGCTGATCCTCGACAATAACGTCGAAGATCCGACCATGCTGCGGTCGACGCTGGGCAACTTCGCGGCGCGGGAACTCGGGGTGGCGGCGCCTCGCACGGGCTTCGTCGAGTTGCGCGTCAACGACGAGCTATTCGGGCTCTACACGCTGGTCGAGCCGCCGGATAAACCCTTCCTGGGGCGGCACTTCGAGGATGCGACGGGGCCGCTGTACGAGGGGGAGTACGGATGCGACCTCTATGCCGGCGATGTCGTGAGTATGGAACTCGATGGCGGCGAGGACCCTGACCGCAGGTTGATCGCTGCCCTGGCGACGGCGGCAGCAGGCCCCCTCGATGCCCTCTTCGATGCCGACTCGGGGTTGATCGACGCCGAAGACTTCCTGCGCTTTTTGTCGGTGAGTGCGGTAATCGGCGACTTCGATGGCTACCGTCACGCCCATAACTACAGGCTTTACCGCGATCGAGGGCGAGGGCGCTGGAGTTTTCTGCCCTGGGGGCTCGATCGGGTCCTCAAGAAGGAAGTCGACCCCTTCGATCACAACAGCCTGTTGGCGCGCAAGTGCATCGCCGATCGCGGCTGCCAGCTGGCCTACGTGAAAGCCTTGCACGAGACATCGCTTCGCTTCGAGGCGCTGGGGCTCGAAGCGAAGCTCGATGCGCTCGAGCGTGTGGTGCGCAAGGCGGCAGCGCGCGATCCACGGCGCCCCCACGACCTCGGCAAACGCAAGCGAGAGCTCGAGAAGACCCGGCGCTTCATCCGCGACGCGCCGGCGGCCCTGCGTGCGCGCCTGGGCTGCTGGGACGGGGAGCGCGAGCTGGACCGCGACGGCGACGGGCACGGCTGCCAGGATTGCGACGACCAAAACGCCGCCGTGCATCCCGGCGCGCGCGAGGTTTGCAACGGTCTGGACGACGACTGCTCGGGGCTCGTGGACGACGCGCCCGCATGTGCTTGCGAGCGTGCCGAAGCCGAAGGCCAGGGTTTTGCCCTCTGCGATCTGCCCATGTCCTGGGAGCAGGCCGCGCGCTTCTGCAAGGCCCGTGGTGAGCACCTGGCGCGCATCGCCACGCGCGAACAAAGCAAGGCCCTGGCCAAAGAGGCCATGAAAGTCGACGACACGCTGTGGTGGATTGGCCTCAGCGACCGCGCGCGCGAGGGCGCGATGGTCTGGCACGATGCAAGCGAGCAATCATTCACGAATTGGAGCAATGGAGAGCCCGATCACCACGCCTGCGGTCAAGATTGTGGTGTCCTAAAGAAAGGAGGTCGCTGGCGCGATATGCACTGTGGGCGGCGTCGGCCCTTTATCTGCAGTGACTCGGGGCAAAGCCCGTGATATCGATTTTTCTGCGCGCCGGTCGTGAATTGTTCGAGCTGTGGCCATTGAGGGGGAACGGTAATGCGCCATGGCGCGACGTAGGTGGAATGCTTTCCGCCGATCAGGAGAGACAAGGCATGAAATCGATCGCGAATACGTTACTGGCAGTACTGGTCGCCCTCTTCTTCTGCGCCTGTACGGCCGGGAGCCAGGATGAGATCGGCACCTCGCGTGCAGGCCTCGAAGGCGACGAATCGGGAACCGCCGGAACCGGCGCCGACGATACCGAGTCCGACGACGAGTCCGAGAGCGACTCGGGCGAGGACAGCGACGGCGATGGCGACAGCGACTCCGAAAGCGACGACGCGGAGTCGACCGAGGACAGCGAGTCCGACGACAGTCAGTCGGACGACGACGAGTCCGACGACGAGTCCGACGACGAAGACAGCGAGTCCGACGACGAGTAGGTCCTGGGTGTGGTGAAAGCGCCGCCCTGGCAGGGGTGAGCGCCAAGGTCTTCCCCGGTGCCGCAGGGGGCTGCAAACTTCCCCTGCGGCACCGGGAGACCCGGATTGCGAGGGCTAGATGTGCTCGGTGGGAGTCATGATCCGCTCTCGGGACCGCTGCAGCTGGCGCCGTAGCGGTCCCGAGAGCGGATCATGACTCCCGCCGAGCACATCTAGTCACCTGCGTCGGTAGTTTTGGGTTCTTTCAAGTCGGCCGGCGTTCAGGCGACGGCCGCGCTGGCCTGGTTGATGCGATGCCTGCTCGCAGCATTGCCGGCGCCGTCGATCCCGTCCCGATCCTCGTCGTCGCGCATCTTGACGCTGACGACCTTGGATACGCCGGGGGTTTCCATGGTGACGCCGTAGAGTACGTCGCCCAGCTCCATGGTGGTCTTGCTGTGGGTGATCAGGATGAACTGGGAGCGATCGGTCATGGTCCGGATCATCTCGCAGTAGCGGCTGATGTTGGCCTCGTCGAGCGGGGCGTCGACCTCGTCCAGTAGGCAGAAGGGCGAAGGCCTATAGGAGAAGAGCGAGAAGATTAGCGAGACCGCTGTCAGTGCTTTCTCTCCGCCGCTCATCAGCTCGATGGAGGTCAGCTTTTTGCCTGGCGGCTGGGCCACGATGTCGATGCCGGATTCGAGCATGTCTTCACTGTCGGTCAAACGCAGCTCGGCCTTGCCGCCGCCGAACATGCGCGGGAACATTTCCTTGAAGCGGGCGTTGACCTCGTCGAAGGCTTCGCGGAAGAGTTTGCGGCTCTCGCGATTCATCTGGCGAATCGCCTTCTCCAGCTGGCTCAGGGCCGTCTCCAGGTCCTCGCGTTGCGCCGTCAGGTAAGTGTGGCGCTCCGAGCGCTCTTCGTATTCTTCGATGGCAGTCAGGTTGATCTCGCCCATGCGCTCGACGATGCGCTGCAGCTCCGCCACGCGCTCGCGCACGCTTTGATCGGGCAGCTCGCGGTCGTGGTAGTCGTTGAGTTCCCGACGCACGTCCACGCGATGCTTTTCCATCACGGCTTCGAGCAGGTGGCCGATCTCCATCGAGGTCTCGCGCTCGCTCAGCGAAAGCTCGGAGACTTGCTTGCTGTCGGCTTCGATCGCGAGCCGTGATTCGCGCAGCTCCCCGTCGCGCTCGCCCAGGGCGTTGCGCGCCGCGTCGTAGCGGGCCTTGAGCTCGCTGACCATGTCGCTCAGGCGCAGCGCTTCTTCGACGCCTTCCCGCAGCGCGGTCCGATCTTCCTGATCCTGACTCGAAAGCTGTTCGCGCTGGCCGCTGAAGTCCTGCAGGTCGCTCTGCAGGCGCTTTTCGCGGGTGTCGAGCTCGATCAGTGAGCGGGCCAGGCGCTCGGCCACGGCGCGGTCGCCCTCCACCCGCTGCTTGGCCTGGGCCGTGCGCACGCGCACTTCGGTGACAACCGCGCCCTGGGCGTCGACCGCTTCGCGCCGGCCTCGGTGGATTTCGTCGGCGGCGCCGACTTCCTGCGCGGCCTGGGCCTTTTGCTCGAGAGCTTCGCCGCGCAGCTGCTCGGCCCGCTTTTCCTCGTCGCTGCCCGCTTGCAGCTGCTGATCGAGGTCGGTGGTCTCGCGCTCGAGGGCGTCGAGGCGCTGGCCGCTGGTGCGCCGGGCTTCGACGGCGCTGGCCAGGTCGCGCTCGGTCTTGACCAAACCCAGCTCCTGTTCGTGGGCGTTGGCGCGCGTGGCGTCCATCGCCGCCTGGCGCTGGGCGATGGCGTTGCGCAGGGAGCCGTGGTGCGCATTGGCCACGTCCATGTGCGAGACCAGCTCGGCGACTTCGTCCTTGAGTTGACGCACCTCGCGTTTGACTTCGAGCAGATGCGCGCCCACGTCTTCGCCGTCGCCGCCGCTGAGGGTGCCGTCGGGCCACAGCACCTGGCCGTCGCGGCTGACCAGCAGTGCGCTGCCCTGTAGTCCCTGATCGTGCAGGGAGCGGGCCACGGCGAAGTCCTCCACCACGACCACGTCCCCGAGCAGGTGCTCGGCCAGGCTGCGGTCCTCGGCTTCCACGCGTACCAGGTCGCCCAGGCGGCCCACCACGCCGTCGTTCGCCAGCGCCTGCTCGAGCCCCTGGCCTTCGCGCTCACCGCGCGGCTGGGCCGGGATCAGCGTGGCGCGACCGCGCTTGCCCTCGCTGAGGTAGCGCACGGCGTCGACGCCGGTGTCCAGGTCATCGACGACCACATACTGCAGCTTCTCGCCCAGGGCTGCAGCCAGCGCCTGGGTCAGTTCGGGTGGGCAACCCACGCGGTCGGCGACCAGGCCGCGCACTTTGCGCTCGACGCTGCTCTTGTCGCCGCCAGCAAAGCCCGTCATCACGGCGCGCACGCCAGCGCCGACGCCCTCGAAGCGCTGCTGGATTTCGAGCAGCGAGTGCAGGCGCGAGCGCTTGGTGGCCAGCTCCGAGCGCAGCGACTCCACGCGTTCGTCGCTGCCGACGATTTCCTCGCGTAGTGCCTTGAGCTCTTCGGCGAGGTCGCCGTGGGCCTTGCCGATGGCTTCCTTGCCGCTGCGCAGACCCTCGAGGCGGGCGCGCAGGGCTTCGGCCTGCTGCTCGAGCTCGGTGGCCTGGGTCTCGAGCTTGCTGCGCTCCTCGGCGATGCGCTCGAGGCGGGCGCGCTGGTCGCGACGGCGTTGGTCAAAACCGGCCAGTGCAGCCTCGGCGCGGGCGATTCCGGTTTCGGCTTCGGCGCTGCGCGCGCGGGCCGAAAGCAGCGTGCGTTCGGCTTCTTCGGCGGCCGTGCGGCGTCGCTCCAGTTCGGCGGTCTCGCGCTCGAGTACCTCGGCCTCGGCCTGCTGCTCGCTCTTGTGACCTTCGAGCCGCGCTTCGATCTCGCTCCGTTCGGCGCTGAGCTCGGCGCGCTGGGCGCCCAGGCTTTCGAGCTCGGTCTGGGCCGACTGCTCGCGTTGATCGAGGGTCTGGCGCTGCTTGTCGTGGTGCTCGATTTGACTCTCGAGCAAGCGCACGCGGTTGTCGGCTTCGAATGCCTTGCCCTGGCCCTGCTCCAGCTCCGACTCGATGCCCTGCAGGGCGAGGCGCTCGGCCTCCAGCTCTGTCTCGCGCGCGTGCAGATCGTGACGCATCTGCTCCAGGCGCGTCTCCACGGCCTCGAGCTGGCCGCGCACGACGCGGTGGTTGGCGTGCAACTCGAGCCAGCGGAAAGACGCGATCCAGAGTTCGAGATCGCGGATCTCATTGCGGTAGCGCTTGTAGCGCTCGGCCTTCTGCGCCTGGCGCTTGAGCGAGGCCAGGGTTTTTTGGATCTCCTGGATCACGTCGCTGACGCGCAGCAGGTTTTGCTGCGTGTATTCCATCTTGCGCTCGGCGGCGCGCTTGCGGGCCTTGAACTTGGTGATGCCCGCAGCCTCTTCGATCAGGTAGCGGCGATCGTAGGGTTTGGCCGAGACGATCAGGCCGATGCGCCCCTGTTCGACGATGGAGTAGGTGGACTTGCGTCCGACACCGGTGCCCAGGAAGAGGTTGGTGACGTCCAGAAGACGCACCTGGGCCTTGTTGATCAGGTACTCGCTGCTGCCGTCGCGGCTGAGCCGGCGGGTGACGGCGATCTCGGCGAAGTCGTTGTACTCGGCGGGCGCCAGGCCATCGCGGTTGTCGAACAGCAGCGTGACCTCGGCGAAGCCGCTCGGCCCCCGCGTCTCGGCGCCGTTGAAGATCACGTCTTCCATGCCGCGGCCGCGCAGGTTCTTGGCCGATTGTTCGCCCATGACCCAGCGGATGGCGTCGACCACGTTGGATTTGCCGCAGCCGTTGGGCCCTACGACCACGGTGATGTCGTGATCGAAGTGCAGGACCGTGCGGTCGACGAACGACTTGAAGCCGACCACTTCGAGCTTCTTGATTTTCACGGCTTTCGCCCCTGTTTTTGGACCGCGGATGTCAACGCGGAAGATGGAATTTGGGTACCACCCGCCCCCCGGCGATGCAACGACAGACGCCGAATCTAGTGGTGTCGCACCATGTGCTCTACCAGGGCTTGTGGTGAATGGGCTGTGGGTCCCAGATCGCCGGGCGATCGCCGCAGATCTGGACGCAGGCGATCCGGCGGCCGGCGAGGCGTTCGCGGCGCCCGCGTCAGCGGATCGAAAGCGGGAATTTCACGCGGAAGGTGGGCTGCTTGAAGCGCGGGAAGCGGGCTCGCCGCACCACGCCTTCCATGCAGCGACCGCTGGGGCTGCCGGCGAAGGGGGCGCCGGCGACGCTGGCACTGGCCACGCGTCCGTCGCTACGCACGATGATCGAGGCCGTGGCCAGCCCGGATTGTCCCATGGCGCAGCCGCGGATCGCTGGCAGCAGCACCGCCATCGCTTCGTGCACTTCCTCCCGCGAGGGCATCATGGGTAGCTCGGAGGGGGCCGCCGAGGCAGGCTTCTTCGCCGCCAGGGTAGGCTCCGGAGGGCCGCTGAGCGCTCCGTCCAGCAGCTGATCCATGTTGCGGTGGGCCTTGGATTGGGCCTGGGCGCGGGCTTCGGGTGGCGGCGTCGGCTTGGACGGCGTCAACTCCGTGGCCGGCTGCTGCGGCGTGGGGTTTCGTTCGGTGGGTTGCACTTCGAGCACCGCTTCGGCCGCGCCGGAGGCGGCCGGGCGCCGTCGGGCTGGGCCGGCGCTGCGGGCTGCTGCGACCGCGCCGGGCTCCGGCTGGGGGGCAGCCGCCACAGTCGGGGCTGGTGGGGCCGGTGGGGCCGGTGGGGCGACACCCTGGAGGTCGGTCGCCGCTGGCCCAACGACGGGGCCCGGCGATGCCGGCGCCGCCGCGTACTGGGGCGCTACGGGTTGGGCCGCCGCGGTTGGGGCGGCCGCTGGCCCGGGCGGCGACGAGGCCGAGAAGAGCACGGCGCCCACGGCCACGCCGGCGCCGAGGCCGATGGCCAGGGGCATGGCCCAGGAACGTCGGGGGGCGACGCTGGCGACGTAGGCCGTGTCCGTCGCTCCGTTCGGCTGAGCGGGCGCTTCTGTGACGGCGCGGGGCGGCTCGGGGGAACCCGGCTGCGCCTCCACGGCCAGCGAACCGGCCAGGCCTCTGAGGTCGACGATGGCCGCCTCGGGGTCCTCGTCGAGACCCGCCTGCGTGTCGCGCTGGGCGTCGCCGAGGGCATCGGCGAGAGCGTCGAGGCCGTCGCCCTCGTCCAGCATGGGCTTGCCGTCATCGGCGGGCATGGTCTGACCTCGCTAAGCTACGTCTCATGTCCCTGGGGGTGGGGAGAATCCCGCGTATCGGACGGCAAAAAGCGCCCCCGCGTTGCACTCAATCCTAGCGCGGATGGAGGGCAGGCGCTTCTCCGGGGCTGCTCAGCCACAGCCGCATCACCAGGGCGTCTTCGCCGTTATCCGAATAATAACAGGGCCTTAGGCCCACCCGCTCGTAGCCGTGGCGCTCGTAGAGGCGGATGGCGGCGGCGTTGGAGACCCGCACCTCCAGGGTCACGCTGGTATCGGCCCGGGCCCGACCCCGTCGCATCAGATCGCGCAGCAGGGCGCTGCCGTAACCGCGGCCCCGGTGCTCCGGATCGGTCGCCACATTCATGATCTGGAGTTCGCGGGCGATGCGCCAGTCGTTGAGGAAGGCCACCACGGGCGATAGCCCCGCGGCCGCGCGCAATACGCGCAGCTCCGAGTAGTCCCGCTCCAGCTCCTTTTCGAGCTCCGAGCGCGGCCAGGGTTGGGGAAATGCCGCTTGGGCGATGCGGTGGACCGCCTCCAGATCGGTGCGGCGCGCCGGCAGGATCAGCGGCGCGGGCCCGATCTGGTCAGCTGGGGTCATCCCGCTCTCTTTAGCAGAGGGCGAGTGCCCTGGGGAAACCCCAGCTTGGGTACGGGCTTGCGATGCCATCACTTCCGTCTTTGGCACGCGCTGGCGGGCGCCTTCGCGCCGTGCATCCTCGAAGAATTCCCCGATGTACCTCTGCTGCGACTGCGGATTTTTCTCCGGGTGCGGTCGCGATCACACGCCGCCGTCACGCACCGAAGGGGGAAGTCGTTTTTTCACGGGCCCCATGCTCGCTCACTGATATTCCGCGTAGATGCGCACTGGGATGCGCGCTCTGAGCACCTCCACCCAGCGGGCGATGGTCTCGTCCAGGGCCTTGCGGGCCAACTGGGCGCGCAGCTGGGCGTGGGCCAGCTCGCGCGGCAGCTCGCCGAAACGCTCGGGCTCGGCCGCGTAGGCGCGTTCCACCTCGGCGTCGGTGACCACCGTCGCCCCCTCCAGGTTGGCACTGAGAAACGCGGCCACCAGCGCCCGGCGCTGGGCGATGGCGTCGATTTCCGCCAAGCGCCCGCCGATGGCGCGTAGCAGCTCGCGCAGCCGTGCGCCGCCGCCAGCGCTGCGCCTTAGGCGCTGGCGTTCGCGCACTACCTCGGCGGCGCTGGCGCGGGCGGCGGCCAGGCGGCGGGCCTCGCGGCTCAGCAGGTGTTCGCCGATCAGCTCGCGCAGGGTTGCGGCCATCAGGCCCCGTGGGATCGGTCCCAGGGGCAGTGGCCCGCTGGTGCGTCCGGCCAGGGCGATGCGCGCCCGCAGTTCCACGTCGCTGCGCAGGATCACTTCGCTGTCGGGACCGGGCGTGTCGCCGCCGACGATGGCGGCGAGGCCGTCGATGCGCACCGCGGGCCCGCTGTCGGACGGCTGGGCTGTGGCCTGGGCCGCAACGGTCAGCAACAGGCCCAGCGCGAGCAGCGCCGCACGGCCGCTGCGCCCGCGAACGACCTCAGTCTGCGGCATCGTCGGCCTGCTTTTGGGCCTGTGCCATGCGGGTGCAGACCTGGGTCACGCGCTCTGCCGGCACCCGGATCTGCTCGCGAAAGTAGGCCTTGAAGTCTTCGGCTACCGGCATCTCGGCCAGCGCCCGGTCCATGCACAGAAGCCATTGGTCGCGCTCGGCGGGGCCGATGGGCAGGTGCGCATGGGCCGGCGGGATCGCGATCGGGCCCCAGCGCTCCGCGTAGCGCCTGGGTCCTCCCAGCCAGCCACAGAGAAAGATATGGAGCTTGTCGCGCGACAGTCCGAGGTCGGGCCCGTGCATGTCGCGGATGGTGCGCGCCTCGGGCAGGCTCTCCATCAGGTCGTAAAAGCGATCCACCAGCTGGCGTACGCCCGCGTCACCGCCCATCGCCTGATACGAGGCATCTCCATCACCGTAGCGCCGGTCGTCCATGCTGTCGGTTTAACCCGGATCACCGCGAAATTCACGCCTGTCGCTGCAATAGCTCCGGCGGAAATGGATCGAAGCCGTGGCGCTGGCGCACGATGGCGGCGACCTCGCTGGTCTCGGTGGCCAGCTGCGACAGTCGCGGGTGATCGGGGCTGAGGTCCAGGCGCATTCCGGTGAAAAGGGCGCCGAGGATCGAGGTGAGTGAAAGCAGCTCGACCTGGCGGCGCTGGGCCCGCCCATGTTCCAGCCAGTCCAGCACCAGCGCCTCCACGAAACCCTGGAAGCCGCGGATCGCCAGGCGCGTATTTGCGGTCTGGGCCGCGGGTAGCTCGATGCCGCGCAAGAGGCGAGCTGCCAGCGCTTCCCGGGTGCGGTCGCAGACCCGCTGCATGCTCGGCAGCGAGGCGGTCTCGCCGCGGAAGAGGTTCAAGTAGCCGAAGGAGTTGTGCTCGACGTAGTCCAGGTAGGCGCCCACGCCCGCGACCAGCTGCTCGGCGTAGGGCAGGGCGGGGTCGGGATCGCAGGCGGCGATCAGCAGCTCCGAGCCGTGTTCCACGCCGGCCAGAAAGAATTCTTCCTTGCTCGGAAAGTAGTGGTAGAGCAGGCCCTTGGAGATGCCCGCGGCTGCCGCAATGTCGTCGACCGAGATGTCGCTGTAGCGCCGGGAGTTGAAGAGCTTCTGGCCGAGTTCGATCAGCTGCGCGCGGCGCTCTGCGGCACTGAGCCGCTTCCAAGACTCGATCGCCATGAACCGCTGGGTAACAGACCATTGAATCGCGTTCAACAGGGGGCGCTCGCTCCGGGGGCCCACCAAACTCGAGAAATTGGGGGATACTCCGGGCTGGGCTCGACTTTGGCCGTTTGTGGCGGATGATCGCGCAGGACAGCGCTGTGCAAGGGCGTTTGGTGTGACGCAGGAACGGGGGGCCCCCTGTTTAGAGAGCGCAAAACGGCCCGAATAGCCCTGAACAGGCGAGGGCTGCCGGAAACTGCCAAAGTCGAGGCGATAGGACAGGAGATCGATGGCGTCAGACGAGCCGATGTCGGAGGGCACCCGCGTGGCCGGGCGCTACCTCATCGAGGGCCACCTCGCGCGCGGGGGCATGGCCGACGTCTATCGCACGCTCGACGAGACCAGCGGCCGTCGGGTGGTGCTCAAGTGCCTTCGCCCCGAGTTGGCTGCACGCAAGAACGTGGCGCTGCTCTTTCAACGCGAATACCACACGCTGGCCCAGATCAAGCATCCGCGCATCATCGAGGTCTACGACTACGGCATCGATCGCGGCCAAGCCTTCTACACCATGGAGCTGCTCGACGGGGTGGACCTGCGTGAGCTGGCGCCGCTGCCCTGGCGCGAGGCCTGCGGCTATTTGCGTGACGTGGCCTCGTCGCTGGCGCTCCTGCACACCCGGCGTATGCTCCACCGCGACCTGAGCCCGCGCAACGTGCGGCGCACGGGCGACGGGCGCGCCAAACTCATCGACTTCGGCACCATGGCGAGCTTTGGTGTGCCGCGCGATGTGGTTGGCACCGCGCCTTTCGTGCCGCCCGAGGCCCTGCGCGGCGGCGCCCTCGACCAGCGCTCCGATCTCTATTCGCTGGGCGCGCTGGCCTATTGGCTGCTCACGCGCCACCACGCCTACCGTGCCCGCCGCATCGAAGAGCTGCAGGATGTCTGGCGCAAGCCGCCGGTGCCGCCCTCACAGCTGGCGCGCGAGCTGCCGGGGCCACTCGAGGACCTGGTGTCGTCGCTTCTGAGCATGGACCCGGCGGCCCGACCGGGCAATGCCGCCGACGTGATCGAGCGGCTCGACGCCATCGCCGGGCTCGAGAGCGAGGAGCTGGGGCAAGCAGCTCACAGTTATCTTCTCAGCTCCGGTGTGGTGGGGCGTGACTCGGAGTTGATGGGGTTCCAGCGCCTGCTGTCGCGGGCCCTCGAAAGTCGTGGTGCGGCGGTGGTGCTCGAGGCCAATCCCGGCGTGGGTCGCACGCGGCTTCTGTCGGAGGTGGCCCTGCGCGCCCAGCTCGAAGGGGCGCTGGTGGTGACGGTTTCGGCGGAGGCGGCGCCGGGGCACTATGGGGTCCTGCGTGCGCTGATCGCGCGTCTGCTCAGGGTCGCTCCGGGTGATACCCGCAATGCCGCGGCGCCTTACCTGCCGGTTTTGCTCGACCTATTGCCGGGGCTCGGTCCCGAAGAGCTGGAGCGCGCCGTCGCCTCCCAGGACCCATCGGAGCAGCGCGCGCGCCAGCAGCAGGCGCTTCTATCGATGATCCTGGAGCTGTCGCGGCACCGGCCGCTGGCGCTCCTGGTCGACGACTTTCACCGCGCCGACGAGGCCTCGGCGGCCCTGCTCGCCGCGCTGGCCCGCGAGTGTCGCGAGCGGCGCATGTTGGTGGTAGCCAGCGTCAAGCTCGGCTCCAGCGTGAGCGCGCCCGACGCGCTGCGCGTCTTTCGCCAGAGCGCCAAGTCCCTGCGGCTGCACCGGCTGAGGCGACGCGAGACCGCGGAGCTGCTGGAGTCGCTTTTCGGCACGGTGCCCCATGTGGATCGTCTGGCCGGCTGGATCCACGACGTCACCACCGGCAATCCCACCCAGATCATGGAGCTGGCCCATCACTTGGTCGACACCGACCGCATCAGCTATGGCGAGGGCTTTTGGGTGCTGCCGGCCGAGGTCGACTTCCGAGCGGTGCCCGACAGCCTGGCGCGCTCCCTGGGCGTGCGCCTGGGCGTGCTCAGCCCCGAAGCGCGCGAGCTGGCCGCGACGCTGAGCGTGGCCGAGGCCCCGCTCGGCCTCGATGTGGCGAGGCGTTTGAGCGAGTGCGATGACGAGCGCTTTCTGGCCCGCGCCGACGAACTGCTGGCCAAGGGCGTGTTGGAGAGTTCCGCTGAGGGGCTTTCCTTCGTGCACGCGGCGATGCGCGAGCTGGTTTTCGATCAGACGCCGCCCGAAGAGCGAGCTGCGGCTCATCTGCGTCTTGGCAAGCTGCTGCTCGAAGATGCCGAGGGCGATGGCGAGCGGGCCATGATCGCGGCCCTGCACCTGATGCGCGGTGGCGAGCAGCTCGAAGGAGCGCAGCTGGCGGCGCGCCACACCTCGGTGCGCCTCGACGACCTGCCCTCGGCCGAGCGGCTGCAGGCGCTCGAAGAAGCCGCGCGCATCCATGTGCGGGAGGGGCTGTCCACGGCCGACAGCCAGCGCCTGCGCACGGTGCTGGTGGGCGCCGGTTATGCCGTCGATCGGCGCTTGGCTTACCGTTATGGTGAGCCCCTGTTGATCGAGCTTTCCGAGGCCAGCGGTCTGGCCAGGGCCGGGCGCCTGCGGCCGCTGCTGGGGGCCCGCATCGGGCTCTACCTGGCGCTTGGCGTCGCCGCCATCCGCCGGCTGTTTGTCGGTCGCCGACGCCGGCCCCCGAGCCTGGCCAGTTCGATCGCTTTCTTTCTGGGCGCCTCGGCGTCGCTCTTGGGCGCCATGGCCACCGGCATCGACGTCAGCGGCGTGCGCCGGGTATTTCTGCTCGTGGAGCCGGCCTTGAGCTTTCCGGCGCGCAGCGCGCCCCGGGCCGTTGCCGAGTTTTCCCGTTTGCTTCTGCTCTTGATGTCGGGGCGTGAACACGAACACCGCACAGCGTCGCGGGCCCTGGTCAAAGAACTCGACGATCCCGGCTACGAACAGGTGCTCGGTGCCGGGGGCCGCTCGCTCCTGCTGGGCGGCGCGCTGCTCGGCATGGGCACGGTCGAGGCCTACTTTGCCAACGGTCAGGGCATGCGCGTGGCCGAGCGCCTCGAGCGCGACGGCACGGGCCTGGGCGCAGTCGCCGCGTCGCGCATTCGGTTGATCCACCACTTGATGCGCGGCGAGAGCGAGCTGGCCGAGCCCCACCGGCGCATGGTGGAGCTGCACGCGCTGCAGGGCGGCACCACCTGGCAGGTAGAGCTGTGGTCGGCGGTCATGGAGTCGCTGGCCAGTCACTTGACCGAGGATTACATCCGCCTCAAGCAGCTCGACCGCGCCCTCGAGCGGCTGCTGCCCGAGGTCCCCTCCTTGCGCAACTACGCCGAGCTGGTGGATGCGCGCATGGCCTTTCGCCAGCGGCGTTTGCAGGAGGCGCGCACGCGCATCGGCGAGCTGGTCGAGACCATGGCCCCGCGGCAGTCGGTGGGCTGGGACGTGGCGCGGCTGGCATTGGCGGAGGTGCTGATGGCGCAACAGCTACCGGGGGCTGCCCACGAGCTGATGAAGGAAACGCTCGCGTTCTACGACAGCGAGGCCGACGCGCTGCAGATCGTGCGCGTGATGTGCTCGCGCACGCTGGCTCTGGCCGACGCCCAGCTGGGGCGGCTCGAGTTGGCGCGCGCGCGCATTGACTCCGAGTTGGAGCGCGTCATGCCCAGCGGCCATCCGGCGCTGCTTACGCGCCTGCACGAGGCCGGCGCCGAGCTGGCCCTGACGGCGGACGACCGCGTGGCCGCCATGGCCCACCTTTCGTCCATGCAGCAGACGGTTGACCCAACGCGTAACCCGGCGTTGATCGGCCTGTACCAGCGGGTACTCAAGGAGGTGGAGGCGCACGCCGAAGCAGAGCAGCGGCAGGTGCGGACCGACAGCGGGCTCGATGGGGTCGACAGCGTAACCGCCGTCTCGCGCAGCCCGGTTGAACTACATGTCGAGCGCCTGCTCGAGGGGGCCGAGGGGGCGGAGCGCGGAGGCCGGCTGCTGCGCATCGCCCTGACCCGTGCGGGCGCCGCTTCGGGGCATCTCTTCGGCTGGCGCGACGGCGAGCTGCTGCTTTTGGCCAGCACCGCGCCCGACGAAATCGATGGCGGCCTCGAGCAGCGGGTCCGAGTCCGGCTCGAGGAGCAGACCGACGCTGGCGCCAGCAGCGGTGAGCAGACCGCCGGCACCAGCAGCCCACCGTCGGGTAGCGACGGGGGGCTGCAGATGATCGTACTGGCGCTGCCGGGTGAAGCGCCCTTGGGGTTGCTCGCCATCGCGCGCGACCTGGGCAGCTCCGCCAAGCTGCCACCGGCCTTCCTGCGGGCGGTGGTGCGTCAGCTGTCGTCGTGCATCGTGTAGGGCGGTGCTGGGTCTGAAAGCGCGGTGGCTTCGCAAGGGAGCGCGCGCGATGGCGCCCCCGGGTGCTCAGCCGCCGACGGCGATCTGCTTCATGGCGGTCATGTGTCCGCGCAGGACGCTGCCGATCTTCTCCACCGGGTGGGCTTCGATGGCCTGGTTGACCTTGAGCAGGGCCAGGTTGTCGACCTGCTGGATTCCAGGGGCGTAGGGCTTGCCGATGACCTCGGTGGTCTGCTTGGCCATGAAGTCCTTGAGCAGCGGCACCGCGGCGTGGCTGAAGAGGTAGCAGCCGTACTCTGCAGTGTCGCTGATGACCTTGTTCATCTCGTAGAGCTTCTTGCGCGCGATGGTGTTGGCGATCAGCGGCACCTCGTGCAGGGACTCGTAGTAGGCCGACTCGGGCTTCATGCCGACTTCGACCATGCACTCGAAGGCCAGCTCGACCCCGGCCTTGCACATCGCGACCATCAGCACTGCATTGTCGAAGTACTCCTGCTCGGCGATCTCCATCGATCCGGCTGCGGTGCGCTCGAAGGGCGTGTCGTTGGTGGCTGCGCGCCAGCCCAGCAGGTCTTTGTCGTCGTTATCCCAGTCTTCCATCATCGTCTTGCTGAAGTGCCCGCTGATGATGTCCTCCTGGTGCTTGTCGAAGAGCGGGCGCATGATCGCGCGCAGCTCCTCGGCCAGCTCGAAGGCTTTGAGTTTGGCGGGATTGCTCAGACGGTCGAGCATCAGCGTCAGGCCGCCCTGCTTGAGGGCCTCGGTGATGGTCTCCCAGCCATACTGCACCAGCTTGGCCGCGTAGCCGGCGTCGATGCCCTCGGCCACCATCTTGTCGAAGCATAGTAGCGCGCCGGTCTGCAACATGCCGCACAGGATCGTCTGCTCGCCCATCAGGTCGCTCTTGACCTCGGCCACGAAGCTCGACTCCAGCACGCCCGCGCGGTCGCCACCGGTCCCCGCCGCGTAGGCCTTGGCGATCTCCAGGCCGTCGCCGTTGGGGTCGTTCTCCTTGTGCACCGCGATCAGCGTCGGCACACCAAAGCCGCGCTTGTACTCCTCTCGGACCTCGGTGCCCGGGCACTTGGGGGCCACCATGATCACGGTGAGATCGTCGCGGATCTTCATGCCCTCCTCGACGATGTTGAAGCCGTGGCTGTAGGCCAGGGTCGCGCCCTTTTTCATCAGCGGCATGACCTTGGACACCACGTCGCTGTGCTGCTTGTCGGGCGCCAGATTGCAGACCAGATCGGCCTGCGGGATCATGCTCGCATAGTTGCCGACCTCAAAGCCGTTGTCGGTGGCGTTCTTGTAGCTCTGGCGCTTGTCATCGATGGCGCCCTGGCGCAGCGCGTAGCTCACATCGAGTCCGGAGTCGCGCATGTTCAGGCCCTGGTTGAGGCCCTGGGCGCCGCAACCCACGATCACGATCTTCTTGCCCTTCAGCTTGTCGACGCCGCTGAACTCGTCGCGTGCCATGAAGCGACATTTGCCGAGCTGCTCCAGCTTGCCGGCCATGGTCAGGGTGTTGAAGTAGTTCTCTCGTGCCATTGCGACGCTCCCGTGTGTGCGGATCCTGAAGTCCTGTTGAACTTGTAGCTCGCCCGGCCTTCCGATCCAACGTTGCGCCGGCCTCTATTTTCGGGACGCTGTGTTGCATAATACGCAATACGGGCGTCCGGCCTCACCGCGACCGAGAAGTGGCTGAAACCCTTCGCTTTTTTCGCTCACCCACTGCATCCGAAGGTCGAGCGGAACGTGCGGCGCGTGGGCGTGGCGTGGTACTCAGTGCAGTCGCCGCAAGACAAATTGCAGCGCCTGGTAACGCACAGGTGCACCAGGATGGGCCGGCCGGGGTCGTCGATGCGGCCACCATTTCGGCTGCACGGCGGGCCCGCAGCAGGAGCGGTGCACGCGGCCGCCGTCTTGATCGAAGAGCGCGTCGCTCGAGGATCCGTCGCGGTGCCTGCATCCAGCCAACCACTTTCAACCAGTGCCTGATCGCGACGCGGTGTCGTCTCCGGTCGGGATTTCGCGGTCGCGAAAGCCGACCAAGTAGAGGATGCCGTCGAGCCCGCCGGAGCCAATCGACTGACCGGCCGACGCGATGCGAAGTTCCCGGAGGGGACCTACCTGTCAGCGCGATCACCTTTGCCGCACCGTACCCGATCAGGTTACTCGTCCCTTGACAGCGTGCGCGGTCATTGGCCCCAGCGGCTACGCACGTTCAAGTGAAGTCGCAATATTCAATCGATTGACTCTGGCTTCCAAACGCGCCCTAGATGTGCTCGGCGGGAGTCATGATCCGCTCTCGGGACCGCTACGGCGCCAGCTGCGGCGTCCGGTCCCCTTGAAATACACGGAGTATTCCGGCGGAGGCCTTCCTTGCATCTGGCATCGTATCGACCCCGATCATCGGCTCAGCACTCCCGCCGAGCACATCTAGCAGCTGTCGGACGGCGGGGTCGGTTCGGGCAATGCGGGTTTGGTGAGCCACTCGTTGCTTGCGCACGCGCTCGCGCAAGGCCGTCTTTGCCGCTTCGATTTGCTCGGCGCTGGGCTTGTACCGAGGCGCCCACTTTTGGTCCTGGCTCGTCGAGGTCCAAATTTCGCTGCGAGCACGTCCAACACTCAACCCAGGAAAAGACAAATATGGCTGATGCAAAAAACTTCCGTGACGAAAGCCTCCAAGATCGACGGATGCTTCGGTGCTGCGCTCGTCGACTTTGAGACTGGCCTTTGCATGGGCACCGCCGGTAACGCTGGTTTCGACTTGGAGCTGGCGGCGGCCGGCAACTGCGAGGTCGTCCGGGCGAAGATGAAGATCCGCGACAAGCTGGGCATTTCAGACCGCATCGAGGACATCCGCATCAGCTTGTCCAATCAGTACCACTTGATCCGCATGGTCGGCACAACGATGTTTTTCTACATTGTCCTCGATCGCCAGAATGGAAACCTCGCCATGGCGCGCAGGGAGCTCGAGATTATCGGCAAAGAACTCGATGTCGGTCGGGCCTGATGCGCCTTCGCAGCCCTCGGATCAGGCCGGCGTCAGACCCATGACGTGGTGCAGTGGGCGCTGCCGTGACGCTCCCCCCGTTCCGAAGGCGGCGAGCGTCGGCTACGGATAAGCGCGGATCGCCTTCCGACCCATGTCGCGTTCTCGCTTCATGCCGGTCTCTCGTGGCTCGGGTCTGCTCCAGCCTTCTCCGATGCGAAGGCTCACGCCTTGGGGCTTCGCTGGCCGAAGACCTGTTCCAGCTCGGTGGTGACCGAGCGCGCTATGGCTGCCGCTCCCTCGCCGCCCAAATCGGGGCCCGCGGGGGAGCGCAGCCTCGGTGCTCTAGGATGCGCACGTGGGCATAGAGGCGCAGGGCCATGCGCTGGGAGGGGGGGACGTCGGAGACGAAGCGATCGAGTCACCGGCGCGACGGGCTATGGCGCCGGGTGGATCGTCATGCGCTTGCTGGACGCGGGCGCCACGGTGCGCGCGGCCGTGGGGCATCCGGATGACGCGGACACGATTGGCTACTTGAACTCCGCGGCAGCCAAGGCTCCGGGCACGATCCGCTGCTTCGGTTCGAATTTGCTCAAGGAGGGCTTCTACGCTGAAGCGACGGCGGGGTGCTCCATCGCGCTGCACACCGCTTCACCATTCAAGCTGACGATGCGACGAGCAGCGAGATCTAGTTGACCCGGCCGTACTCGGGACGCTCAACGTGCTCGAGCAGGCCAGTCGCACGGCCCCGATGCGGCGTCCCCTGCTGACCAGCAGCACCGTGACCCTGTGCGGCGACCGCGCTGACATCGCAGTGGTCCCAGGCGGCGTGTTCACGGAGGCCTGCTGGAACACCAGCGCCTCCCTCGAGCACCGGCCCTACGCCTATTCCAAGACCCTGGCCGGGCGTGAAGCCTGGGCGATCGCCGATCGCCAGGTGCGGTTTCTGCGCCCACATCGCCGCCATCTGGCACCGATGTCAGACCCGGCTGGTGCAGCTGCTGTCGCCCCTCCAAGAAATAGACCGCTTTGACGGTTTGTGAGCCCGTACTACAATGGCAGCGGATGACGCAATCCGAAGCCAGTCAGGCCCCCCGGCGCACCAGCGAGCGCCCCAGGCGCACCCAGCAGCAGCGGCGGGATGCGACGCGGGCGCTCCTGATGCAAGCCACGGTCGCGAGCCTGGTGGAGCAGGGCTATCGCGGCACCACCACGCTCGAGATCGAGCGCCGTGCCGAGGTTTCGCGCGGGGCGCGCATTCACCACTTTCCCACCAAGGCGGCCCTGCTCGCTGCCGCGGTCGATCATCTCTACAACCGCCTGAGCGATCACTACGACGAGGCCTTCGGCCAGGCGCCGCCGGGCACCCAGGACGCAAGGCGCTTGCGCTCGGGCCTGCGGCTTTTGTGGTCGCTCTACTGCAGTCCCGGCTATGCCGCCGTGCTGGAGCTGAATATGGCCGCGCGCACCGATGACGAGCTGCGCGCCCAGCTGCAGGAGGTGGGTGCGCGCCATCGGGAACTCGCGCTGGCGGCCGCGCGCGTGCACTTCGCGCTCGTGCCCGAGACCGCTCTGCACCTGGTGGAGGCGATCCACGCCACCATGCTCGGGCTCCTGATGCAGCGCAATGTGGAGCCCTGCGAGGCGCGCGAGAGCGCCACCCTGGAGCTGCTCGAGGTGATGGTCGTGGAACATCTACCCGGAGGGCGCAGCGATGGCGGTGGCCGGTGAGCCCGCGGCCTTCGGGTTTATTTCTGCTCTTTCGGCGCACAGGTCTGCGCCCACAGGTTCAAGCAAACCCGCTCACAATGAGCGCGTCAGTGGAGTGAAGTCATGCAGGTGAAGTTCGTCGATGCCCCTCCCACCCCGGTCGAGTGTTTGCCGATCGATCCGGACTCCGGCGCCCCCTACGAGCCGCAGCTACAACCGGGCGACGAGGCCGTGATCGCCGAGATTTTCAGCACGCCGTTGACCGGCGCCTATTGCTGGGATTACCGCGAGGCCGACGAGCGCATTCGCAAGCTCTATCGCCTGGGCAAGGAGCGCAACTGGAACGCGGAGTACGATCTGGACTGGGGTCCGACCTTTCCACGCAGCGAGTCGCCCGCCTTGCCCGGTACGGAAAATCCCTACGAGGGCTGGGCCGACTTCGAGGCCCTCAGCGAAGAGCGTAAGCACGACTTCGACTGGCACAGCAACGCCTGGGTGCTGTCTCAGTTCTTGCACGGCGAACAGGGGGCGTTGCTCGTTTCTTCGCAGCTGGTTAGCTGCGCGCCCACCCACGACGCCAAGCTCTACGCCGCGTCGCAGACGTTCGACGAGGCGCGCCACGTGGAGGTTTTCGGGCGCTATCTGCGGCAGAAGGTGGGCATCGTCTATCCCGTCAACCGCCACCTCAAGGCCCTGCTGGACAAGGTGCTCACCGACCCGCGCTGGGACCTGAAGTTCATCGGCATGCAGCTGATCATCGAGGCGCTCGCCCTGGCGGCCTTCAATGTGCAGCGCGAGATGGCCGCCGATCCGCTGCTGCGCAACATCATCGACCTGGTGATCCGCGACGAAGCGCGCCACGTGGCCTTCGGCGTCAACTACATGCAGCAGTTCGTCGCCACGCTCTCTCCCGGGGAAGTCGAAGAGCGGGCGGTCTTCGCCTTCGAGGCTTGCCGCGTGATGCGCGAGCGCATCGTGCCCACCGACGTGTACACCGAGTTCGGACTCGACGAGGCCGAGGGGCGCCGGCGCTTTCTGGCGGCCGGCCAGATGGATAGTTTCCGCAATCTGCTCTTCATGCGCATCATGCCCAACCTCAAGCGCGTGGGGCTGCTGCCGCCGTCGGTGCATTCCCGCTTCGAGGAGCTGGGGCTGATGCAGTTGGCCGATCTACCGAGCGATGCGGACATCGACTGGGCGCAGCTTTCGGCCCCGCTGCCGACCGTGGCCCAGGGGGCCGTGGCCGTCGAGCAGGTCGCCCAGTAGCGCGCGGACCAGGCCTTCGAAGAGAGCGGGACTGCGATGCCGAGGCCCATGTCCGAGCCCCTGCGATTGCACTATTTGGCGCCCGGTGAGCTGCCTCTGGAGGCGCTCGAGGCGGTGGCCGCCCGCGTGCTCTGCGACGAGGAGAAGGCACGGGCTGCGCGCTTTGTCTTCAGCCGCGACCGCGTGCTCTTCATGGCGGCCCATGTGCTCGTTCGCCAGCTGTTGTCGGAGCGCACCGGGCAGGCGGCGGCACAGTTGCGCTTCGAGGTCGGCCCCCACGGCAAGCCCGAGCTTTCGCAGCCGGGCCGCACTCCGGCCCTCCGTTTCAACCTTTCCCACTGCGACGGGCTGGTGGCCTGCGCCGTGCTCGATGGTCACCCGGTCGGCGTCGACGTCGAGCACCTCGATCGGCGCGTGGCGGTCGAGAGCCTCGCTCCCAGGGTCCTGTCAGGGCGCGAGCTGCAGGGGCTCGAAGCGCTGGGCGGTGAGGCGCGCCGGCGGCGTTTCTTACAGCTGTGGACGGCCAAGGAGGCTTACGTGAAGGCCCTCGGCGACGGCCTGACCCTGGAGCTGCGCGACTTGACGGTGGAGCTGGACGCTGCGAGCCCCGCCATCGTGCACGCCGGGGCCGACTCCGCAACCGGCCCCTGCCAGCTCTCGCTGTGGGAGCCGACACCCGAACACGTGATGGCCGCCGTGGTATGCGCACCCGAGGCGCCCGTGGTCGAAATGATGCCCGCCACGATCGATGCCCAGTGAGAAGTGATTTGCCATGTGATCGGATGTAGGCCGTCGAACGACGGGAAAATCGCGTCTGGGTGTTTTGGGGGGCATGAATTTCACTACAATGGCGGCGGCGGTCGCTGGTGGCGTCGCGGGCTCTTCTGGCAGCCTGTCCCCGGTTCCGTCGACGCCCCAATCCGGGGGCCCGCGTACTAGAGGTCGAGGCGTTCGAGCGGCCGCGGGACGGCAGCGCGGTTGCGCATCGAAAAGAAGCATGGAATTCGGGAATTACGAGTTGTTGCAGCGCCTGCGCACCGGCGGCATGGCCGAGATTTTCAAGGCCCATCCGATCGGTGATCCGGAGCGCGTGGTCGCGCTCAAGCGCATCCTTCCGAGCTACACGGACGAGGCCGACTACGTCGCCATGTTCCGCGACGAGGCCGCCCTGGCCGCCCGTCTCGAGCACCCCGGCATCGTCGCCGGCTACGATATCGGCCGCGTCGACGATGCCGACTACCTCACGCTCGAGTACGTCCACGGTCTGGACCTGGGTATCGTGCTGCGGCGCGCGCGTGAGGCCGGTGAGGCGATGCCGTGGCCGCTGGCGGTGGGCATCGCCCGCGATCTCTGTGGCGCGCTGCACTACGCCCATGAGCTGAAGGACGAAGGCGGCCAGTCGCTGTCGATCGTCCACCGCGATGTTTCTCCGCAAAACGTGCTGCTCGGTGCCGATGGCCACGTGAAGTTGATCGACTTCGGCATCGCCAAGTCCAGCAAGCAGCTGATGAAGACGCAGGCGGGCTTGATGAAGGGCAAGCACGGCTATCTCTCGCCGGAGCAAGCCCAGGGCGAGGCCGCCGTCGATCGGCGTAGCGACGTCTTCAGCCTTGGCATTTGCCTCTACGAGATGCTTACCGCCACCCGCCTCTTCGATGGCGGCAGCGACTTTTCCGCGCTCACCAAGGTGCGTGAAGCCAAGGTCGCGCCCCTGCGCGAGCACAATGCGCAGTTGCCCGAGGCCCTCGAGCGGCTCTTGGCCAAGGCCCTGGCCCGCGACCCGGGCGAGCGCTTTCAGACCGCCGAGCAGATGGGCCAGGCGCTGTCGGCGCTGCTCGAGGCGGAGGGCGAAGGCGAAGACGCCAGCAGCCCCGCGGCCCTGGGGGCCTATTTGAAGCAGCACTTCGGCGAGCTGTTGGAGGTCGATGCGCCGGGGGCCGGGGCCGAAGGCAATGATCCCGTCACCGGTCTGCTCGACGCCTTCGCCGGTCTCGAGCCGGTCAGCAGCGTCAGCAGCCTGGCTGAGCCGCCCGGTGTGCCGGACGAGCGGGCCGAGGCAGCGCCGGATGGAGCGACGGCGACGGCCCTCGATGAGCCCCCTCCCGAGCTGGATCCCTCGGAACGCACGCAGCTGATCGATGCCTCCGCCCTCGAGGAGGTGAGCGACGCGCGCGACGAAGGAGCGAAGCCACCCGAAGCCGGTCAGGGGTCCGAGGCGGGGCCGAACGCGGCGCGGGGGGCCGCCCGCTCTGTGCCGCCACCGCCCCCTGGCTCGCCTGCGCGGGCCAAGGCGGAAGCCGAGGCCAGGCAGGAGGCAGCGGCCGCCAGTGAGGAGGCGCTCAGGCGCGATGACAAGACGCCCATCGTGGCCTACCCATCGGCGTCGGGGCAGCCGTCCGAGGCCGCCTCGCCCACGGTCGACGGGAGTCCTGGCGAGCGGAGTAGCGGGGCCGAGTCGGAGTCCGAGGCGGAGGACTCGGCGCGTTTTCAATCCGAGCTCGAGGCTGCCAAGCAGGCCCTCAGCAGTCCGGACTCACGGCCGGGTACGATGCCCGGTTTGGGTGTCGACTGGGCCGATGAGGAGCTGTCGACCCAGATCTATGACCCGCCCGAGGACGAGGTCGTCTCGGCCCCGCCCGGCGAGGTGGCCGCGGTCAGCGCACCCCCGCAAGGGCCGGTGAACGCGCCGCAGCCGGCGCCGGTGTCGGCGGCCAGCACCGCTCCGGGAGCACCCTCGCCGTTCCTGCCCAGTCCGTCGGCGGTATTTCCGGATGCAGCCGGCGCCGTCGCACCCGCTTCGGGCCCGCCCCAGGCAGCTCCGCTTCAGGCGGTCGGGGCCCAACCGGCTGGAGCCCCGGTGTCGGATCCGGCCGCCGTGACCGCGCCGGGGGTCGCCGCCCCGGTGGTCTCCGTGCCCCCCGTGGGGGCTCGCCCGACGCGGCCACCCACCATGCTGTGGGCAGCGCTGACGGTGGCGGTGCTGGTGGCGCTGGTGACCGGGGGGCTTCTCATCGCCCGCGAGCCCGCCTACGGCACGGTTCACCTGACGACCGACCCACCGACGGCGAGTGTGCGCATCGACGGCGTACCGGTGCACGGCAGCTCGAGCCCCTACGTGCTGACCGAAGTGAGCGCCGACAGAAACCACCATATCGAGGTTAGCCACGAGGGCTACGACACCTGGTCCACCACCCTCAGCCTGCGCCCTGGCCGCGAGCTGAAGCTGCCCCACGTGGAGCTGCGCCGCGGCGCCGATGCCGAGCCGGCGGGTTCCACGGTTACGGTGGGGGCCACGGCCACCCTCGAGCGCAACCAGGCGCCAGCGGCCGCCGAGCCCACGAAGCAACCATCGGAGCCGGTCGCACCGGAGGTCGCCCCGAAGCCGGCCGCTGCCGCCGCCCCGGAGCCGCCGCCGAGCGCGCCGGCACAGACGGTGGCGAAGAAGCCGCGCGAGGAAAAAACGACCGAAAGTCCCGTGGCCGCTGTCCCGAAACGTGCGGCGCTACCGCGTCCCACGCCCGCCACACCGCCTGCTCCCAGGGTCCAGCGCGCGCCCGCTGCGGCCGCTGGCGGTGGTGGCAAGGGCACGCTGCGCATCAACAGCCGGCCCTGGAGTAGCGTGCACGTCGACGGTCGCCTGATCGGCAATACGCCGCAGATGGCCATCCCGCTCGACGCCGGGCGTCACAACGTCACCCTGGTCAATCCCGAGTTCGGCCTGCGCAAGGTGCTGACGGTTCAGATCAAGGCCGGCGAGATCACCACCCAAATCGTACAGCTGCAGTAGCGGTTCGAGCCCCCGCAGCGCCATTCCCCAATGGCGGTCGGTCCTTTGGCAGCGCCGCAAAATAAACGCGTCATTTGAACTCCGATCCATCCCGCCCAGCTGCGTTGCGCCACCTTCAAATACATGGAGTATTTGCGCGGCGTCGCGCCTTGCTGGACGGGTGCCTCGAAGTTCAAATGACGCGTATATTTCGAACGGCCGCCTCACGAACGGGAGGCTTCCGATGAGCGGGCTCGAACTACAGGTCGAATTCGCCGACGTGCCCGCGTTGGTGCAGGAGTTCGAAAGCAATTTGAGACACGGCAGGGCCTTCGTGCGAGCGGCTGTCGAGGCCGAGGCGCTTTCCAACTGTCAGTTGATTTTGGTGCATCCCCAAAGCCGCCAGGAGCTGGCGCTCGGGGCCCAGATCGTCTTCGTGGGTCCAGGGGGGGCGAGCCAGGGGGTGGGAGTGGAGCTGCGCCCCTTCGACGATGCCACGCGCGAGCGTCTGCGGGCATTTGTTCTGGACCCACACGACGCGGAGGCGCTGGAGTCCGAGCCGGCTGCAGCCGGCGATGGAGGGCAGTCGATCACGCTGGAGGCTCCTTCGGCATTGGCGTCGGAGGCGTTCGCGCCGACGGGGGCAGCGCCTTCACAGCCGGCTGGGGAGCCGTCGGAAGATCAGCGAGACCCCGACCCCGATACGTTCAACTCAGTTCCTGACGAAGCCTCCGACGGGGCGCTCGACGAGGTCGATCCCGAGCGTCTGCGTGGCCCCACGCGCAATGAAATCGTGCGCAAGCTGTCGCTGACCGAGCAGCAGAAGCTCGCGCGCTCCGGCGAGCTGCAGGACAGGGTGCTGCTCGAGCGCTACTTCGGCAAGAACGTGTGGGAACACCTGCTGCGCAACCCGCGGCTGACGGTGCCGGAGGTGGCGCGCATCGCCCGCAAGGGAACGGTGCCACGCCCGCTTTTGGATCTCATCGTCGACAACAACGCCTGGATCCAGGCGCCGCCGGTCCGCCGCGCGCTGCTCGGCAATACGCGCGTTTCCTACGAGGGCATCGTCAAGCTCCTGCGCATCACCCCCAAGCAGGAACTCAAGAGCATCCACAAAACCACGGCCTATCCGAACAGTGTGCGCGAGGCGGCCCGCAAGCTCCTGGGGCAGTAGAAGATCGAGAATCAATGCTGTCCCCGCTTTGGGGTGCAGCGGCAGGGGCGTTTGCGCCGGGCATCCTCGAAAAACTCCTCGCGAGCCCTGACTTTCGCGCGCCCTACTCGACGCCCGGGATCTCGGCCCAGGGTTGCTCCGCGGCCGGGTCGACGAGCATCACGACCTTGATGCGCATGACGACGCGCTCGACCTCCGAGGTTCGCGAGAAGATTCGGCGCTTATTCTTGCGCGACTCGAAAACTGCACAGGAACCGGGGCGCGGAAAGGGGTGGGAGAGTTCGATGCCGCCGTCGACCTGGAGTTGGCCACCCACCAGTCGCGCGCCGAGAAAGGGATGATCGGTGTCGACTTTGTTGCCCGATGGGCTGCGCACGTAGACGCAGCGCAGCTGGGGGTCGAGCTCGTAGACGGTGTTCTGAGTCCAAATTTGGTAGGTGCGGCGCAGGGGATCGACCTGGGGACGGCTCACGCGTTCGTAGGCGAGTTCCACCTCTACCAAGGGGGCCTTGTGGCCGCTTTGGGCCTGTAGTCGAGACGCCGGCTGCAGGACCGGGACCGCGCTCGCCGGGCGCACGCCGGTGCGGCTGGCCCTCTCGTTCGGCTCCGGCTCGGCGCGTACCGGCAAGGCGGGATCGGCGAAGCCGGGGGAAGTCTTGCGGCCGTAGTCCTCTTCGCTCACGTCTCAACGCTTTGAGTTGGCTGCGTGCCGTCCCCCACAAAAGAACGGATGAACCGGGTCAAGCTGGAGTTCTGCCAGGCTAGGGGGGTGGCGTCAAACCTGCTCCGATGTGGGTTTTGGCGCGTACTTGTGTGGGTGCTGGTCGGCGGCTCTTGTGCGACACTGCCAGGGTAGCAGCAGCGCTCTTTTGTCGCGAGGTGATGGCATGGTGAGTCGGTTGATCTTGGGGGGGGCATTGCTCGCCATCCTCGCAGTGGTCGGCTGTGGTGGCGACGAGAAGAAGGAGCCCGAAATGTTCTCGCTCGGGGGCGACGCCGACGCTTCCACCACGTCGGACGGCGACGAATGCGTCGACGAGGACGGCGATGGCTACGGCCTGCGCTGCGAGGCGGGCAAGGACTGTGACGACACCGATCCCGATGTGCTCGACGAGTGCTTTCGCTGCTTCGAGCCCGCCGAAGGCTGCCCCTGCGAGCCAGGGACCATGCCCGAGTTCTGCACTCCCGAGGCCGTCGATGTGATCGAGAATGGCGTGCACGTCGGTCGCCTGGTCTGCGAAGAAGGCGCCTTCTACTGCCGCGACAGCCAGTGGAGCGCCTGCGAGGCCGTCAGCTCCTGGGTGCTTGTGCCCAACAACTGAGGGCGCTGCCGTCGGGGACTGTGATCTCCGCGTGCAGCGGGTGGCGGCGGCCCCATTTCGGACCCGGCCGTGATACAAAGCGGCCCCATGCGCGAGGGCAGCAAGAAAGCCATCATCGCGGCGCTCGCCGCGAACTCCGGCATCGCGGTCGCCAAATTCGTCGGCTTCGCGCTGACCGGCGCCAGCTCGATGTTGGCCGAGGCCGTGCACTCGGTGGCCGACAGCGGTAACCAGGCGCTGCTTTTGCTCGGCGCCGCGCGGGGCAAGCGCGCCGCGACCCCGGAACATCCCTTTGGCTACGCCCGCGAGCGCTATTTTTGGGCCTTCGTGGTGGCCATCGTGATCTTCCTGCTCGGTGGTGTCTTCGCGATTTATGAGGGCGTCGAAAAGACGCTGCACCCCCATCCCCTGGAGTCGCCGCTGGTGGCGGTGTCGATTCTGGTCGTGGCTGTCGTCCTGGAGGGCTACTCATTCCACACCGCCATCGTCGAGGCGCGCAAGCTGCGGGGCGACAGCAGCTGGTGGGAGTTCATCCGCCACACCAAGGCGGCCGAGCTGCCGGTGATCCTGCTGGAGGACCTGGGAGCCCTGCTGGGCCTTCTGTTGGCGCTCTGCGGCGTGGGGCTGGCGGTGGTCACCGGCAATCCGCGTTTCGATGGCATCGGTTCGATCGCCATCGGCGTGCTGCTGACGGCGATCGCCGCGGTGTTGGCCATCGAGATGCGAAGCTTGCTCGTGGGCGAAGCGGCGCGTCCCGAGGTGATCGAGACGATCCGCCAGACCATGCTCGAAGACCCGCGCCTTCAGCGCGTGATCCACATGAAGACGATGCACCTGGGCCCCGACGAGCTGCTCATCGGCGTCAAGGCGGAGTTCGACGCCGAGCTGGCCTTCGCCGAGCTGGCCCAGGCCATCGATGAGGTCGAGCACGCCCTGCGCGCGCGGGTGCCCGCCGCCCGCGTGATCTACATCGAGCCGGATGTCTTTCGCGGCGGCGAGGCCTGAGGCGAGCCACCCAGGCGCTCACAGCGCTGCTGGCGGCAGTGGTAGAGCCAGCGCCCGTCGCAGGCCTCGAAGCGAAAGAGCGATGCGCTCTCCTGGACCACGCGCACCGCGTCGGGGGCGCACCGGGCCCGCGAGGCCACGCGCCTGAGATGTAGCGCGCGCCGGGCGCCGGCTTCGCGCCCCTTGCCGGTCAGCCGCAACAGCTGCACCACGCAGCGCCGCGCGCCATCGCCGACCGCGCTCCTGCCGCAGAAGACCGTGGTCTCGGCGCCGCAACCGCTGGCTTCGTAGAGCTGCAGCTCGATGGCTTCGCCGTGCAGCAGGGAGAGCTGGCCGATGGGGCGCAGGCGCAGGGACGGCCCGCGGCAGTCGATGGCTCGTTCGGCCGTGCGCCGGGCGGCGCGGGTCTCCCCCAGGCCGCAGCCCAGGCACAGCAGGCAAAGCAGGCAAAGCAGGCAAAGCAAAGGGCTGGCCCATCGGAGGTGAAGCACGTCGAGCATCCTGCCATCGGTGGCCCGGGCGTTGCGGATTTCTCGTCGAGATCTGCCCGTGGCGCGAAACGGCCCTGTGCCAGTGCAATCGCGGTAGCATTGCGCAGGAGCAGGCATTCGATGACCAGTGCCCCAGAGTCCGCCGTCGCCCGGGTCCTGCCCGCTGGGGCCCGCTGCCCCCGACACCCCGAGCGCGGTGCCACCGGGGTGTGCTTCCGCTGCGGCGACTACCTCTGCGGGGCCTGCGCCGCGCGTGTGCAGGAGCGCCTGCACTGCCCCGGTTGCGCCTCGCGCGTGCGCGACGAGCACAGCCCCCGTTCGTCGCGCGTGCTCGTCTTCGGTCTGATGTCGGCCCACGGCATCTTCGTGCTCGCGCCTTTTGCCGTGGTGATGGGGCTTTTGGAGCTGCAGGCCATTGCGGCCGGCGATGCGCCGCTGGGCGGGCTGTGGCTTACGCGGGCGGGAGTGTGGCTCGGCCTGTGCGGTGTCGCCATGCCAGCGGTGTTCTTGGCGGCCTACCTGGCGACCCACTGAGGGAGGGCACGATGACGACACCATGGTCTTTCGGCGAGGCATTTTCGCTGCGGCGTTCACTCGGCGACGGCATCAAGGCGGTGCGGCTCGCACCCGGCCCGATGTGGCTCGGTGGCCTGCTGATGACCATCAGCGACGGCTGTAACGGCGCTAGCCCACCCACCGACCTCGATGGCCTGCTCGAGACCGAGGGTCAGCTGCTCGGGCTGCCACTGCAGGTGGCCCAGGGGCTTGTGGCGTCGGTCGTCGGCGTTCCGAGTTCGTTCACCGACGGCCTGGGCGACATGGCGGCCTGGGTGGTCGGCTTCGTGGTGGTCTTCGTGCTCTTCGGACTGGCCATCGTGCTCGGCCTGTTCGCTCTAAACTCTTGGTTGCAGACGGGGTTCGTTCGCATGCACGTGGAGATCCTGGAGCGCCGCTCCGACGATCTGACGCCGCTGTTCAGCGGTCGCGATCGCTTCTGGGCCATGGCCGGCTACAAGGCGCTGTCGTCGCTGGTGCTGACCGGGGCGCTGCTGTCGGTGGCCTGGCCCGGGCTGGCGCTGGCGGCCTACGGCGCCATGGGGGACGACCGTACCTTGCTGGTAGCCGGTGCCGGGATGGCAGCCATTTTTGGTCTGCCGGCGGTCGTCTATGCGGCCCTCGGTACCTTCCTGGGCGAGTTGGTGGTCGCCCTCGAGGGTGAGGCCCCGATGCGGGCGCTCAGGCGTTCCTTCGCCCTGGCCCACGGCAACCGCATGACGCTGCTGTGGTTTTCCCTGGTCTGCGCCGTGGTCCAGATGCTCAGTCTGGCTGGCTTGCTGCTGTGTTGCGTGGGCGTCCTGGCCACGCTGCCCTTCGCGGTCTCGATCACGGAGTTCGCCAAGACCGAGGCCTTCCTGCTCTACACCCGTGGCACCAAGGCCGCCGAGGGCTTTGCGCTGTGGGATCCGGATCCGCTGCCACCGGCGCAGGCACCCGAGGCGCCGGCGGCGTCCTGAGCGCCGCCGCTCGCCGCTCGCCGCTCGCCGCCCGCCGGTCGCCGGTCGCCGGTCGCCGCTCGCCGCTCGCCGCTCGCCGCTCGCCGCTCGCCGCTCAGTCGTGGCAGCAGCGGAAGCCGATGTTGAAGAAAAAGACGCTGTCGCTGGCCACGGTGAACTCGAAGCCACAGCTGATGCCGTTTTCGATGTTGTTGAGGGCGCCGCCGCGCAGCGGATTGATGGCGTTGCCGTTGCCATCGACGCCGCGGGTCAGGGTCCATTCTTTGACGTTGCCGCTGAGGTCGTAGACCACGCCGGTGTGGGTGCGGAAGCAGTCGGCCATGGAGCCGCCGGGCAGGACCTGGCCCTGGCCCGAGTCGATGCCGTTGCAGAGCAGCTCGTCGTAGACCGTGCAGTCGATGCTCATGTCCAGGTCGTTGTAGGACCAGGTGCAGCTACTGCCGCCGTTGTCCTCGCAGGCCGACAGCCATTCGGCTTCGGTGCAAATGCGGGCGCCGGCGCTTTCGCAGGCGGCCACCGCCTCGGGGTAGGTGATGTTGGTCCATGGCAGCGTGTTGGCCGTGGAGCAGGCGCGGTTTTCGGCGCTGCCGGCGCTGCTGGCGCTGGCGCCCGGCCGCGAGGCTTCGTAGCTGTAGATCCATGTGCCACCGGGAAGCTGGGCCCAGGCGTCTACCACGCAGCTATCCGAACTCACCCCCGGGGCGCAGGGTTCGTCGGTGAAGCCGTCGCAGTCGTTGTCGATGCCGTCGCAGGTCTCGGGGGAGCCCTCGGTTTGCTGTGCAGGCGGATTGTTGCTGGCGTCCAGGCATAGTGGCGGCGCGCTGGCGTCGGCCGGATCGCACTTGATGGTGCCGCTGGTGATGCAGGCGCCGATGCCCGAGGAAAAGCAGGTGTTGCCCAGGGTCGGGAAGTCCTCGTCGCTGGCGCCGTCGCAGTCGTTGTCCAGGGCGTCGCACAGCTCGCTGCCCGGCTGCACCGAGCACTGCCAGCCGCCGGCGCCGGTGCACTCGGCGCTGCCGCTGGTGCACAGACCGTTGGGATTGCACACGCCCGTGGGCGCCGTTACGCCGTTGTCGGGAGTTCCGTCGCAGTCGTCGTCGATGCCGTTGCAGATCTCGACGCCCTGGACGGTGCACTCGTAGAGGCAGTCGTTGCCGACGACGTTGGGGTCGTCGGTGAAGCCCGCGTTGCAGCCCAGGATCACGCACGCGCTGTCGCTGCAGCCCACGATGGCGTTGCTCTGGGCGGGGCAGGGGCTGTTGCAGGCGCCGCAGTGAAGGACGTTACTGGTGGTGTCGAAGCCGTTGTCGATGGTGGTGTCGCAGTCGTCATCGATGCCGTTGCAGCTCTCGAGCACCGGGCCGATGTAGCCCTCGCACTGGATCGTGCCGCTGGCGCAGATCTGGGTGCCGAAGCTGCAGGCGCCCACGTCGGTGGCGCCGCAGGTCGCGCCGACGCGCGGGTCGTCGAGCGGGTCCACGGCGTCGTCGATGCTGCCGTCGCAGTCGTCGTCGATGCCGTTGCAGACCTCGTTGGCGGGGAGCGTCTGGCCGACGCACTCGAGCACTCCCTGGTCGCTGCAGGTGACGATGCCGAGGCTGCAGGCGCCGATGTCGCTGCCGCAGGGCGCTCCGCCCTCGGGATTCATTTCGTCGAAGAAACCGTCGCAGTCGTTGTCCAAGGTGTCGCACAACTCGTCGGTTGCCCCTTGGTAGCCGTTGCACTGGATGCTGCCGCCCTCGCACACCTGGCTGCCCTTGACGCACTCGCCGGCGTCGGTGCCGCCGCAGGGTTGCCCCAGGCGCGGGTCGTCGCCGACGGCGATGGCGTTGTCGACTTCGCCATCGCAGTCATTGTCGATGCCGTCGCAGATCTCGGGAGAGGCTTTGACATCGCCCGTGCAAATCAGCGCGCCGTCGGTGCAGGCCATGGCGCCCAGGGTGCAGGCGCCCACGCCGCTGCCGCAGGCGGCGCCGCCCTCGGGGTTGTTCTCGTCGACGCTGCCGTCGCAGTCGTTGTCGAGGGTGTCGCAGAGTTCGTCGACGGCACCCCTGTAGCCGCTGCACTGGATACTGCCGCCGGAGCAGACCTGGGTGCCAAAGTCACACTCACCGGCGTCCGTCGCGCCACAGGGCTGTCCGATGCGGGCATCGGTGGTGACGGTGACCCCGTTGTCGGTCAGCCCGTCGCAGTTGTTGTCGATGCCGTCGCAGATCTCGGGGGCGGCTGTGACGCCGCCCGTGCACACCAGCGTACCGGCGCTGCACTGGAAGGCGCCCTGGGAGCAGGCGCCGATGTTGCTGCCGCAGGCGGCTCCACCCTCGGGGTTGCCCTCGTCGGTGAGGCCGTCACAGTCGTTGTCGAGGCCGTCGCAGAGTTCGTCGGTGGGTCCATTGTAGCCGCTGCACTGGATGCTGCCCCCGGCGCAGACCTGGGTGCCGAAGCTGCACTCGCCGCTGTTCTTATCGCCGCAGGGTTGGCCGATGCGGGCATCGGTGGCGTCGCTGACGCCGTTGTCGATGAGCCCGTCGCAGTTGTCATCGAGGCCATTGCAGATCTCGGTCGCAGGGCGCGTGTCGCCCATGCACACGAGCACGCCGCCGCTGCACTGGAAGGCGCCCTGGGAGCAGGCGCCGATGGTGCTGCCGCAGGCGCCGCCGCTCTCGGGGTTGCCGTTGTCGGCGGTTCCATCGCAGTCGTTGTCGAGACCGTCGCAGAGTTCGTCGGTGGGGCCCTGGTAGCCGCTGCACTGGATGGAGCCGCCAGCGCAGACCTGAACGCCGAAGCTGCACTCACCGCTGCCGAAGTCGCCGCAAGCCTGGCCGATGCGGGGGTCTTTGACATCGGTGACGCCATTGTCGACCAGACCGTCGCAGTCGTTGTCCTTGCCGTCGCAGATCTCGTCGGCCGGTCCCGTGCCGCCGGTGCACACAAGGCCGCCGTTCATGCAGGTCATGGAGCCAAAGGCGCACTCGCCGCGCCCGACGCCGCAGGCGGCGCCTCCGCCCGGGTTGCCGTCGTCGACGGTTCCGTTGCAGTCGTTGTCCTTGCCGTCGCAGATCTCGTCGACGGGATTCACAGCGCCGCGGCATTGCACCGAACCGCTCTGGCAGACCGTAAGGCCGAAGGCGCACTCACCGGTCTCACTGTCGCCGCAGCTGACCCCGATGGCCGGATCGCTCGACTCCACGCCATTATCGATGACGCCGTTGCAGTCGTCGTCGAGGCCGTTGCACAGCTCGGTGGTCGCCACCGTGCCGCCCTCGCAGACGAGCTTGCCGCCGCTGCAGACCTCGATGCCGGGTGCACACTCGCCGATGCCCGAGCCGCAGGCGCCGCCGCCCTGGGGATTGCCGTTGTCGACCACGCCGTCGCAGTCGTTGTCCTTGCCGTCGCATAGCTCGTCAACCGGCCCCACAAGGCCGGGGCAGACCAGCACGCCACCCTGGCATAGCGTCGTGCCCTGCTTGCAGGTGCCGACCACCTGGCTCGGATCCAGGCCGCAGGCGACACCGCCCTCGGGATCTTTCTCGTCGGTCAGGCCGTCGCAGTCGTCGTCCCTGGCGTTGCAGAGTTCGGCGAAGGGGCCCTCGGCACCGACGCATACGAGCTCGCCGGCCTCACACTGGAGGTTGCCACGCACGCACTCGCCGATCCCGTTGCCACAGAGCTGGCCGATCTTGGGGTCGGACTCGTCGGTGTCGCCATTGCAGTTGTTGTCCTTGCCGTCGCAGACCTCGGTGGTCGGGGCGACGCTGCCCTGGCACTGCACGGCGCCTCCGTTGCAGATCGTGGTGCCGCTCTTGCAAGTGCCCACATCGCTGCCGCAGGAGACGTCCACCGCCGGGTCGCTGGCGGCCACGCCCTCGTCGACCCTGCCGTCGCAGTCGTCGTCCTTGGCGTTGCACAGCTCGGTCCTCGGGTCGGCGGGGGCGCAGGCGTACTCGCAGCCGTCGTCCGGGTTGCCGTTGATGTCGTGGAAGCCTTCGTCGCATTGGCTCGGATCGAGCTGGCAGGCGCCATCGACGCAGGTGCCGCCGTTTTCGGCGTGGGGGAAGCCGCAGCGGAAGGAGCAGGAGCCGCAGTTTTCCTTGTCGGCCTTGAAGTCCACGTCCTCGTCGGTCGAACCGTCGCAGTCGTTGTCGCGCAGATCGCACAGCAGGTCGTCGCTGGCGGTGGCGCTGCAGCGGTACTCGCAGCCGTTTTTGGGATCGCCGTCGAGGTCGTGGTGGCCGACGTCGCAGCCGTCGATGGTGCAGGCCCCCTCGCTGCAGGCGCTGAAGGCCGAGGGGAGCGAGCAGCGATTGCCGCAGCCGCCGCAGTGTTCGACGTCGGTCAGCAGGTCGATGCCCTCGGCGGCCGGGTCGGCGTCTTCATCGATGTTGCCGTCGCAGTCGTCGTCGCTGCCGTTGCATAACTCGTGGCTGATGCATCCGTCCGAGGGGCCGGAGTCGACGGCGACGCCGGTGTCGGGCGTTTGGGTGGTCGGACCGGCGTCCCGATCCGGTTGCACCGTCTGCTGGCCGCCGCCCGTGGAGTCCTTGCCGTCATCACCGGGGCTGACCCCCGCCGAGTCGTCCTCACCGCAGTTGAGGCAGAAGGGGTCGACGGTGCAGCCGCTGCTCGGCAGCAGGGCGCCGACGCCGATCGACAGACAGACAAGGCCCAGGGCCGACGTGCTCGGGGTTGATTTCCGCCGGCGCCGCCTGCGCAGGGCCACGAGGCCGCCCAGCAGCAGCGAAAGGCCGAGCGGCAGCCGATTGGAACCGGCGGGCGTCGGAGACCCGGCCACGCGGCACTTGCAACCGCCGCCGCCGGTGGCCAGCACGTGCACCAGCGGCTCGCCGTCGGCGTTGACGCCCTTGCCGCTGCTGCCACCCTGTTCACCGCTGCCGGCGCCGCCGCGGGCGACGCAGCTGCCCTGTTCGCAGCGCTCGTCGTTGTCGCAGGTCTTGCCCGCCGCAGCGCCGCTGCAGTCTCCGCTGGCGCCGCAATATTGCGCGTCGCTCAGGGGATCGATGCAGCCGTCGCCGCACAGCAAAAGCCCGTCGCCGCAATCGGTGCCACAGCTGCCGTTGCTGCAGACTTCGCCTTCGGCGCAGGCCACGCCGGCGTTGTCGCCCTGGCAGTTGCCGCTGGCGCCGCAGAAGCTCTTGCTCACGCGCGGGTCGATGCAGACGTCGTTGCAGTCGATGGTGGGCGCCGCGCAGCGGGCCTGGCAATCGCCATCGCGACACAGCTGTCCCTGGGGGCAGGTGGTGCGCAGGCAGGGGTCGGGTTGGCAGCCGCCGCCCAGGGGATCGCAGACGAAGCCATCGGCGCAACCGGCCTTGAAGCAGTCGTCGGGCAGCACGCAGGCGGAGGTGTTGGGATCGCAGACGGTGCCCGTGTCGCAGGCGCTGGCGGCGCAGCGGTCGACGGCGCACTCGCCCGCCATGCAGACTTCGCCGCCGCCGCAGTCCAGGAACGCGCAGCTGGCGAAGCAGCTGCCGTCGCGGCAGGCCTGGTCGCTGCCGCAGCCGGCGCTGGCGCAGGGATCGGGCTCGCAGCCACCGCTGGCCGGATTGCAGTACTCGCCGGCGCCGCAGGCGAACTGTGACAACAGACAGCTCTGGGCTTTGCACTTGCCGTCGGTGGGATCGCAGACCAGGCCCGCCGAGCAGACCACGCCGTTGCAGCGGAAGGTGCACTCGTTTTGCTTGCACACGCAGCTGCCCACGTCCGCCTGCTCGGGAGCGCACTGCACGGCGCCATCGACTTCGATGGTCTCCCCGGCGCAGTCCGCCTGTTCGCACTGCCGGCCCACGCAGTAGCAGCTGCCATCGACGTCGACAGCGGCCTTGCCCTGGGGACAGCTGGTGCCGAACTCACCGCGCTCGGAGCAGGGCAGGGCGCACTGGCACATCACGCAGGAGCTGCCACCCGGACACAGCTCGGAGTTGGTGCCTTCGTCGACTTCGCCGTCGCAGTCGTTGTCGAGGCAGTCGCAGGTCTCGAGGCCGGGCGTGACCTCGCCCACGCAGACCTCGTCGCCGCTTACGCAGGCCCAGGCGCCCTGTGCGCATTCGCCCACGTCGCTGCCGCAGGCATCGCCCAGGCTGAGGCTCTCGTCGGTGATGCCGTCGCAGTCGTTGTCGAGACCGTCGCACAGCTCGTCGATGGGCTCGACGCCGCCCTTGCAGACCAGGCCCCCGGCATCGCAGACCAAAAGGCCCGGCTGGCATTCACCCACGTCGGTGCCGCAGGGATCGTTGACCGGAATGCCGTCGTCGACCACGCCGTCGCAGTCGTCGTCCAGTAGGTTGCAGATCTCGGCCGTCGGTCCCTGACCGCCCAGGCAGGTCAGCGCGCCGTCGATGCAGGTCTGGCTGCCCTTGGTGCACTTGCCGGTGTCGTCGCCGCATTCGACGCCCACGTTCGGGTCGGTGACATCGACGCCCTCGTCGACCTTGGTGTCGCAGTCGAGGTAGCCGGGGTCGGTGCTGGGCAGCGCGCAGGGGTCTGCCGGGCAGTTGACCGTCGGTGGATCGGCCGAGTGATCGACCAGGCAGGGGTAATCGCAGTCGTTGTCCAGGCCGTCGCAGAGTTCGTTCTCGGGGCCGACGGTACCGACGCAGATGAGCTCGCCGCCTTCGCAGATCACGCTGCCGAAGCGGCACTCGCCGCAGGGTTGATCGAGCGGCAGCGCGGCGTTTTGCGGATCGACGCTGCGGCGGCACTCGCCCACGTCGCCGCAGTTGGCACCGCCTTCGGGGTTGCCCTCGTCGGTGAGGCCGTCGCAGTCGTTGTCGAGGGTGTCGCACAGTTCATCGCTGGGTCGGGTGTCGCCGTCGCAGCGCAGGACGCCCGCATCGCAGATGGTGACGCCCATGGCGCACTCGCCGGTGGCAATGCCGCAGGCGACGCCGGCGCCGGGGCTGTTTTCGTCGACCGTGCCGTCGCAGTCGTTGTCGAAGGTGTCGCAGATCTCGGGTACCGACTTGACCTCGCCCTCGCAGGCGAGGGTGCCGTTGACGCAGCGCGTCAGGCCCATGGCGCATTCGCCCACGTCGCTGGCGCCGCAGCTTGCGCCGCCACCCGGATCGCCCTCGTCGACCGCGCCGTCGCAGTCGTTGTCGAGCCTGTCGCACAGCTCGGCCTCGCCCATGTAACCGTCGCAGCCGCCCCACGCGCCCGCCGAGCAGATCTCGGTGCCGAGCGTGCAGACGCCGACACTGGTGCCGCAGGCCCGCATCAGGCCGTCGTCGATCAGGCCGTTACAGTCGTTGTCCTTGTTGTCGCAGACTTCGGCGGCGGCGCCGATCTCACCCTGGCAAACCAGGCTGCCGCCGACGCAGGCTTCTGTGCCCTTCTCGCACTCGCCCACGTCGGTCAGGCCGCAGGCGCCACCGCTGTCGGGATTGCCCTCGTCGGTGAGCAGGTCGCAGTCGTCGTCGATGCCATTGCATTGCTCGGGTCCACCGAAGTCGGCGTTGCAGTCGATCCACGCGCCGGCCGAGCAGGTCTCGGTGCCGACCGAACAGGCGCCGATGTCGCTACCGCAGGCGCGGCTGAGACCTTCGTCGGTGAGTCCATCGCAGTCGTTGTCGAGGCTATCGCAGACTTCGGGTGAAGCGGTCACCTCGGCCGGGCACTGCAGCGAGCCGCCGATGCAGACGGTAATGCCGAAGGCGCACTCACCCCTGTCGGTCGCGCCGCACTGGGCGCCGCCGCCGGGGTCGCCCTCGTCGATGGTGCCGTCGCAGTCGTTGTCCTTGTTGTCGCAGACCTCGTCGCTGCCCGCGAAGCCACTGCACGTTCCCCAGGCCCCCGCGGCGCAGGTCTCGACGCCGAGGGTGCAGACGCCAATGGCGGTGCCACAGGCGCGGGTGAGGCCCTCGTCGGTTCGAGTGTCGCAGTCGTTATCCAGGGTGTCGCATAGCTCGTCGACTGGACGCACTTCGCCGGTGCAGACCAGGGCGCCGCCGATGCAGGCTTCGACCCCAAGGCCGCACTCGCCCACATCGCTCGAGCCGCAGCTGCCGCCGCCGCCCGGATTGCCTTCGTCGATCAGGCCGTCGCAGTCGTCGTCCTCGCCGTCGCATTCTTCGGGGCCGCCCGCGAAGCCGCTGCACGTTCCCCATCCGCCGGCGGAGCAGAGCTGGACGCCGACGGTGCAGACGCCGATGGCGGTGCCACAGGCGCGGCTGACGCCTTCGTCGGTACGGGTGTCGCAGTCGTTGTCCTTGTTGTCGCAAACCTCGGCGGTCGGATCGACATCACCCGCGCACACGAGCGAGCCGCCGACACAGACTTCGCTTCCGAGCTGGCACTCGCCCGTGTCGGTCATGCCGCAGACGCCGCCGCTGTCGGGGTTGCCCTCGTCGACCTTACCGTCGCAGTCGTTGTCGGAACCGTCGCACGCTTCGGCGCCACCCGACATGCCGCTGCAGCTACCCCACGCTCCGGCGGAACAGGTCTGTGTGCCGCTGGTGCAGATGCCCACATCGGCACCGCAACTACGAGTTATTCCATCGTCGATGGTTCCATCGCAGTCGTTGTCCAGGTTGTCGCAGACCTCGGCGCCGGGTTTGACCTCGCCCACGCAGATCAGCGCCCCGCCCACGCACTGCTCGGTGCCCGCAGTGCAGATACCGACGCCCACGGTCGTGGGGTCGCCGCAGCTGGCACCACCGCCGGGGTTGCCCTCGTCGGTGAGGCCGTCGCAGTCGTTGTCGAGGCCGTCGCAGACCTCGTCGCCGCCCAGGGCGCCGCCGAAATCCTGGCCGTAGCAGACGATATTGCCCCCGGAGCAAATATTGGTGCCCGGCGAGCACACGCCCACGTCGGTACCGCAGGCGGTGTTGACACGGGAGTCGTACAACTCGACTTCCAGGGTCTCGTCGATCTGGCCGTCGCAGTCGTTGTCGCTTCCGTCACAGAGTTCGTTCGAAGCGGTCATCTCACCGATGCAGGCGCCCCACACGCCCGCCGTGCACAGGCGCTGGCCGAAGGCGCACGCGCCCGTGTCGCTGGCACCGCAGGATTCGGTGAAGCCGTCGACGATTCCGTCGCAGTCGTTGTCGAGGCCGTCGCAGGTTTCAGCCGGGTCGCCGTAGGTGGCGGTACAACCCTGGTACATCCCGTCCACACAGGTCTCGACGCCAGCGGAGCAGACGCCGATGTCGGTGCCGCAGGAGCGCGTCAGATTCTCGTCGGTGAGGCCGTTGCAGTTATTGTCGAGGCCATCGCAGATCTCCGTCGTCGTGCAACCACCACAGCTCAGCCCCTCGTCGATGGCCCCGTCGCAGTCGTCGTCGACGCTATTGCAGATCTCCATGGGCGAGTCGCTGGGATTTTCATCGGTGATGCCGTCGCAATCGTCGTCGACCCCGTTGCACAGCTCGCCGGGGTTTTGGCACAGCCACTCGTTGGCTTCGGGCACGCCCAGCGCCGGGGCCGTGCCGGCGCCTTCTTCGGTGTAGCGCGTGCTCAGCTGGGTCTGGGAGCTGGCATTGCGCAGGCCGCCCAGGTCGCAGAAGAGGGGAAAGCCCTCGTCGATGACGGTATCGCAGTCGTTGTCGGCACCGTCGCAGCTCTCGGTGAGCTGGGCGTCGAAAATGATCTGCATCAGCGCAGCAGACAGCGTTTCTTCGTCGCCGGCGTAGAAGGCGGTGGTGCCGCCTGCGCTGGCGATGTTGTTGATCTGCGTGTTGGGGTCTGTGACGCCAAAGCCGATGACGTAGGTCTTGATGTCCTTGACCAGGTCGCCACCGGGGGTCGGCACGGTGGTCATGCGCAGGGTGTCGGCTGCTGTGACTGGATTGCCGCCGCAGCCCTGTTGGTTCCCGTCGGTGAGTAGAATCACGTTCAGCGGCCGGCATTCGGCTGCGCTGTCATTGGCGGTGGGGGCTGTGTAGGGCGTCTCGGTACCACTGAAGTAGTCGTAGGCGCTGCTCAGGGTCTCGGCGATCGGCGTGTAGCCGGTGGCGTAGATTTCCTGCTGTAAAGAGCGCCAGTCGCCCGCGCAGTCCGCCGCGGCGCAAACATTGTCGACCCAGAGGCGGCTGGCGTGATTGTCGCCGCTGACCTCTGTGAGCAGCTCGCCGTCGCAGGAGCCGCCTGCCTGATAGACATCGCCACAGCCTGCGACGCAATCGCTGTTGTCCAGCGCGAAGCGCATCAGCCCGAACTCGGCGTCGCCCACCGAGTCCAGGATGTTGCGAATCGCACACTTGGCATGCCCCATCTTGTTGGTGGCATAGCCGCTGCAACTGGTGGCGCCGAGACTGCCCTGCTGCATCGACCCGGAGTTGTCGACGATGATCAAAAAGCGGGGCTTGATCTGCTGGGCCCGCGCCTGGCCGACGCTGGAGAAAACGACAGCGAGCACGCCGCCCCATAGGGCGAGGTTTTCGAGGTGGCGCATATCCTACCTGGTCCCGATCATGCGGCAGGGTGCGCGTCGCAGGTTTTGTACCTACCTGCCGCTACCCTGACCGAAAGATTGCTGAACGATACGTTAGCAGATGCTCCCACAGGGGGCATAGTCGAGATTCGGTGTGGTCATGCCTTTGCGGCCATGGATTGGGTGGTCCCACTGCGCATAAGTCATACGTCATCGCACTTGACCCGAAGATGAAGAGCGCCCGGGATGTCGCGAAAACCGCGGCGTCGATTGTTGAATCGAGATTGTCTCCGCCGGCCGCTGTGGTTAGCTGAGCACAACGACAACTGAAATCGCCGCAAGGAGAGCCGCCATGGAAGACGATCTACCGATCGACCGCGGCCTCGAGGGCGTCGTCGTCGCCGACAGCACCATCAGTGGTGTCGACGGTGAGGGCGGACGTCTAATCATTCGAGGCCATGACATCGAATCGCTCGCACGGGAGGCCAGTGTGGAAGGTCTGTGCGGGCTCTTGTGGGAGGGGGATGACCCCGATCCCGATCGCCACCGCCGCTACCAGCGGCAGCTGGCCGAAGCGCGCCAGCGCGCCTTCGAGGGGCTCGAGCCCATGGCTCCCGGGCTCGAGCCCATGGCTGCCCTTCGTGCGCGCCTCGCGGGCTTTCAAACCCGCGCCCAGGCACCACTGGAACAAGCCGCCGAACTGACGGGCGCCTGCGCCGTCTTTGCCGCCGCCGACAGCCGTCAGCGGCGCGGCCTCGAGCCGATAGCCCCTGACACCGAGTTGAATCACGCCGGCGATTACCTGCGCATGATCACAGGAGAGCATGGCCCGGTGGCGGCACGCGTCCTGGGCCGCTACCTGGTGACGGTCGTCGATCACGGCATGAATGCCTCGACCTTCACTGCCCGCGTGATTACCTCGACCGACTCCGACATGGTCAGCGCCGTGGTGGGCGCGGTCGGTGCGCTCAAGGGCCCGCTCCACGGTGGCGCTCCGGGGCCCGTGCTCGACATGCTCGACGCGGTCGCCCGCGAGGGCGATGCCGAGCGCTTTCTCCAGCGCGAGCTTTCGGCCGGCCGCCGCATCATGGGCATGGGCCACCGCGTCTACCGGGTGCGCGACCCGCGCGCTGCTGTGCTGGAAGAGGCGATCCAGCTGCTATCGCCGCTGCGTGCCGGCGCCCCGGACGGGCAGCCACAGGCCCAGGGCGCGCGCCTCGCGGTGGCCCGCCGCGTGGAGGCAGCGGCCGCAGCCCTTCTGCGCAAGCAGAAGCCGACGCGCAAACTCGCAGCCAACGTGGAGTTCTACACGGCGGTCTTGCTCGACGCCCTTGGCATCGATCGCCTCGATTTCTCGCCCACCTTCGCCGTCGGCCGCGTGGTCGGCTGGTGCGCTCACATCCTCGAACAGCGCCAGAGCGGACGCTTGATACGGCCACGCCTGCGCTACGTCGGACCGCGTCCAGAGATCGCGGCATGAGCTGGGCGTTGCTACCATCGACATATATCGATTGATATAATCGATATATGTCGATGACTGAATACATCAGCGCCCGCGAGGCCGTGACGCTGCTCGGGATCAAGCCCGCCACCCTCTACACCTACGTCAGTCGTGGTTGGGTGTCGCGCATTCCGGCGCCGGGCAAGCGTCGCTCGAGCCTCTACCTGCGCGCCGACATCGAGAAGCTCAAGGCGCGCCACGATGCCCGCGCCGGGCACGCGGCCGTGGCCGCCTCGGCCCTGCGTTACGGCGAGCCCGTCATCGACTCGGCGATCACAGCGGTCCTCGACGGTCGCCTGTATTACCGGGGAAGCGACGCGGTGCAGTTGGCGCGGGCGGGCCTATCCTTCGAGCAGCTGTGCGAGCTGCTCTTCGACGGCGAGCTGCCGGCCGCGCGTCCCCGTTGGCCCGAGCCCGAGGAGCCGGCTGCGGCCGCCGTGCTGCGCGCCCAGTTGCGCGACGGTGCCGGCCCCTTGCGCGCCATGCTCACCGCGCTGTCGCTCTGCCGCGCACGCAGTCGGCGGGTGGCGGGTGAGGGCAGGGCGCCCGAGCTCGAGCGCGCCCGGGGGCTCATCGCCTACCTGGCCGGCGGCCCCGGCTGGGCCGGCGGTCGCGCGCCTCGCCGCCACCAGCCGGTCGCCGCGCGTGTGGCCCGGGCCCTGGGCGTTTCGGGCGATGCCGCCGCCCAAGCTCTCGAACTGGCGCTCGTGCTGGTCGCCGACCACGAACTCAACACCTCCACCTTCGCCGCGCGCCTCGCGGCCTCCACCGGCAGCGACCTCTACGCCTGCCTGATGGCCGCCCTCGCCACCGCCAGCGGCCCACTTCACGGCGGCGCCACGCTCAGGGTCGAAGCCCTGGTCGACGAGGCCATGGATGCGCGGCGTCCGGCTGCAGTGGTCACAGACCGCCTGGCGCGCGGCGCTCGGGTGCCAGGTTTCGGCCACCCTCTCTACCCCGACGGCGACCCGCGCGCCCAGGCTTTACTCGAGACGGCGTGTGCCCTGGGTCGAAAGCAATCGCCACGCCTGCGCGCCATGCTGCAGCTGGCCGACGCCATGGAGGCCGCCGGTCACCCACCGCCCAACGCGGACTTCGGTTTGGTTGCACTGACTCAGAGTTTGAGGTTGCGACCCTACGCGGCGGCCTTCGTCTTCGCCGTCGGGCGCCTGGGCGGCTGGGTCGCCCACATCGCCGAGCAGCGGGCCAGCTCGGGCCGGCTGCGACCCCGCGCCCGCTACGTGGGGCGTCTACCGGAAGCGGGGCGCGCCGCAAGCACGTAGCCGCGGACGGTTGCCCGCTGTCGCTCTTGCTCTCGACCGAGCAGCCCGGAGGCGACGCTACGGTCACAGCAACGATGCTTGTCCTGGACGCGCGAGCAGGCCGGGGCAGGCCGCTATACATTCGTCACAAAGCGCGCTAGCGGGGGCTCCGATGCTCGACTTGGCGAACAGGTCATCGCCAGGCGGCCAGCGGGCTCTCGCGCCGCATGGCGAGGCCGTGCGCCTGGTGCTGTGCATGATCGTGCGGAATGAGGCGCGGGTTATCGCCCGCTGCCTCCACAGGGCTCTGCCCATCGCCGATGGCTTCGTGATCGCCGACACGGGCTCTCGGGATGGCACAATCGCTGCGATCGAGACGCTCGTGGCGGATTACGGGGTCCCCGGTCGGCTCCTGCGCCAGCCCTTTCGCAACTTCGGCCACAACCGGACGCTGGTGGCGCGGGAGGCCCGGCAGTGGGTCAGCGACCAGGGATGGCCGCTCGAGCGTACCTATCTTTTGCTGCTCGATGCCGACATGGTGCTGCACGTCTGCGATGGCTTTGACAAGAACGCGCTCGACGGCGGCAGCTATCAGGTGGTGCAGGATGACGGCCAGTTGCGCTACTTCAACACGCGGTTGGTCTGTCTGGCCCACGAATGGCAGGCCCGCGGCCCCACCCACGAGTACTGGGAGGCCGTTGGGGGCGGCGCCAGCAACGAGAGCCTGGGCAGTCTGTGGATCGAGGACCTGGGCGACGGCGGCAGCAAGCGCGGCAAGTTCACCCGCGACATCCTGCTGCTGCGCCAGGGCCTTGCCAGTGAGCCTCAAAATCCCCGCTATGCGTTCTACCTGGCCCAGTCCTACTTTGACAGCGGGCGCTTGCCGGAGGCGGCCAGCTGGTATGCCCGACGCTGGAAGATGGGCGGCTGGGACGAGGAACGCTGGTATGCCCGGTACCGACATGGGCTGTGTCAGCTGCATCGGGGCAATGGTCGCCAGGGCGCAGACCTCTTGCTGCGTGCCTTTGACGAGCGCCCCGGGCGGGCCGAGCCCCTCTGTGTGTTGGCCCAATACTACCGCGAGCAGGGCCACCACCGGGCGGCCATGATGCTCGCCCTGCGCGCTCTGTCGATTCCCTATCCAGACCACGACCTGCTGTTCATCGAAAAGCAGGTCTATGACTGGAGGTTGTGGCAAGAGATCATGATCTGCGCCTACTACGCGGGCGACGAGCACCACGAGTTGGGTTTGTCGGCCTGCGAGCGGCTGCAGGCCCAGCGCGGTCACGAGCCATGGTTCTATAACTACGTGCGCAGCAACGAGGTCTTCTACCTCGAGTCGGCACCTCGACAGTGCAGCGGCGGCTTCGAGTTGGAAAGGGAGCAACGCTGCTGCGATGGAATCGAGTTCTTGACGACAAACCCCAGTGTCACTCGCCATGCCGGACGAGTGATCGTGAATCTGCGCCTGTTGAACTACCACCAGGATGGCGGCCGCCAGTACGAGCCCTATGGCCTTGACGCGTTCGTGACCTACAACGCGCCCTTCGTGTGGCATCCGGAGGCGGCATGCGGCGACGGTCCGAAGCTGGTTTACGGCATCCCGGAAGACTGGCCCGCCCAGACTTCGATCCGGGGGCTGGAGGACGTGCGGCTGTTGTCCCACGGGGGCGAGCTGTGGTTCACGGCGGCCTGCAATCAGGTTCCCGGCAGTGCAGGGCGGTGCCGCGTGGTCCTCGGTCGCTACAACGCGACTTTGGATGCGGTAGAGCACTTGGTGCCGCTGCAGTATGAAGGAGCCACGGATTATGAGAAGAACTGGCTGCCCTGGTCCTGTGACGGACAGCTGCGAATCATCTACAGCTACGATCCGCTGGTGGTGCTGGCGGTCGACACCGAGACCGGGGAGTGCGAGGTGGCTCAGCGACTGCAGACACCCTTCCATGCCCGCGACCTGCGCGGCTCAGCGGGACCCCAGCCGATACCCGGGCGCCCGGGACGTTGGCTGGCGCTGGTCCATGAGGTGGCCAGTCGTGAATCGGGCAACGTCTATCTTCATCGCTGGATCGAAGTGGACTCGGAGCGCGGCCTATTGAGCCGCAGCCGTCCCTTCTTTTTCGACGAGGCGAGCATCGAGTATGCCGCCGGTTTCTGTTCGCTCGACGACGAACGACTGTTGCTCACCTACGGCCATCAGGACCGTGAGGCACGCTGGCTCACGACCTGCTGGTCGGATGTGCTGGCCTCGCTACGCACGGGCGAGCCCGAAGCCAGCGCGCAGACGCTGTTGCAAGCGCGTGACTGTCAGCCACACGCTGTTACGGCAGGAAGTGTGTCATGACGCAGGTTGAGGAACGTGAGGGCTATCGGTTGCTGGTACGCTCGATCGGAACCGCTGGCGCTACCGCCGTGACTGCCCTGCGCGGCTTGCGCGTTGGCAGCGACGAAAACCTCGCGTCCCTCCTCTACAGGGCTCCTTCCGTGCTAGCGGGCGGCCTCGATCGCGAAACCGGCCAAAAGCTGTGCCAGGTGCTGGGCAAGACGGGGCTGGAGTTGGCGCTGCTTTCGCCGCAGGAGAGCTTCGAGCCCGGCACCGATGACTTCGAAGTCGCGTTGGTGATCGACGATCCGAGCAAAGTGACCGCCGTGATCGAAGAGACGGTGACGGTGCTGGGAGTCGACGTCGAGACGGCCAAACGCGTCGTCATCCAGAGCCCCGCGGCCCTGATCGGCGGAGTTTCGGAAGCCACGGTCGTGGCGCTCACCGAGCGCTACCGCGCTTTCGATGTCGGCCTCGATGTCTCGCGCCGGCGGGACGCGCAGTTCGATGTGGCCATCGAGGCTGCAGATGGGCGCACGCGTGCGGCCGCGACCGCGGTACTGCGGGAGGTTGGAGCCGTCGTGAGCGCCGAGAGCGCGCATCACCTTCTGGGCACCGGGCTGTCGCTCGCGGCGGCCGAGCGTGTCTGGCCCGACCTGGCTCGCAGCGCGAGCAAGGTGCGGATCCTCAATCGCGACTTGCAGCGCTTCGACGTGCGCCTGGAGAAGGCTCTGGACACGCCGGAGGTCCGGTCGTTTCTGACGGAGACCGTGGGCATGCCCGAGCGGCTGGTCGGGCGGGCCCTTGCGCGCACGCCGCTGGTGCTGCGCGAAAATGTGAGCGGCCGAGAGATGACCGCATTACTCGAGGGCGCGCAGGCTGTCGGAGCCAGCGCGACGGGCATCTTGCTCGCGCTGCAGGGCTTCGCCCTCGACATCAAGCCCGGCGGCGATCGCCAGAGCGCGCGCGGCTGGGTCTACGCCATCGCCGGACGCGAGGCGGCCGCAGAGTTCACCGATACCCGGCCCTGCAGGCTCGGAGGCCCGCTGACGAAGCTTCAAGCCCGCTGGCTGCAGCACGAGCTGCGCAAGCACGGTGTCAGCAGTGAGCTCGTCGCACGATGAAAGTCGCCAGCGATGCCGTGCGGGCCCACTTGCAAGTTGCCGAGGTGGGCAAGCGCGCGGCGCTGCGCGGGGACCATGCCGAGGCCCTTCGCAGCTACCGCGAGGCCATGCGCATGGCGGTGCAGAGCCGCAGTCCTGAGGCGTTTTTCCGTCACTACCTGGAGGCCTCTTTGGAATCGCTCGAGTTGATGGGCGACTTCGACAGCGTGCTCGAATACTGTGGGAGGGCCATCGACCACTACGCAAAGACGCCGCCCTCGAACGATTTGGCATGGCTTGATCTGGCCAGTGTGTACCAGCGACGGGGCGTCGTCCTGTGCAAGGTCGGCAACACGGCCGCCGCGACCGAGGCCTTCGACGCGGCGTTGCGCCAGGCGCAACGCATCGGAGCGACCCTGGAGCTGTCGCAGCGGCTGCGCGGCTGGATCGCGCGAGGACTCACCCTCACACCCGAGCGCGTGCTGCAGGAACAGCGGCGGCTTCGGTACTTCTCGGTGAGGGAAGAGACGCTGCGTGCCGCCTCCGGTGTCAGCGCGCGCAAGTCGCCGCTTTAGGCACCGCCGCAAAATAAGTTGACCGTTTGGTGCGCGTCGGCGGAATGCGACGGCGCTCAGAGAACAATCCGCAGTCGTACCAGAGGTACATGGAGGAGTTTTTTTCGGGGACGCATGGCGCCAGCGTGTCCGCCGACGCGCACCAAAGGGGGAAGCTGTTCTTTCGCAGGCCGTTGGATCGGCTGTTGGTTGGTTACATTGGGTGGTCTGCTTCAGGGTGAACGGATGCAGCGGTCAGGTTGCCAGGTACCTCCCGCCTGCCTGCGGTTTGCCAAGCGAAGAAGGTCGAGACGGACTTGCGCTTGTCACCGATCGACTTGTTCGCTAGGTTGCGCGTGATTCAACAACAAAAGGGGCTGCGCGGTGCTCGATAACCGAGTTCTAAATATGACGCCAGGTGAAGCGCTGCTCGATGTCCCCATGGGCGACATCATCGAGCGCATGGGCCGCGCGATCGCCGAGGCCCAACAGCGTCTCGACCAGATCAGCGTGCAGAGTGCCGTGCTTCTCGGAGAGACGCGGCTCGACCTGCTCAATGAGGCCGGCGAGATCGTTTCGCGCTCCCTGCTCGAGCTGGGCTTCACGCCTTCCTTCTACCACTTCAGCGAGACCACCATCGAGATCTCCGTCGAGCTGTCGATCAAAGTCGAGGAGGGCTTCGACATCGGGGCACAGCTCAGCTTTCAGAGCGGCAGCAGCAGTGGCACGGGAGCCACCGGGACGAGCACGACTCCAGTCGGGGCAACCGGGCCCACCGGTCCCGCTGCGCCGCCCACCAGCACGCCGACCAATATCGGGGGCCAGCCCATCGCTCCTTTGGGACAGCAGATTCTCAGCACCGCCCAAACGGCCCAGCGTGCCTCGATGTTCGGCCTGACCATCAGCGCGGACTACCACCGACGCTACGAGTTCGACACCAGCGCCGCATCGAAGGTCAAGACCAAGATGCTCGCGGTGCCGCCGCCTACGGTCTTCATGGAGGCCCTGAGACAACACTTCCGCCTCGGCGCTGACAACTAGTCAAAGGCGGCGAAAGAAGCCGACTGCACATGCCCAGAGTCATCGAAGAGCTGCAGCAGGCGCCGCTGCCGGAAATGATCGAACGGCTGGGTGTCGCCGTTGCCGAGGCGCAACTCGCCCTCGACCGCAACTCGGCAGAGGCCGCACGGGTGCTCGCCGATGACGAGAACGGCATCGATCTCGGGGACGGCGCCGGTACGCGCTCGCTGCTCGAGCTGGGTTTTGCCCCGACCTTCTATCAGATCACAGAGGCTACGATCGAAGCCCGGGTGGCCTTTACATCGCGGCAATCGGAGGAGTTCACCATCGGCGGTTCGATCGGGGTCAACGTCGGCTTCTTCGCAGCGTCGATCAACGCCTCCTACACCAATAAGTATTCCTTCGAGGCGACCGGGTCGAGCACTGTCCGGGCGCGCTTCGTGTCGGTGCCACCACCTTCGGTGTTCAGCGAATTGCTGCGTTCCACGATTCGGGAACGCTAGAACCAGCCAGCGGAGACTCAGGGCATGGGAATTGGACAGGAGCTACTCAACGTCCCCATGGGGGACATGATCCGGCAGATGGCCTTCGCCATTGCCGATGCGCAGGTTCAGCTCGACGAGTCGAGCCTGCGGGTGGCGGAGATGATGAGCGGGCAGCGCATCGAGCGCGACCCGACCACCGGCGCCGCCATCGACCCGCCGATCGACACCACCGTGCTGTTTGACGGGGAGCAGGTGAGCATGTTGGAGCTGGGATTCACGCCCACGTTCTACCAGTTCATCGACACCGTCATCGAGGTCAAGATCGCGATCAAGATGACCCGCGAGACGAGTTCGACTACAGCTTTCAAGGGCGAGCGCAAGACCACACGGCTGGTATTCGGCAACGGGCGCGTCGACTACAGTGTCAGCACGGTACCTGTCGACGCGAGCTACAGCTCCAAGTATAGCTACAGCGTCGAGGGATCGAGCCTGCTGAGAACCAAGCTGGCTCCCGTGCCGCCTCCGGCCATCCTGGAAGAACGCATTCGGGGACTTCTGGAAAGCGAATCCTGAGCCGAGGTTGAATCATGCCAATTGGACAAGAGCTACTTGATGTTCCCTTCGCCGAAATGGTCACGAGCCTGGGCGTTGCCATCGGTCGTGCGCAGTTCGAACTCGACCGGGTGGCGCTTCAGGTTGCGCAGATCATGGCGGGGCAGGAATTCGAAGTCACCGACTCCGAGGGCACGACCTCCACGGAGCGCCTGTTGGTCGAGTTTGGCGGTGAGCAGCTGTCGATGTTGGAGCTGGGCTTTACGCCTTCCTTCTATCACTTCGTCGACACGATCATCGAGGTGAAGGTCTCCATCACGATCGCGCGGGAGGTGTCTTTCTCTCGCAGCACCTTCAGCGGCAGCGTCGACAGCTACTTCGCGATTTTCGCCGCCGGCGCAAGCGTCAGCTCGGTGAGCGCTTCGTTCGCCACCAAGTACAACTACAGTGCTGAGGGTTCGAGCTTGATCCGCACCAAGATCGCACCTGTCCCCGCGCCCGCGATACTCGAAGAGCGCATCCGCAACCTGGTCGCGAGCGGAAGCTAGCGCCGTGTCGAGCTACCTCAGCTGGAGCGAGCTGGAGGAGGAGCTCGAGGCGCCCGCGTCCACCGAGCCGGACGCCCCGTCCGGGCTCGGGATCCAGGGCGCGGACGCCGAGTTGCTGAAGGCCGTCCCGGATGCGGCCAGGGACAGGCTATCGCTCTTGATGACCCAACGGGCCAAGCTCGAGCAGCAGCTTTTGCGACTGCTCGGCAAGGCTCCACCCGACGCGGAGGAGCAGCGGCGCAACGCCCTGTTTCCCATGCCGGTCCACACCGCCGAGTCCCGCCTGGCGCAGCGCAAGGCCGAGCGCGAGGAACAGCGGGCGAGGGCGTTGGCACGGCGGGCCCAGGAAGCTTCGCGGCTTCGTATCCGGGAGGAGGCGGAGCGACAGCAGGGCAAACGGGAAGCGGAGCGCAGGCGACTTCGGGCGTTGGCGGCCGCGCGCGCGGATGCGCGCCGTGCCTTCGAGCAACACGAGGACTGGTTGCGCGGGCTGAGACTACAGGAGGGTATTCGCGCGCGTTGGGCCGAGCAGCGCGAGGTTGCGCTGCGCGCCCAGCAGGTGGCGCGAGCCCGTATGCTCAAGAGATTCGAAGGCCACGACGACCGCCGCCGCGAGCGCGCCTTGCAGAGCTTACATGAGCGTCAAAAGGCCGAGGCCGAACTCAGCGCCAGACTCGATCGCCGAGGGCGCACCAAGAGTTGGCGAGACGATTGACCGACCTGTCCGGCGCTCGCTGCCCGGACGCCAACCGAAAACCATGGGATGTGAGTCATGCCCAGTCCTGAAGAAGCGTTCTCGACGCTAGACGATTTTTTGCTAAGCCTCGCGGAGGGCATCTCCCAGGCGCAAGCCGAGTTGGCGCGGGCCGGCAGCACCGGCGTGCCCGGCACCGAGCTGAGCTATCGGCTCCCGAAGGTGGAGTTCGAGCTTCGCATGAACCTGCAGGTGGTCGACAGCCCGGCCCTCTCGAACCGCTACGCCGGCCGCCTGCGCACGGCCAGGCCGAGTCAAAAGCACCTGCTGTTTCGGCCGTTGGCGGCGCAGGAGGCGTCGTCCACCTTGCAGATCGCAGCCCAGATCCGAGGGGCCTTCGTGGCGGTTCCGGCCAACAATGGGTTGCCTCCCACGCTCTTGAGCACGGCAGTGGACGGCGCCGATCCCAGCGCGCCCATCCTGCGTGTGCTGGCCAGCAATGCTGCGTCGGAGCCCGTCGCCAACCTCCAGGTCGAGGTCAACCTCGATCGCGAGGAGAGCGCTGTGCTGACCGCCGCCAGCGGCGGCAGCTTCGTGCTTGCCGATGGCACCGGGCTGCGCCGCAATGTATTGGTTACCGACGCCAGCGGCGCGGCCGAGGTCGTACTCGACATCGATGCATCGCAGCAGCCAGCGACCCTGGCGCTGGTCATCGACGCGGCCGGACAGACCGAGACCCTGGTCTACGGAGTGGACGCATGAAGGTCGTCGCCACGGTGCGTGATGAAGATGGCGGGCTCCTGGCGCGGGCCGCCGTCACCGCGGTGGAGGCTCGCACCAACGGGCCACGGGAGATCGCCGAGGGGCGTATCAGCCAGGGCAAGCTGAGCGTGAGCTTCGAGACCAACAGCGCCTGGGGTTTGCTCATCGAAGGGCGCCCGGTGTTGATTGCGCCCCGGGTCGCAACCGCCCGCTCGGTGGACTTGGGCGAGCTCGTGCTGCGAAAGCAGGGCTTGCCGGTGCCGGTCTTTCACGCGAGCGACGGATTGGTCTTCGGGGTGCCAGCGGAACTCCATGTGCACCTGCAGGCTGCCCAGCGGCGTAGCATGGGGGACGGCGCGCGGGCGGCGGCCACCGGTGACCCCACGGCCGACGCTGTCGCAAGCACCGAGCGGATCCAGATGAGCTTCGGCGACGCCTTGGGTAGCACCACCCGCCAGCTTCACGAAGCCACCGTGGCCGACACCAACTTCACGCTGGCCTCGGTCACCGTTAACCTCAAGGGCATTCCCACAGCGAGCGACAACAGCATCGGGCTGGAATTTCCAGATGCCGAACTCATCAAGAGCGGAGCGGCGCTCTCGGAACTCACCTTCAACGTCAGCCCCAGGGCCCAGGCGACCGAGCCCGCAGCTGCTTCGGGGCCGGCTTTGCCTGATTTGACCGGCTATACGCCGGAGCTGGCCCAGCGCAAGGCGGCGGCGCTGGCGTTGACCACGGAGCTGCACGCCGAAGTCGTTTCGGATGCCAGGCGTGCCGGAGTCGTGGTTCGGCAGCTTCCCGTCGCAGGCTCCATCGCCGATCCCGACAACCTACTGCGATTGTATGTCGGAAAGTTGAAGGTCACCTGAGATGCCCACATTCGACAACAAGAACGTCCTGGACGCCCTGTCGGCTCCGCTCGGCGAACTCATCGCGTCGGTTGGGCGCGGGGTAGCCGACGCTCAGCGCGAGCTGGACTTGGCCTCCATACAGGCACTGCGGGAAGTCTACGAATCCGACGAGGATCTCTACCGTGACCTGCAGCGCATTGGCTACCGCCCGACCTGGTACCACATTCCCGAGGCGGAGGGAGAGCTGCAGGTGGCGCTCACCGTCACCGGCGAGGCCGCGACGGGCGGCCCGGGCGGCGGTTCGGCTTCGGCTCCGACGCGGCGTCTTCGGGTCTACGCTGCCCCGATCCACGCAGGCTATTCGTCGCGCTTTGACTTCAAGTTGGAAGCGAGCAGTCGGGTGAAGTTTCGCGTGGTGCCGGTCCCCCCGGCCACCACGGCAGAGGCGCTGCAGGTGGTTCCGGCGCTACTGGGTCTGACCGTGAACGAGGCGCTCGCCCGCCTCGCCCTGCTGGGCATTGAGAGCGACGCACCCGAAGCTGCGGCTCTCGACGCGCAGGTCACGACCCAATCCCCGGCGGCCGGCACGATTTTGGTGGAGGGGCAGGGCGTCACGTTGGGGATCGAGTGAGCCAGCCGACGCCGGCCGAGGTCGCATTCGCCCGACGTGTGGGGCTCGATCCCGAGGAGGTGGCGGAGGCGCGCGAGGTGCTCAACATCCTGGGCGCGCTGCCCTGGCCGCCCGCGGTCCGGTTGGCGTTGCTGGTGCGGTTGGCGCAGACGGTCGACGCGGACGTGGGTCCAGTCCTGGGCCAGCTCGCCCTGGACATCACGCCGGTGAAGAGCTTCGAACAGCTGCTTCCGATCATCGGTCTGGCGGACAAGCGTGTGGCCGGGTTGGCGCGGGCCCTATCCCGGGTCGAGCCGGAGATCTTCGACGCGGACCTGGTGGCGCTGGAGCGAGCACGGCGGGAGCTCGCGTCCCTGCGGGCGGAGAACACGGAACTCCTCGCTCAGGTCAATGCCCTACGGGCGCAGCTGGAAAGTGAGGCTCCTCGGGGCCCGACGACGGACGTCATGGTCCTGCGCGACACGGCCGCAAGCATCAGCGGCCAGTTGGCGTACGTGGAAGCCGCGCTGCGCGAGGGTGACAGCGGCTTTCGACTCGGTGCCACGCGAGTGCAGCTGCACGGCAAGGCCACCACGGTCGACCACGAGCTTGGCTTGGACTTTGGCCGCGACGACGCAGCTAGCAGCGCCATCGTATTCGACTTCGTGACCAGGGCGGCCCCGATGCGCCCGAACGCGGAACAAGTCCTGGTGCCGGACGTGCGGGGCTACGCCCCGACCCTCGCGCGTCGCAAGCTGCTGGCCCTGGGACTGCAGGCCTCGCTTGCGGGGCCCTCGAAGGGCACGGTGGCCGAGCAGGCGCCCGCTGCCGCCGAGCCGGTGGCCGCCGGCACCACGGTGCGATTGCTGCTGCGTTGAGCCATCTAGAACTACCAAAGTAGGCCCCCTTTCGAAGGGGCAACGTCGCAGCTGGCCCAGGGCGCGTCTCAGGCGTGTGGTGTCAAGGGACGGGCGGCCGGCGCGAGCCTCCCCGCCGTTGCTCTCAAAAAGGGGGGGAAGCTTCCTGTGTCGCGGACCCTCAGCGCAACATGCGCCGGCATTCGACGACGTACTCACCCTTGCCGAGCTTGACGCAGCTGAGGTAGGCCTGGCGCGCTTCGGCGCGCTGGCCCAGGGCGTGCTGGGCGGCTCCCAGGACGATCCAGGCCTCGGAGTTGCTGTCGTCCAGGGCGATTGCTCGACGCGCCTTCTCGATCGCCGGCTTGTTCTGGCCGCGGTTCAGGTAGGCGAAACCCAGGCGACCGATCGCCAACGAGGAGTCGGGCTCGCGGGCGGCCAGTTGCTCGTAGAGCGCAAGCGCCTGCTTGCGTTTGCCGGCCCGGTCGAGCTGCTGGGCTTGGGTTAGGGCGGCCTTGCCTTCGGCCGAGAGCGCGGTGCCGGCGAGGCCTTGCGCCTCGCCTTCGTCGTCGCCGGTCGGGTCGCCTTCGGCTTCCGGCTCGTCGCCCGCCATTTCGTTTTGGGGCTCGGCTTCGGGCTCGGCCGGGGTCGCTGCATCGCGGGTCGCCCGCGCTTCGTCTTCGTTGCCGGTTGCGGCCTCGGCCGCTTCGGGTTGCGGTGGCAGCTGCTGCGGCTCCCCTGGGGATGGCGCCGCCTCCACCCGGCTCGGCTCGGTCGTGCTCGGCGCCCCCGCGGCCGGAACATCGGTCGGCTCGGAAGGGTCCGAGGCGGCGCGGATGACCGCCGCCGCGGCCACCAGGATCAGGGCCACCCAGCCAGCGGTACGCAGGGGGTTGCGGCTCCCGGGGATCTCGATGTCCGCCTCCCGGCGGCCGGGCGGCAAGGTCGCAGCCTCCGATTGTGCTGCGTTCCCCGCCATGCTGACGAGCTGTGACCCATCGCCGTCGGTGGCCTCGGCCGTGTCCCCACCGTGCTCTGTCGCCACGGCGTTCGGCTTCGTGGCCGGTGTGTCGATGGCTAGCTTTATCGGCGTCGCGTCGTCCTCCTTCAGCTGCTTGCCGGCGTCGCCTGCGGCGCTCGCACCGGCCGTGTGCCTGCCGTTCGCGTCGGCGCGAGCGGACGCCGGAGTCTTTGACGGCGGTGGCGGCATCGGCACCGATTCCGGGCGCCCGATTTCGAGCAGTGTGGCGTCCGCTTTTGGCGCTGCAGTGGGGCGTTCGTGCACGTCGACGTCGGAGTCGCGTGTGCTTCCGGCCGGCGGCGGCGGCGGCGGTGCGACCGCCCGCATGGTCGTCGCCGGGAATCCCTCGATGCGCACGGGACGCGGCGCCGGCGGCGGGGTCGGCGGCGGTGGGGGCACGATCGAGCCCGCCGGTGGCGGAAGCGTACCGCGCTTGCTCTGAAGGTTTTCGGCATCGTGCCCGGCCCTCGGGCTGGCTGCCCCGGGTGCCGAGGGGTGCTCAGCGTCGTGTCGGGAGGCGGGGGCCTCGAGTTCCACGGGGGCTGCGCCCTCGGGTCCATGCGGCGGCTGTACCGAGCTGAGCATGCCGGGGGCCGTGGCCAGCGACAGTCGCTTGCGACGTCGCCGCCGCCGTCCGCGCGGTGCCATGCTTTCGGTCTCCCGCGCCATCGTGCCCGGTTGCGACGCGCCCGTCTCGTCGTAGTCGAGGGTGCTGCGGATGTCGTCGTTCGCAACCGCGCCTGCTGCGGCCACCGGCGGCGTCTGCTGCGCGGGCATCGCCGGCACCGTATGTCGCTCGGCCGTGGCTGCCGGCGGCACGCTCGGCAGCTCTTCGTCTTCCTCTCCGCGCGCCCCGGACTCGGCCCCGTCGCCCGGCACCACCGTATCCATCGTCGGCCGCGCTGGCGGCAGTGTGCGCACGGGGACTTCGGGGGGCTCACTCGGCGGCGGTGGAGTCGTCTCGGCGTTGTTTGGAGCGCTGACCTCGCCGTCCTGGAATGGCACCCGGCTTTCGCGATGGCCGGTCTCGGCCCGCTGCTCGGAGTCACTGCGCCCGGTGTCGAAGATCAGGCCCTCGAAGTAGAGCTTGGAGATCGCCGTCAGGGCTTCGAGGTCGTCCATTCCCGCCGCGTCGACCACCTCGAGCAGTGATTTGACGCCGTCAAAGTGCTTGAGGATGGCGTTGATCTCGTCGGGAATCTCCGCCAGCCGGTCGATCAACTCTTCGTCGTTGACCTCGAAAACGCGACCCAGCTCCGGCAGCTGTTCGAGCAGCCGTCCCCACTCGTCGAGGCGCCGCATGCCCTCCATCAGCAGCGCCTGGGTCGAACCCCGGATCACGGTGTCGCGTCGCACGCCGCGGAAGTCGACTTCGAAGGTACCCTCGCTCCAGATCAACATGCGGTAGACGGCCCGCTCTGCGCGCAGGGGACCGACCTCGGCGTCGATCAAGTTGCCGTCGCGGAAGTAGATGGCGCCCTTCTGCGCGCCCGAACTCAAATAGAGCACGCCGGACTTCTTCGTGTTTTCGATGGTCTGGAAGAGGTCGACCAGCCCCATGTCGGCCAGGGAGCCGGTGAAGCGGGTGCGGCCGCTGCGCGCTTCGAGTCCCTCGCGCTGCTTGCGCTGCAGCACCAGGTTTACGCGCGCGATGATCTCCTTGATATAGATCGGTTTGGTCAGATAGTCCTCGATGCCCAGCTCCAGGCCGCGCACCTTGCTCTCCACCGAGACGTCGCTCGACAGGAAGATCAGCGGAACGTCTGCGAAGTCGTCGCTGCTGCGGATCTCATCGACCAGCCCGAAGCCGTCCATGCCCGGCAGGCGCGTGTCCGAGAGGATCAGGTCTGGCTTGCTCAGCTTGAGCACATCCAGGGCGCTGGACGCGTCGGAGCAGGCCGCGACGCTGTAGCCTGCCTTGCGCAGGCTCACCTCCAGCATGCGTAGACTGTTGAGGTCCGCATCGACCAGGAGCAAGTTCGGCTTCGCCACGGCGCGTGAATCCTACTTCGGGTGGGGCGTGGGAACACGGCACGATAGCCGATGCCGTCGAGCCGTGCGCAGTATGCCGCATTGGTCGATCATTGGAGGCATTCCTTTCGGCTTCCCGGTTCCGGACCCTGCCCGGTCGCCTGACCCTCGCATGGACCTGTCCTCGATGTGGGTGGTTGACCGGAACCTGCACACTCGCCTATCGTCACGGCGGGCGTAACGGAGTATACCCCCCAAATCTTCGGGTGTCAGCACGGGCCCCGGCACGAGGTAAGGCGCATGGTGAAGCAGGGACGGGCGATTGTTCTCGGATGTTTGGCGTTGGCGGCGGCCGCGGTGTCGAGCTGTGAAGCCGGCGGCGGCGAGATGGTGATCCTGGACATCGATCCCAAGGTCGGCCACACCCAGGGCGACCAGCCGGTGCGCATCATGGGTCAGAATTTCCGCCAGGACATCGGTTACACCATTTACTTCGGCACCAAGAAGACCAGCACGGTCACGATTCGGGACCCCGAGACCATCGAGGTCACCACCCCGAGCCGCGTCCAGGCCGGGACCGTCGACATCATGATTCGCGCCGACGACGGCAACGCCTTCAAGATCGTCCAGGGCTTCAAGTTCGAGGACATGGGCGGCAGCGTGGTGGAGGGTCTCGGCGCCGAAGGTGGCGGCGAGGACAAGACCAAGCAGAAGGGCAACCTGGCTTTCTGAGCCGGGCGTTGCGGCTGGCCACTGGCTGGGTTCCGTGCTGAGTTCCACGGAGGCGTTGGCCGCCTGACGCTGCGTCGCGCGCCCGATTCATGTTTGGTCGGGCCGCGAAGCCTGGCACACTGGCGCGATGGCGGGCTTCGTGCACCCCACGGCCGTAGTCGACGACGACGTGAGCGTCGGCGGCGGCACGCGCATCTGGCATTTCGTCCACGTCAGCGAGGGCGCGCGCATCGGCGCCCGCTGCGTGCTGGGGCAGAACGTGTTCATCGGTCGCGGCGTACGCATCGGCGATGGCGTCAAAGTCCAGAACAACGTCTCCGTGTATGAGGGCGTCGAGGTCGAAGACGAAGTCTTCCTCGGCCCCAGCTGCGTCTTCACCAACGTGGTCACGCCCCGCGCCTTCATCGAACGCAAGCAAGCGTTCGCCACCACGCGCGTCGGCCGTGGCGCTTCGGTGGGTGCCAATGCGACCATCATTTGCGGTCACGATCTGGGCGCCTATTGCCTGGTCGGCGCCGCCGCCGTGGTGACCCGCGACGTCGCCCCGCACGCCATTGTCGTGGGCAATCCGGCGCGCTTTTTGGCCTGGGCCTGCAGCTGCGGACAGCGGCTGCCGCAGCTGGCTGCAGAGCAGGATTGCGGCGAGTGCGGACGGCGCTACCGAACCACCCCCGAGCGCTGTGAGCCCCTCACATGAGTACCGATTCCGCGATCCCCATGGTCGACCTGACCGCCCAACATGCCCCACTGATGGCCGAGCTTCGCGAGGCCATCGAGCGCGTCGTGGCTTCGGGTCACTTCATCCTCGGCGAGGAGGTCGAGCGCTTCGAGTCGGAGATCGCGAGCGAGCTGGGGGTGGCCCACGCGCTCGGGGTCTCCAGCGGCACCGACGCGCTGCTTTTGTCGCTGATGGCGCTGGACCTTGCGCCGGGCGACGAGGTGATCACGACGCCCTTTTCGTTTTTCGCGACCACCGCCTGCATTCAGCGCCTGGGCTTGCGGCCGGTCTTCGTGGACATCGAGGAGCACAGCTTCAACCTGGACCTGTCCAGGGTAGAAGCCGCGATTACCGAGCGCACGCGGGCGCTACTGCCCGTGCACCTCTACGGCCAACTGCTCGAGCCCCAGGCCCTGCGCGCGCTGTGCGAGCGCCATGGCCTCAGGCTGGTCGAGGACGCAGCGCAGGCCATCGGCGTTTCGCGCGACGGTTTCGCGGCAGGTTCAGTGGGCGACTACGGCTGCTTCTCCTTCTTTCCCACCAAGAACCTGGGCTGCTTCGGGGACGGCGGTCTGGTCACCAGTCGCGAAGGGGGGCTCGCCGATCGCGCCCGCCTGTTGCGCGGTCACGGAGCGCGCCCCAAGTACCACCACCTCGAGGTCGGCGGGAACTTTCGCCTGGACGCGATCCAGGCGGCCGTGCTGCGCGTGAAGCTGCCCCACGTGCGCGCCTGGAACGCCGCTCGACGGCGCAATGCCGACCGCTACGACACGCTCTTGGCGGCCGCCGGCCTGCCCGAGTCGCGGCTCAGGACGCCGGGCCGGGTACACCCCGAGCACAACTTCCATCAATACGTGATCCGCAGCGATCGCCGCGACGCGCTCCGCAACCACCTACGCGAAAAGGGCATCGCCAGCGAGGTCTACTACCCGCTGCCGCTGCATCTGCAACCTTGCTTTCGCGATCTGGGGTACGCGCCGGGCGACATGCCCCGGGCCGAGCGGGCGGCCGAGGAGGCGCTGGCGCTGCCGGTCTTCCCCGAACTCGGCGAGGAGCGGCTGCGGCACGTGGCCACCACAGTCATCGAATTCCTGGGGGCGGGGGGCTAGCAGCGTGGGCGGAGACGAACCGACTTGGTTGTCCCTGGTTCCACCGCTGGCGGCGATCGCGTCGGCTTTGATCTTGCGGCGCGTCGTTTTGTCGCTCCTGGCTGGCGTCGTGATGGGCGCGTTGATGGTCCACGGTCTGTGGTCCGGCCCCCTGCGCGTCGTCGACACCTACATCTGGAGCGCCCTGACCGACGGTGGTCACCAGTGGATCCTCGCCTTCGCGCTCACCCTGGGAGGCCTGATGCAAGTCATCGGCGTCTCCGGTGCGTCCCACGGCATGGCCCGGGGCATCACGCGCTACGCCGTCGACCGCAAGCGAGGTCAACTGACGGCCTGGTTCATGGGCCTGATCTTCTTCTTCGACGACTACGCCAACACGCTCTTCGTCGGCTCTAGCATGGCGCCGGTTTTCGACCGCCTGAAAGTGAGCCGCGAAAAGCTCGCCTTCATCGTCGACGCCACGGCGGCCCCGGTGGCCAGTTTGGCGCCGATCTCGTCGTGGATCGCGGTGGAGATCGGCTACATCGCCGACCAATGCCAGCGCATCGGCCTCGAAACCGACGCCTACGGCCTGTTTCTGCAGACGGTGCCCAGTCGCTTCTACCCGGTGCTGATGCTGGCCTTCGGCCTGTGCGTGGCGCTCACGGGGCGCGATCTGGGCCCGATGCTGAGCGCCGAGCGCGAGCGCTTGACCCATCAGCCCACGCTGCGCCCCTCCCAGGCTCCGCCGCCGGCCTCGGGCTCCCACTGGTTGATGGCGGCGCTTCCGCTTCTGACCGTGCTGGTGATCGTATTCCTCGGACTCTTTCTCACGGGCCGTGCCGGCGCGCTGGAAGCGGGCGAGGCGCTGAGCTTTTCGAGCATCGCGGGCAACGCCGACTCCTCCCGCTCCATGGTTTACGCGGCCAGCGCGGGCGGCGTCATGGCGGTGCTGCTGGCCGCGCGCCGCAAGGACCTGGGCCTTGTCGGAGCCCTGCGCGCATGGCTCAAGGGTGCCGGGGCGATGCTGCCGGTGGTGATGGTGCTGACCCTGGCCTGGTCCCTCGGGGCTCTCTGCGATGACCTCCAGACCGCGCGCTACCTGGTCTCGCTGCTGGGCGGCGGCTTCGTGCCGGGGCTTTTGCCCGCGGCCGTATTCCTCGTCAGTGCGGTCGTGAGCTTCGCCACCGGTACCTCCTGGGGCACCATGGGCATCCTCTTTCCGCTGGCGGTGCCCCTGGCCCACCAGCTTGTGCCCGGCGATCAACTGCTGGTGCTGGGCACGGTGTCCTCGATCCTCGCCGGCTCGGTCTTTGGCGACCACTGCTCACCCATCTCCGACACCACGATCATGAGCGCGATGGCATCCGGCTGTGACCAAATCGGCCACGTTCGCACGCAGCTGCCCTACGCCCTGATCGTCGGCGCCGTCAGCGTGGCGGTGGGTAGCATCCCGGTCGGTTTGGGCCTGTGGTCGCCCTGGGTCGCGCTGCTGCTCGGAACGGGCGTTTTGTGGGTCGTGCTGCGCTTCGCCGGCAAGACGCTCGAGGCAGTGCCGCCGGCGGCTGCCAAGCCGCCTACAACAAGCTCTTGAGCCGCTCGGCCCGCTGCTCGGCCTGCTGCACGATGGCGTCGGCTTCTTGGCGGCCGATGTGCAGATGGTCTGCCAGTTGGGAAAGCAGCGCCCGCTCTGCCTCGTGCTGGGAGCCGTCGGCGTGGGTGACGATCACCGCATGGGAGAGGAGCAGGCGGCGGTCATCGGCCGATAGCTCGGTCAGCGGTACATCTTCGAGGGTTCGGGATTGCGCTGCGAACTCGCGGATCGCCGCGGCGTCCGCGTCGGCGAGCCCGAAGGTTTCGATCAGTGCCTCGAGGACCTGATGCTCGGCGTCATCCATCATGCCGTCGGCCCAGGCCACGGCCACCAGGGACTTCAGCATCGCTTCGACATGCGGCTCCATGGGCGCTAGCGTAGCAAAGCCCTTGGGTCCGCGCAGCAGCAAGTCGTCCATTTGGCACCCATCGGCGGGCGCGCTGGCGCCGTGCGTCCTCGAAGAATTCCGCGATGTACCTCGGGCACGACTGCGGATTGTTGTGCGGGCGCCATCGCCATCGCACTCCGCCGTCACACGCCAAATCGACGACTTGCCGCTGCGCGGGCCCAGAGCAGTTTTCGACGGCGCACACTCCGGCGGAAATCTGATTGGAGTGCACAGCTTCAGGGGGTGATTCACGCTACATTGCTGCAATGAGTCAGAACACGCGCTACCGCGCGCCCTTCCTCGCAGGGGCCGAAACGCCCATCGACGCCGCCATCGCCACCGAGCTACTTCGCGTTGCGCTCGGACGCGGCGGTGACTACGCCGACCTCTTCTTCGAGTACGAAGTCTCCGGTAGCTATGCGCTCGACGAGGGCATCATGAAGTCGGCCGGGCGCTCGGTCTCCATGGGGCTGGGCGTAAGGGTGATGAAGGGTGAGGCCACAGGCTACGCCTACGTCCAGGATTTCTCGCCCGAGTCCATGCGCCACGCGGCGCGCACGGCAGCTCAAATCGCCGACGGCGGCGGCGGTTCCGCGCCGCTGCCCCTCGCCGGCCGCGAGTTACCCAGCTACTACAAACCCCAGCGGCCCTCGCTCGACGTCGACGGCGAGCGCAAGCGCGCCCTCCTCTTGCGGGCCGACGCCGCCGCCCGCAAAGCCGACCCGCGCGTGGTGCGTGTGGAAGCCTCCCTGGCCGAGCAGCTGCGCGAGATCCTGATCGCCACCAGCGATGGAAAGTTGCTAGGTGACCGTCAGCCCCTTCTGCGTCTGGGCCTGAGGGTACTGGTCGAGGACAAGGGCAAGCGCGAGAGCGGCAGCTCCAACGGGGGCGGTCGCGTCGGCATGGAATACTTCGACAACCGCAGCCCCGAGTGGCATGCGAAGCAGGCGGTGCGCCACGCCCTGGTGATGCTCGAGGCGCGCGAGTCGCCCGCCGGAGAGATGGAAGTGGTGCTGGCCCCTGGCGACAGCGGCATCATGTTGCACGAGGCGGTCGGCCACGGGCTCGAGGCCGACTTCAACCGCAAGGGCACCAGCAACTACAGCGGCTGCATCGGTCAAGCCGTGGCCAGCGAGCTGTGCACGGTGGTCGACGATCCCACGCTGATGGGTTCGCGCGGCAGCATCAACGTCGACGACGAGGGCAACGAACCGCGCGCCACGACCCTGATCGAAGCGGGCGTCCTGCGCGGCTACATGCAGGATCGCCACAGCGCCAACCACTTCGGGGTCGAACCCAGCGGTCACGGCCGTCGCGAGAGCTTCCAGGACCGGCCCATGCCGCGCATGACCAACACTCTGTTATTGCCAGGATCCCACGACCCCGAGGAGATCATTGCCAGCGTCAAGCGCGGCATCTACGCCAGCAAGTTCGGCGGCGGGCAGGTCGACATCTCCAACGGTGACTTCGTGTTTTCCTTGACGGAGAGCTACTTGATCGAAGACGGCAAGATCACCGCGCCTCTCAAGGGAGTCAATCTCGTGGGCAACGGTCCGGAGGTGATGCGACGCGTTACCATGCTGGGCAGCGACATGCAGGTCTCGGATGGCATCTGGACTTGCGGTAAGGAAGGTCAGTCGGTGCCGGTGGGTGTCGGTTGTCCGACCGTGAAAGTCGCCGCCGTAACCGTAGGTGGTACGCAGATGGGTGGAGCATGACGGCGCATACCGACGACCCGATGGAACTGGCTTCGCGCGTGGTCGATCGTGCCATGGCTGCCGGCGCGGATGTGGCCGAGGTATCGGTAGGTGAGGGCCGTCACCTCACGGCCCAAGTTCGGCTGGGCGAGAAGGAAGTCCTCGAGGAGGCGGGTTCCCGCGGGCTGTCGCTGCGCGTAATGCGCGGCCAGCAGGTGGCCGTGGCCAGCACCAGCGACTTCCGCGAAGTGGGCCTTGCGCGCGTGGTCGAAGACGCCCTCGAACTGGCGGCGCTCTCCCAGGCCGACCCCTTCGCCGGGGCGCCCGACAGGGAGCTGCTGTCCGAAGCCCGCCAGCACGCCGAACTCGACCTCCACGACCCACGGGTCGAAGCCATCGATGGCGCCCAGGCGCTCGAAATGGCCATGGAGGCCGAAGGCGCCGCGCTGGCGCTCGACAAGCGCATCGGCAACAGCGATGGCGCCAGCGTCACGCGCCAGGCGGGAAGCAGCGTGCTCGTCACCAGTGGTGGTTTCAAGGGCAGCCAGTCGGGAACCTACATCTCCATCGTCGTCAACCCGGTCGCCGCCGACGGCGACGGCAAAATGCGCGCCGGCTACCACTTCAACGCCCGCCGCCACGTGGCCGATCTCTTGGAGCCGCGGGCCGTGGGCGAAGAGGCCGCCGTGCGCACCCTGGCCAAACTCGGTGCGCGCAAGCTCGAAACCCAGCAGATGCCGGTCATCTTCGACCCCCAGTCCGGCCGCGCCATCCTGGGGCTTCTGGCCGGTTGCATCACCGGCGGCGCCATCTGGCGCAAGAGCAGCTACCTGGCCGAGCGCATGGGCACCCAGGTCGCGAGCCCCCTGGTGAGCATCGAGGACGACCCCCTGATCGCCCGGGCCCCCGGCTCGCGTGCCTTCGACGGTGAAGGCCTGCTGTCGCGCCGCAACACCGTCGTGGACGCCGGGCAGCTCCGCTGTTTCCTGCTCGACAGCTACTCCGGTCGCAAGCTCGAGCAGTCGAGCACCGCCAGCGCCTCGCGCGGAGGCGGCCGTGTGGGGGCTTCCACCAGCAACTTCTTCATGAAAGCCGGAGCGCTCTCGCCCGAGGAGCTGGTCGCCAGCACCGAGCGTGCGCTCTACGTCACCGAAATGATGGGTTTTGGCTTCAACGGCGTCACCGGCGACTTCAGCCGCGGCGCGGCCGGCTTTCTCATTGAGGGCGGCAAGCGCGTCCACCCGGTCTCGGAGGTCACCATCTCTCTGAACCTCGACGACCTCTTCGCGCGCATCGACGCCGTCGCCAACGACCTCGATCACGAAACGGCGATCTGCACGCCCACCTTCCGCGTCTCCGAGATGACCGTCGCCGGAAAGTGACCCGATTTGGTTCCGTCTGACCCGGAGTATTTGGGAACGGGCCTCAGCCCTCGAGCGGATCGACGGCCTCGTCGTCGTGCTCCGGTCGTTCGCGGCTGCGGTCCATGTTGCGCTGCTGCTGGTGGCTGCGCACGTAGTCGACCATCACCGTGAGATACTGCCCTGCTGGCGGACACTCGATACCGCTTCCCGTCAGCAGCTCACGCGTATTACGCGCGTCGTAGCTCACGGCCGTGGCCATATGCTCGAGGAAAGCGCGCGGGATATGGCTGAAGCGCTCCAGCCCCGGCGTGCGCAAGAGCACGCTGGCGAGCTGCGTCGGCAGCCCACCGACCGGACCAGGCCGCCCGGCCGCCTCGGCGATTAACTCGAAGATACGGCGCGCTGTCGGCGGTCGCTCATCGACCAGGTGAAAGCTGCGCCCGATGGAGCCCGCGTGGGTGGCGATGGCATGGCCCGCATCAACCACATAGTCGATCGGGACCATGTTTAGCGGCACGTCGCCACGCCCCGGCAGCGGCACGCGCAGGTCCACCGGCGAGCTCAGCATCAACAAAATCAGTAGATAAGGGCCCTCCATGCGATCGATCTCGCCGGTGCGCGAGTCGCCGACGATCATGGCGGGCCGCAGAATCGTCACCGGCAGGTGATCCATGGCCGCGCGCACCATGCGTTCGGCGCGGTAGCGCGTCTCCTCGATCACCGAGGGAAAGTGCGCCTGGGGCACCAACTCGGACTCGGCCACGCGCCCCTCGCGCTTGCCGCTGACCAGGGCTGACGACCAGTGCACCAGCCGACGCAGGGAGCTGCAGGCCTCGGCCAGCTCCAGGATCTCGGCCGTACCGGTCACGTTGGTGCGCTCTGCCTGGGCCCGCGAAGCCCCTGCATGGGAGACCGCATCGCAGTGGTGGATGACCTCCACGCGCGCGGCCAGGTCATTGAAGCGCTTTCCGGACAGTCCGAGATCCATGCTCGTGACATCCCCAACCACCAGTTCCGTGCGCTCGCGCAGGGGCTGGGGTAGGGCGATGAGCGCATCCTCGGCCTCGTCGGCATGGGAAGGTGGCGACAGGCACAGCAACCGCGTCTGTGGCTCGGCTTCGAGGATTTTTAGCAGCATACGCCGCCCGAGCAGCGTAGCGGGGAAGCCGGTCAGCAGGGTTTGAGTGGCATCGGGCATGGCAACAATATCCTGTGAACCGACTTAACTGGCACTCGGGTGCAGCCCGAAACGGGCGAGAATTTCGTCATGCACCTCGAGCGTGCGAGCCCGAAGCGCTTCCAGCGTGGTCGTGTTTTCGATCACGTAGTCCGCGATCTCGAGCTTCTTCTCGAGCGGAAACTGCGCCGCGATGCGCTTGCGCGCCTCGGTCTCCGAAAGACCGTCGCGGGCCTGCACCCGCGCCACCTGAAGCTCCGGCGGCGCCGCCACCACGATCACCGCCGCCATCGCCCGATGGGCTCCCACCTCGACCAGAAGCGGCGCGTCGTAGACCACGTAGGGGCAGTCGCTCTGCTGAAATTCGGCCATCAAGGTGGCGCTGCGTTGTCCGATGCGGGCATGGGTGATGGCCTGCAGCTGGCGCCGAGCCGGCTCATCATCGAAAACGATCTCGCCCAGGCGGGTGCGGTCGAGCTGCCCGTCGGCGGTGAGCACCTCGGCGCCAAAGGTCGCCACGATCTCGGCCAGGCCTTCGGTTCCCGGCTCCACGACCTCGCGCGCCACCCGGTCGGCATCGACCAGGCCCACGCCGCATTCGATGAGCACGGCGGCGACACAGCTCTTGCCCGACGCGATACCTCCCGTCAGACCGATGGTGGGTTTTTGCGACATTCAAAAACTCTTTTCGCTGTCGACAAGAATCGTGACCGGACCGTCGACGACGCAATGGACCGCCATCATCGCCCGGAAGCGACCCGTTGCCACGCCCAAACCGAGTTCCCGCAGCTTCCCACAGACGGCTTCGTAGTCGGCGGCCGCCGCGGTTGGCTCGCCGGCCCGCTCGAAGGATGGCCGCCGCCCCTTGCGCACATCGCCGAAGAGCGTGAACTGGGAGACGACCAGGACCTGGCCCTCCACCTCGCCCACGTCCAGCGACATCTTGCCATCGGTGTCGGGAAAGATTCGCAACGTTGCGATCTTGTGGGCCATCCAGTCCACATCGCGCTTGCTGTCGCCGCGCGCCGCGCCCAGATAGACCAAGAGCCCGCGTTCGATGGAGCCCACCGTCTGGCCGTCGACTGCCACATGGGCCCGTGTCACGCGTTGAACCACCGCTCGCATGGCCGGAACCTTACCACCTGTGCCCGTAACTCCGCAGGCAAGCGGCCGTGCGCTCGGCTATGCTTGAGGGAGGTGAGCGAGCGCTACGAGATCCGGGCGGCGACCACGGCCGACATCGACGCCCTGGCCGGCCTGGCGCGCCACCTCGACACCGTCAACCTGCCCGACGACCCCGAGGCCGTAGAGCGCCTGCTGGCGACCTCGGAGCGCTCGTTTTCGGGTCAGATCACCGACCCTTGCGAACGCGAGTACGTCTTCGTGCTTCGTGAACTCGAATCCGGCCGCGCGGTGGGAACCTCGATGGTGATCGCCCAGCTCGGCCGCCGTGGCGCCCCCTACATCTACTTCGACGTCCGACGCGAGGAAAAGTACAGCGCCACCCTCGACCGCCATTTCGTCCACACCGTCCTGGCCACGACCTACAGCTACGACGGCCCGACCGAAATCGGTGGCCTGGTCGTCGATCCCACCTACCGCAAACGCAAAGCACGCCTGGGCACCATGATTTCCTACGTGCGCTTCCTGCTGGTGGCGCTACAGCGCGACGACTTCCAGGACCAGCTGCTGGCCGAACTCTTGCCCCCCCTGGGTCCTGATGGCCGCAGTCACCTCTGGGAGGCCGTGGGCCGGCGCTTCACCGGGCTCGACTACCGCGTCGCCGACCGCCTCTCCCGCAGCAACAAGGAGTTCATCCGCGGTCTCTTCCCCGACGAGATTTACGCCACGCTGCTCTCCGACGAGGCGCGGGCGGTCATCGGCGCCGTCGGCGAACAGACCCGCGGCGTCGAAAAGCTGCTGTGCCGCATCGGTTTCCACTACGCCGAGCGGGTCGACCCCTTCGACGGCGGACCGCACTTCATCGCTGCCACCGACGGCGTCAGCGTGGTCGCAGGCAGCGCCCCCAGGCCCGTGGAACTCGCTGAGGGCGCCGAGGCGGCCACAGGGGCCGCCCCCTGCCTCGTCGCGCTAAAGACCCCCCGGGCGCCCTACTTCCGCGCGCGCCAGGGCCTACTGAGCCCCGAGGGCGCCATCGTGCTGCCACCCCGGGAGGCAGGGGAAATGGAACTATCCCCCGGGGACCCCGCCTGGAGCGTTGCACTGCGCTGACCTGGATCGCAGCTCGAGCCGCCCCAATTGGGCGCGTTTTGCGGGGAAATCGTGACTATCGGAGCCCGCGAAAAGAAAACCGACAAAAAATCCTTGACGCATCTCCGCTCCTGAGTACATTCCGCCCCCCACAGCGACTCGCACCGCAAAACACCGCGGTCGAGGCTCTCGGGCCGCAACGGCGACCTGAAGCAGCACCGCCCCGAAACCTATTGACCTGGTATCTGGGCTCAGCTAAGCTGGTCGGCCCCGCACCCGCGGGGCGCATCGGTCTTTGAAAACTGAATCGGAAACAACCATCATGGATGGTCGGGTCCCGTCGACTCGTAAGAGTCGGCAACCGAATCATACAGAGCCCTTTAGGGTGGGGCGCGAAGACGAGGCGTGAGCCAAGTCGACGCATAACCATCCGAGGGTCAAATGCTCACAGTTTTAACTGGAGAGTTTGATCCTGGCTCAGAGCGAACGTTAGCGGCGCGCTTAATACATGCAAGTCGAACGAGAAAGTTCCCTTCGGGGGATGAGTAAAGTGGCGCACGGGTGCGTAACACGTAGGCAATCTCCCCTTAGGCGGGGGACAACTACCCGAAAGGGTAGCTAATACCGCGTAAGACCACAGTCACCACGGTGACAGAGGTTAAAGGTGGCCTCTCCTTGGAAGCTACCGCCTGAGGACGAGCCTGCGGCCCATCAGCTTGTTGGTAGGGTAATGGCCTACCAAGGCAAAGACGGGTAGCTGGTCTGAGAGGATGATCAGCCACACTGGCACTGGAACACGGGCCAGACTCCTACGGGAGGCAGCAGTAGGGAATCTTGGACAATGGGCGAAAGCCTGATCCAGCGACGCCGCGTGGGTGATGAAGGCCTTCGGGTTGTAAAGCCCTGTTGAGAGGGAAGAAAAAAGGCCGTTCAAATAGGGCGGTCTCTTGACGGTACCTCTTTAGAAAGCACCGGCTAACTCTGTGCCAGCAGCCGCGGTAAGACAGAGGGTGCAAACGTTGCTCGGAATTACTGGGCGTAAAGCGCGTGTAGGCGGACCGCTAAGTCAGATGTGAAAGCCCTGGGCTCAACCTAGGAACTGCATTTGAAACTGGCGGACTAGAGTGGTGGAGAGGGAAGTGGAATTCCTGGTGTAGAGGTGAAATTCGTAGATATCAGGAGGAACACCAGTGGCGAAGGCGGCTTCCTGGACACCTACTGACGCTGAGACGCGAAAGCGTGGGGAGCAAACAGGATTAGATACCCTGGTAGTCCACGCCGTAAACGATGGGCACTAGATGTCGCGGGTTTTGACCCCTGCGGTGTCGTAGCTAACGCGTTAAGTGCCCCGCCTGGGGAGTACGGCCGCAAGGCTAAAACTCAAAGGAATTGACGGGGGCCCGCACAAGCGGTGGAGCATGTGGTTTAATTCGACGCAACGCGCAGAACCTTACCCGGGCTAGAAAAACTAGGAATTCCTCAGAGACGAGGAAGTGCCCGTAAGGGAACCTAGGTCCAGGTGCTGCATGGCTGTCGTCAGCTCGTGTCGTGAGATGTTGGGTTAAGTCCCGCAACGAGCGCAACCCCTGTCCTTAGTTGCCATCAGTTCGGCTGGGCACTCTAGGGAGACTGCCGGCGTCAAGCCGGAGGAAGGTGGGGACGACGTCAAGTCCTCATGGCCCTTATGTCCGGGGCTACACACGTGCTACAATGGCCGGTACAAAGCGCTGCGAACCTGCGAGGGTAAGCCAATCGCAAAAAGCCGGTCTCAGTACGGATTGCAGTCTGCAACTCGACTGCATGAAGGCGGAATCGCTAGTAATCGTTGATCAGCAAGCAACGGTGAATACGTTCCCGGGCCTTGTACACACCGCCCGTCACACCATGGGAGTTGACTGCTCCAGAAGTGGCTGAGCTAACCCGCAAGGGAGGCAGGTCCCCAAGGAGTGGTTGATGACTGGGGTGAAGTCGTAACAAGGTAGCCGTAGGGGAACCTGCGGCTGGATCACCTCCTTTCTAAGGAGCATGCCTTCGCGAAAGTGAAGGACAGCTCGGTCAAGCCCGTCATTCAGGTTGTTTTCCGGTTCAGTTTTCAGGGACTGATGCTCGTTCTATGAAAATGCAACGAGCAATCGTGTGGAGCGCGCCCGCGGGACGATCCCGCCGAACGCGCCTCGATAGTGCCTGCGAGCAGGGCGAGCCGACGCCGGTCCGAGAAGTATTGATCGGGCGTATAGCTCAGTTGGTTAGAGCGCACCCCTGATAAGGGTGAGGTCGCTAGTTCAAATCTAGCTACGCCCACCAACCTCCCGGCCGCGAGTCGGCAACCCGGGGCTGTAGCTCAGTTGGGAGAGCGCCGGCTTTGCAAGCCGGAGGTCATCGGTTCGATCCCGTTCAGCTCCACCAGCGGCGAGGCTCAGACCTCGAGCAGCCATCAACGATTTTGCGCAGTCACAGCTGTCGTACGGGCCAAGGCCCGTCCCAGATGTGACCCGCTCGTTCTCTGAAAAAAGAATACGAACTGCGAGTTTAGACCGCAGATGATCGACTGGAAGGTCGTGTTGAGAAAGGCGTCTTTCGCCCGTCTTGCAACGAACCCCAGTCTCGAATCATCGATGCGTGCCTTAGGGAATAAGGAAAAGCTACTAAGGGCGCGCGGTGGATGCCTAGGCATCGAGAGGCGATGAAGGACGTGGACAGCTGCGAAAAGCCACGGGAAGGCGCTAACAGCCATTGATCCGTGGGTCTCCGAATCGGGCAACCGGGCAGGGTAACCTGTCAGCCTCGGACTGAATACATAGGTCCGAGGTGGCCAACCGGGTGAACTGAAACATCTAAGTAGCCCGTGGAAAGGAAATCAACTGAGACTCCCCCAGTAGCGGCGAGCGAACGGGGAACAGCCTAAACCGGCGGAGCTTGCTCCGACGGGGTCGTGGGGCCATTCATATGGGAGTTACAAAGTGTGTTGCTAGTCGAACGGTCTGGAAAGGCCGGCCATAGAAGGTGACAGCCCTGTATGCGAAAGCGACGCACCTCCCGAATGGTACCCGAGTACCGCAGGGCACGTGAAACCCAGCGGGAATCTGGGAGGACCATCTTCCAAGGCTAAGTACTACTCGATGACCGATAGTGAACAAGTACCGTGAGGGAAAGGTGAAAAGAACCCCAGTGAGGGGAGTGAAATAGTACCTGAAACCGCGCGTCTACAAGCAGTGGAAGCACTATGCGCTTGCGCAGTGCGACCGCGTACCTTTTGCATAATGGGCCTGCGAGTTACGCTACGTCGCAAGGTTAAGCCGTGAGGTGAAGCCGTAGGGAAACCAAGTCCAAATAGGGCGTTTAGTGGCGTGGTGTAGACCCGAAACCGAGCGATCTACCCTTGGCCAGGTTGAAGCGCGGGTAATACCGCGTGGAGGACCGAACCCACTGGAGTTGAAAATCCAGGGGATGAGCTGAGGGTGGGAGTGAAAGGCTAATCAAGCTCGGAGATAGCTGGTTCTCCGCGAAATATATTGAGGTATAGCCTCGGACGAATTGCATCGGGGGTAGAGCACTGAATGGGCTAGGGGTCTCACCAGATTACCAAACCCAATCAAACTCCGAATACCGGTGACAACTATCCGGGAGTCAGGCGGCGGGTGATAAGATTCGTCGCCAAAAGGGAAAGAGCCCAGATCGACAGCTAAGGTCCCCAAATCCAGACTAAGTGGAGAAGGATGTGGGAGCGCTTAGACAACCAGGAGGTTGGCTTAGAAGCAGCCATCCTTTAAAGAAAGCGTAATAGCTCACTGGTCAAGCGAACCTGCGCCGAAAATATAACGGGGCTAAGTCTGGTACCGAAGCTTCGGGTTCTGTCTTTGACAGAGCGGTAGCGGAGCATTCTCAAGCAGATACACGGCGTACCGTAAGGAGCGCTATCGGGCTTGAGAAGAGCTTATGCAGGCATGAGTAGCGATAAACAGAGTGAGAAACTCTGTCGCCGTAAGCCCAAGGTTTCCTGGGGAAGGATAATCCTCCCATGGGTTAGTCGGTCCCTAAGCCGAGGCCGAAAGGCGTAGGTGATGGGAAGCAGGTTAATATTCCTGCACCACGAAGGACGGTTTTGAAGCGAGCAGGGACGGAGAAGGGTATGCCGATCCGGCAGATGGATTTGTCGGTTCAAGCCCGTAGGCGGGCCCCGTAGGAGTCGATAGACACAAACGCGGGGTCAACGCCGAGAGGTGATGAGGTGGAGCTCCGGCTCCGGAACTCGGTGATCCCATGCTTCCAAGAAAAGCTGCGCGTGGAGCCCCTTTCGTGACCGTACTCCAAACCGACTCAGGTGGGCGGGGTGAGAATCCCAAGGCGCGTGAGAGAACACTGGCTAAGGAACTCGGCAAATTGACACCGTAACTTCGGGAGAAGGTGTGCCTCTGGTGGTGACAGTCCTTGCGACTCGAGCTGCTGGGGGTTGCAGAGACCAGAGGGTAGCGACTGTTTACTAAAAACATAGGACTCTGCGAAATCGTAAGATGACGTATAGGGTCTGACGCCTGCCCGGTGCCGGAAGGTTAAGGGGAGCTGTTAGTCCTTTTGGGCGAAGCAGCGAACCGAAGCCCCGGTAAACGGCGGCCGTAACTATAACGGTCCTAAGGTAGCGAAATTCCTTGTCGGGTAAGTTCCGACCCGCACGAATGGCGTAACGACTTCCCTACTGTCTCGGCCAGTGACTCAGCGAAATTGTATTGGGCGTGAAGATACGCTCTACCCGCGGCTAGACGGAAAGACCCCGTGAACCTTTACTGCAACTTGGCAGTGAAGTTCGGGTCAGTCTGCGTAGGATAGGTGGGAGACTTTGAAGTCGGGATTCCGGTCCCGATGGAGTCATCCTTGAAATACCACCCTGGCTGTTCTGGACTTCTAACCCAGGCCCGTAATCCGGGTCGGGGACATTGCCTGGTGGGCAGTTTGACTGGGGCGGTCGCCTCCTAAAGAGTAACGGAGGCGCACGAAGGTTCCCTCAGGCTGAATGGAAACCAGCCGTAGAGTGTAAAGGCATAAGGGAGCTTAACTGTGAGACCGACGGGTCGAACAGGTTGGAAACAAGGTCTTAGTGATCCGGTGGCACTGCATGGAAGGGCCATCGCTCAACGGATAAAAGGTACTCCGGGGATAACAGGCTGATCGCGCCTGAGAGTTCATATCGGCGGCGCGGTTTGGCACCTCGATGTCGGCTCATCGCATCCTGGGGCTGGAGCAGGTCCCAAGGGTTTGGCTGTTCGCCAATTAAAGCGGTACGCGAGCTGGGTTTAGAACGTCGTGAGACAGTTCGGTCCCTATCTGCCGTGGGCGCAGGACACTTGAGAGGAGCTATTCATAGTACGAGAGGACCTGAATGGACGTACCTCTGGTGCGCCGGTTGTCACGCCAGTGGCATAGCCGGGTAGCCATGTACGGAACGGATAACCGCTGAAAGCATCTAAGCGGGAAGCCGGCCTCGAGATAAGGTGTCCCGGACTTCGGTCCCTAAAGGCCCCTCGAAGACTACGAGGAGATAGGCCGGGTGTGGAAGCGCAGCAATGCGCGGAGCTAACCGGTACTAATCGGCCGTGAGGCTTTTCCTATCTCTAAGGCAAGCGTTGAATCGGTTCGAGATTGGGGTTGGGAGCAAGAAGGCCTGAGGAGTTCTCCAAGGAGAATCTCATCAGACGAAAAGCCCGACCCGAACGTGACTCTAGATCATCAACAGAGTCAGGACTCGCAGCTCCAAAGAATTTTCGGTGGCAATGTCGGAGGGGTCATACCCGATCCCATCCCGAACTCGGAAGTCAAGCCCTCCAGAGCCGATGGTACTGCGCGGGAAGCTGCGTGGGAGAGTAGGACGCCGCCGGGATTAATCATAAAGCCCCGCTTCCGGATGGAAGCGGGGCTTTTTTTTTGCGCCAGCCTGAAGTTTTAAGCCGAATCCTGGGCCGGCTGCGTGCGACTTCAGCGGGTGGATTCGGCTTCTTCGTCTTTCTTTTTTGCGTACTGCATCAAGAGCTGGCTGACCGCTTGCCGGGCCTCGGCGCTGGTAGGCTCGTCCATCGGGACCAGCTCGAAGTCGCCACGGCTCCAGTCCAGCAGGACAAAGAGACGATCGCGATCGGAACTCGGAGCCTGCTCCAGGGGCCCGACCAGTTCCACGGCGGCGATTTCGCCGTCGGCCAGGTGCACCGTGCCCTCGACGCTACCATCGCGAACGTGGAGGGCGCCGCTGCGGCGTTCGAGCTCGAGGAAGGAGAGCACGCTGCTGAGGGCGACCCGACTGAGGTCGCCGCTGAGCATCTGGGCGCTGGAGTTGTTGGGCTTGAGGCGTCCGCGTTCAAGCAGGCGCGTCACGCGCTCGGTCAGGTCGGGGCCGCTGTAGGGTTTGTCGATGTAGTCGTCCACGCCGAGCATGTAGCCGCGGATGCGTTCCTGATCGTCGGTGCGGGTGGTCAGGAAAATTACCGGGATTTCGGCGAGTTCGTCGCGTGCTCGAAGCAGGCGCAGGAGCTGCCAGCCGTCCATTTCTGGCATCGTGACGTCGCTGAGGACCATGTGCACCCGCTCCCTGAGGGCGACGGATAGCGCCTCAGATCCGTCGCGCGCCTGTAGGACGTGGTAGCCGGCTCGGTGCATCAGGTCGCTGGTCTTTCGGCGCCACAGGGCGTCGTCGTCGACCACCAGGATCCGGATAGGTCCCGGTGGGGGCTGGGAGCGGCGCGGGCCATCGGCGGATGTCGGGTCGGTGCCCATGCGCAGCTCCAGCAAGCGCACCTCCATGGAACCCTGCCGGCCGCGTCCGCCCCGCACGACGCGCTCGACACGCCCCAGCCCGCGCAGCAGCAATCCGGCGCGGCCCTCCAGGTTCAGCTGTACGTAGCTGCCTTCGGAGGCGGGTTCTTCGGTGGCGACCACCAGCAAGGCCTGGTGTACGTCGACGTCGTAGCTCTGAATCTCCGTGGGAACGGCGTCTTGGGCGGCATCTGGAGGTTCGCTCGTGGACATCGCTGGATCGAGAGACCGAAAGGGGGCGGCGCTGGGGCTGGCGCCTTGGCGTCGGAAAGCACGGGCCCCGAACCTAACGATTCTACGCGAGATCAAGGGCTTGGAAAGGCTCGTGTTGGTGGGCCGGGCTCGGGGTTTGTTTCGGGACCGACAACCGGCTATGCCGCCCTTTCGGCGCCGCGGTCGTGCGGCCCGCTTCGCGTTTCCACGGGAATCCCAGGTCTTGGACTTTCGTCGCATCGCATTACGGGGGCTGGTCACCGTGCCCCTGGTGGTCACCGGAGGCCTGGGTTTCTGGTATTGGCTGCCACGCCTGGCACAGGATCGCATCGTTGGCGAGGTCAGGGAGCGCACTGGGCTGGAGGCCAGGGTCTCCGAGACGACGGTTTCCTTTGGTGCGGTTTCGCTGACGGGGTTTTCGCTGCACGGAAAAGAAGCGCGCTCGCTGCTGGCGGTCGAGTCGCTTCGAGTCGAGGGCAATCCGATCTCGGTGGCGTTGCGCGGGGCGGGTGGCATCGAGGCGATCTCTGTTCGAGGGATCTCGGCTTCGCTGCGAGTCGATGGCGATGACGAGCAGCGTCTTTTGCGGCGCGTTGGAGCGCGGGGTGCGTCAGTACAGGCCGCGGGCGGCTCTGCGCGCCGGTGGCCTCGGATTTCACTGCGCGGCCTGGCGCTGGATGTCAGCGATGGGCATGGCGAGCTGCTGGCGCTGAAAGCCTCGTCCGTGTCGGTCGCTGGCCAGGAGGCTCGGCTAGAGATCGAACGTGCGCGGCTCGGTGCCGAGGAGCTGAGCCATGGCGTGGTCGAGAATGTGTCGGCGGAGTTTGAGCGCACAGCCGACGGGACCCGCCTTCAGGAGTTGACGATCGGCGGCGCCACGCTCTGGATCGAGCCGGCCGCACGCGGGGAGGAGATCGCCGGGGCGCCGACCGCTGCGCAGGACGCGCAGCAGGTGGAGGATGCGGCTTCGGATCCGCCTCCCCGTCTGCTGGCGCGGCTGCTCGATGTCGGTCGGCGTCTGCTGGCGCAGCCCGAGCCGGGGGCGGGGAAGGCTGATGCGGGGGGGGGGGCGGGTTTTACCGAGCCCGGCGAGGGCGCGGGCTTGCTCAATCGCATCGGGGAGGGAGCGAGTCTACAGCTCGAAGATGCCCAGGTTCGGGAGCTGGGGGCGGGGACGGCGATGGTCGAAGGCCTGGGCGTCAGGGCGCGCAAGCAATCGAGTCGCGAGATCGTGGTCGAGGGTGAGGGGCGGGCGCAGGGCTCGGGAGTGCTCGGATGGAAGTTGTCGCTGATCCCGAGCGAGCTACGGGCCGATGGCACGTTGACGATGGGTCGAGTGCCGCTTTCGCTGCTGATCCCGGTGCTGCCGTCGATTCCGTGGCATCGTCCCGAGCAGAGCTGGATCGATGCCACGCTCGACGTGAAGGCGGCCAGCGCCAGTCGTCTGGCCGTTTCGGGCGATCTGAGCGTGCTCGATGCGGCGATCTTCTCGCCGAGGATCGCGCCCGAGCCCGTGCAGAAAATTTCGCTGCACGTGCAGGGCAAGGGGCATTTTTTGCCGCTGCAAAAGCGCCTCCAGATCGACGAGGGCACGCTTCGTTTTGGCGCGGCCGTGGCGACGATTCACGGTGCGCTGGAACACAGCGCCGAGCATTTCCTGATCGATCTCGACGCCAAGATGGCACCGACGCCGTGCAACGAGGCCCTGCGCTCGATTCCGGAGCCGCTCCTGGGGGATCTGAAGCATGCCAGCTGGCGAGGCAACATCGGTGCGTCGCTGCGCACAAAGATCGATACCCGAGATCTTGCGTCCACCGAACTCGAGATGGATATCGCCGATGCGTGCGAGTTCCTCACGGTGCCAGCGCTGGCCGATCTGCGACGCTTTCAGTTCGCGTTTTTACATAGCGTGCTCGAGCCCGACGGCACCGTCTTCGAGCTGGAGACCGGGCCGGGCACTCCCGCCTGGACCTATCTCGAGGACATCAGTCCGTTTTTTGTGCGCGCGGTTTTGGCCCACGAAGATGCGCGGTTTTTTGGGCACCGCGGATTTTCGCCGCCGCATATTCGCAATGCGCTGGTGCGCAATCTGGAGGCGGGGCGGTATGTGGTGGGAGCCAGTACGATCACGATGCAGCTGGTGAAGAACGTCTTTCTGCATCGCGAAAAGACGCTTGCGCGCAAGATCCAGGAGGTTTTGCTGACCTGGTGGATCGAGCGGGTGATGCCCAAGCGCGACATCCTCGAGCTGTATCTGAACGTGATCGAGTACGGACCCGGTGTCTACGGCATTCGCAATGGTGCCAAGTACTACTTCAATCGGCTGCCCGCACAGCTCTCTCCGGCCGAGTCGATCTATCTGGCGACGATCCTGCCCAACCCCAAGCGAGCGCAGCTGCACGTGGAGCGCGGTAGTCCGCCCGAAGGCCATCTCGAGCGCATGCGCAAGATGGTTGCGCGCATGCGCGCGCGCGGTTGGTACGACGCGCGGGCCAGCGACTACGCGCTCGCGGAACTCGCACGCTTCCGTTTCGTTCCCGAGGGCACGCCGACCGAAGTCCGAGATATCCAGGGCGGCACGGCGCCCTTGCCCTACCAGAGGGTGGAGGAAGCGGGCTGGGACGATTTTGGTGCCGATGACGGTTCCGAGTTCGAGACCGGGGCCCCTGTGCAGAAGCCATCGGGCGGGCCCGCCGCGGAGGCCGCTTCTGCGCCCGTGCTGGCGCCTTGAAAAAAGATCGGCGGTCGCGGTCGTTTTTCAGAAACCGGCAGCGGCACTGGCCGATAGGGGGGTAAAGGTCCCGGCGTAGACAGCCTCAGGGGACCGAGGAGGCCTGTGATGCTCGATCTCGTTCATGCCGCGGCTGAGGCCGCATCCGTAGACCGTGCGCTGGATTCCCTGCCGATCGCCCTGCCGCCGGGTGAGGAGCGCGCGCTGTCGCCCATGCACGCCGAAGACGCGCTGCTGGCCGAGCTGGAGCGCTGGAGCGGACGCCAGGGGCTCGAGTCCCTGGCCCGCGAGCTGCTACGGGAGCTGGTCATCAGTGCTTTCGAGCACATCGAGGAGCCCGCTGGGCCGTGGCAGGGGCTTTGTCTTTCGAGTTGGCTGCGCGCGGAGGCACTTCCGCTGGCCCGCCACATGGGTCTTGGTACGCAGGGGCTGGTGGCATCGGTTCGTCTGCTGTTCGCGTTTCTCTCCGATAGTGGACGGTTGAGTCTGCACGGACTTCGACAGCTCAGCGCCGAGCTGAACGCCGAGACCTGCCCGCCGAGGGCGGTGCACCCGGGAAAGCCGCTCGCCCGGGTGGCCTGAAGGCCTTGTTACCGCGATAGGCCCTTGCGCAGTCGGTGCTGATCCATCGGCGAAGAGACGTTGGTGCTGGCTGCGGCGCCTACCTTCAGGCCCTGCAGCGCGCGCCAATGAAGGCCGCGCTCGTCGGCTTCCATCGCCAGTAGATCCGAACGCTCCCTTGCCGCGAGCAGTAGGCGGCGACCGCTCGAAGTCAGCGTAGGGCGATTGCACATGCCCGCCGGTGGATCCCAACAGGCGCCGGGCGTGGTGGCCTCGCCGCGCACCTTGCCGTCGGCTCCTATGACGCTCACGGCGATCTGTGGGGCCCGGGCGCCGCTGCTGGCGACTACGAGGCCGCCAGCGTGGCTTGCGACATCGAAGCCGCTCGCATTTTCGGCGAGCACGCGGGGGGCATCGCAGCGATCGGGTCCACAGCGCATCAGCGTCAAGTCCTTGTCCACGCTGAGGCCGACGATCCAGATGCTTCGATCGTCGCAGAGCACGCGCACCCGATCTTTGTCGGGGTCTTCGGCATGGAAGGGGGCCTCGAGTCGTAGCTCCACGCGTCGGTCACCGCGGGGGTCGGCTGGGGCGTCCGGGGCCGAGGACGGCGCCGTGGCGGTGCCCGCGTCCAGCACGGTCAACTCGCGGTCGGTCAAGAGCACGACCTGCGCGGGGCCTGTCTGCTGCGCGCAGGTCAGTACATGTGGCTCGGCTCCCGCAGCCTCGCCGAGCTTGCGCGCGGGCGTGGCCGCTTCGTAGTCCCATAGCCAAAGTTCGCTGACGTCGCCGGCGCTCTGGGTCCAGGCGACGAAGCGCTCGGAAGCGGTCGTGAGCAGGGCGGCGTCTTCGGGCGCTGTGCTCGTCGGAAGCCGCCAGCTCGCAGTCGGGCTCAGCGGAGGCGTCGGTTGATCTTCGGAGCCCGATGCCTGAGTCGGCGTCGCCTTCAGGTCGAAGCGCCGCAGCTCCAGGTCGCCCTCGGCCGACAGCAGCGCCAGCAGGTCCGCGCGCTGGCCCAGGTGCAGGTGTAAGCTGCGATCGAAGCGACTGGCCGGGTGGCCCGCCAGCCAGGTGGGGGTTGGCAGCTCGCGGGCACCGTGGCCGAAGGTGGCGATGCCCGTCGCCCGTCGTACGCAGCCGCCCTCGAGTTCGGCGCAGCGCCGTTCGGGCATGGCCCAGACCAGGTGGGTCGTGCCCTGTTGGCGCAGGACGCCGCGCACCAGGCTCGTGCGCTTCATGCGGTGGCGGTCGAGCTGTCCGCTCTCCAGGCGCAGCCACGAGATGCCGCGACCATCGAGGGCGATCGCTTCGACTCCGTCGGCTCCAAACCAAATGTTGAGGGATGCGTCTTCACCGGCGGTCAATGGAAGCCGCGTCGGCTGTGGTAGCGTCGGGGGGGACTCGAATTTCAGGGCGTCGGCGTCGAGGCCGTCGCTGACGCCTGCGGCCTGGGCCAGCAGGGTGAGGGCGGCGCGCAGTTTGGCCAGGGCTAGCAGTGGCCGCTCCGAGATGCGCCCATGGCCGCCGATGCGCCCGCGGCCCAGGGCCTCGAGCTCGCGTTCGACCAGGCCGATGACGGCGCGTACGTCGGCGCCGGCGGTCTTGACCGAGGGCCAAAGGAAAATGGCTTCGGCCGGGGCCACCGCCTGCAGTGGGGCGTTGCATCGTTTGGGCCAGTCGGCTTGTGCCGAGAGCACCTGGGCGGCGTAGTGGTCGCGCTCGCCGATGGGCAGCCCCAGGCCGAGTCCGTCCTCGGACCTGCCGCCGAGCAAGCAAGCGGCCACGCGGCCGAAGGCGCGCAGCGAGTCCTGGGCCTGCTGCTGGCCGCGGTAGTAGGGCACGCCGAGGCAGATGGCGCCCAGCAGCAGATTGGCCAGTACTGCGATCCAGATGTGGCGGGCGCCGGCCCGGAAGCCTTTGGCTTCACGCAGGGCCTCGGCGTCGGCCTGGAACTCGGCGTCGTTGACGGCCGGGGGGGGCAGCGAGCTTTCGGGTGGTTTGGACGCGCGTTTGCCGCCGCGGGGGGGCGTCCGGTTCTCGTCTTCGGCTCCAGAAGCGGAGCCGCTCTTGGGGCGTCGTTTGGCCATCGAGCGTTACTGCGTCCGCAGCCCCAGGGCGTACTCGGCGATCAACTTGGTGTGTAGCTCGCTGGTGCCCTCACCGAGCTCCAGGGCCTTGGCTTCCAGGAGCAGGCGGCCGATTTCATATTCTTCGCTCAGGCCGTAGGCGCCGAAGATTTGGATTCCGTCGAGGGCGTTGTCGACGGCGGCGCGGCTGGCCATCAGTTTGGCCATGGAGGCCTCCATCGAAGCTCGACCCAGGCCGGCGTCCTTCATGCGCCCGAGGCGATAGACCAGCAGGCGGGCCTGCTCGACCCGGCAGATCATGGCACTGAGCTTTTGCTGGATCAGCTGGAACTCGCCGATGGCCTGTCCGAAGGCCTGGCGTTCGCGGGCGTAGGGTAGGCACAGGTCGACGGCGCGCTGGGCTTGACCGACGCAGCGCGCGGCCACCGAGAAGCGCCCCACGTCGAGGGCCCCGCCGAGGATGGGAAAGCCGCGGCCCTCCTCGCCCAAGAGCCCTTCGTCGGGCACGAAGACATCGTCGAAGCTCACCTCGGCCAGGTTGTCGCGGCGCAGCGTGCGCATGGGGATGTCGCCAATGCGAAGGCCCTCGCTGTGCTTGGGCTCGACCAGGAAGGCGGTGACGCCGCGGTGGGCCTTTTGCCGGTCCATGGTCGCGACGACGAAGAAGAGATCGGCGTGTTGGGCATGGGAGATGAACACCTTGCTGCCGCGCAGGACGTATCCGCCCTCGGTGCGCTCGGCGGTGGTTTGCATGCGCGCTAGATCGGTGCCGCCGCCCGGCTCAGTAAGGCAGGCGGAGGCCAGGCACTGGCCGCTGGCGATCGGCGGCAGGTAGCGCTCTTTCTGGGCTTCGCTGCCGTGGGCCAGGATGGAGCTGGCTGCCAGCGAATTGCTGACGCTGATGACCGAGGCCAGCACCCAGTCGATGCGCGCCATTTCTTCGCAGATGATCCCGTAGGTCAGGACGTCCGTGAAGGAGCCGCCGTATCGCTCCGGGATCATTGGGCCGAGCAGGCCCAGCTCGGAAAGCTTTGGGATCAGCTCCAGTGGATAGCGACCCTCGCGCTCGAGGCGCTCGACTTCGGGCAGGATCTTGGACTCGGCCATGGCGCGCACCGTGCGCCGCACCTCCCGCTGCTCGGGCGAGAGATCGAAGTCCATCATGCGCGCCAGCGGATCGCTCACCCTTCCTCGTGCTCGCGGAGCTGGGCCAACACGCCGATGTCCTCGAGCGTGGTCATGTCGCCGTGGGCTTCTTTGCCGGCCGCCAGGTCGCGCAAGAGCCGTCGCATGATCTTGCCGCTGCGGGTCTTGGGTACGGCGTCGGCGAAGCGGATGCGCTTGGGGCGCGCGAACTTGCCGATTTCGGCACCCACGTGCTGGCACAGCTCGTCGGCCAGCTCGGGGCTGGGGGTGTTGCCGGACTTCAGGGTCACGAAGGCCACCAGGGCCTGGCCCGTAAACTCATCGGGGATGCCCACCACGGCGGCTTCGGCGACCAGGGCATGGGCCACCAGCGAACTCTCGATTTCGGCGGTGCCGAGGCGATGGCCCGAGACGTTGACCACGTCGTCGATGCGGCCGACCACCCAGAAAAAACCATCCTCGTCGCGGCGGGCGCCGTCGCCCGTGAAGTACTTGCCCTCGAAGCGCGAGAAGTATTGTTGTTTGTAGCGCTCGTCGTCGCCCCAGACGGTTCGCAGCATCGATGGCCAGGGTCGGTCGATGCAGAGCAGGCCGCCCTCGTTGGTGTCGGCTTCGGTGCCGTCCTCGCGCAGCACCTTGGCCGATACGCCGAAGAAGGGCAGCGAGCAGGAGCCGGGCTTGGCTGCCACCGCGCCCGGCAGCGGCGTCATCACGATGGATCCGGTCTCGGTCTGCCAGTAGGTGTCGACGATGGGGCAGCGCCCGCCGCCGACGACGTTGCGGTACCACACCCAGACCTCCGGGTTGATGGGCTCGCCCACGGTTCCCAGGAGTCGCAGCGAGGACAGGTCGTGCTTGGTGATCCAGTCGTCGCCCCATTTGACGAAGGCGCGCACGGCGGTCGGCGCCGTGTAGAAGATGCTGACGCCGTGGCGCTCGATGATCGACCAGAAGCGCCCCGGGTCGGGGGCGTTGGGGGCGCCCTCGTACATCACGGCGCTGGCGCCGTTGGCCAGTGGGCCGTAGACGATGTAGCTGTGGCCGGTTACCCAGCCCACGTCCGCGGTGCACCAATAGGTGTCTTCTTCGCGTAGGTCGAAGACATAACGGCTGGTCAAATAGGTGCCGACCATGTAGCCGCCGGTGCTGTGCAAGACCCCCTTGGGTTTGCCGGTGGAGCCCGAGGTGTAGAGGATGAATAACGGATGCTCGGCGTCCAGCGCGGGGGCCTGGTGCGTGCTCGAGGAATTTGCCACAAGCTCGTGCCAGTCGTGGTCGCGGCCTTCGCGCATCTCGATTTCGTTTTGCGTGCGCCGCAGTACGATGACGTGCTCGATGCTGGGGCATTGCTCGACGGCGGCGTCGACCTGGGCCTTGAGCGCCACCACACTGCCGCGCCGGTAGGCGCCGTCCTGGGTGATCACCGCCTTGGCCTGTGCATCGTTCATGCGGTCGCGTACGGCGTCGGCGGCAAAGCCTCCGAAGACCACGCTGTGGACAGCGCCGATGCGCGCACAGGCGAGCATGGCGATGGCCGCCTCGGGCACCATGCCCATGTAGATGCCGACGCGGTCGCCCTTGCCGATGCCCAGGCCTTCGAGGGCGTTGGCGAAGCGGCAGACCTCGCGGTGGAGCTGAAAATAGGTCAGCACACGAATGTCGCCGGGCTCGCCCTCCCAGATGATCGCGGCCTTGTTGCGGCGGGGGCCGTCCAGGTGGCGATCGAGGCAGTTGTAGGCCAGGTTCGTGGTGCCCCCCACAAACCACTTGGCGAAGGGGGGCTTCCACTCCACGATGGTTTCGGGGGCGTCGAACCAGTGCAAGGCCTCGGCCTGCTCGCGCCAAAAGCCCTCGGGATCCTCCAGGCTGCGCCGGTAGAGCGCTTCGTATTGCTCGCGCGTGGAGATACGGGCTTGCGCGGAAAATTCCTCGCTGGGAGGAAAGACGCGGTTTTCGTGGGAAACGCTCTCGATCGTCGCCTCGCTCATGGTCTCAATCCTCGCTGAACTGTGAATTTCGGGAGTACCACAGCGGGCGGAAATTCCCACGCCGCTGTGTCGGCTGGACCGTGCCGGCGCGACGCGTTACCCCAGGGTTCGTGTCCCATTCGCCCTCGCCCCAGGCCCTGCGCGCGCTGCTCGACAAGTACGCCGAGATCGAGCGACTGCGGCGGGCGCCGGTGTCGTCGGAGGCGCCTCGCGCCGAGCTGCGCGCGCTCGCCCGGCGCTTCCCCGGCAGCCTGCGCGAACTCGACTGCCGCAGCCTGGAGGACCTGGAACGAAGGTGTCGCGCGCTTTCGGCCGCCCTTGCGACAGGCGCCCCGGCGCCCCCCTGGGCAGCGGCCCAGATCGCCTACCACGGGGCCTTGCGCGCAGCCCTGCGCATCCGCCAGGCGGCCAGGCCCCTTGCAGGCGATGCCGCTGCCGTGCAGGCCTGGCTCGTCCAAAACTACCATCCCGCCTGGGATGAGCCGGCTCCCGAGCGCCTCGACGGCGCCATTGTCGAGCAGCTGCTGCGGCCGCCGGGGGGGCGCATTCACCGCTGGACGCTCGCCTGGGTCGCCCGCGAGCTGCAGCTCGAGCCCGAGCGGGTGGAAGCGGCGCTTTTTGGGCATTGGGGCCAGTAGCCCCAATCGGCCAGGCGGCGTGCGGTTGCGCAATCGAGAGGGGAAATCGACCTCATCGGCCAGGGGTGTGCTTGATTCGTACACCTGTCCGGATCTAAAGTGAGCATATGCGCGCACTGGTAGCGCTGATGTGGCTCTGTGTGGGTGGGGCGCTGGCAAGCCCGGCTGCTGCACAGTATCGCCCGAGCGGCATGAGCGCTGGACTGCGTTCGGGGCTGCCCGAGATTACCTCGGTGACCACCCTGCGTCCGGCTCCCGAGCTGCGCGAGTTGGCGCTCGAGGTGGCGCGCGTGCTCGAGCTGCGGCTCGGCCGGCCCGTCGAGGTGGGGGACCCGCCGCCCGGGGGGATCCTGGAGGCGGTGCCGGTGGGGCACGTGGCGCTCGGGCGTGTCGACGGGGCGCTGCAGGTGGTGCTCGGGGCCCCCGAAGGCCGTTCCTTCAGCGCCCAAGTGGCGTTGGCCGCCGATGCTGCCGATCCGGCTCCACGGGCGTTGGCGCTGGCGCTCGAGTCGCTGCAGGACGAGGCGGCGGCCAGCCAGCAGCGGCCCGCGGCGACGGCCGGGGTTGGGCGTGAAGTCAGCGCCGACTCCACCGACCAAGAGGTCGATGCGGCGGTCGCAGCCGATGCGGAGGCCGAGGCCCTGGGCCGCCCCAGCGACTTCGGCACCTTCCGGCGCCTGTACCGCGACGAGCTCGATGAAGAGGCTGACGAGGGCGACGTCGAGGGCTTCGATGGCGAAGTCGAGCCGCTGGCCTACCTGCGCTTCTACAGCGGTCTGTCGTCGGCCAGCGATGAGCTGAGGGTGGGCCTGGGCCTGGGTGCCGGTCTGTGCGTGATCGGCCAGTGCCTGATCGTCAGCGGCGACTTTCCCATGACTCCCGGCAGCACCGACCGCCTCGACGTTCGCTACCGCTACACGACTTTCACGGCCGGCTACTACAGCCGTCCCTTTCGCTTCGGTGCCCTCACCCCCGGCGCCAGCCTGGCCTTCCTGACCCGTCTGGGGGACTTCCAGGCCGACATGGGCATGGGCCGCGGCGGGCTCGACACCGACCTGGGGGCCCGCGGCACTCTGGAACTGGCCTACCAGGCGGCCACCGGCCTCGAGCTGATGGTCGAGGCTGGTGTGGACTTCACCATCGACCGCTACCAGATGACCACGGGAGAAGCGCTGGAAGCGCGCGGCGACCGCTGGAGCCCCTGGATGCAGGCGGTCGTGCGCTTGAGGCCGTGAGCGCCATCGTGTTCCACTGCGCCGCTCACGTTTCGGGTAACCGTCCGGTGAACTCCGGGCCGCCGCGCCGTTCCGGCACAGCGCTCCGCAATTTCCTTCTATGACGCGACCCTGGGCCGGAATTCCACGTGTCAGACAACGACGAAGAGATGGCCATGGCCCAGCGAGCGATGCAGTTGAGTTCGGGAGCTGGAGCTCGTTCGGAGCGCGAGCGGGACCGTGCGCTCTTGCGCGCCGCCGCCGCTGGCGACGACGCCGCCGTTCGCGACATTTTCCGCCGCCACGTCGACCGTCTGCACCGCCACGTGGCGCGCATTCTCGGCGGTGACGACCCGGACGTGGAGGACGTGGTCCAGCAGGTCTTTCTGGCGGCTCTCGATGGGGCCGAGCGCTTTGACGGCCGCTCCAGTCTCTCGACCTGGCTCTTCGGCATCGCCACCCGGCGCGCCCTGGACGCGGCCCGCAGCCGCTGGCGCCGGCGTCGCTGGTCGCGCTTGGCCGAGCACGTGGGGTTGGGCGTGCCGGCCGCGGCCCCCGACCGCAGCGTCCACCCGGCGGCCGACGCGGCGCACTACCTCGCGCGGCTGTCGCCCGAACAGCGTGTGGTCTTCCTGATGCACGACGTGGAGGGCTACACCTTCGCAGAGATCTCCGGCGTGACCGGGGTCGGTATCTCCACGCTGCACGGGCGTCTGACGGCGGCGCGCCGGCGCCTCGACGAACTGGCCCGGGAGTTGGGCGATGACTGAGCGTCGCTCGCCATTTTCCGAGTCGGGCCTGGATGGCTCGGGCTTCGAGGCTCCCAGCGCGCGTTTGGCACGGCAGCTCAGCGAGCAGTCCGAGCCCCTCGACCAGCTCTCGCGCGCCCGCTACGAGCGCTCGCTGCTGCAGGCCTGGCGCACGCGCTCGGCCGCGGCGGTGGACTTGCCCGCTTCAGGGGGGAGCCGAGCGGGGCGGCTGCGAAAGCTGCGTCTGGGGCTGTCGTTGGCCGCCACGGCGGTGGCTGGTGCGGCTGCGGCTTTCCTCCTGTTCGGCACCGGCACGGGCGGGTCGGTCGGTCCCGGCGAGGCGCGCTTCGAGTTGCGCATCGGCGATGCGGCCGTGCAGCGCGGGACCATCGCCGAGGGGCAGACCCTGGAGAGCGGGCGTCACGGTCGCATCGATCTGGATCTGGGAGCGGCGCGCGTGGACATGGCGGCCCACACCGAGCTGCGGCTGGCGCGGCTGTCGGCTACCGAGCTGGCGCTTTCGCTGGCGGTCGGCCGCGTGGCGGTGGACTTTCATCCCGTCGAGCGCGGACGGCAGACGCTCCTGATCGAGTCCAAGGCTGCGCTCGTGCGCGTCATAGGCACCCGTTTTACGGTGGAGGTCGACGAGCTTGGCAATACCGACGTGGGCGTGCAGGAGGGTGTGGTCGAGGTGACCCCGCGCTCGGGGGCGCCGGCGCGCAGGCTGACGGTGGGCGAGCGGCTGCAGGTGCGTGCCGATGACGGCGATGCCTACGAGCGCGCGGTTCGCACCGCCATTGAGTCGCGGCTCGGGCGGGAGCAGACGGCTGCGCCGGTGCCGGACATGGATTTCACCGATCCGGCGCTCGGAGTCGTGGATGGTGTAGAAGACGAGCTGCTCGATCAGGATGAGGAGCAGAGCGTGGCCCGCCTGGAGCAGGAGTTGGGCGAGGCGCGCCGGCTGCTGCGACAGGGGCGACACGCGGCCGCGCGCGCGCGGCTGCAGCGCTTGGGAGCGGCCGGCATGCCCTTGGGTATTCGCCTCGAGGCCCTGACGCTGGTGGCCGAGTCCTACACCGCCCAGGCCCAGATCCCGCGGGCGCGCAAGGCCTACGAGCGGGCCGCGCGGGTCGGTCAGCGCCATTCCGCCGGGCACAATGCGCAGTTCGCGCTCGGGCGTCTGCTCGAGCGTTACACCCAGGATCGGGCCGGTGCCGTTTTGGCTTACGAGGGCTATCTGCTGCGGGCCCCGCGAGGCGCCCTGGCCGCCCAGGCCCACGGCGCCCTGTGCCGCCTGGGTCAGGCCGGCCACTGCCAGTAGCGATGGCGTGATGCCGGGCCCCCGGCGCCTTGATTCGAAGACCTGGGCCGCGTAAAGGGCTTCGAAGCGCGCGCGGCCGGGTCCCTCGGCGATCGCCGCAGCGCAGCCGAGATTCCACGCCAGGCGGTCAGGACAGTCGATGAATAACGCCAAGCTGATCGTGCTCGAGGGCGTCGATGGGGCCGGAACCACCACCCACAGCCGCGAACTCTCGCGCGGCTTGCGTGCGGCCGAGGTTCAGGTGCACACCACCGCCGAGCCCAGCACCGGGCCGGTGGGCGCGCTCTTGCGCCAGGCGCTGATGGGGCGCTTTGTGGTCAGCAGTGCTTCGGGCAGTGTGCGTCCGCCCAACTGGACCACGATGGCGTTGATGTTCGCCGCCGACCGCGTAGACCACTGCGAGAGCGAGATCCTGCCCCAGCTGCGCGATGGCGTGAGCGTGATCTGCGACCGCTACTACCACTCTTCGGTGGCCTACCAGTCGATCACCGGCGGTGGTCCCGAGGCTATTGAATGGATCCGCGACCTCAACCGCTACGCCCGCAGGCCGGACCTGACGTTGGTGCTCGACGTGCCGTCGGAGGTGGCCGCCGAGCGACGCGCGCGCCGGCGCGGTGAGGAGATCTACGACGCCGAGCCGCTGCAGGAGCGGCTGTGCGAGTTCTACTCCGATCTGGAGCGGCACTTCCCGGGTGAGCCGATCGAACACGTGGACGCGGTCGGCAGTGTCGAGGAAGTCGCCGAGCGCATCCTGGCGCGCGTCAAGCGACTCGGCTAAGCCTCGGGCCATGTCCGATCCCCATGAACACCTGATGGTGGTGGCGGCCAAGCCGGAGCCGGTGATGGTTCGCGGCCGCGGCTGTTTTCTCTACGACCGCGATGGCCGCGAGTACCTGGACTTCGTGCAGGGCTGGGCCGTCAACCTGCTGGGGCATAGCCCGCAGTTGGTGCAAGAAACGCTGGCCGCCCAGGCCGCCGAGTTGATCCACGCCGGTCCGGGCTATCACAACCAGGTCGCAGCACGGCTGGCCGACAGGCTCGCGCAGCTCAGCGGCCTCGATCGCGTCTTTCTGGCGACCTCCGGCGCCGAGGCCAACGAGGGGGCGATCAAGCTGGCGCGCAAGTGGGGAGCGGTGCACCGCGGCGGGGCCTACGGCATCATCACGACCGAGGGCGGCTTCCACGGGCGCACGCTGGCGACCATGGCGGCCAGCGGCAAGCCCGGTTGGGATGTTCTCTTCGAGCCCAAGGTGCCGGGCTTCCAAAAGGTTCCCTTCGGCGATGCGGGGGCCGTCGAGGCGGCCATCGATGACGAGGTGATCGCCATCATGGTGGAGCCGATTCAGGGCGAGGCCGGGGTGGTGGTGCCGCCCGAGGGCTACCTGCGCGCGCTCAGGCAACTGGCCGACCGCCATGGGCTGCTCTTGATCGTCGACGAGATCCAGACCGGCATGGGGCGCAGCGGCCGTTTCCTGGCCTGCGACTGGGAAGGCGTGCGGCCCGACATCATGACGCTGGGCAAGGGGCTGGGGGCGGGCGTGCCGATCTCGGCGTTGCTTTCACGGGAGTCGGTGTGCTGCTTCGAGCCCGGCGATCAGGGCGGGACCTTCGGGGGCAACGCGCTGATGGCGGCGGTGGGCTTGGCGGTTGCCGAGCTGGTGGCCGAGCCGGCCTTTCTCGCGAACTGTCTCGAACGGGGACAGCAGCTCCAGCGCGGGCTCGAGGCCCTGGCCGCCCGCCATGGGGGTGGTCCGCCGCGGGGCAAGGGGCTCCTGCTGGCCCTGCCGCTCGCGGCCGACGTCGCGCCTGCCGTGGTGGCCTGTGCCCTCGAGCGCGGCCTGCTCTTGAATGCACCGCGCCCCGGCCTGTTGCGGCTGATGCCGGCGTTGAATGTCAGCGCCGAGGAAATCGAGCTTTGCCTCGAGCGGCTCGGCGCGAGCCTGGCTGCGGTCTGAGTGCACGGTCCGCGGGCCCTGCAGTGCTGTGGAAAATTGGACCCCGTCCCGCTGGCTGCAGCTATGATGGACCCATGGGCTTGTGTTCAGTCATGGCCAGCGCCAGCAGCCCGACAAAGCGGGCGATGGTTCTGGTCGGCGCCGCGACGACGCTGTGGGGGATGGCCTGTGCCGGTTCATCCAGCGGCCAGCGCGGCGATCCCTTGCCGCTGCCCACCCGCGAGGAGGCCGAGGCGGCGGCACCGGCGCTCGAGTCCCGTCGCGGCGGTTCGGGGCAGGCTTCCGCGAGCGCGACCCCGGCGGAACGCGGTCGCGTGAGTGCTGCGTCCGGTCCGCCCCAGGTGGCGAAAGTTGGCGACAAGCAGGCCCCGCCATCGGAGTTGCCGGCGCCCGGTCCGAGCGGTTCGGTGGAGGCCGGTGAGATTCCGCGGCCGCAGCTCTTCGCGGTCCTGGCCGACGGCGTCGGCCGTTTCTTGCAGCGCGTTCAGGCCCGGCCCCATCTGCACAAGGGCCGTTTCGTCGGTTGGCGCCTGATTCGCCTCTTCGACGACGAGCCCAGGCAGGGCGTGCTGCGTCCCGGGGATACCGTCATGCGCGTCAACGGGCAGTCCATCGAGCGGCCCGAGCAGTTCAAAAACGTCTGGGACATGATGGCCACGTCCTCGGAACTCGTGCTCGACGTGCGGCGCGGGGCGCAGGTGGCCAAGTTGCGCTATCGCATCGTGGATTGATCCGTCGTGCGCCGCTTTCAGCCGGCGCCGAGAACTTCGGTGATGCGCATGCCGATTTCGCCGTCGACGTCGACCAGCTCGCCGTGGGCCAGCGGCTGGTCGCCTGCGCGCAGGGTGACGCGTTCGCCGATGGGGCGGCCGCTGCTGAGCACCTCGCCGGCCTCGATCGAGGCCAGCTCCTCCAGCCTCAGAGTGAAGCGCGAAAGTTCGATGCAGAGTTCGACAGGCGCATCCCCGGCCAGCTGCACGCTGCGCTCGATGGCCTCGGCGCGGCCGGCGCCGCCGGCCTTGGTGTGTTCTTCACTTTCAGTTTGTTCTTTGGATCGGCTCTGCCCCATGCTCGTCTCCTCGCTTTTTCGATCGCCTGGGCTGCCCTTGGAGTTGTCCGCTTCCGGGCTGTGGCTCAGCAGTCGGCCGCGGCCGCTGCCCGTCGCCTGCCCCAGCACTTCGAGTACGCGAAGTTGGCTGTCGGGCAATTGAGACTGCGGCAGCAGCTGGCAGCGCAAAAGCGCACGCCGGGCGCCGGCGGCGTGCAGCTCCAGCTCGCCCACGAAGCCGAGGCCCCGGCGCTGCAAGCGGCACCGCTCCGGGATCACCACGTCGCCGTAACTCAGAGTTTCTAGTTCGTCGCGCGTGAGCGTCAGGTGTCCGGCGTGGGCGCAGAGGGTCAGTGGCAGCCCCCGAAGGTGGGTGGGGGGCAGCTGTGGTCTCCGGGGCGTGGTGTCGGCCGTGCTGACAGCTTCCGGCGCCTCGGGCAGCACCCATAGCAGCGAGACCTGTCCTTGTAGCCTGCGGCCACTGGCTTCGCTGGGCCGCGGCTCGACGACCAGCGTCAGGGGCCACAGCCAGCTGCTGCCGGGGACCATGCGCTCGAGTACCGCCCGTGGCTGGTTGACCACCTCACAAAGGCGCAGGCGGCTGCTGCCGTCGGCCAGCGTGCGCGCCAGCAGGTAGCCGAGGGCTCCGCGCGAGAGGGCATCGAGTTCCGCCTGTGGCAGATAGGGCAGCGTGCCGTCGCCACCGAGCAGGCGGTCGACCACGGCCGCCGCGAAGTGGGCGCTGCAAAAGGCCAGGGCGCTCACCGAGTTCGGGCCGGCGTCGGTGCTCAGGGTGGCGGCGACCAGGGGCCCATGGGGGCGCTGCTCGAGCAGCGTGCCGCGGTGCTGATGCGACACGGCTTCGATATGGCCCGCGCGGAGCTCGACGGTGGCCCCCAAGAGTTCTTGGGCTGATGCGATGGCAGCGGCTCCGGGCACGCCCAGGGCCTTTAGCGCCGAGCGCTCGGCCCAGCGCTGCCGGCGATCGAGCCGCCGCAGGTGCGACCAGGGGTAGGGCCGTGGCTGTCGTATTTGAGCCATCGCAGCACCACCCTACTAACACTTCGAGGCGGTGCCGACCGCGCCCACCGCAATCTTTGGGCCAGCACCCCGCGTCCCGGCGTTGTGCCCGCTGCGCAGTCCGAGCCATCCCTGCTACCATCGCCGCTGTGAGCGACCCCCTCATCGGTGCGCCCGTCGACGGCGGCGAGTACCGGATTCTCGAAAAGATCGGCAGTGGCGGCATGGGCTCGGTCTACAAGGCCGAGCAGCCGAGCATGAATCGTCTGGTGGCGATCAAAGTGCTGCACGCCAAGTACGCCAGCCGCGAGGACCTGGTGGCGCGCTTTCGACGGGAGGCCCGCTCCATGAGTCAGCTCTCCCACCCGAATACCGCCCGCGTCTACAAATTCGGCGAGCTCGAGGATGGCGCGGCCTATTTCGTCATGGACTACATGGAGGGGCGCAACCTGGCCCAATACGTGCGGCGCCAGGGTCCGATGCAGTGGGAGCGCGCGCTGCGGGTGATGATTCCGGTCTGCCACGCCCTCGCCGAAGCCCACCGCGCCGGCATCATCCACCGCGATCTGAAGCCGGAGAACATTTTCCTCACCGAGCAGGGCGGCAACCCCGACTTTCCCAAGGTGCTCGACTTCGGTCTGGCCAAGGTCAGCGAGAAGCAGATGGGGCGCGGCTCCATGATGCTCACCCAGCAGGGCATGGTCTTCGGCACGCCCGAATTCATGAGTCCGGAGCAGGCCCAGGGCGAGCCCCTGGACTGGCGCAGCGACATCTACTCGCTGGCGCTGATCCTCTACGAGCTGCTGACCGGCAAGCTGCCCTTCGAGGCCACCAAGCCCGTCGAGGTGATGCGCGCCCACCTCCAGGAGACGCCGATACTCCTCAACGAGCGCGTCATGGGCCTGCGCTTTCCCCCGGCACTCGAGCAGGTCATCGCTCGGGCCCTGAAGAAAAAGCCCGAGGAGCGCCAGGCCGACGCCGTGGAGCTGGCCAACGGCCTGCAGCGCTGCCTGTCGGGCGCCAGCGCCGCGGCCCAGCAGGCCGTACTACAGCCCGAGGCCAAGCCCCCCGAGGTGCCCGTCAGCCGCCTGCCGCTGCTGGTTATCGGCGTCGCAGGAGGGCTCTTGCTCTTGGCCCTGGGCATCTGGTTGGGCTCGCTCCTGGGTGGGTAGAGCGCCGATCGGGGTGGCGTGCCCGCCTTGACGCTACCTACCGTTTCCTACACCATTCGGCCGGCGAATCCGTCGCTCGCCTTGCGCGGCCGCTCCGTCGGCCCTACACCCTGGCGCGAGGGCGTATTGCCCGCAGTTCCCCGGACCGTGACCATGAGCACCGCAGCGGCCCACTCCAGCATTTGGCCCCGGATCGCCGATTTGGTGGCCCTGACCAAGCCGCGGGTCACCTCCCTGGTGATCGCCACCGCCGCCGTGGGCATGGGGTTGGCGCCGGGGCGCATCGACGCGACCCGGGCGACTCTGATGCTGGTGGCCACGGTGGTGCTGGTGGGCTCGGCCAATGCCCTCAACTGCTGGCTCGAGCGCGACACCGACGGCTTCATGGGCCGCACCGCCGAGCGGCCGCTGCCCGCCGGCCGCCTCGATTCGCTGCTGGCGCTGGGTTTTGGCCTGCTGCTGTGCCTGGTCTCGCTGCCCCTGCTCTTTGCCATCAACTGGGTGACAGGGCTTTTGGGGCTGCTCGCCATCGTCAGCTACGTGGGCATCTACACGCCCCTGAAGTTTCTCAGCCCCCAGGCCATGGTCGTGGGCGCGATCCCCGGGGCCCTGCCGCCGTTGATGGGCTACACGGCTGTCACCGGGCACGTGGGCGTCGGCGGGGTGCTGCTCTTCGGCATCGTCTTTTTGTGGCAGATGCCCCATGTGATCGGGCTATCGACCTACCGCCGGCACGAGTACGCCGCCGCGGGCATCCGCGTGCTGCCGCTGGTGGCCGGTGACCGGCAGGCGCAGTTCCAGGCCATCGCCTGGGCCGCTGCGCTTTTGCCATGCAGCGTGGCGATCTACGCACTGGGGCTGGCCGGGCCGATTTACCTGGTCGTGGCGCTCGGGCTGTCGGCGGTCTATCTGGCGGCGGCCGCGCGCGGGGTGCGCGATCCGGAGCGCGATCCCGACCGCTGGGGTCGGCGGCTTTTTTTCAGTTCGCTCTACTACCTGCCGGTGCTCTTCACGGCGCTGCTGCTGGATGCGGTCGGCTGACGTGAGCGACGGCCACGTGCAGGACGCTGCGGCGCTGCCGGTCGCGGCCGCGGCCGCCGTGGGTGCGGCTCCCAGGGCCGGTGCGCGCCTGGAGATTCAGGGCTTGCGTCATCGCTTCGAGGGGCTGCAGGTGCTCGACGGCTTGAGCTTCGAGGTCCGGCCGGGCGAGATCTACGGGCTGCTCGGGCCCAACGGCTGCGGCAAATCCACCACCCTGCGCGTGCTGACGGGGCTGCTCGAGCCCGACGAAGGGCAGCTCCTGCTCGACGGGGAGCCGGTGGCCCCCGGCGGGCGCCGCCTGCGCCAGCGCATGGGTGTGGTCTTTCAGTCCCCGAGTCTCGACCCGCGGCTGACCGCGCGCGAGAACCTGCGCCTGAGCGCTGCCCTCTACGGTCTGAGCGCGGCTGAAGCCAAGTCGCGCATCGAGGAGCTGCTGGCGCTGGCCAACCTCGAATCCCGGGCCGACGAGGCCATCGACGCCTTCTCCGGCGGCATGAAGCGGCGCCTGGAACTCGCGCGGGCGCTCTTGCACGAGCCGGCGCTGCTGCTGATGGACGAGCCCACCACGGGCTTGGATGAGCGTTCCTTTCGCAGCGCCTGGGAGCGCATCGAGCGGCTGCGCGACGAGCGCGGCCTGACCGTGCTGCTGACCACCCATCGCGCCGACGAGGCCGAGCGCTGCGATCGGGTGGCGGTGATCGACGGCGGCCGGCTGATCGCCGAGGACTCGCCCGAAGTGCTGCGGCGCCAGGTTTCCGGCGATATCTTGACGCTCGAGGTGCGCGACGCCGAGGCCCTGTGCGCCGAACTCTCCGAGCGCTTCCAGCTCGCTGGCCGGGTCGTCGATGGCCGCGTGGTGCTCGAGCGCGAACAGGGCCACGAGCTGATCCCGCGCATCGTCGAGTCGCTGCCCCGGGGCCGCATCGATTCCCTGTCCATGCACCGGCCGACCCTCAGCGACGTCTTCGTCAAGTTGACGGGGCGTTCCTTGGGCGATGACGCCGAGCCGGCTTCTATTGACGAGGGCGTGGACGAGGGGGCTTCCGGAAAGGGTGAGACGGCCTGATATGGAGCAGGTGGTAGCAGGACAGCGCGTGCGCCCGGCCCTGGCCGAGGAGCTTTCGACCATCGGGGTGCTGGTGCGCCGCGATTTGATGCGCTTTGTGCGCGAGCGCAGCCGCGTGGTCGGCGCCCTGGTGCAACCCCTGATCTTCTGGCTGGTGATTGGATCGGGCATGAGTGGCACCTTCGTGCTGCCCGGGGCCGGCGATGTCGACTACCTGGAGTACTTCTATCCCGGCGTCGTGGTGATGGTGGTGCTGTTTACGGCCATCTTCACCACCATGAGCGTGATCGAGGATCGCCATAGCGGCTTTTTGCAGGCGGTGCTGGTGGCACCGGGCTCGCGTTTTTCGGTGGTCCTGGGCAAGAGCCTGGGTGCGGGCACGGTGGCGCTCTCCCAGAGTGCGCTGTTTCTGGCATTGGCACCGCTGGCGGGCTTTTCGTTGTCGGAGATCAACTGGCCGCTGCTGCTGGGGGCGCTCTCGCTGGCCTGCTTTTCCCTGTGTGCCCTGGGCTTTTCGGTGGCCTGGTGGCTCGACTCCACGGCCGGCTATCACGTGGTGATGAGCCTTTTGCTGCTGCCCATGTGGATCGTCAGCGGCGCCATGTTTCCAGCGCCCGACGGGGGCGTCATGGCCTGGGCCGCGCGCCTCAACCCCATGGGCTACGCGGTCAGCGCCGTGCGCCGGGCGCTGTATCAGGGTGGTTTGCCCGAGGGCACGGGCCTGTGGGCGAGCAGCACCCTGGTCGAGATGGGCGTGTTGGTGGGCTTTTCGCTGCTTGCGCTGGCCTGGTCGGTGCACATTTGCTACCGGCTGAGGTGACATGGTGCCGTCGCCACGAGAGCTGAATGCCGGCGCCCGCTGGTTGTTTTCGCTCGTGCTCCTGCTGGGCTTGGGCGCGGGGCCTATTTCGGGCTGCCGCAAGACCGAGCCGCTGCCCGAGATCGCGAGGGTGCCGGTCTTCGCCCTACGCGATCAGGATGGTGAGACGCTCACCGCGAAGCAGCTGTACGGCAAGGTCTGGGTGGCCAACTTCATCTTCACCAGCTGTCCCGACGTCTGCCCGTTGCTCACCGGCAAGATGCGCACCGTGCGCACCAAGCTCGCCAAGGATCGCGAGCAGCTGCGCTTCGTTTCGTTTTCGGTGGACCCGGCCCACGACACGCCCGAGGTGCTCCAGGCCTATGCGCGCGAGCATGGGGTGGACCAGCCCGACTGGCGGTTTTTGACCGGGCCGCTCGACGAGATTCGCGAGGTTGTGGTCGGTGGCTTCAAGCAGAGCCTGCAGGATTCGCCCGCCGAGCAGGGCACAGCCGAGGGCAAGACTCCGGGCAAGACTCCGGACCAGGCGGCTAACATCATGCACGGCAGCCACTTCGTCTTGGTCGACAAGAAGCTGCAAATTCGCGGTTTCTACTCGAGTGATCAGGACGGCATGCTGCGGCTCGCGCGCGACGCGCGTCGGCTTTTGGCCGAGGCGGATGCGGCGGGGGAGAGCTGATGCTCAGCGGCTACGCCCTGGCCACGCTCAACGCCCTGTGGAATAGCGTCGCCTTTATCCTGATGCTCTTCGGCTACCGCGCCATACGGCGCAAGCAGCGCGAAACGCACCGCCGTTTCATGTTGGCGGCGTTTGGCGCTTCCTGTCTGTTTTTGGCCTCCTATCTCACGCGCATCGTGCTCTACGGCGACACGGTCTTCGGCGGTCAGGGCGCCATCCGCGTGGTGTATCTGGTGATCCTGGCCTCCCACATCCTGCTGGCGATGGCCGTGGCACCCCTGGTGATCACCACTTTGACCTTTGGCTTGCGTGAACGCATCGAAAGCCATCGCAAGGTGGCACGCTTCACGCTGCCGGCGTGGGCCTACGTGTCGGTGACGGGCGTGGTGGTCTATTTGATGCTGTACCAGATGTGAGCGGTGACGCGCGGACGAACCAACCCACACTTGGAGCACCCATGTTCGAAGCGACCACCCAGGGCATCGTCGTCAGCGTTGAAAGCCGCTACTTGCCCGAGCACAGCGAGCCGGCGTCGGAGCGCTACGTCTTTTCCTACACGATTCGCATCGTCAACCAGGGGAAAGAGACGGCGCAGCTGCGCCGTCGCCACTGGCACATCATGCACGGCGATGGGCACAAGGAAGAGGTGGAGGGGCCCGGCGTGGTCGGCGAGCAGCCCCGGCTCGAGCCCGGCACTGGCTTCGAGTACACCAGCGGCTGCGTGCTGCGCACCCCCCACGGCACCATGCACGGTCAGTACAAGATGCAGCGGCCCGACGGATCGTTCTTCGAAGCCGAGATCCCGGCCTTCAGTCTGTCGGCGCCGCACGCGCTGAACTGACGGCGGGGCCCGTCTGCGAGGCTTCAACCCAGGCGTCGGCGTCGGGCGGCGTCGGCGCTGAGGGCTTCGGCTGCGGCCTGCCGGGCGCCCGGGTCGCTGACGACAGCCACGCGAAAGCGCAGGTGGCGCCGGTCGCGCTCCAGGATCAGCGCCAGCTGAGCTTGCGCGTCCTGGGGCAGGTTCAACATGTCGTCGATGCGCGCGCGCAGGTTGGCGTTGTGCTCGATCCAGACGGGAACTTCTTCGCTGCCGGCGCGGCCGTAGATCAGCACCAGCACCCCGGGCTCGGGCGGAACCTGCTCGCCCTGGTCGGCCTCTAGCGTCAGGTCCGGGCTCCAGGACAGGCCGGCGACCGCGTCGATTCGGGGGAAGCCTTCGGGGTGGTTTACGGGCAAGCCGACCAGGGCGGCCACCAGATCCACCGCCGAAACCATGCCGGCGGCGCGGCCCTTGTCGTCGATGGCCACGATGCGGTGGGCGTGGAGATCGGCCAGCTTGCGGGCGGCTTCGTCGATGGTCGCGTTGGCCGCGATGGTGATGATGGGGTTAGAGATGCGGTCGGCGGCGCGGTTGCCGCCGCCCTCGCTCATCAGGTCCGCGAGCGTCACCATGCCCTTGAAGCCGCCGGCCTCGTCGATCACCGGGCAGGCGGTGATACCCAGGGCCAGCAGGTAATCCAGGGCGGCGTCGCGCGGGGCATCGGGCTCCACCGCGAAGAGCTCGGGGTTCATGATCTCGCGTACGTACTTGGCCATGATGGAGCACATACGCACGCGCGAGGAGGACGCCAGCACCGGGCCGCATTGCACAATCGCGGGCTGTCCCTACGTGTGCTCGTAGGGAAACCGGGTTAGCGTAGCGAAACGCCATGGCAAGAGCCGGATCGAGCCTGCTCGTACCGCTGTATCGACTGCTGTCGATCGCGCCGGGCAAGCGCCTGCTGGTCGCGCTTGGATGCCTGGTGGGGCTGACCCTGATCGGCACCGCGGGTTACATGGGCATCGAGGGTATGGGCTTGCTCGATGCCGTGTTCATGACGGTCATCACGCTGTCCACGGTGGGCTATGGTGAGGTCGTGCCGCTGGGCACCGCGGGCAAGCTTTTTTCGATCGTGCTCATCACCAGCGGGCTCGGCACCGTGCTGTACTCGCTGGGCGCGATGGCGGAGTTTCTGCTCGAAGGGCGTCTGGGCGGCGTGCTGTGGCGGAGGAGCATGATGAAGAGCATTTCGGTTCTGCGGGAGCATGTCATCGTCTGCGGTCACGGCCGCCTTGGGAGGGTTGTCACCGACGAGCTGCGCAAGAGCGGCGTCGAAGTCGTGGTGGTGGATCCCAGGCCCGAATTGGAGGCCGAGCTGGTCGAGGCGGGCGTCTATCACGTGATCGGATCGGCGCTGGAGGAGAGCGTGCTGGAGAGCGCCGGCATCGCGCGGGCGCGCGCCATCGTGGTGACCACGCCCGAGGACGCCGACACCGTCTTCATCACCATGTCGGCCCGCTCGCTGAACGCGAGCATTGCGATCCACGCGCGCGCCGAGACCGACACCGGTGGACGGCGCCTGCGCATGGTGGGGGCCGACCAGATCATCTCGCCCTATCAACTCGGCGGTCAGCGCATGGCCAACGCCATCGTGCGTCCCGAGGTGGTCGATTTCATCGAGTTGTCGGTGCCGGGGGCTGGGGCCGAGATCGACCTCGAACAGGTTGTCATCGGAGCCGACAGCAGACTCGACGGCTGCCGCGTCGATGAGATCGCCAATCACGTAGACCTCTCGGTGGTGGCGCTTCGTCGCGGCGCCGAGCCCCTGCGGCTGCGGCTCGACCGCCACGAGATGCTGCGTGCCGGCGATCGAGTGGTAGTGGTGGGTGAGCCCGAGCAGATGCGGCGCTTGAGCACCCTGGCCAAGGCCGGCAGCGAGTTTCCGTAGGCCCATGCGCGGCCTATGCCGCCGACGGTGCGAGCAGGCTTTCGGTGATGGCGGTGCCGACTTCGTTCAGGCGGGTCTGGATGCGATCGATGAACTCGTGCAGGCCTTCGTCGATGATGTCTTCGATACCGGTGTATTCCAGCTCCGACTGTAGGCGACCCATGCGTTTTTCGGTCGGGGTGTTGGCCTGACCGAGCGGCGAGCCGGTGATGGCGTGCAGGCTCTGGCTGCCGGCTTCCACGCAATGCAGGACCGAGCGCGGAAAGTGCCGGTCGAGTAGCAGAAACTCGGCGACGCGGGTGGGTACCAGACGGCCCCGGTGGGCCCGGTACATGTCCAGCGCGCTGGCCGATCGCAGCAGGGCCGACCATTGCACGATGTCGAGAGGCGTGCCCACGTCCTCCACCGTGGGCAAGAGCAGAAAATAGCGCACGTCCAAAATGCGGGTGGTCTTGTCCGCGCGTTCGATCATGCGACCGAGGCGCGCGAAGTGCCAACCTTCGTCATGGGAGAGCGTGCCGTCGGTGACGCCTACGAAGAGCTGGCTGGCGCGCCGGATATCCGCGTAGAGTTCGAGCGGTGCCTCGACTCCGAGCTTGCGCGTGCTCTCGTCGCGCATCATGAGGTGAAAGCGGTTGAGGGCTTCCCACATCGAGGTCGAGATGTGGTCGCGAATCGTAGGTGCGTTTTCGCGAGCGAGCGCGAGGAAGGAGGCAATCGAATTCGAATAGCCGGATTCGAAGGTGAGAAAGTCCATCACCGCTTGCCGTGTGGGTCGCAAATGGCGCTGCTGGGAGCGGAGTTGTCGCCCTTTCTCGTTCGCGCTCCCACCGGAAGACATTTCGCGGAAGTATTACGTCGAGTTCAGCCGTCCGAAGGCGTGCGCACGATCGACTATCTCGTCGGGCTCAACCAACGCATCGCGTGTTCGGTGAAGTATGTCATCCGCATGGAGCCGGGCGTTCAAACGCCCGAGCAGACGCTGTCGCTTGGGCGCGGATCCTGTCGGGACTCGGCCTGGCTGCTGGTGCAGCTCTTGCGTCATCTGGGGCTCGCCGCCCGCTTTGCATCGGGCTACCTGATCCAACTCGAGGCCGACCAGAAGCCGCTGGACGGGCCCGAGGGGCCAGCGGCGGACTTTACAGACTTGCACGCCTGGACCGAGGTCTACCTTCCGGGTGCCGGATGGATCGGTCTCGATCCCACTTCGGGTCTCTTGGCGGGGGAAGGGCATATTCCGCTGGCCTGCACACCGGAGCCCGCGAGTGCGGCGCCGATCAGCGGCTTGGTTGATGACTGTGAGGTCGAGTTCAGTCACGAGATGACAGTCGAGCGCGTGCTCGAGACACCGCGGGTGACCCGGCCCTACACCGAGGCCCAGTGGGATGGCATCTTGGCCCTCGGCGAGCGCGTGCAGGCCGCTCTCGACGGAGCCGACGTGCGCCTTACCATGGGAGGGGAGCCCACCTTCGTGGCGCTCGACGATCCCGATGGTCCCGAGTGGAATACCGGGGCGCTGGGGCCCACGAAGCACCTCTACGCTGAAGAGCTACTCGAGCGGCTGGCAGCAATCCACGCGCCCCAGGGCCTGCGCCACTTCGGTCAGGGCAAGTGGTATCCGGGCGAGCAGCTGCCGCGCTGGGCGTTTGACGAGCTTTTCCATTACCCCCGACCCGGGGGTGCTCGAGGTCAACATCCAACCGGCGGGTGACTGGTCGGAGCTTTGCGGCAATGTCGAAACACTTTACCGCTGCGCCCGGGAGATGCGCCTGAGCACGGAAAAATTCATGCTCGACGGGCGCCACAGTGGCACCGGTGGCGGCAATCACATCACCCTTGGCGGTCCCACGCCGCCCCAGAGCCCGCTTTTGCGTCGGCCCGACCTATTGCGTAGTCTGGTGGGCTACTGGCATGACCACCCCTCGCTATCCTATCTTTTTTCCGGTCTCTTCGTTGGACCCACCAGCCAGGCCCCACGCGTGGACGAGGCACGGCACGAAAGCGTGCACGAGTTAGAGGTTGCGTTTCAGCAGATCGGCGATGGGGACGAGGCGCCACCGTGGCTCGTGGACCGGGCGTTTCGTTACCTGTTGGTCGACATGACGGGAAATACCCACCGGTCCGAGTTCTGCGTCGACAAGCTCTACTCCCCCGACGGGCCCGCCGGTCGGCTGGGAATTCTGGAGCTTCGCGCCTTCGAAATGCCGCCGCACCATCGGATGAGCCTGGCGCAGCAGCTCCTGGTCCGTGCCTTGGTGGCGCGCTTTTGGCAGACGCCCTACCGAGCCCGCTTGCCACGCTGGGGCACGGCCCTGCACGATCGCTTCATGCTGCCGCACTTTGTCGAGCAGGATTTTCGTGATGTCTTGCGCGAACTGGCAGAGGCCGGATTCGAATTCGACCCGGCCTGGTTTGCGCCTCACCTGGAATTTCGCTTTCCGTTGATAGGTGAGGTCAGCTACGCTGGCGTCGAGCTGACCCTGAGTCATGCGCTCGAGCCCTGGCACGTGCTCGGCGAGGAGTCCGGTGGTGCGGGCACGGCGCGCTACGTCGACTCCTCGCTCGAGCGACTACAGCTCCGGCTGCGCGGCGCTGTCGAAGGCCGGCACCGGGTCTTTTGCAATGGTCGTGCCGTGCCGCTACATCCAACCGGGCGCCAGGGCGAATACCTGGCGGGCGTGCGTTTCCGGGCCTGGCAGTCACCCTCCTGTCTGCATCCGACCATCGGTGTGCACTCACCGCTGGTCTTCGACCTGTTCGACAGTTGGGCACAGCGGCCGCTGGGAGGCTGTACCTATCTGTCGTAGTTCCCCGCGCTGCTTGCCTACTTGCCGGCGATTTGCGAGCGGCTGATGGGCGAGCCGCTTCTGCTGCCCAGCGTGAAGACGCTCTGGTGCGGCAATCCGGAAGCGCTAGAGGAGGTCATTGACGATCTCCAGAGCCTGGTGATCAAGCCCGCCTTTCCACGGCCTGGGCTGAGCGAGCCGATATTCGGTGAATCGCTGTCGATGGTTGAGCGAGAAGCGCTGATCGGCGAACTGCGGGCTCATCCCACACGCCACGTGGCCCAGGCGCGCGCGCTGTTTTCGACAGCACCGAGCTATCTGGATGAAGGGGTGACGGCGCTGCCGCTTTCGATTCGCAGCTACGCGGTCGACGACGGTGACGGCTACTGCGCCATGGCGGGCGGCCTGGCGCGCGTCTCGCGTGACCTGGCGTTTCCGAAGATCTCGATGCAGCACGGGGCCGGCAGTAAGGACACCTGGGTGCTGGCCGATGGGCCCGTGCGTCAGGTCTCGCTCTCAAGATGTTGACTGCGGGTCGCCTGGTGGACATCGAGGCCCTGGGCGAGAAGGATGCGACGGGTAGGCGGCCGGATCTGGAAGCGCACCTTCGCGCTCTGATGAAGGCGCTGCCGGAGCTGTCGGTCGTGATCACGCAGGGTTACTTGGCCCACGCCATTCCGCAGCAATCCCTGGGGCCGCGCACGGGGCCGGATGAAGACGTTGGCGATGGGCCGGGAGCGGACCGATGAAGCCGACCAACGCCGCGTCCGTCAGCTACCGTATTCGGCACAGCACGCGTTACCAGTACGCGGACCTGGTCGCCATCGCTCACAACGAAGCCCGGCTCATCCCCCGGGACGGGCCGCAGCAGCGCGCGCACAGCACGCACTTCGTGGTCGATCCCGCGCCCAGTTTCATGGCGCGTGAAGTCGACTACTTCGGCAACCACGTCAACCTTTTTGCATTCGATGAACCCCATCTGCGCTTCAGTCTCAGCGCGCACAGCGAGGTGAGCGTGTGGGCTCCGAGCTTGCCCGCGTTCGAACAGAGCCTACCGTGGGAGCAGGCTTGCCAGTCGCGCTTGGACGCGTCGCAGCCCGAACAGCTCGAGGCACTGCAGTACGTCTTCGAGTCACCACACGTGGTCTGGGACGCGTCGCTGCGGGGCTACGCGCTCGAGTCCTTCGCGCCCGGGCGGCCGCTGCTCGATGCGGCCTTCGAGCTCACGCGTCGCATCCACGCGGATTTTGCCTATGTTCCCGGGGTGACATCGATCGCCACCCCGGTTTCCGAGGTGCTTCGGGCCAGGCGAGGCGTGTGCCAGGACTTTGCTCACTTGCAGTTGGCTTGCCTGCGTTCATTGGGGTTGTCCGCGCGTTACGTCAGCGGCTATCTCTTGACCCATCCGGCGCCCGGCGGCGAGCGGCTGCAGGGGGCCGACGCCAGCCATGCCTGGGTTTCGGTCTACTGCCCCGGGCACGGCTTCGTGGACCTCGACCCCACCAACGACATGCTGGTGGGCACCGACCATACCACGCTGGCCTGGGGGCGGGACTTCGCCGATGTCAGCCCGCTCAAGGGCGTGGTGCTCGGCGGTGGCGCCCATACGGTGGAGGTCGCCGTGGATGTGACTCCGGCGGCAGGTGCGAGCGGGCTCGCGCAGCAACAGCAACAGCAACAGCAACAGTGACGCGCGCGTCGCCCTACGCCGACTGTCCGCAGCAGCGCTTGTGCTTCTTGCCCGAGCCGCAGGGACAGGGCGCGTTGCGGTTTACCTTGGCGGGGGCGCTTACGGACGCGGCGGCCCGCCGGCGGGCGACTTTTCGCATCCTGTCGTAGCGCTCGCGTAGGCGACGGCTTTCGCCCCGCTGGATCAGCGTGTTCCAGAGGTCGAGGGCCAGCTCTCCGCCTTTGTCGACGCGGGGGCGCTGCAATTTGCGAATGGGGCTGCGGACGATGGCGACCACCTCCGGTTGTTCCACGGACAAGGCGACGAACTGCACGACGACCTCGTTGCAGCTGCAGCCGGGCTCGAGGCAGTAGCAGTCGTGCGCGAAGTAGAGCCCCTTTTGGTAGGGCAGCGTGATGTCGAAGTCGTAGGGGAATGCCTCGTCGAAGGGCAGCAGGCCATCGATTTCGTCCGGCAGGCTGGCGGGAGGAAAATCCGGGGCCCCGCAGCGTCCTCGCATCCGCCGCCAGCGCTCCCGGATCCAGGCTTGACTGTCCTGCGCGCACAGTTGCTCCCGCAGCCACTGCTGTAGCGCTTCGTCGGGCACGGCGCTCGAGTCGAAGGTCAGGTCTTTGAGTTCTCCTGCCGAGTTCGCGTCGCCGCTACCGAGCCGCACGTCGCCGACCCGGTAGTAGCCGTCGCCTTCGGCGATGAGTTCGCGAACGCCCAGCCGCATGTTGTCGCATGAGCAGTCGGGGTTGTCGCAGACCGCGGAGGACACTGCGTAGGCTGGCGCCGAACCCAGTGGCGGATCGAGCAGCACGAGGTTGCGGCCATCGTCGATGGTCTTGCCTGTAAGGATCGTCGCTTCGGTCATGGCAAATCGCTTGCGGAGCCGTGTGATCGCGGACCCCCATCGGCGCACATCTAGTCACCTGTGTCGGTAGTTCTGGGCAAAACTCGACGGCCCTCGACGGCCCTCGCCGCGTCGACCGCCCTTCGGGCTATCTCCTCGAATATACCCTGTATGTCCTTCGTCGATTCGCCACGCCGAGGGCCGCCGATTGCTCGCCGAGTTTTACCCAGAACTACCGACACAGGTGACTAGCACGATCTGCCACGTGACCGGAAGGCCTGCCTTCGGGCCCAGGCCGCCTGCGTCAGCGTCAGGGCTCGGGCCAGTTCTTGCGATCGAAGTCGGTCCAGACGCCGCCGCAGAGTTCGCAGCCATCGCCGTAGAAGAAGCGGCGCGCGTCCTGCTCGCCGTAGAGCCAGAGGTAGAGCCAGGCGATGGCCGGGGCGCGCTCGTCGCCGGCGTCACCCGGGATGACCAGGGGCGTGGTGTGGCTGTAGCCCTCGTGTTCGGCGAGGGCGGTCTGGACCGTGGATGCGTCGTAGTTGGGTTGTACGTAGCCGGCGCGGTTGACGAAGGTGTCACCGGTGGAGGTGAACAGCAGCAGCGGCGCGTGCATCGACGCAAAGGCGTCGCTTTCGCGCGGCGGCATGCCATGGAATGAGACCGTGGCCAGCACGTTGGGCCGATCGGCGGTGTCGATGGCGGCGCCGCCGCCCCAGGAGTAGCCGATGGTGGCTTCCTTGCTGATGTCGAGCATGCCCTGGAGCGGGCCGGCGACGTCGTTTTGCTCGATCAACCACTCGAGTCCCTCGACCATGGCGGGGCGCTCCACAGTGGTGTCATTGGTACCGATGATCACAAAGCCGTGGGATGCGATGGCGGTCAGCAACGGCTCGTACATGGGCGGCGTGGTCGTGATGCCGTTACCCCAGGCCACGACCGGATGCTTGAAGCCATCGCGACCGAGGCTTTGGTCCGGCCGGAAGAGCGTGTAGTTGCCGCCGGGGCCGACGTTGGTGAACATGGCGGCATCGGCGAAGGGGCCGGTGGCGCCGTAGTCCTCGGGGGTGGGCAGCGGTGAGGCGGTGACGGGGGTCGGCGCCTGGGCCGTTGGCATCGCACCATCGTCTGCGGGGGTGGCCTCGGCGGCGCCTGCGCCGGCAGTGCCGCCTGCCATGTCCGCAGGTTCCGCCGCGGGTGCGGGCGTGGCAGGGGTGACGGCTTCGCTCGTCTGCGGCGCTGGCGCCGAAGTCGCTGAGGCCGCGTTGGCTGTGTCGCTCGCGGTCGCCGTCTGCGGCGTCGCGGGTGCGGACGGAAGCTGCGGGTCTTGTCCGTGGGTGTCGTTGCTGCAGGCAGCGGCGAGCAATAGCAGCGTCACGCCGCAGCTGTGCAGGGGCGTCGTCAGGGCTTTCGTCGTCATCCGGACTTCCTCCGACGTGGGCAGGCGAGCATGGGGCATGCCGGCGGGCCCACGCTGGCGACTGTAGCGATGCGGCCGCGCGGACTTCTTGCGCGAAACGGCAGCCAGGTATCGGGACCCGGAAGCTGACATCGCAGCCAGCTTCCATGGGACGTCTGCCTGTGGCTTCAGAGTCCGGTCGCGGCGTCGAGCGCCAGGCCCAGGTTCAGCATCAGATAGCTTTCCAGGCGCTCGTCGCCCGGCAGCAGTCCGATCTCGAGACCGTAGGCGAATCCGACACCGGGGACCTTTGGCCAGAAGGCGGCGATGGTGCCCTCCATGCCGATGCGCAGCCCCAGGGGGAAGAGGTTGAGCTCGGGGAGGTTGCCGCCGCTGAGAGATCGCTGCTCGGTGATGGATTCGTGCATGCTCATCAGGTCGATGTAGATGCGGCGAAAGCCGACTTCCATGGAGCCGGCGGCGCGCGCGCTGAGGTTGTAGTGGGTGCCGAAGGCATAGCCCAGCACGAGCGCAGGGCCGGTCAACAGCCGTCCACCGGGCTGGATCGATCGCACGTACTCGGCGCCGACTCGCAGGGAGTGCACCCTGCGCAGCGACACCAGGCGGTCGCCTTCCCTCTCGGGTAGGGTCAGGCGCGGACCCTTCATCTTCTCGCTGGTCCACACCTCCAAGTCCTGATCGGTGGCGGGGTTGCCCACGCCAGCCGGCGGTGGATCCTCTGGGTAGACGGTCCCGGCCATGGGTTCGCGCACTTCGCCGTCGTAGACGTTCATGCCCAGAAGCAAGCGTCCGTGAAAGCCGAGCGGGGACTTCGGTCCGTTGAGACCGTGCCATCCGATGCGGCCGCCCAGCTGCAGCGTCACACGTCGCCCGAAGTCGAGTTCCGCGCGCGCGGCGGTGCCGAGGTAGTGTTGAGTGACGGCGCCGACGTAGGTGACCGGAAAGATGCCGCTGCGAAAGTCGTAGGCGTAGGGGTCGTCCTGGGGCGGGCGCGCCTGGACGCTCGACGCGGGGAGTACCAGCAATGCTGCCAAAAGGGCCCGCGCGCGTCTGTTGCTCATCATGGGAGGTGATCTACCGCGGCGAAAAACTTCGTCCAAGCTTTGCAGCGGCGCGCACCGCCTCGAGGTTCTGCGCAGCGAGATCGCTCGACCAGCGCTCGGGGTTGTGGGCCGTGCGCGTGAGTCGATCGGGGCCGTAGGACAAAAGCTGGTTGTCGTCGCTGACGGCGGCCGCGCCGCGGCTGAGCGTGCCGAGCTGCCTGTGGTCGAGCATGAACTGGGTCTCGATCCGCTCGTGCGAGAGCGGTAGCGCGAGTTGGCTGGCGCCCAGGCGAATCGGTGTCGCCGCGCCCAGCAGGATGCCGGTGCCCGAAGTCGGGTCGTGCCACAGGCGGCTGTGGGCGAAGACCCGGTGGAAAGCAGCCACGATCGAGCGCATGTGCGGCGTGCTGATCAGATGGTAGGGCAGCCACTGGGCGAGCACGCCATGCCGCGACAGGCGACTTGCAGCCAGCCGGTAGAACTCCGTCGAGTAGAGGTTGTTGACGCCGGCGAAGTTTGGCGGCATCGGCTCGAGCGTGATTAGATCGAAGCGCGCGTCGGCACTGCGTCGCAGGTAGGCGCGCCCGTCCATCACGTTGGCGAAGACGTTTGCGCGCTTCAGCACTCCACGGTTGGATGGGAAATGGTGCGCCGCCCGTAGCACCCCGCGGCTGATGTCGACCACGTTTAGGCGTGCGGGCCCGTGTTGCCAGACCGCGTGGGCAGTCCGGCCGGTGCCAAAGCAGATCACCAGCGCCCGATCGAGCCTGGCCGCGGCCAGGGCGGGCAGATGACCCATCCACTCCATGTACTCGGTGTTGCCACCCTCGCTCGTCGCGAGAAAGCCGTCGATGATGAGGGCGCGCGCGCCGCTGGCCTTTTCTTCCGTCACCCAAAGGGTGCTGTCGGGGCCTTCGTCCACGTGCAGCACTTTTTGAAACGCGCTGCCGTATGGGCCCTGCACGCGCTGACTGGCGGCGTCCTCGGCACCCAGGCTCGCCACGATGCCGCCCAGTACGATGGCGCCCACCGCTGCGGCCAGAGTCGAGAGCGTCGGTCGTGGGGCCACGCCGGCGAGCGCGATCAGCAGTGCGGCCAGCCAGCTGGTATGCGTGGCGCCCAGGGTCGGCAGGAGCAAAAAGCCCGCCGCCAGCGCGCCCAGCACGGCGCCGACGGTGTTGGCGAACAGCAGGCGCCCGCTGCCCGAGGTGCTGTCGTGCTGCATCAGGAGCGAAGGAAAGATCAGGCCCAGCAGCGTGATGGGGGCGGCCACGATCGAGACCACGCTCTGCATTCGACCCAAGCTGCCGGCGAGCGTGGTCGCGCCGCCCAGCACGAGCTGGTCGATGCGGTCGACTGCGGGCGTGGTCGCAAGCACGGCCAGGGCCGACAGTGCCGGTAGCCAGGAAAGCGGCGTCGGCGTGCGCGCACGCAGGTGTGGCGCGAGCCAGGCGCCCAGGCTCAGGCACAGCAGGAAGGCCGCGAGAATCGCTGCGAACGTCTCGGTGCTCGACTGAAATGCGGCCCGCATGGAGCGAAACCAGGAGACCTCGAGCATGAAGACGGCCATGCCCGAGCCCGCGGCCAGTACCAGCGCTCCGGCAGCGGGGCGCTCGTCCAAGGGCACCTGCGCATTCGACGGCGCCCCGTCGCTGCGCTGGGACAGGGCCCAGGCGGCGACCAAAAGGTTCAGGCCGGCGGTGCAGGCGCCCGTCATGGCCACGCCCATGGTGGGCAGCAAGATGAAGGTGGTTGCGAGGATCCCGAGCACCGCGCCCAGCGTGTTGAGCGCGTAGATCATGGCCACGTGGCTGCCGACGGCTGCCGCGTAGGGCACCAGGATCGGAATCGTGGCACCCATCGCGACCGCGGGAGCCAAGAGCACCAACGCCGTGAGCACGACGCGCGCGACCGCGGCGAGCGCCGGCGATGTGGCGTAGAGCTGGGTATCGAGGCTCGCCATCAGGGAAAAGCCATGCGGCACGAGCCAGCCGCCCAGGCCGATGGCCAGCTCCGCCAGCGCGTAGGCGAGCATGGGGCGCGAAAGCCCCCGGCCCCGTGAAAGCCGCGCCGCGAGCAGGGCGCCCAGGCCCAGCCCCGCCATCAACGCCGCCAGCGTGATCGCCGTACCCGCCGAGGAAAGACCCAGGGCGAGCGCGGCATGGTGCTGCCAGAGTAACTCCCAGGTGAGTCCGCAGGCACCGGAAAGTGTCACCGCCATCAGAAGTGCGGCCCGACGCACGGAGTCACCCATGGCGCCGAGTCTAAACCGATCCCAGCGCCGGTGCTGCGATCGCGACCGTGGTTGCCCCCCGCTCCGGTTGGCCACCCCCATCTGCCAGCATCCTCGCCTGGCAGCGGTCCCACGCTATAGTCGAGTCATGCGGATCGTCGTCAACGGAAGCAGGGGCAAGATGGGCCAGACCCTGGTGGCCTTCGCAGAGGAGCACAGCGAACTCGAGGTGGTCGGTGAGGTCGGCTCCGGCGGTTCCCTGGCTGCCACCCTGGCCCGCACCGCCCCGGACGTGGTGGTCGACTTCAGCCGGCCCGAGGCTCGCATGGCGACCGTTCGAACGATCCTGGAGGGAAACGCCGCCGCGGTGATCGGGACGAGCGGCTTCACGGGGGGCGATCATGCGCAAATCCGGCAGTGGGTGAGCGCGACGGGCAAGGGTTGCTTCGTCGCCCCGAACTTCTTGATCGGAAGCGTGCTGATGCAGACGTTCGCGCAGTTGGCTGCGCGCTATTTCGACAGCGCCGAGATCGTCGAGTACCACCACGAGACCAAAGTCGACCATCCATCGGCGACGGCATTGCGCACCGCCGAGCTGATGGCCGAGGTTCGAAGCGACTACAATCGGGCCACTTGCGACGCGGTTGCGAGCCTCGATGGCTCCCGCGGTGCCGAGTTCTCCGGCATTCGGATCCACGCGGTCCGCATGCCCGGATTCGTGGCATCCCAGGAGGTGCTCTTCGGCGGGCCCGGTCAGCGCCTCAGCCTTCGCCACGACAGCCTCGACCGGACGAGCTACATGCCGGGGGTGCTGCTGGCTGCGAGGTACATCGTCGATCGCGCGGAGTTCGTATATGGCCTGGAGCGAATTCTTTCGCTGGGACTCGAGCAGCGCTGAGGCTGGTCGGCGGCGCGAAGCCACCCGGATCAATCCAGCGGCGAGCGCCCGACCGGGCAGTGGTAGAGGCATACGAAAACCTCCTCCACGCCATCCGAGCAGGGAACCCGGTAGCGATCGACGATGTGGCTGTTGGCCAGGTCGACGCCGTCACTGGCTTGATGGCTGCCCATCGACCCGGCACGCGCTCTACGGCCCTCCTCGGGATCGCCTCCGAGCGGCTGGCTGCGATCGGAGCAGCGATGGTCGGCCACCAGCTGGTAGGCCTCGCGCACGCCGCAGACGGCGGCCGGCTGCTCCGGGCTGGTGCCGCGCGAGGAGGGCAACGCGAATAGGCCAGCAGTCGGCTCGGCGCTGTCGCTTCGCTGCGCGGCGGTCGCGCCGCAGGCCGCCAAGCAGAAAACAGCAGCATGGCGGCTGAATGCGGCCCAGTGCTTCGGCTTGCTCATCGTTGAACTATAACCCTGTCCTGTCGCTCCCACGGGCCGATACTTAGGGCTCGCGAAAGAATAACTTCCCCCTTTGGCACGCAGCGGCGGGTACGCTCGGGCCGTGCCAAAGGGGGAAGTTATTCTTTCGCGAGCCCTTATATGGGCACCGACGTTTCGAAGTCGGCGTGGCCTCAGATGGCGCCGAGCTTCTCGATCTCACGCGCCAGTTGCTTGTCCACTCCCATGATCGCGTCGCGTACGATGGCGTCCGGTGCGCCATCGTAGTGAACTTGGCCCCCGTCGTCGACGCGTATGCCGAGCTTTCGGTAGACCTCGCTGAGGTCGGGCATGGTCGGGCCCTCGACCCAGCGTTCGGCGAGGCGCGATAGCAGTGGCTCGCCCACGATTTCGTCCATGCGCTCCAGCACCTTGCGCGCCGGCCAGGGGCGGTCGCCACGGGTGCAGCAGCTGGACAGTTCGGCGAGCACCTCGTCCAGTGAGCGCGGCCCGCGGCTGCGCTTTCTGAGCTCGACGTCGGCCATCAGGGCGAAGGCCGCGCCGGCCCAGTAGACCATCGGGAAGTTGAACTTGGAGTACATCTGGCGGCTCTCATCGCTGAGCGAACCGCTCGCTTCGCGCCCGCGCTCGGCGCCCTGCCACAGTCTGCGAAAGGCGTCGTCGGGGCTGTGCAGGCCGGCCCGAACGCGCAGCACTTCCTGGTAATAGGTGGCCAGGCCCTCCGAGAGCCAGGCGTCGCCGCGTTGCACGAAGGGATGGAGGAAATGGGAGAGTTCGTGCACCGCGACCCAGTCGGGCTTCATTCGTTCTAGCTCGGAGTTGGTAGGCAGGAAAATCGCCACCGAGGGGCCGCCGCTGCGGGTGGCGTGGCCGAAGCCGACGGGTGCGTCGCGCGGGCCCGAGGGGATGACCACGATCTGTGCGCGCTCGTGGGGGAAGCGACCGGCCGGTTGGGTGGCCATGCGGGCCGCGGTCTCGAGCCAGGGGCGGATGGCCGCGTGCAGCGAGTCGGGAAGGCCGTCGAGCACGGCCACTTCGATCTCTGCGCCCGGCACCCGGAAGCGCTCGCGCTGGAAGCGACCGAAGACGGCGTAGCCCAGGTAGGCGAAGGCGGTGGCGTCGAGTTGATAGACGCCATCTTCTTCGGGCCAGGGCAGGCTGACTTCCACGCCCTCGGGTAATGCGAAGCGCGCGCTGACCCGCGGCACCGAGCGCCATCCGGGCGGGCGCCACAGCCATGACGAGAGGTTGGTGACAACGGCGCCTCCGCTGCGCCGGGTGCGTGCGGGCCCAAAGCTCGGTGCGGTGGCGGCCAGGTCGACTTCGTACTCGAGGCAGGCGTCGTCCCCGAGGGCTGAAAGGTCGAGGGCGCCATCGCCGGGTAGCCCGCCGCCGATGCCCTGGCCGTCGCTGGTGGTTTGGCGGGCGGACATCAGCAGCGGCTTGCCCCAGTCGACGCCGCAGACCAGGCGCGAGGGGGCTGGGCCTTCAAAGCACAGCTGAGCCGTCAGTGTCTCCAGCTTCGGGTCTAGGGCGAAGCGGTAGTGCATGGCCCGGGGGCCGCGCGCTCGCGGCGACTGTGGTGCAGGCGTGCCGGGGGCGCAGGCGCAAAGGCCCGCGAGGCTGACTGCGAGCACCGTGGCGACGTTGCGGTGGCCCATGCGTATTAATTTAGAGTTAATGTCGGCGCTCGAGCCAGCGGCGGGCGAAGACTTCGTCCTCGAGTCTGATCCCGAAGACCAGCTCGGTCATCTCGATGGTGGTACTCGAGCCCTTCTTGGTGTGATCGCGGATGACCATGTGGGTCGGGAAGCGGCGCTCGCCGAAGAGCTTCACGCGCGACATGGTCCAGGTCTTGAGCAGCTTGCCCGAGAGCGCGTACAGCTCCTGCTTGACGGGGATCAGGGTTTCCTTGTCGACCCAGGTCTTGCGGCGCTGATAGCTGACGCTCTTCTTGGTGGCTTTGAGTTCGAGCAGCCAGCAGTCGCGACCTTCGTGGCTGCCACTGCCGGTGACGCTGGCGCGGTAGTCTTTTTCGAGTTCGCGGGAGGCCATCATGTCTTCGTAGGAGACGTCCGAGCCCATCATACCCTGGCGCAACATGTGCCCGGAGATCTTTTGCACACGCTCGATGGCTGGCAGGTAGATCCACAGCTCGTCGCCGAGCTTGAGCATCTTGGTGCCCTTGTCACGCCGCGGCTCCAGGTACTCCACGGCGGCGTCATCCTGGCCGCGGCCGAAACTGACCATCTCATAGACGCGCGTGCGGCCCTTGCCCTCGACCGTCATCTTCACCCGGGCCTTGCGCGTCTCGAAGGTGAGGTTTGCATCCATGCGCTTGAGCAGCTCGCGGGCGCTGGGTGGCTCGGCCGCGGCCTGCATCACGAGCGCCGTGGTGAGCGCGAGCGCGGCGGCTATCGCGCTGAGCGTCGATGTCGGAGTGGGTCGCTGCATTGTTTACCTCCCGCTGCGCATGGCCGCCACGGGCGCGATGCCGGCCGCGTGTAGGGCCGGCAGGGTCGTGCCGAGCACCGCCATGCACAGGCCCAGCAAGAAACAGAAGAGCATCAGGCCGGGGCTGAGATCCCCGTAGACCGTGGCCTCGATGGGAATCGTGCCACCCATTTGACGCGCGGTCTGCTCGCCCAGGCTCAGGCCGTGGGTTTCGAGCCACCACGCCGGGCCCACGCCGAGCAGGAGCCCGGCCAGGCCGCCGACAACGGCGATGCCCGCCGCCTCCGCCATGACCATCGCCACCGCGCCCAGGGGCCGGAGGCCCATGGCCCGCATCACGCCGATTTCGTGAGTTCGCTCGAGCACGCTCATCATCATGGTATTCCAGATGCCGAGCGACACCAGGAAGACCACGATGGCGGCGATGATGCCGCCAACCGCGTCGGTCATGCCCTTGACGGTGCTGAAGGGGGCGCGCCGGCTCCATGCCTGCACCTTCAGGCCCGAGAGCGCAGGCAGTCCGCGCAGGCTCTCTTCGAGCTCGACCGCCCGGCCGTGGTGCTCGGCGAAGACCAGCAGTTCGGTGGCGCCGCCCTCCATGTCGGCCAGCCACTGCAGCCGTTCGAGCGGCACCAGAACCTGGCGCCCGAAGATGCCGGAGCCGTCCAGGATGCCCGTGACGCGCCCCTTGATCGGCGACATGGAGCCATACTGGGTCATGCCCAGCAGCACCAGCTCCTGACCGAGCTCGACTGCGGTCCTCTCGGCCAATTGGGCGCCCAGCACGATTTCTTCCTCGGCCTGTTTGCTGTCGCGGCTAAACCAACGGCCTGCGACGAGCTTGGATTTCAGACCGCCATAGGTCTCGAAATATTCAGGGCTGGCACCCACCGCCAGCCCGAAGACGTCGCCGATTTCCTCGGCCGCCGTGAGCGTGACGCCGGTGCTGATCTTGCCGTAGGCGGCGACCACGCCCGGCTGTTTGCCGAGGGCTGTAAGCAGGGGTGCGATGTCGGCGATGTTTTCGTGCAGCGGCATCAGCTGCTCGCGCTCGGCGAAGGCTTCGGTCGCGATGCGCACGTGGCCTGCCTGGCCGGCCGCGTCCACCTCGATTTTGCCGAAGATGCCCTGCATCCAGCACAGGGCGACCAACAGCAGCGCGACCCCGAAGGCCACCATGGAAGCGGTCAGCAGGCTGCGGGCCCGGCGCCGGCGGGCATTGCGCAGCGACAGGCGCAGAAGCAGCTGCAGCATCAGTCGGCCCTCACCGCATCCGCCGGCGCCATGCGCGAGGCCACCTGGGCGGGATAGACCGACGCCAGCACCGAGATCAGCGAGCCAAAGGCGATGGCGGTCAGCACCACCGACCATTCGAAGTGGGTGTAGATCAGCACGGAAAACGAAAAAGCGTCCATGCGCACGTCCTGGGTATAGGCGCTGAAGTCGATGGGGGTCAGCGACCAGTGGCCGACCAGGCCGCCGCCCCAGGCCGCGCCCAGCAGGCTGCCGAAGACCCCCATGATGGCGCCCTCCACCAGGAACATTTGCAGCACGCGATGGCGCGGCATCCCCAGGGCCTGCAGCGTGCCCACCTCGCGTACGCGTTCGTGGGCAGCCATCAGGATGGTGTTGGTGATGCCGAAGGCGGCCAGGGCCATCAGCACGAAGACCAGCAGTTGAAGCGCGCGCCGGCGAATGCCCTGCAAGCGCAAAAGCTCGGCGGTCTCCGAGCGCCAGCTGATCAACTCGGTGCGCTCGCCAAAGCGCGCCTTTAGGCGAGGGGCGACCTCGTCGATGGCGTCGCGGTGGCGGAGCCGTAGCGAGATGTGGCTCGGCTTGGATGAGGCGATCAGGCGCGCCACCAGCTCCCGCGGGGCAAATAGGCCCGCCATGTCGAGCGAGGCGTTGGTGGTCGTCACGATGCCGGCGACTTTCACGTCGAGGGCGTTGATGGCGCCCTCGTGGGTGCGCAGTTGCAGCACCACGCTCTGGCCCACGTCCAGGTTCAAGAGCGAGGCGATGCCCGGGGCGATCAGGATCTCGTCGCCCGGGCTCGCGGGCGCGCGGCCCTCGATGCTCCAGAGCCTGCGCGGAAAGACGCCGGCGTCGGTCGCGGGGTCGTAGCCGATGCCCCGCGCGCGCACCCAGTCCTCACCGGCGATGACTGTGGGTTGAAAAAGTGTGCGAGCGGTCCAGGCCGTGGCCTCGCCATTCAGGTAGGCGCGTTGGTCAGGGCTGATGTCGAGCAGTGCGTCCACCGGATACTGGCCGAGGTCGGCCGGGTAGTCGGCCGGGCGCACCGTGAGATGACCGACGCTGGCGTCCTCGGCGGAGATGATGATGTTGTCTTCCACGCCGGAAATGAAACCCTCGCCCAGGATCAGCACGCCGATGGCGGCGACGATGACCGTGGTGGTCAAGAGCGTGCGGCGGGCGTTGCGAACCAGGTTGCGCAGGGCCAGTCGGAGTAGCAGCGTCACGGCGCCGGGCTTTGGCTGAGAGTGTCTTTGACGATGCGGCCGTCTTCCATCTCGATGCGGCGGCGGGCGTGGGCCATGACGCGAGGGTCGTGGGTCGAGATCAGGAAAGTCGTGCCCAGGCGTGCGTTGAGTTCCTGCATCAGGCTCAGGATCTGTTCGCCGTTTTCGGAGTCGAGGTTGGCCGTGGGCTCGTCGGCGATGACGACGGCTGGCTCCTTGACCAGGGCGCGGGCGATGGCCACGCGCTGCTGCTGTCCGCCCGAGAGTTGATTGGGGCGGCGCGCTTGCAGACCTTCGAGTCCGACCTGGGGGAACATGGCCCGGGCGCGCTCGCGAATGTGGGCACTTTGTCCGGCCAGCTGCAGGGCCAGTTCGACGTTCTCGAGCGCCGTGAGCACGGGCACCAGGTTGAAGGACTGGAAGATGAAGCCGATCTTGTCGGCGCGCAGCTTCGACAGGGCCAGGTTGCCCAGCTGCGAAGTGTCGACGCCGTCGATGCGCAGCGTTCCTGAAGTTGGGCGGTCGAGACAGCCGATTTGATTGAGCAGGGTGGTCTTGCCCGAGCCCGAGGGGCCGGACAGGACCGTGAACTCCCCGGCTTCGACGCGCAGGTCCACATCTTTGAGGGCGTCGACGCGGGTCGGGCCCTCGCCGTAGGTCTTGGTAATGCCTTCGAGTTCGCAGAGGGCCATCGTCGTCTCGGAACGTCGTCTCAGTAACTCGCGCGCGACCAAAGGGTTATCACGGCGTCGGGCATCAGGGGGGAGAAGTCGGCCAGCAGGACCTGGCCCGTGCCCAGGTCCTGCTGCAGCAAGAGATCCCCGTCGCGCGGCTTGAACTCGCCGCCGTCGCCCCAGGTGGCGAGCGGAATCTGGGCCGAGATGCTGATGTCGAGCCAGTCGAGGATCACATAGGCCGCGGTGGGCACGACCAAGCCGCTGCCGTCGTCCAGGTTCTGTAGCCAAAAGAGGTTGGTGGAAAAATCCGGCGTCCAGGCCAGGGAAGCGCCCAGCAGGCCGTAGTCGCGGGCCGACGTCATGGGCGCGAAGGGATCGGGCTCGGCCTCGCTGAACCGCGCTTCGAGCGCGGGGTCTGTGCACTCGAGGCCCACCGGCGCGATGGTGGCCGTGCGGCGGTAGTCGTCGGGATCGGTCGCGCCGCTGCCGTTGTGGTAGTACTGGGCGGTGACCAGCAAGGACTCGAACAGCGGAAAAGAATAGTCCACTCCGACCACGAACTCCTGGTGCGGATCGCTGTCGATGCGCACGCCGCCTTCGAGCCAAAAGCCGACGCCCAGCGTACCGCGAATGTCCAGGCCCGCGAAGCCGTCCTCGCGGTCGCCGCGGTAGCTGCCAACCAGGGCGAAGTCGGTCTCGAAGAAGTTTAGCGAAAGGCGGCCGGCGCCGTGCACGCGATCGAGGCGGTCGGTGGTGGCGACCACGGCGGTGGCGTCGTGGACTTCTCCAAAGGGCACGGTGATGCGTCCGGCGTTGACGCCGCGCCGCGGGCGCCAGGGTTCGCTCAAGAGCACCTGCGGAAATGGATCGGTGGGGTTGAAGAAGCGACCCGAGCCCCAGTGCAGCGCCTGGCGTCCGGCGCGGATGTCGGCCCAGGGCAGGTAGGCGTCGACGAAGAGGCGGTCGACGTCCAGGTAGTCGCCGGCTTCGCTGATGGCCAGGGTGCGGTTTTCGTGCGTCCCGAAGCTGCAGCCGGCCGCTTCGAGCAGGGGGCCGAAGTCGCTGCGCGCGATCACGCGTTCCACCTCGCGCTCGTTTCTACGGCCCTGGCTGAGCGCCGCTTCGATGGTGGCCGTGATCGCGACCCGCTCGGAGACGTCGGCGGTGAAGGTCGGTCGCGCGCGCTCCACCACCTGGACCACATCGCCGCCCGCACCTGGAAAGAGGCTCGTGCGCAGCTCGGCGAAGCCCTGGGCCTGTTGGGCGCTCAGTGTCGGGCACAGGCCCAAGAGGGCGAGTGCTAGCAGCGATCCGAGTGCCGTGCGGCTTGGTCGGCAGCGGCTTTTCGGCATGGGCTCGTTCGGTGTGCAGAAGGCCACGCTCGCTGGCAACCTACGCCCAGGGCGGAAATTCGCAAGCGCTGCCATTGGCCGCGGCGTCAATAGCCCAGGGAGACCTCCGCCAAAAGTCCGCGGCCACCGCCGTTGACCGAGGAGCCGTGAATCCGGTAGGCCGCATCGAATACGTTTTCGAATACCACGCTCAACTTCCAGTGAGGGCTCGGTCGCAGCCCGGCGCGCAGATCGAAGACCGCGTAGCCCGGGGTGCCGCCGTCGGGGATGCGCGCGTCGTGTAGGTCGGCGGGCGCCAGGCGCCGCTGGGCCCGCGCCCAGACCATGGCCGCTGCGGTGTAGAAGCCCGAGGCCAGGTGTCGGTAGCGTGCCTCGACGCTTCCGCCCAGGGGTGGGATGCGCGAGATGGGCACGCGCTCGCCGAAGGGCGTTTTGCCCGCGGTGCTGCGCGAGCCGGTGTTGGGCGCCTGTCCCCAAGCGTAGTTGTAGGTGGCCCTGAGGGCGAAGCCGGCGGGGAGCTTGGCCGTGATGGCGCCGTCGCTGCCCCATATCAGCGCCGTGCCTTCGGCGTTGATGAGCTGGAATTGGGAGCGCGAGGCGCGGCAGGCGTCGGTCTCGGGGGGGCAGTCATCCTGTTCGCGCACGGCGCGCGTGATGCCGTCGTGGAGAAATGTGGCGAAGAGCCAGCCCTCGATTTGAAGCCAGCCAGGGGTGGCCAAGAGCCCCAGCTCGAAGCTGTCGGTGCGCTCGGGGCGCAGCTCACTGTTTTCGAATTGAAAGCCGGAACCCACCTGTTGACGCGAAGTCAAGTCATCCAAGTTCGGGGCGCGGAAACCCTGGTCGTAGTTCAGTTCGACGCGCAGGTCGGTGAGCGGCTTGAGTTCGACACCGGTGCGGCCCACAGCGGTGCCCCACTGCTGTGAAACGGCCATCGATCGGCTGATGGGTTCGGCAGGGGAGCTGGCGCCCACCGCTGATAGACGCCCGCCGCCCTGCAGCGACAGCCACGGACTTGGCCAAAGCTCGAGTTCGCCGAAGACAGCTGCGCTGGTGTATTTCGAGCCGCTCAGGTACTGCCCGCGGCTTTGCTCGAAGCGCAGGGCCTCTTCGCCCAGCTCTGCTGCCAGGATGGGATCGGTGAAGCGCTGCTGGGCGCTCGAGACCACTTCGTCGTGGTAGGCCTCGGCGCCGTAGCCAAGCTGCCAGTCGACAAGCTCGCGCTCGAAGCGCCGGGTGCGGGCGCGCACCGAGGCGCCCAGGGTGTCGACGCGGTTGTCGAAACGGTTGAGCACGTAGCTCGGCGCGCGGTTCCGATCGCGCACGCGCCCCTCGTCGTGACGCTGCAGCGAAACGTTCATGTCCAGGTCGCGCAGCACCTCGCCGGCGTTGCCGCGCAGGGCCGTGTAGAGCAGGGTTCGGAATTGCTCCTTGACGATCAGGCAGCCGTCGCCGACGGGCGCTTCCGGCGGCGGACACTGGTCGGTGCGGGGGCTGTCGTATTCGCGAAAGCCGTAGAGCGCCGTGGTCCAGGTCAGCGTAGGTCGCAGGCGACGGCTGATGCGGGTGTCGAAGGTCAGCTCGCGAAAGCCGGTGCCGAGCTGGGTGCGGCCGTCGGCTTCGAAGCGCGGCACCAGCGGCTGCGCGCGTCCTGGATTTTTCACCACGCCGCCGGACTCGAGTCGGTCCAGGTCGCGGTAGCCGATGCCGGCCAGTACGCCCGTGCTTCCCGCCAGCACGGCTTCGACTTCGGCGCGGCCGCCCCGTTCGTTGTCGGCGCTGCCGTAGCGGCCCGAGATTCGCGGGCGCAGCGAAAGACGCATTTTCGGGTCGACAAGGGGCTCGCGCGGAAAGGCCAGGACGGCGCCGCCGAGGGCGTCGGAGCCGTAGGCGGTGGAGGCGCTGCCGCGTACGACTTCGATGCGCGACAGGGTCTGGGAGTCGACCACGAAGAAGTATTGGTTGGGGCCCTGGCGGTAGGTGCCGTTGTTCATGCGCACGCCATCGTAGACGTGGGTCACCTGCTGGCCGGTCATGCCGCGCACGTAGACGCTGGCCTGACCGTGGGCGCTGCGCTGAACGGAGACTCCCGGTTCGAAGCGCAGGGCGTCGGGCGTGGAGTGGGGCAAGCGTTCTTGCATCTGTGGGCGCCGCACCACCGAGTGGGCCTCGCGGGCGTTGGCGGCGCTTTTCTCGACGGCCACCGTGGCGTGTGCTTCCAGCGGTTGGTCTTGGGCCTCGGTCTCGGTTTCGATCTCGGGCGCCTCGGCGTCTGGCTCGGCGACTTGGTCTTCGCTGGAAGTGCCCTCCGGCTCGGGTGGATCGGCTGCAGCCGGCGCGCCGGACCACGCCATGGCGACGAGGAAAAAAAATGTCGTGGGCCAGCGCGACAGTGGCGAAACCATGGCGGGCGCAGGATGCCACGGGTCAGCGTGCACAGCTCGGTCGATCGCGAAGTCGTGGCGCCTCGGGTTCAAGGGCAGTCGAAGACGGCGTCGATGGCGGCGGTGGCGGCGCCTGTATCGATGCTGTCGGCGTCCTTGCCGAGCTCGGAGGCCAGGGTGTCGGCGGCATCGCTCGAGCGCTGCCGAGCCTCCCGATCGAGCACGCTGCCGAGCACCTGGGCGAAGGCCCAGTGGTAGGTGCGCACAGCGTCGTCCGCAGTGCCCAGCGATGCCAGGCGATCGCGCACCACCATGGCGACTCCATGCAAGATCGCGCGGTCGGTCTGCTGCCGTGCCCGATCGCGCAGCTCCAGGTCGCTGGCCACTTCAGCCGAGTCCAGGTCGCGCCAGCAGCGCTGGGCCAAAAGGCCGTCCCAGGCCCTGTCGTGGGCGTGGGGCGCGACTTCTTTCACGTAGCGCGAAAGGCCCACCCCGCCGCGCGCGCTTTCACCACCAGTGTAATAGGCGTAGGAGGAGTCGCAGTCCCTGGCCTTTTCCGTGCAGCTCAGGCTCTCCTTGAAGGTCGAGACGTAGAGAAACCATAAAAGTCCGGCCTCGACCCGCGCCGCCTGCGCCCGCGGCTGTTGCCCCAGGATGCCGGCGTTGAGCGCGTCGAGGATCACGCCCTGGATGCGCGCCTTTCCCACGCAATAGTCGGGCTCCATGGCGGGCACGCCCTCGGCGGCGCAGTCGGGGGCCTCGGCGCCGGCCTCGAGGAAGTGCGGGTCGTAGCGGCGCACCACCCGCGAGTCCAGGCCCTCGTCTTCCTGGTAGATCATGCGCGCCTGCAGGAAGGCGTCGGAACTCGGTTCGGTTTCGGGATTGAAGAGCAGCTCGGCGATCTCTTCGAACGCTGCGACGCGGCCGATGGTGCTGATGGTGTCCTCGATGCGGTGGTAGTGGCCGTCGTCGGAGATGCAGGCCGGCCAGGCGTCGTCGGCGCAGGGGCTGTAGTCGCTGTCCAGGGGCTCACAGCTGCCCCGATCGGGACGCTCGGCGTCGTCGCGCGGCGTGCACGCCTGGCCGCCGCCGCCGTCGGGCGGGGCGGCGTTTCCCCCGCCCCCATCGGGCGAAGCGGCGTCGTCAGCGCAGGCGGCGGACAGTGCGAAGGCGAGGGCGGTGACCAGGAGCGTGCTTTTGTGCTTGGGCATATACGCCTGTTTGTGGTGCGACGGGCCTTGGCTCGACGCCTCCTCGGTGCACAATGGCGCGGCAGTTCGCTCGTTTCAACAGGGGTTTCCACCCGTTGTCCAGGGAGGAAATCCGCGGCAGTTCACTCGTTTCAACAGGGCAGCGCTGCCAGGGCGAAGGCGAGGGCGCGTGGCTCCCCGCCCCTCGCTGCGTCGGCTGGGACTGAACGCTCGATCGCAACCCTGCCCCCGATCAACTCCGGGCGTTCTTGCAGGCCGGCCTGGGCGCGTCCGCTGAGTTCGCGCAGGCGCCCATCGCGATCCTTGAGTTCGCCGTAGGCCGCTTCCAGAACGCGCAGGCGCTCGGCCACCTCTTGTTCCAGGTCGTCGCCGCGGGCAGCCAGGAGCGCGCGGGAGGCTTCGAACTCGGTGATGAGGCGTTCGATGCGGCGTTTGGCGCCCATCAGCGCGTAGCGCGGCAACAGGTGCAAACGAGCCGCGGCCGTGGCGCCGAGCAGGAAGAAGGGAAGCGACAGCAGCCAGGCGACCATGCGCGAGTGGGCCACCGACATCGCCACCCAGCCTTCGCCCTGTTGCAGCTCGCCCACAAGGATCTGCATCAGCGGCAGATTGCTGCCGGATCCGGCCAGCAGCACCGCGGCCCTCGAAAGGGACGCCCGGTGAGCAGGCTGCTGCGGGGTGTGTCGGTCGCGGGTGGCGGCTGTGGTCCGGACTCGGCCGCGTGCACCCGCACTGCGGCCGCGCCGACGATACCCAGGAGCGACAGCGCCGAGGCCAGCGTGGGGTCGACGCGGATAGGGGCGGCCACGGGGGTCACCATGTGGCCCGGACCCGGCCCATTCAAGCTGGGAAGCGGTGCGTATTCTTTCGCAGCCCCTTTAGACACGCCGTTGGCCTGGTAGACTCCCGCGCCATGACCGCGACGAATCGAAAATTCACCACCGCCCTGCTTCTGTTCATCACGGCGCTCGGCTGCGCGCCGCCGCCTCCACCCCTCGAGCCCGAGCCCGTCGACAGCGCTGGCGCCGAGAGCGCCGAGCCGGCCCACGACATCGTGGGCGAGGAACTCGACTACGAGTCGGGTGGCGTCAAGCTCAAGGGCTATCTGGCCTGGGATCGCAAGCAGCAGGGCCCGCGCCCGGGCGTGCTGGTGGTCCACGAGTGGTGGGGCCACAACGAGTACGTGCGCACGCGGGCGCGGCAGCTGGCTGAGATGGGTTACACGGCGCTGGCCCTGGACATGTACGGCGAGGGCAAGAACACCTCCCATCCGGCCGACGCCAAGAAGTTCATGACCGAGGCGCTTTCCAACATGGACGCCATGCGCGCGCGCTTCGAGGCGGCTCTTTCCGTGCTGACCGCCCACGAGAGCACCGACCCCCAGCGCAGCGCCGCCATCGGCTACTGCTTCGGCGGCGCCGTGGTGCTGAACATGGCGCGCGCCGGCGTCGACCTGGACGCGGTGGCGAGCTTCCACGGCTCCCTCGGCGCAGCCAAGCCCGCTGCCGCCGGCTCCATCACGCCCAAGCTCCTGGTCCTGACCGGCGCAGCCGACCCGATGGTGCCTCCCGACGCGGTGGCCGCATTTGAGCAGGAGATGCGCTTTGCCGGCGCCCAGCTCGAGCTGGTCAGCTACCCGGGCGCCCAGCACGCCTTCACCAACCCCGCCGCGACCGAGGCCGGCGCCGCCCACAAGCTGCCCCTGAAGTACGACGCTGCCGCCGATGCCGACAGCTGGAAGCGCCTCGATGCCCTGCTCAAGGCCACCTTCGCACAGCCCGAGCCCAGTGCCGAACAGAAGGCGGCGGCCGCTGCAGCTGCCAAGAACCGTGGCGACTTCGCGCGTATGGAAGCCGAGTCGGCGGCCGAAGCGGCACGCCTGGCCGATCCCGAAGTCAAGGCCAAGATCGCGGAGCTGGCCAAGCTCGAGCCCAAGAGCACGGCTGCGGCGCTCAAGAAGTTGCTGCCGAGCCCCCACAGACAGCCCGGCCACGCCGAGCGCGACGCCCATCGACATCCGAAGAAGACGCTCGCGTTCTTCGGCGTCAAGCCCACCTCGACGGTCTTCGAGCAGGGTCCCGGCGCCGGCTGGTACACCGAGCTTTTGGCGCCCATGCTGGCGGCCAAGGGGCGGCTGATCGTCGACAGTGGCGATGCGGCCGGTTCGCCCGAGAAGCGTTCGACCCTGTACGCCAAGCGTTTCAAAAACCTCATCGACCGGGCGCCCGAACTCTACGGCAAGGTCCAGGTCGTGACCGTGGGCGACCCGGCCAAGCCGGCACTTGGCCTCGATGGCACGGTCGATGTGGCGCTGGTGATCCGCCAGGCCCACAACTGGCAGCGCTCGGGCTCGACCGCGGCCTGGCTCGCGGAGATCCACCGCTCCCTCAAGCGCGGCGGCGTGCTGGGCGTGATCGATCACCGGGCCGCCGACGGCGAGACGCCGGAGCAGGCCGCCAAGCGCGGACGGCTTTCGCAGAAGGCCTTCATCGCCGAGGTCGAAGCCGCCGGCTTCAAGCTTCAGCGCAAGTCCGAGATGAACGCCAACCCGAAGGACACGCGCGACCATGCCTCGGGCGTGTGGACGCTGCCGCCGACGCTCAAGCTCGGCGAGCAGGACAAGGAAAAGTACCTGGCCATCGGCGAGAGCGATCGCATGACGCTGAAATTCGTGAAGGTGGAGAAGAAGGCGCCCAAGGCGGCTCCGACAGAGGTTTCGCAGAAGGCGGGCGACGAGCCGGCCGCCACCAGCGACCAGGCGGGCGCGTCGAAGCCGGCCAAGCCCGCTGCCGCACCGAGCGCTCCAGCGGCCAAGCCCGCAGACGCGCCGGCCCCGGCGGCCAAGCCCGCCGGGGGCGCACCGACCCCCCCGGCCAAGCCCACGGGCGGCGCACCCGCGCCGGCTGCCGCCGCCAAGCCGGCCGGCTGATCAGCCCAGGCCCACCTTCGTGATGCGGTTGTTGCCGCCCTTGCTGTAGGCCTTGAGAATGCCGAGCGAGGGCGGCTTGCCCGCATCGAGCTGGGCGCTGACCAGGTCGGCGACCACGCTGGGGCGAATCGCCACGTCGAGGGCTTCGAGTAGCTGGGCCGAGCGCTGCACCATGGTGGCGTTGGTCGCGCGCGTCTTGGGATCGCGCGCTGCTCGGTTGAGGAAGACGCCGGCGGTGCGCATGCCCAGCCCGGGGTCCTTGTCGAGCAGCTTCTTGAGCCCGTCGTGGCCGTCGAGGGCCTGCAGCGCCTCGGCGTGGGTGGCGTAGAGGATCTCGGTGGCCGTGCTGGGCATGGCATCGGCGTCGATGCCGGCCGCCGCGGCCAGTTCCGCGCGCAGCGTCTGGTCCTGGGCGGCCATGCGCACGGTGGGGATCATGGTGGCCGGGAAGGTGACCTCCTTCAGCGTCAGATCCGTGATCACCAGGCCCGGCGCCACCGCCCAGCCACAGACCCCGGCGAAGCGCCCCTCGTCGTGGAGGATTGCCGCGCTCTGGTACCAGGCCTGCAGCTTGGTCATCTGGTAGAACTGGTCGCCCTGCGTCGAGTGGCCGGACTCGGCGACGATCGAGCTGGCCAGCACCACCGTGCCCTTGGAACTCTTGAGCGCGTCGGCGAAGGCCCCGGTCACGCGCTCGTCGCCGGTCACATTGATGTCGACCATCAGGCGCACGCCCTGGAAGTCCTCGAGCTTGGTCAGGTCGCCACGTTTGCTGATGCCCGCCATCTTCACCAGCGCCAGCGGCTTGTCGGTGCCGAGGGCGTCGACGGCGGCGTCCCGGAATTGGTCCACCGAAGCCTGGTCGGTGACATTCATGGTGCCGTAGCCGACCTGTCCCGATTCCAGGTAGGGCTTGAGGCTGTCGTCGGCCTGCTCCCGGGGCAGCATGTCACCGATGAAGCCGCGATTGCCCTTGGCTGCCTCGGCCACCGCGATGGCCGCGCCGATGCCGCGGGCTCCACCGATGACCACGAAACTCCGATTGCCGTCACCCATTCGCATCTCCTCCGCTCGCATGGGAGCGCGACCCTAGCTCGGATGATTCGTGAATTCCACGAGTTCCCGTGGTCCGTGAATGCGACGCCGCCAAAGTCCGACTCTGGCGCCGACCGCTGTGTTTTCAATGACTTGGCGGCCTGTTGACGTCATCCCGACAGTCGCGCAACGCTGCGCATGCACGCCAAATGCACACATGTATGCATTTGGTGTGCATCGGGTCGCGGACACCTCAGTCCGCGTTGCGGAAACACAGGACGCCGTCGTCGAGCCGGCCGTGGCGGATCATCTTCTTGTCGCGCTGGTAGTCCTGGGGATTGATCCAGGGCTCGTGGTCGCCCTGGGCGGGGAAGAGATGCATCGAGCGCTGCATGTAGCCAGGCGTGAACTCGGTGATCCAGGGGCGGCGGGCCATGTCTTGCTCGCCCGCGCGCAGCTGGGGCACGCAGACCTCGCTTCCCCTGTCGCGCATGTGCGTCAGCACGCGGCAGACGAACTCGGCGGTGAGGTCGGCGCGCAGGGTCCAGGAGGCATTGATGTAGCCGAAGGTCGAAGCCAGGTTCGGCACCCCCGAGTACATCATGCCCTTGTAGGTGTAGGTCTCGGCGAAGTCGACGGGCTCGCCGTCGAGGCTGAAGCCCATGCCGCCGAGCACCAGCAGCTCGAGGCCGGTGGCGGTGACGATGATGTCGGCCTCCAGCTCGCGTCCCGAGGTTAGGGCGATGCCAGTCTCGGTGAAGTGGGCGATGGTGTCGGTGACCACCGCGGCGCGGCCCGCCCGGATCACCTCGAAGAGATCGCTGTCGGGCACCAGACACAGCCGCTGGTCCCAGGGGTTGTAGCGAGGGCTGAAGTGGGTCTCGACATCGAAGTTCGGGCCCAGCTCATCGCGCACGGCGTCGATCAGCCGCTGCCTGGCGTTGGCCGGATCCTTGCGTGCGCGGCGGTAGAAGAAGCCCTGCAGCTTGGCCTTCAGCCAGCGCAAGATCACGTAGACCCAGGCGGCGGGAAGCACCGAACCGAGCAGGCGGGCGATGGGATCGCGCCCGGGGGCCGAGACCACGTAGGTGGGGCTGCGCTGCAGCATCGTGACCTTTTGGGCGTCGACGGCCATGGCCGGCACCAGCGTGACGGCGGTCGCCCCCGAGCCGATCACCACCACGCGCTTGCCGCGGTAGTCGAGTTGCTCGGGCCAGTGCTGGGGATGCACGATGGGCCCGGCGAAGCGCTCCTGGCCCTCGAAATGGGGCGCATGACCCTGGTCGTAGCGGTAGTAGCCGTTGCAGAGGTAGAGAAAGCGACAGCGCACGATGACCGTCTCGCCGCCATTGGTCTCGGCTTTCACGTGCCAGCGGGCCCCGTCGCTGTGCCAATCGGCGGCCACCACGCGATGGCCGAAGCGAATGTGGCGCCGGACATCGTATTCGTCGGCGGCCTCCTCGATATAGCGCTTGATCGACGGTCCGTCGGCGATGGCCTGGTCACCGATCCAGGGCTTGAAGCCGTAGCCGAGGGTGAACATGTCGCTGTCGGAGCGGATGCCCGGATAGCGAAACAGGTCCCAGGTGCCGCCCATGGCCTGCCGCGCCTCCAGCAGCGCGAAAGACGTGCTCGGGCAGCGGCGCCGAAGCTGGGCGGCGGCGCCGACTCCCGACAGCCCTGCGCCCACGATTGCGACATCCACATCATCCATGCTGGCGCGCATGGTTTCCCGGGGGGCGCGAGCATTCAAGGCCCGGAGCGGCGGCACCGCGGTCGAATTCGGACAACCAGCGCGCGCGCTGGCCGATATGAAGCATATGACGCGACCATGGATGACCCTGGGCGGCGCGCTGGTGGCGCTGCTAATCCCCGCGTGCCTCGAGCCACCGATCGAGCCGGCTGAGCTGGCCCGGGCCCAGGTCCAGCGTAGTGAAGCCACATCGACGCTCACGATCGCCACCTGGAACCTGGCCTGGTTCGGCGACCCCGAGCGGGGGCCGTCGGACGACGCCCTACAGCTCGAGCGTGTGGTGACGATCCTGGGTCAGCTCGACGCCGACCTGATCGCGCTGCAGGAGGTGGCATCGCCCGACGCCTTTGCGGAAGTGCGGACGCGGCTGCCGGGCTATGGCGGCGTGCTCAGCGACCACGCCTGGCCGCAGCAGCTCGGCCTGCTCTATCGCAGCGAACGCCTGCGGCTACTGGAAGTGCAATCCATCGAGGGGCTCGACGACGCCGGGCGTCCACCGCTGTGGCTGCGCGTGGGCCAGCAGCGTGGCTTCGAACCCATCGAGGTCGTCGTGCTTCACGCCAAAGCCGGCACGCTGGAAGCGGACTGGCGCGCGCGCAACCGCCTCGCCGGGGGGCTACACGATGCGCTGGCCGGTCGTAGCGACGCGGCGGGGCGCAGCATCATCTTGGGCGACTTCAACGACCAGCTCGGTGCATCGCTGGTAGAGGGCTTCGACTCGCCCTACGCCGCGCTGATCGCCAGCTGGTCGGCGCCCACGGCGGTGCTTGAAAGTTCACCTGTGGATGCGACCAGCGTCTGGGGCGCGGTGCTCGACCACGTGCTGGTTGGCAAGGACCTCGGCGACGGTGCCGCCAGCGCAGACGCACTCGGCGATCGCCTGCTGTGGAGCTACCCGGACTACGCCGAAACGGTCTCCGATCACTTCCCGGTCGTCGTGGGCATGGAGCTGCCGTGAGCGGTCGGGGCGCACCCCGAGCCGGCAGCGCCCCCTTGACCGTTCAGCATGGAGCCGCTAAGAATCCAGGCTTCTGCGGGCATAACTCAGTGGTAGAGTGACAGCTTCCCAAGCTGTAGGTCGTGGGTTCGAATCCCATTGCCCGCTCCGGGGTTTAGCCCGTGATTTCAGGGGGTTATGGGGGTGCTCAAGAACGGCTCCCAGCGGCAAGAAAATGCTGGGCAACCTCATGGGCAACGTATTTGGCCGCGTTCGGAGCGCCCTGGCTGGCTCGGATCGCCGAAGGGGTAGGTTGCCCAGGAAGTTGCTCACACCAGGCTGACCCGGTCAGTCCGCGCTTCCCGCGACATCAGCCAGCGGCCTGTTCGACGAGCCGTCGGAGATCCTCGCGCCGGTAGAGCTTCCGGCCCGGCCGCCCTGGGGTGAGCTTGACGCTCGGAAGCCGGCCGATCGCATCCCATCGTGCGATGGTCCGGTCGTCGACCCGCAGCAGCTTGGCGGCCTCGGAGCGCGTGAGCAGCAGTGGTACATCGCTCCATTCATCCGGTGCAGGCGGGCGTGCTGTGTCATGAAGTGCCATGGATTGAGAGCGCGCTGGTGTTGTGCAAACACCAAAATCCCAAATAACGTTCTGTCCTTATTTTTGTCGTTCAGCGCTCCAAGTCAGGCCGCTACGTCCTGCCTGCTCCACGCACGGTCGATCGCCCGTTCGACGCGATCGAGCGCGTCTCGGGGGTGGGTTGACGCCGGAGGTGCCGGTGCTTGGGCGCTGGCGAGACCCGGTCGCAGCAGGCGGTTGTAGGCTCGCGTAATGGTCAGCGCGGCGCGTAGACCGAAGCGGGTCGTTCGGTAGCGGTGAGATTTCGGGATGCGTTCGATGAGGCCATGGAGCCGTAGGCGGCGTAGGTCGTAGGTCATCTTGCCCTGGGTGAAATGGCCGGGCGGTAGTCCCAGCAGTTGCGCGACGTGCTCGCGCAGTTCCTTGTTGGTGAAGCCCCGGGGTAGATGACAGTACATGACCAGCGCAGACAGCAGTGCCAACACGCGCGCATCGCCGAAACGCAACGCACTTCCGCGCTGGCCTTCGACGACTGTGGGTTGATGGATGCTCTGGAATGCTTCTTCGCCGATCGTGCAATCGTGACTGATCTCTTGGACGCTCAGCAGTCGTCGATTGGCTTCGAAGCCGACCTTCCGGAGTTCGGAGAGGTTGTGCAGTCGCTTGCCGATCGCGAAGTCGCGGCAGTTGTTGATCGTGGTCTCGGTTCGTAGTGCTCGGCCCTCCTTGTGGTACTGCTTGATGCGGCTGTGCTTGTAGTCGAAGTGCAGGGAGGGAATGACGCCGTGGGTGATCACACGGCTGCGGAAACGTTCGGGAGTACGACAGGTAGCCCGGGGTGGCGGCGAAAATGCCTCCGCCGGCGGCCGCCACCCGGTGGGCCGGGTCTGGCCGCGTAAGTCGTTGAAATTACGAGCCTGCGATTTCGGCACGGAGCTTGCGCTGTGGCGGGGCACCATGACTCAGCCCCGCATCATGGTCCGTGGAGCCACGCTCGCGCTGACGCGTCGGACGACCATGAGAAAAGCGTTTCTCGGGGTTTGGCACCCGATGGTGGACGAGTGCTGGTTGTACTCGTTGGCCGAGGCCCAGCGGCGGACGGGGGTGGCGATTCACGGAGCGACGCGGGTCCTGAACCACCACCACGTCGACGGCACCCCGAGCGAGGCGAACTTCCCCGAGTTCATCGCGCTGGCGCACCACGACATCAGCTGCTCGCTCAACACGCTGCTGGCCCACGAAGGCTACGACCAGCCCCACGAGCTGTTCGACGACCGACAGACGCACCTGCTGCGCCTGATGGACGGCGATGCCCAGGCGGTGCATCTGATCTACGAGCGAATCAACTGTGTGGCCGCGGGTTTGGTCGACAGGCCGGATCGGGTGCCGGGTCGCACGCTGGGCTTCGAGGACTGGAAGATCGGCCACATCGACGTGCCGAGGCCGGATGTCTACTTCGGCAAGGACCGGCCAGAGGTCTCGCGGCTCTATCTCACCCCACCGCCGCTGCTGTACCGGGCCTACGACGGTGACCTCGAGCGAATGGTGTACCAGCTCGAGCAAATGGAGCGGGCTGCGATCGAAGATATCCTGAAGGCACGCAAGCGGCCTGCGCTTGGTGCCGAACGGCTGAAGCAGCTCCATCCTTGGTCAGAGCCGAAGACGCTGCGCGAGCGGGGTGGGGAGCGGGTGCCGACGTTCAAGATCGGGGTCGGCGGCGCGGTGGGTCGAGAGGTCCGGCGCGCAGCGGCCACGGAGGTGCACGAATTCCGTAAGGAGCACGAGGAGGCGAGGCGGGCGCGCAAGGGTGGGGACTACGGGCGGGAGTTTCCGTACGGCACGTACAACATGCGGGTGCATCACGATGCGCCCATTGGGGCAGTGGCCCCGGGCGCGTTCGTGGCGCAGCCCGGGCCGACGCTGGAGGAAGTGAAGCAGGAGCTACAGGAGCAGCGCGAGCGTCGAGAGCGCTGGCGGCGGCAGCAGGCGGAAGTGGCGGTGCAGCGAGAGACGGACGGCGCGGAAGCTGCGGAGCTTGCGAATGGCGCCGGGACTGCCGACGGTGAGGCTGCGAGCCGTGCCGAAGTCGAGGAGCCGCCGCCGAGCCGACAGGACATGATCGAGCGAACGCGGGGGCTGGCCGACAGGGTCAAGGCCACGTTCGCCGAGGAAGCCGAGGTCGTCTGCGAAGACGCCGCCTACGTGCCGGCCGAGCTGGCGACGGAGGATGAGCGAGCAAACCGACCGCTGTCCTCGGATAGGGACCAAGGCGACAGCGGGCGGGGCACGGCCTCGACCCGGGGGCCGGTGGTGGTCCGCCATCGCTTCGCCAGCCTTGAGGGCGATGCCGAAGTAGTGGGCGCCCGCCGCCTGGTCATTCACCGTGATCGACGCAAAGGGCGCCCGCCGGGCGCCGCAACACGGCACGGTGCCGACCCCCCTGAGTGAACTCATAGCCCTCCGGGGCATGCGTCGCGAGATCCGGCTCTCGCGGCGCATTCTTGCGTCCGCAGTTCGGCGTGAGTGGCGAAATCGGACCGAAAGGGCGTTGATTCGGCTCTACGCCATCGAGTTTCGGGCCGAGGGAGGGTGGCGGAGCGGGGCCGGCGCAAAATCGACAACTAAGAGTTATAGCGATTTCGGGCTTTTTTTTGCGTGGGTCGGACGGATCCGTCCGGTGGTGGAGAGGATCCTGAGCGAATCGCCCTGTATGCGCTGCCCGGAGACCTGGAGCGCCGGGGGCTGGTTCGTGATCCGCTGCTAGGCGATGGCTATGTGGCGGGAGCTACCGGGCGCGTCGAGGACCAATACTTGGTCGGCGGGGCGCGGCTGGTTTGGACCGACTCTACGCTACCGATCGGGCCGACGCTGAAGGCGGACCGACGCATCACGATGGCGATCGGGGATTTGATCGGGACCACGAGCGCCGTGCTGGATTTGGTGAGCGGGGCGCTGGTGGAGACCAGCACGTATTACCCGAATGGGGCCAGGGAGAGTTATCGGTCGCCGGATGGTGGGGAGGTTGGGCCTGAGCCGGCTGGGTTTACTGGGAAGGAGGGGGATGAGGAGGTTGGGCTCACGTATTTTGGGGAGCGGTATTTGGTGTCGAGGATTGGGCGGTGGGCTAGTCCGGATCCGTTGTGGGTGCATGCCGCTGGGGGCGGGGAGTCGATGAATGCGTATCACTATGTGAGTGGGAATGTTCTGCAGGCGCGGGATCCCTGGGGCTTGCAGAGCGTGGGAGGAGGGATGAGCGAGGAATCGAGTGGATCGCCGACGCCCGTTCCAGACCCGATCACCGCCTTCCTTGATCAACTTCCGGATGACGCGCCCGGCGTGCCCGAGACGAAAGCGCTGATCGGCCTTGTCAAGATTGTTGCCGAAGGCGTAGTGATTGGCTCCATTCTAATCTACGAGGCAATTGACGAAATCGCGGAGGATTCAGGCGACCAAAACGCCAAGATCGCCCCGGGAACAGGGGAGAAGGCTCCGGTAGTTCCCGCCGATCCTTCCAGCGGACCGGCGGAAGCTCCAGGTGACGGCAACTCCGCCCCCGTCACGGAGGAACCCGCGGGGCCGCCAATGTCTCTTCCGCCTGCAAATACCCCAAGAGGTCGCGCAAGATTTGAGGACGCAACTCCGGACGATGACGCAACTCCGGACGATGACGAAGACCCTGCCTTCCGCAATGGCTGGGAGATGGGTGAGAATGATCTAGACTGGCGCAACACGGGGCAAACCTCTACCGAGGCGCTCGATCAAGCATTTGAGAGAACGGGCATGGACCGCAGCGAATTCACACCCACTCGTTGGAGTCGCGACGCGAACGGCAAGTCCTTTCCGTCGGAGTACCGTACCGAAAACGGTGCCGAAGTGAATATCGACACCGGGCACACAAGCGAAGGGCCGGGAGTTCCGCATGTTGGCTGGCAAACTCCGGGGAAACGAAACAAGGGCGGAGCCAAGCGTGGCCATATCTTACTCGACGAAGTACCCTACTACAGGTAGGGAACGTGAATGGCCTGGATTGCAGACGAGATCAAATCAGCGGCTAGGGCGTGCGGGGCCCTCGTTTTTCAGTCGGCGAACTGGACGAGCGAAAGCCTTCAACAGAAGCTCTCCGCTCGTTTTTCCACGCAGACATCGGGCGCTGCACTCTGGGAGCGCCTAGATTATGTTGAGTCGCTTCATGACCCTCGCGGATGGAGTATGGTAGCGGATTTCGTAGGGGAACGGCCTTGTTTGCTTGGGTTTGAGCCCGACCTAGAGAGGTCGGCTTTCGAGTTTCGTAGGGGGGCCGATCTTACAGCGGTTCTCGGAGAGTGCTCCGGGTTCGTCTTCTACGTCTGTGATGAAGAACTATCGTACCTGCTTTGCTTCAACGATCATGACTACCTGATCGCGGTTGGCGCGGCACGAAGCTGGCTCACGGCTATTTCCGACCCACCAATTTCCGACCCACCTTGAGCCTACTCCTGAGTGCAAGCGATCCGTCCGACCCGTGCGCCAGGGAAAGCCTGGATGAGGAGGAAGTGATGACCTAGCCAACACCGAAACCTTATGAAGTGACCCAGTGGGTGCAAGTCCCACCCGGCCAAAGATGGCGACCGGCCGGTAGCGAGTCTTGCGTGGGCAGCGCGATCCGTCCGACCCGTGCGCCAGGGAAAGCCTGGATGAGGAGGAAGTGATGACCTAGCTGTCGTAGTCCTGAACGTATTGCCGCAAATCAGCCCGGAAATTCCGCAAGTCTCAGGCTCCTCTGAGGGGGTTGCTCGAGCGCCTTTTGGCGCCGGCCTCGCCGGCGCACGAGGTAGCCATGAGCAAGTCCAAATCCCCATCGAATCGGCGCAAGGGCGCCAGTCGTCCGGTCCGGAAGACTCCGGCCCAGGGTCGGCGCTTTACGCCAGAGCAGAAGGAGCACGCGCTGAGCCTGGTGGCGTCAGGCATGAAGAAGGCCGATGTCGCCGAGGCCGTCGGTACGACGGTGACGTCGTTGCGGCCAATTTCCGACCCACCTTGAGCTTACTCCTGAGTGAAACACCTCGGCGCGGCCGCCGCCGGCTTGTCCGAATTCACCGCCCTCGAGCGCCGAACCACACAATTTCCGACCCACCTTGACCCTACTCCTGAGTGAAACACCTCAGCGCGGCGCCCGCCGGCCTGTCCGAATTCATTGCCCGCGAGCCCCGAACCCCACTCAAGCGCCGCAAACGCCCCCGGAAGGCCCCCTCCCGTGCACGACAGCCGGCCCGCGGCCGCACCGGTGCGCAACGGGCGCTCTGTCCCGCCGC
>JAOUOP010000033.1 GCA_029880325.1 Myxococcales bacterium | reverse complement strand
TCCACCTCGACCAATACATCCACAAAGCTCGCGTCCGCGAGCAGCTCGGCGTACAAGGGAGCCTCCTTCTCATTGGCGATTGAAGGAGCGCCCCCTCGGTGGCTTGTGGTCAAGTTTTCCGAGGGGGCTTTTCTATGCGCCCTCCGGGAACTTGATCAGGAACGGGCCAGGCACCGCCGACTATCTTGATTGCTCAGACAGCGCCGGACCCAGTTCGCGATTCACCATGCGGTCCGATGCCTCAACCATCACCATCTGAACGTGACCCCGAGCAGCAACAACCTGCCCAAGTTCATCAAGCTGGTGCACGAGGACGTCAGCTGCTCGGTCAACACGCTGATGGCGCGCGAGCGCTACGACCAGCCCCATGAACTCTTCGACGACCGCCCGACACACACGCTGCGGCTCCGGGATGGCGAGGCCCAGGCGCTGCACCTGGCATGCGAGTTCGTCAACTGTGTGGCGGCGGGTTTGGTAGACAGGCCGGGGCGGATGCCGGGGTTCGTCTTTGATTTTGACCTGTGGCTGAGCGGCTACCTCGACGTGCCCAAGCCCAAGATCTACTTCGGCGATTGTCGGCCGGACGTAATCCGCATGCGGGTTATTCCACCGCCGCTTCTGTACCACGCCGTTGGCGCGGACATGGAGCGGCTCGTCTATCACATTAAGCGCATGGCGCGGGAAGCCGTGCAAAAGATCGTCACAGCTCGCAAGCGGCCGGCGCTGGGGCCCGAGGCGGTGATGGCGCTGCATCCGTGGTCTGAGCCCAAGGCGCTGCGGGAGAGCGGCGGCAAGCGGGTCCCCACGTTTCGTATCGGCATGAGCGGAGCGGTGGACCGCAAGGTGAGGGTGCAAGCGGCCGAGGAAGTGCATCAGTTCCGAAGCGAACACGAGGAGGCGCAGCTTGCACGCAAGAACGGCGATTTCGAGCGCGAATTTCCGCACGGGACCTACAACATGCGGGTGCATCACAACGCGCCCACCGCGCCAGAGCACCCGGGGGCATTTCTGACCAAGTCGGGCCCGACGTTGGACGAGGTGAAGGTCGAGCTGCAGGAGCAGCGGCAGTGCAGACTGGAGGCCGAGAGCGAGTGGACCGCGGCGTTCGAGGCGGAGAAAGGGAATGCTACGAGGGGTGAGGAGATGGCGAAGGAACCGTGCGAGCCGATTGCGGCGAGCAGCGAGGTTGTGGATTGTGGGGCGTCACCCGCGGTCGAGGTGCCCGGTGGCGCCGAGACTGACGAGGGGGGTTGGATTGAGGCGACCGTCTTGTCACCGCGGGAGCAGATGCTCGAGCGCTCGCGCGCGTTGATGGCCTTCGTGAACGAGAACATCGAGGAGGAGGCCGAGGCCATCTGCGAGCACGCGGAGTACGTGCCCGCCGACAGCAGCGACCCGGACGAAACCGACGCCAACGCCGGGGAGCTGCCCGCCGGGGAAGCTGCCAGGGCGTTTTCCCTTGCCAGCATCACCAAAACATTCCGACCACACGGCATTTTTTGCCTTGCCGGAGACCCAAAACGGCTACACCTTTGAATAGTGGTAAATCGCCTGGGCGCCCTTCCCTCAAACCAACAACGTGCTGAAATCACATGCTTTTCAGCGCGGCGGCGGAGGGCACCATGATGCGCTTCGAGGGTCCTTGGGCCGAGGCGGTGCTGGGGGCTTTTGCCGGCTGCGGCGATTCCCTCGTCAGCTCCCCCACCGACGGCGTGGACTACGCTGCGAGCTATGCCCGCATGCTGCGGCGAGCCACCGGTCGCGCCGCCCTCGGCCTGCGCCTGGCACTGTGGCTGGCCGCGCTTTCGCCGCTGTGGTTGCTCGGCAAGTGCGCGACCCTGGCAGGTCTGCCCCAGGAGGAGCGCGGCGAACTGCTCGCGCGCCTGGTCGCCCACCCGAGCTTCGCCGTGCGCGAGCTGATGCTGCTGCTGAAGCTATGCGCGGCCATGGCCCTTTTCGCCGCCCCCGCCGTGCGCCAGCAGAGCGGGTACGACGAGGCCCAGGCGGCCCAAAGCGATGTGCGGCTGCGGCTGCCGCGCGTGGACGAACGCCTGGCCCTGCGCGTCTGGCCCGCCAACGACGATCGCCCCGGTGAAGTAGAGCTACCGCCGAGGGAAGCCCCATGACCCGCCCGCGTCTGCCCATGGGTCGCTCCATCCAGACGCTCGACGACGCCGACTACGTGATCGTGGGCACCGGCGCTGGCGGTGCCACCGCCGCCCGGGTGCTCAGCGAGGCGGGTCATTCGGTGGTCATGCTGGAGGAAGGCCCCGAGCTGAGCCCTGCCACGCGCCCGCGGGCCCTGCTCGATGCGATGGCCCAAGCCATGCGCGACATCGGCACCCTTGGCACAGCGGCCCACGTGCCCTTCCCCCTGGTCCAAGGCCGTGCCGTGGGCGGCAGCACCGCCATCAACTCGGGCATTATCTGGCGCATGCCCGAGCCTGTGCGCCACGCCCTCGCCCGTGACTACGGACTCGAAGAGCTGCTGGATGCGGCCGCCCTCGAGCGCATCTACGGGCGTATCGAAGACGAACTCGAGGTTGACGAGGTCGACGAGGCCGTGATGGGTGGCAATGGGGAGTTGATGCGACGCGGGGCCGAAGCGCTGGGCCTGCGTGGCCAAAAGACCGCCCGCAACGCGCGCCGCTGCCGCGGCCGAGCCCGCTGCCTGCAGGGCTGCCCCGAGGGCGCCCGCCAGAGCATGGAAGTCAGCTACGTGCCGCGCGCGCAAGCCCACGGCGCCCGCCTGCACGCCGGCTTCCGCGTGCGGCAGGTCGAGTTCGAAGGACGCGTCGCGCGCGCGGTGGTGGGCGAGCGCGTCGACGAGGACGGCCGCCGGGTAGGCGGCCGCGTGCGCGTGCGGGCCCGGCGCGGCGTGATCCTCAGCGCTGGCGCCATCCACAGCCCGCTCATCCTGCGCAACAGCGGCCTGCGCGCCCGCGTCGGCGACGGCTTCACGGCCCACCCGGGCGCCGCCGTGGTCGGCCGCTTCGAACACTCGGTGGGCATGGGCTTCGGCGCCACCCAGAGCTATCAGGTTCCGCTTTTCGATCGCGGTCTGAAGCTCGAGTCACTGTCGCTACCGCCGGAGCTGCTGGCCGCGCGCATCCCGGGATCCGGCGACGTTTGGTCCGAGCGACTGCGCCACCTGGACGACTTCGCCCAATGGGCCACCATCGCCCGCGCCCGGGCACGAGGACGGGTGCGCTCGACCCTGGGCGGCCGACCCCGCGTCGACTACGAGTTGACGGCCGAGGACGTCGCCATGATGCAGCGAGGCATCGCCCTGCTGGCCGCGATGCTCTTCGCCGCCGGCGCCTGCGAGGTTTATCCGGGCGTCTCGGGACTGCCCGAGGTACTCACGGGCCCCGAGCAGGTGTCGCTGATCACGGCGCGCCCGCTCAAGCGACAACGCCTGCACCTGATGGCCTCACACCTCTTCGGGGGCGCCTGTGCGGGCTCGGATCCCGCCCGCAGCGTGGTCGACCCGGAGCTGCGGGTCCACGGCGTCGAAGGCCTCCACGTGATGGACGCCAGCGTCTTTCCCGACAACCTCGGCGTCAACCCGCAGCACTCGATCATGGCGGTCGCCTACCACGCCGCCGAACGACTCGCCGAGGCTCAAACCAATTGAGGTCGCAGCGTCGGGCGTCGGCTTTTCGCCGCCCGACGCCACACCATTGACGGCGTACCGAGGACGCGGCCCCCGCGCCCTCCCCTACGCGGCTTGATCGCGAGGCGACCCGAGGCCACCACAGTCCAGGGATAAACCGCTGCCGTCTGTGCCAGAACGGGGCGCTCCGGCCGAACCGCGTCCATCGCAATCCCCCTGCGACTCAGCCGAAGAAGGCTTCGAAGCGCGCAGCCGAATGCGCCGCCACAGCAACAGCAGCGGTACCAGGATCAGTCCGCCGGGCAGCAGCAGGAGCAAGGTGTAGAACGCTTTGAGCAGCAATCCCATGGCGGCGGTTCGTCCTTCAGCACAATACTAAGCAATAACAATGCCACTGGCGAATCCCGGGCTTTGGCGGGCCATGTGCCGCAGCACCCATGACAACTGTGTCATGGCCCCCATGAGGATGTGGCGCAGAGGTCACAGTGGCACGGCACATTCAGTCCGCGCCGGCCGTTCCCCCGTCGAGCACCTCAGCCGGATCGACCACTTCACCCAGACCGTCGCCGGGCTCGGCCTCGGCCCTGTTGGCCGGGGGCTCCGTACTCGCAAGCGTCTCCACCCACAGCCGATAGATGCGCGTGTCGGGGCGACCGAAGCTATCGGGCGGCAGTCCGTCGTCCTTGAAGAGCTTGTGGTAGGCGGCGCTGGCACTCCCCCCGCCGGCCTGGGCCGTGGCATTGGGCAAGAGGTAGCGCCAGGCCCCCTTGTGCTCGTAGGCAACGCCGTGCTCGTCAGAAAACACGCGGTCGATGAACCCGGGCTCGCTCGAGCCCACGGTGCCGTCATCGGATAGCAGCGCCACCTCCAGCTGCAGCCGCGGCAGGATACGGTCGATGGGACCGCCCATGGACGACTCCCGCTCGGTCCAGCGCTTGCGGGCCACCACCGAGGCGGTCACCAACGCGCGCGCGATGGAGTTGCCGCGCGCCGAGCGCCACAAGCGCGGCCGCGGCCCTTGCCGCAGCAGCACCATGACTTCGGCCGGACGCAGCGCCCGGAGGCGCGCCGGAAACGAGGTGATGCGCGGCGGACGGGCGCCGCCCACGATGCGTCGCGCCACCGTGGCCAGCGCGTAGCGGTCGGTCTCCGACAGCGCCCGCGTGGGGTCGGGCGCGTAGAGCGCCGCGCGGGGCGTCAGGTGTAGACCGCGCAGGTCATCGATGTGCGCGTAACGGGCCATGCCCCCGGCGAGACTTTCGGCGGCAAACTCGCCGGCGGTCTCGACCAGCAGCCCACGAATCTTCGCCGCATCCATCGCCGCAAGCAGCGCCTCCGGCGCACTACCCGCCAGGGCCTTGGCCAGCTCGGGCTGGGTCTGCAGCGCCAGCAACTCCGTGCCCTTGATCGGGCCGGGCGGCTGCGGCGGCGACCCCACCACCACAACTCGACCACGCTGCACCAGGGCCTCGGCCAAACCGCGATCGCCGGCCAGTGGCCACTCGATGATTCCGGTCCAGAGCAGCGTTGCGCCCACCAGCAGCATGGCCCCCAGCATCAACGCGAGCGCCCGACGCCCCCAGCCGGCCCGCAGCGGCGGTCCCTGCGGAGGCGAACTGTGGCGCGGAAACGCCACCTCGGCAGCCGACGCCTCATCCCCCAGTGGAGCGCTTCGACTCACAGCTCGGCACCGAGGGCAACGCGCATCGACAGCTGCCGCCGCAGGTCGCCGGAAGCCGAACCCCGGGGCAGCTCGTGCTCGAGCTCGGGCAGTAGCAGGTCGTAGGCCAGCGACAGCGACACGGTGAAGTGATCCCAGCGCAGCCGGCCCCCGAGGGCAGTGCGCAGGCGCATGTGCTCCACATCGTCGAAGCGCACGTCGTTGTCCAGATCGCTACCATCGCCATCGTCGGCGCAGGTCACGGCGGCCGGCGGGCCGGCCGCGGGGAGCGTGCCCGGCTGGGGAGCGCAGGCGGCGACCGCGTCCACCACGGGCGTGAGATCCACAACGCCGCTTTCGACGTCGGTGAACAGCAACTGCAGCCCCAGCATCGGCAGCAGCTCGAATCCGGCGTCGACCACGTAGGGCTTGGAGAGCAGTAGCTCGGCGCTACCGATGGCAAAGCGCGCCTGGTCGCTGCCGGCGCTGAGACCATAGGAAGCGGCTACGGCCACGTCCGGCAGGCGTCCGAGCTCACTATAGAAGCCTTCGAAGAGCGCCCACTGCAGACGCCCGCCCAGCATCCACAGGGAAGTCTGCATGCCGTGGCCCACGAAACCGCCTGCCGAAAGCCCGAATGGCAGACCTTTTTCAACCTCTACCCGATTCCAGACCAGCACCCGGCTCGGCGCGTCATTCTGGCCAATGCCATCGCCGGGGGTCGCAGCCGCAGCGTTGCTCTCGCGACCGCCGCTGCCCTCGCTGCCCAGGGCCCAGTGGGTCGCCCCCGCATCGATGCCGGTCACGTTGCCGCTGACCGCAAGCCGCAGACCGCGGTGGCCGCCGGTGTGGGCGGGACGCACGGGAGCCGGGGCCATGGCCACGGCCAGCTCACTGACCAGGCGCTCGAAGAGTCCGTTGTCGGGGCAGAACTGGGCCGCGCTGCGGACGTTGGTGCAGCCGGTGTTCCCGGCGCTGATGCGCAACCGCGACAGCGACAGATCCATGTCATCAGCACGCGCCGGAGCCACCGCGAGCAAGCTCACAAGCATGAGGAGGGAGGCTCGGGCAGGCCTTGGCACGAATGAAGGCTATCACCCCCGGTCGCACGAAGGGCCGGGGTCGCGGTCGGTGGGTGGTGGTCGGCGCTCAGAAGCCGTAGGCCTGGCGCAGTTCCGGATCGCCCTCGGCCAGGGCCTTGGCGAGATCAACCATCACCTGGCACTGCTTGTAGGTGGCGTCGTCCTGCATCTTGCCGTCGATCATGACCGCGCCACTGCCGTCGCCCATGGCTTCGATCACACGCTTGGCCCACAACACCTCGTCCACTGCCGGACTGAAGACCTTGCGTGCGATATCGATTTGGACCGGGTGAAGCGACCAGGTCCCGACACAGCCCATCAGGAAGGCGTTGCGGAACTGATCTTCGGCCGCCAGCGTATCCTTGATGTCACCGAAGGGCCCGTAATAGGGCAGGATGCCGTGGGCGTTGCAGGCGTCGACCATGCGCGCCAGCGTGTAGTGCCACAGGTCCTGCTGGGCGGTGGGGCGTGGGGCCTCGGGGTTTTCGGGATTGGGATCGGTGCGCACCAGGTAGCCGGGATGGCCACCGCCGACGCGGGTGGTCTTCATGCGTCGCGAGGCCGCCAGGTCGGCCGGGCCCAATGACAGTCCCTGCATGCGCGGGCTGGCGCCGCAGATTTCCTCGACATTGGCCACGCCGCGGGCGGTCTCCAGGATGGCGTGCACCAGCAACGGCCGCTGCAGACCAGCCTTGGCCTCGAGCTGGGCCAGCAGCCGGTCGACGTAGTGGATGTCGGCGGCGCCCTCGACCTTGGGCACCATGATCACATCGAGCTTGTCGCCAACCTCCAGCACCAGGCGCGTGATGTCGTCCAGCATCCACGGCGAATCCAGGCTATTGATGCGGGTCCACAGCTGACACGGCAGCTCGTGCTCCTTGGCGATGGCGATCAGCCCCTCGCGGGCGGCCACCTTGTTGTCGGCCTGGATCGCGTCCTCGAGATTGCCGAGCAACACGTCCACCTTCTTGGCCAGGTCCGGCACCTTGGTGGCCATCTTGGCGTTGCTCGGATCGAAGAAATGGATCATCCGCGAGGGACGAAATGGGATCTCGCGCACCGGCGTGGGGGCGCCGATGGCCAGGGGCTTGAAGAAATCTTTGGCACTCTGCATCTGGAAACTCCCGGCGGCCCGCTCGCGCCGGGCCATGGCGGGCTTCTCTTAGCACACTTGCGCCCCAAAGCGGCCGCCGAAGCGGGCACCGCCGCCCGGCCGCCAACTGCGGCCCCGCGACCGCCGACACTGGCCGACACTGCTGCCAGGACGCTTTCACCGGGAGGTCGAAAGGCCAGCGGGGACAGGGCGCAGCCAGACAGCTGCCAGGACGTTTTCGACCGCCAGGACGCGGCCCTGGGGCCGGACACCACGGGGCAGCTTTGACCCAGTCCGCTGCTGGCCCTGCCCCGGCCGCAGCTCGGCCTCGAGCGAAAGCCTCGCTGCCGGCTCCTCGACCTGGACGCGAAGGCTATGCGGCGGCATTGCGGAAGACTCGGGCTCTCGAGTGTAGGCCCACCGTCGTCAAACGGAGCGCGCGTGCTCCCAGGCGAACTTCACCGCGATCGAGCCCTCGCCGATGGCCGCATTGACCCGCTTGGTGGAGCCGGCGCGCACGTCACCCACGGCGAAGATGCCCGGCACGCTGGTCTCGTAAAGGTAGGGGTCGCGATTGAAGCCCCGCGGCCGCTCGCCGCCCTTCATCAGGTCTAGCCCGGTGAGGATGAAGCCCCCCCCATCCATCTCGACCAGGTCCCTCACGATTGCGCTGTGGGGCTTTGAGCCGATGAAAACGAAGACGGCATGGGCGTCCACCGTGCGCCGCTCGCCGCTTGCGATGTCCTCGATCACCAACTGTTCGAGCCTTTGGTCGCCGCGCGCCTCGACCACGCGGGTACGGGTCAGCAGCTCGATGTTGTCGGCGGCCTCGATGCGGTCGATCAGGTACTGGGACATCGACTGCACCAGGTCCTCGGCGCGCACGACCATGGTCAGCTTCTCGGCAAAGCGGCTAAACCACATGGCGCCCTGCCCCGCCGAGTTGGCCCCGCCGATGACGAACATCTGCTCGCCCTTGAAGTTGGCCCCCTCGGTCAGGGATGCCCCGTAGTAAATGCCGGCACCAGCGAAGCGCTCTTCGCCCGGAATGTCCAAGCGACGCACGGTCATGCCGGGCGCCAGGATCACGGAGTAGGCGCGCAACTCGCCACCATCGGCCAGGGTCACGACGCGATAGGGCTCCTCGACGCGCACGCTTTTGACCTCCCGCGTGAGCAACAGCTCGGTGCCAAGCCGGCGCGCCTGGTCGGCCGCCCGCTTCGAGAGGTCGCCGCCGCTGATGCCGTTGGGAAAGCCGAGATAGTTCTCGATGCGCGAGCTGGTGCCCGCCTGACCACCGGGCGCGTCCTTCTCGATCACGCAGGTGCTGAGGCCCTCGGCCGCACCGTAGACGCCCGCTGCGAGCCCCGCCGGCCCGCCGCCAATGACGATCAGCTCGTAGAAGTCTTTTCGAGCCTCTGTTTGGATCCCCAGCGTCTCGGCGATCTCGCGCGCACTCGGTTCGCGCACAGTCTTGCCATCGGGATAGATCACGACCGGCAGCCGGCCGGCCGGACCCCCGGCCCCGTCAGCGACCGCGCGCATCGACGCGTCCTTGTCGATGTCGACCCAGCGGTAGGGAACGTTATTGCCCGCCAGAAAGTGCTTGGTTCGGTGGCAGGCAGCCGAAAATTGCGTCCCCAACACGCGCACGCCGTCGTAGGGGGCCTCGGCGGTCGCGTGCCAGGTGTAGAGAATGTCGTCGAGGACCGGATAGAGCTTCTGCTCCGGCGGATCCCATGGCTTCATCAAGTAGTGGTCGAGCCCCACCTCGTTGATGGCGCTGATGGCCGCCTCGGTGTCGGCGTAGGCGGTCAACAGCACCTTGCGCGCACCCGGATAGAGTTCCTTGGCTTCGGCCAAAAACTCCGTGCCCAACATCTCGGGCATGCGTTGGTCGGAGACCAGCATCGCCACCTCGGCGTCGCGCGCCTTGAGGCTGCGCAATGTCTCGAGTCCCTGCTGCCCCGAACCCGCGCCGATGACGCGGAACTCGCGCCCGAAGTGCTGCTTCAGATCTCGAGTGATCGCCCCGAGGACCGCGCGGTCGTCATCGACCGCCATGATGATCGGATTGGCCATGAACCTCCTCGACGCCCGGTCGCCAACTGCGGCGTCAGCGCGGAGGCCATGATAGCCCAGCGCCGCCGCCGCCAACCACCCGCCGCTCAGAGGTCCAGCTCTTCAGCCAGGTACCTCGGCAGCATCTTCAGCGGCTCGTTGAAGGGTCGGCCGTTGATGAAGATGCTCGGCGTGCCCTTGATGTCGGCCGCTTCGCCTTCCTTGCGGTCCGCCTCGACCTTGGCCGCCACCTCAGGATCCTCCAGATCCTTGGCAAAGCGTTCCGCGTCCAGTCCCAGCGTCTGCGCGTAGCCGCGAAGGTCCACGTCCTCGAGCTGCCGCTGGTGATCGAAGAGCAGGTCGTGCATCTCCCAGAACTTGCCCTGGCGCCCCGCGGCCTCGGCGGCGCGGGCTGCGGGCTCCGCCCGCGAGTGGCTGGGCAGGGGGTAGTGCTTGAAGAGCAAGTTCACCTTGCCGTCGAACTCGCTCAGGATGCGCTTGAGTTCGGGGTGGGCCTGGCCGCAGTAGGGGCACTGGAAGTCGCTGAACTCCACGATGCTGACCCGCGCCATCGGGGCGCCGCGCACGTGGCCGCCGTCCATGGAGAACTCGCGCTTGCCCGCCGCATCGAAGCGCCCCTTGAAGTGCTCTTCGATGGTGGGCTTGTCGTAGCCCTCCATCACCAGCCTCGTGATGTAGCGGGCAGCCGTCACGCAGGCCCCACAACGCCCCTTGTCGGCGGCGCAGCGCGCCACGCTCACCGGCTCGCCGCAGGGAGAAAGGCGCTCGTTGACCAGCGCCGTCCACATCTCGACTTCGCTGTCGGTCAGCTCCGAAATGTCGACGCCCTCGATGCTGTCGACGCGTTCCCCGTCGCCGTCCTGGACGCGCGGGTCCGGGTTGGCTTGCGAGGCTCGCTGGCCGCCCCCGTCGCAGCTGGCACCCAGACTCGCCAGGCAGAGCACGGCCAACAGGACCGCGCCGAGCTCGTTGCAATGCTTTCGCGCCCCTGCCGGACGCCCGCTGTCGCGCTCAAACCTTTTCATGCCTGGCCCCCGACTCGTTCAGTCACCCGGGGTGTGCGTCGAGCCCGCGCACAGGGCGCGCGCGGGTTCGCCTACGCGCCCTTCGGGTACTCGATCCTGACTCGAAATCCCAGCTCTTTACGCCTGCTTTCCCGCGCTGCGTCGCGCTTTGTCGCGTCTGGGTTCGCTGGAAGCCGAGTATCAGGACTCGCTATACATGGTGAGCTGCTCGCGCAGCGTATCTTCGGTGATGCCAACGCGGAGATGGTCTTTGAGGCAGTCGGCGATCGTGATCAAGAGGTCATCGACGCCCTTGTCGTCGATCAGCTTGGAAAGTAAGGAGCGGGCCTCTCGGCTGTCGTCATCGCGCAGAAACTCGCGGACCTGCTCCATGGAAATTTCGCCCTGAAAATCAATGTATGCGTTGGCTAGAAGATAGCGAACCAGATCGCGCACGTAGGGCCTCCATGTTCGTGGGTTTCGCAGCCGCGGGCGCCTGCTCGCCGTGCCTGGATGACGGCGACGGGGAGAAAGAACCTGGTTTGGGCTGCCGGATTCCGCTGGCAGAGATAGCACGGGCGGCGGTCAGACCCAAGTTCCAGCGTGCGCGAACGACGCCACATCGACGCCCATCAAGAATATTTTTGCACACTTGCATTCCGAAAAGCAGAAAAACACGACGCCCCGCGGCAAAAGCCGGGGGCGTCGCGGTTGGAGGACCGATAAGCCGAGTCCTGTTCCCGGATCCGTCGCCGGAATCCGGGTGGTGATCATTCATCTAGGACCCGCGTCACCGCGGGCCTCGAGCGACGAACCCGGAGGCTCGGGCGGACCACCCTCGAACGCCTCCCTATTCCGTCTTGCTCCAGATGGGGTTTGCCATGCGCCCACCGTTACCGGCGGACCGGTGAGCTCTTACCTCACCCTTTCACCCTTACCGCGCGATCTGGGACACCACGGGGGCGCCCAAATGGCGCGGCGGTCTACTCTCTGTGGCACTTTCCTCGGGGTCGCCCCCACCAGCCGTTAACTGGCATCTCGTCCTGGGGAGCTCGGACTTTCCTCCCGCCGCATCGGCGGCCGGCGACCACCTGGGCCGCTCCAACGGCGCCAACATAGGACCGACCGCCCACCGCCACAAGGGCACAGCAGAGCTGCAACGGTCCGTTTTCTTGCGGCCCGGCGGCACGCCTCGCTAGCTTCGGCCCATGCGCTCCACCCTCGTGGCCGCCAGCGTGGCGATGCTCTCGAGTTCCTGCGAGCCCGCGACCGACGTGCAGGCCCGGGTCGCCACCCCCGTCGCCGAGCCCGCGATCGTGCAAGCCGCTGCGCCGGCCGCGCCAGCGCCCCCCGGACCCGAGCAGCCCCCCGCGCCCCCGCCGCCGCTCGGTGCCGGCCAAATGGTGGCCTTCGCCGCCGGCCCGCTGGTGGCCGGCTCGCTACCGGGTCAGGTGGCGCGCGACCCGGCCACCGAGGCCGATGCCGTCGCGCTGCAGCTCGGGGCCTTCGAGATCGATCGCCTGCCCTTCCCCAACGATCCAGCCAAGCCGGCCCAGCGCGGCGTGAGCCGACTCGAGGCAGCCCAGGCCTGCGAGGCCGCGGGCAAACGGCTGTGCAGCGAGCTGGAGTGGGAGCGCGCCTGCCGCGGGCGCAGCGGACGCGACCACGCCCTGGGGCAAGCCTGCTCCGACGACCGCCGCGCCCGGTGCCGCTCCGAAGCAGCCAGCTGCCAGACGGCCGAAGGCGTGGCGGATCTGGGCATCACGGCGCGCGAATGGACCGCCAGCACGGTGGCCGGCGGCCTCGGCCACCCCCAGCGCAACGCCGTACTGCGCGGGGGACCTCCCGGAGAGACCCTGCCCGAACGCTGCGCGGCGCGCACCGGCGCCACCGGCGACAGCCGCTCCCAGGACCTCGGATTTCGCTGCTGCCGAGGCGCCGAACAGAGTCCGGACTACCCCAGCGAGGGTGAGCGTCCTTTGACGCGGCCGCTGTCGCTCAAGCCTGACAAGGCGCGCGCGGTTCTGGCCTCGATCCCCGCGCTCGAGCCCTACGCCGCGAGCTTCGAACTTCACAGCCGCGCCGACGCGGACGCCGCCCTGCGCCGCGGCGGCCGCTCACGCGGATCCATGCGTTTCTGGCAGGTCCTGCCCGCGGCGTTTGCGTGGAGCCCGGTGCACGGCGAGGAGCTGTGGGTGCTAAGCGGACGCAGCGGCAAGGCGCACCTGCTGATCCTGGTCCACGCCCTACCCGATGGCCGTTTCAGCCATGCGGCGAGCACGCGCTTTGAGGACGAGGAAGCCAGCGTGGTCCTGGGCATCAACGCCGACCATCCCCGGCAGCTGATGTGGGCCACCTGCTTCGACTGCCCGACCAAGGGTGGCGTCATCGACTTCGGCGACGACGGGCGCGCGAACTTCGAGTATCGGTAAGGCACCGCCGCAAATAGGTTGATCGTTTGGTGCGTGACGGCGGAGTTCGTTCGCGAGCGCGCCCGGAGTGAAATCCGCAGGAATAGCGCAGCTATTTTGAGGAATTTTCCGAGGACGTAAGCCGCAAGCGTGCCCGTCTGGGCGGCGAAATGTAGCGTTTATTTCGCGGCGGTGCCTTAGCTTAGGGCCCGCGCCCTTCAAGCGACGGGTTCGCCCATCAGCACGAACTCCTCGGCGGTGGTGGGATGCACCCCGACAGTGGCATCGAGCTGCGCCTTGGTGACGCCGGCCTTCAGCGCCACCGCCAAGCCCTGGATGATCTCCCCTGCATCGGGACCGACCATATGGGCGCCGAGCACGCGATCGCTGGTGGGGTCGACGACCAATTTGGTCATCGCCCGGGGCCCGCGGCCGCTGAGCGTGGTGCGCATGGGCCTGAACACCGAGCGATAGACCTGCACGCGCTCGAAATTCGCGCGCGCCTCCTCTTCGCTCAGCCCCACGGTGCCCACGGGCGGCTGGCTAAAGACGGCCGTCGGCACATGGCGGCGGTCGGCCCTGCGGGGCCCGGCGCCAAAGAGGGTGTCGGCCACCGCATGTCCCTCGGCGATCGCCACGGGTGTCAGAGCCATGCCGCCAGTCACGTCGCCCACGGCGAAGATGTGGGGCACCCGGCTCTTGCCGAAGTCGTCGACTTCCACAGCGCCCCCCGGGCCGCAGACGTCGAGCCCGGCGCGCTCGAGTCCGAGTTCGGCGGTGCGCGGTACGCGCCCGGTCGCCAAAAGCAGCTGGTCGCACTCGATGCGCGTGCCGTCGGAGACCTGGACCACGCGCGTGCCGTCGTCGGCGCGCTCGATGGACTGCACCGTGAAGCCGCAGCGCATGTCGAGGCCGGCTTCGCCGAGGGCCTCGGTGAGGTGGGTGCGGATGTCGGCGTCGAAACCTCGCAGCACTTTTTCGCTACGGTGGATCACGTGGACCTCGGAGCCGAGTCCCGCGAAGATGCCCGCAAACTCGAGGGCGATGTAGCCACCGCCGATGATCACCACCCTGCGCGGCAGCTCGGGCAGGTAGAAGGCATCGCTGGAGGTGATGCCGTATTCGGCGCCAGCGATGGCCGGGATGTGGGCTTCACCGCCGGTCGCGATCAGGATGTAGCGGCTCGTGTAACTGCGCCCCGCGACCTCCAGGGTGTGCGCGTCGCGAAACTCGGCCCGTCCCCGCAACATCGCGACGCCCGCACGGCTCAGCAGCTGCTCGTAGATGCCGTTGAGACGCTGGATCTCGGCGTCCTTGTTGCGCACCAGGGTGGGCCAGTCGAAGCCCGGTGGCGCCACGCTCCAGCCGAAACCCGCCGCGTCGGCGAAGTCCTGGGCATAGCTGGACGCATAGACCAGCAGCTTCTTCGGCACGCAGCCCACGTTGACGCAGGTGCCGCCGTAGCGATCGAGTTCGGCGATGGCCACGCGGGCGCCGTGGCCAGCCGCGATGCGGGCGGCGCGAACTCCTCCGGAACCCGCACCGATGACGAAAAAGTCAAAGTCGAAGTTGGACATGGCCGACCGATGCGCTCCTGCCCCCGGAATCGACGGCGTTCGACTGGCACACGCCCCGATGCGTCAAACCACTGCAGCGTTCCCCATCACATGAGGAAGACGCGGCGGCGACGGATCGGACACGCTGGCTGCGAAACCGCCCTGGGGCGCGTGGTGAGTCTACCGCAATCGGTCGCGCCGCCGCAGGGCAGCGTTACCAGGGTCGGCGAAAGCTCACATCGCCACGTAGTCTTGCAGCGGCGCCGAGTCCGGCTCCTTCCGCAGCTTCTTCAGCCCCAGGGTCTCCAGCTGACGCACGCGCTCGCGCGTGAGGTTCATGATCTGGCCGACCTCCTCGAGCGTGATGCCGCCGCGATCGGCGATGTCCAGCGCGCAGGTGTCGGTCATCTCCCAAACCTCGAGGTCGGGGAAGTTGACCTTGATGGCACCACGCACCGGATGGACATCGATGTAGAGGTGGTACTTGCAGGCCACGAACGGGCATGGGCGTTCCATCTCGACACAATCGCCCCGGGTCTGCGGCCGCCAGTGCTGCTGCTCCGGGTAGAGCTCGCGGCCGCGGTTGAGTTCGGCCTTGCTCAGCCGACGGATCGAGATCGTCCGCGCGCGCGCCCGGGTGCGGCGCTTGCGCCGGCCGGCCTGATCCTCATCGGCATCGTCGGCCGGTATCGCATCGAGCTGCTCCTCGAAGCGCGCCGACAGCGCCGCCTGACCACTGCTGGCCATGGCCACGGCCATCTCTCTACTCTGATTACCGCCCTTGGGTTCTTCCGCCATCCTATCCTCCTCGCCGGTCATGGCCGTGCAGCCCGCCTCTTCGGCGTCGCCCGCTACACCGCCGCCCTCGCCATGCGCGCACGCATGGCCAACCTTCCGTCGATCGCGCGCAGCCGGCCGAGTAGCTCCTCGGCCAGGTCCCGCGTCTCGCTGATCGCCCGCACCACGACCTCGTCGGTGTTGGCGGCGGCTTCGCCCCGCGGCGCCACCGCCTGCTCGATGCGCTCGATCAGCTGCATCAGCTGCCGGCCGATGCCTTCGATCTCACCGCCCACGAAGAGGAAGTCCTCCTGGATTTCCCCGATCGTGTAGCCCTGGGCCATCAGCCGCCGAATGCGGTCGATCTGCCGCACTACCGACGCCGGATACAGCCCCTGCGAGCCCCGGTGCTTGCCCTTGCGCCCAACGCGCACGCTGCGCGGCAAGAGCCCGAGCTGAACGTATTTGCGGAAGGTGGCTTCGCTCAGACGCGCCCCGCGGGCCGCGAAGAGTTCCACCACCTGCTGCGTCGAGATCCCTTCCGGATGCGCAGCCTCCAGCGCCTTGAGCTCCTCCTCGCTCCAGTGTGCCTGGGCGTCGTCGGGCTTGGAAGCTGAGGCTTGTAGCTTCATCAGATCTCAATGAAAAAGATGTAGCGAATATATTCTTTCGAATATACATGTCAACAGATTCGGACGCTTCGCGCAGATTTCTGCCCAGAACATGCGCTCAGCCGACAAAATTACTGAAATATCTGAATATTCCGCTGCATCTGTGAGCGTGGAGCCGGGCCATGCGGGCACGGACAGCGATCGCCTACTAATCACAACGATCCCTGACTCGAGCCGGTAGACGCCCTGGCGATGCCATTCCCGATCGCTCTGATCTCTGAACGATCTCCCAGAGCGCCCGCGCAAGCCGGTTGACGCGGCCGATCGCGGGCGCGAATCTTGAGCGGCCCACGGCAGCCACAGCCCTCCGGCCGCGCCGGACCTGCGCGCTGCCAGCAGCCAGCCCCCATCAGCCCCAGCCGCCGAAAGGACGCGTACACGCCCACATGCCCGAGCGCCTCCCCTACGTGCCCATCGAAGCCCTGGCCGAATACGTCGAGCAGCGCGTCGAGCTACGCGGCTGGGTCTACGCGCTGCGCTCCAGCGGCAAGCTGGTCTTTCTCCAGCTGCGCGACGGGACCGGCGTCGTCCAGTGCGTGCTATTCAAGCCGTCGGCTGCGCCCGAACTCTGGGATCGCGTGCGGCACCTCAAACAGGAGAGCTGCCTGCGCGTCGAGGGCACGGTGGTAGCCCACCAAAAGCGCCAGGGCGAACAGGAGCTGAGTGTCGACGACGTCGAAGTGCTATCGGAGCCCGCCACCGACTACCCGATCTCCCCAAAAGAGCACGGCACCGACTTCCTGATGGACCACCGCCACCTGTGGCTGCGCTCGCGCCGCCAGCACGCGATCCTCAAGGTTCGCGCAGAACTGGTGGCTGCCATCCGCGACTACTTCGACAGCCGCGGCTTCACGCTCGTCGACGCGCCGATCTTCACGCCCAACGCCTGCGAGGGCACCTCGACCCTCTTCGAGACCGACTTCCACGGCGAGCCCGCGTACCTAACCCAGAGTGGACAGCTCTACGCCGAGGCCGCCGCCGCCGCCTTCGGTAAGACCTACTGCTTCGGCCCCACCTTCCGCGCCGAAAAGTCCAAAACGCGCCGGCACCTGGCGGAGTTCTGGATGGTCGAACCGGAGGTTGCATTTCTCGACCTGGAAGGCGACCTCGACCTGGCCGAAGACTTTCTCTGCAATATCGTCGCACGCGTGCTCGATCGGCGGCGCAGGGAACTCGAGCTACTCGAGCGCGACCTGGAGCCGCTCGCGCGAATCGCCAAACCCTTCCCCCGCATCCGCTACGCCGAAGCCATCGAGATCCTGCAGCGCGCGGGCCACGACACCCACTACGGCGACGACTTCGGCGGCGACGAGGAGACGGTCATCTCCGACAACTTCGACCGCCCCGTCATGGTCACCCACTACCCGCGCACGCTCAAACCCTTCTACGCAAAGACCGATCCGGAAGACAGCACGCTGGCGTTGAACGTCGATGTGCTCGCCCCGGAGGGCTACGGCGAAGTCATCGGCGGCGCCCAGCGCGAAGACGACCTAGACACACTGCTGGCCAATATCGACGCCCACCAGATCCCCCGCGATCAACTGGAGTGGTACATCGACCTCAGGCGCTACGGCAGCTTTCCCCACTCGGGCTTCGGCCTGGGTCTGGAGCGCACCGTGAGCTGGATCTGTGGCCTCAAGCACGTGCGCGAAACCAGCCCCTTCCCGCGCATGCTCACACGCCTCAGACCCTGAAACCTCCTTCAGCAGGCCCGGCAACACCGCGCTCTACCGCTACTTCTTCTTGGCAGCGGCCGCAGCCGGCTTCTTCGCGCCAGCTTTCTTGCCATCGGCCTTCTTCGCCTCCGCCTTCGGCTTCAACCCCGGCAGCTCCGCGACCTTCGGCTCGAGGATGATCTCGATGCGACGGTTCTTCTGCCGCCCGGCATCGCTTCCATTGCTCGCCACCGGATCGTGCGGCCCATAGCCTGCGGCCACCAGATTGCCCGCACGCAAACCGGAAGCCACCAGCGCCTCGGTGACCACCACGGCGCGAGCAGCCGACAGCGCCCAGTTGCTCGAGTACTCGCCCTTGGCGGCGCGCACCGGCACATTGTCGGTGTGGCCTCCGACGATGAAGCGCTTGCCCGGCACCTTGCGCAGGACCTTGGCCACTTCCTTGAGTGCATCACCACCGTCCTTCGACAGCTCGGCGCTACCCGAGTCGAAGAGCACCGTCGCAGGTAGCTCCACGACCATGCGCCCGCGGCGGAAGTCCACGCTCAGACGACCGCTATCGACCATGCGCTTGAAGCTCAGGGCGAACTTCTTGAACTCCTTCATGCGCGCATCGATCTCGCTGCGCTCCTCCTCGAGTTCCTGCAGCCGCGATTCCATGGCGGCCAGGCGGGCGCGGCTCGTCTCGGCCTCGTCCTTCAAGCTTCCCTTCTCCGCCTCGGCCTGCTCGGCAGCCTGCTCGAGCGCCGCGATCTGTTCCTGATCGCGCGAGGTCTTTTGCTGCAGTGCAGAGACCTCCTGGCTGGTCTGATCCAGCTTTTGCGTGGTCGTGCGATCCTTCTGCAGCAACATGAAGCTGTAGTAGCCCAGGCCCCCAGCGGCGAGCGCCAGCACCAACGCGGTCCACAGCAGGCCACGTCCGCGCTTGGGTGCAGGCGCCACACCGAGCGGCGACCCGGGCGGCATCGGCGCCCCAGCGCCGGGAGGATGTTGTGGCGGGGCCGGACTTGCGGCGGGAGGGGCGCCGAGGGGTGGAGGAGCAGATGGCATGGCGGGTGCGGGAGGTTGGCTCTGTCTCATGAAATGACCATCAACAGCGGCGCCTTTTCACGATAGCGGCGACAAACCGGCGCCAGGTCTCCGTCGATCATATGCCGCAGCCAAGCTCGCGTAATCCCCGCAATAGTCTTGGTAGAATATTGGAGGTGTGCCACTGCAGACCTTCTGCGACGCCTGATGACACGCGGCACGGCTTTTCTCGCGACAACCCCGCCGCCTTCGCGGGGATGACGCGGGCGACGGAGGTAGACTGCAAACAGGTGACGAGCGACCCCCCAATTTCCGTCGGCCAGGTCTTTGCTGGTTCGAATGCTGGCGGCGGCTATCGAATCGACGGGCTGTTGGGCGCTGGCGGCATGGGAGCGGTCTACCGTGTCACCGACGTGCAGAGCGGGAAGCAGCACGCGCTGAAGCTCTTGCTGAATATGCATTCCACGTCCCCCAGCCTGGCGCGCCGCTTCGATCGCGAGGCGCGCGCACTGGCCGCCCTGTCGCACCCCAACATCGTCCACGTCGTCGACTACGGCACGACGGAGGTAGGCCCCTACCTCGTGATGGAATTGCTCGAGGGGGAAGACCTCGCCGCGCGCTTGCGGCGCGGTCCGCCCGAGCCCCGCGAATATCTGGCGCTGGCCCGGGAGCTGCTCGCCGCGCTCGCCTTCGTTCACGAGCAGGGCCTGGCGCACCGGGACATCAAGCCGGGCAATATCTTCCTCGAGCGGCGGGGGCGCAAAGCTCCGCGTGTCAAAGTGCTCGATTTCGGACTAGCCAAATTTGTCGACAACCCCGGATCCGAAACGGTCGCTAGCCCGCTCACGCGCACCGGCGAGATCTTCGGCACCCCCGGCTACATGGCTCCGGAACAGGTCGTGGGCCAGGGTTCCGACGCCCGCAGCGACGTCTACGCCCTGGGTGCCGTGCTCTACGAAATGCTCACCGGGCGTCCACCCTTTCAGGGACCGACGACGGAAGTCCTGCGGCAGCAGCTCACCGCCGATCCGTTGGCTCCGGCAGCGGCATGTCCCGGGCTCACTTCCGTCAATGAGCTCGACGATCTGCTGGCACGCGCCATGGCGCGAACGCCCGAAGATCGCTTCGACAGCGCCGGGTCGATGCTGTCGGCCCTACGTCGACTTCCCAAGCGTTGCTTCAAACGCGGAAAGGGTCAGCTGGCGATGGCCGCGACCCAGGTCGCGGTGCAACCGGTGCAGGACCTGGCCACCGATCCGACCATCGTCGCCGACGCCCTGGCCATAGCTGCGCCCGCCCCCACCCTCGCACGGGCAGCGGCGCCAGGCCGCCCACCTGCTCGCGCCCGTCGGCCCGGCCTGCTGCAGCGCCTCTCCAGCAGCATCGCACGCACCGTAGCCTTCATCTTGATCGCGGCCTCGCTCGTGGTGCTTTTCATCTCCGGCGCAAACATCTATCTGGCGCGCGAGCAGCCCGAGAGCGCGGCCGCGGCCCAGGCCGACCAGCTCGCGACGAAGCTGAAGGGCGTGGTCGCAGCCCAGGGCGAGCAGCTACAGGAAAACGTTCAGGAACGCGTCGCTCGCACTCAAGAGCGGCTCGAAGAGCGGGTCGAAGGCGCCATCGGGGCCGCGATTGAAGGCGCAAAGCGACGGGCGAGCGACGCCCTCGGGCGCAACCCGCTCGAAGCCGAGCGCCCGCCTGCGGAAAACCCCTGGGCCCGGGCGGCTCCACGGCTGCTGCGCGACCTGCGGCGACGGGCCCAACGCGGCGGCGAGGCCAGCAAAAAGCAGCTCGAGGCCCTGCGCAGCTACAACGCCAAGCACGGCAACGACGTGCGCGGCCGTCTGCTACTGGCCTGGTTCTATACCAACCGGGGCTGGCTGCGCGACGCCAGCGAGCAATACGAAAACGCGCTGCGCGCCCACCCCGAGGCGCGCGGTGCCCCCGAGGTGCTCCCCAATCTGCTGAATCTGGCGAGCCGCTCCAAGACCACCAAACGGACTCGGGAGTTGATCGTGGAGATTTTCGGCGGCGAGGCTCGCGACGCCGTGGACACAAAGCTGCAGGATGCCTCCCTCGAGGCACAGCAGCGCCAGGATCTGCAGGCCCTGGCCGACGCACTGTGATCGCGGGAGCGCGCGCAGCGCCCCGGCTCCCCTTCAGCCCCTGAGGCGCCGTTCCTTGGCCTCGATGGCATCGATGAAGAGCGCTACGTATTCGCCGCCGCTCGTCAGCGTGAAGAAGACGCTGAGATAGAGCAACACCAGGCCCACCGCGTTCATGCTGACAAAGCCCGCGTAGAATCCAAAATCCAAAAAATAAGTGTCGTGCAGGATCAGGGTAAGCACGGCGACCATCTGCACAGCGGCCTTATCCTTGCCGCCGCGACTGGCGGCGATGACCACACCCTCGGCCGCCGCGATCGTGCGCAAGGCCGTGACCGACAGCTCGCGGGCGGCGATGACCAGTACCGCCCATGCCGGCACCCTGCCCTGTTCCACCATCAGGATCAGGGTCGCCAGCACGATCAACTTGTCGGCGAGGGGATCGAGAAACTTGCCTAGCAAGCTGGTCAGCCCCATGCGACGAGCCAGATAGCCATCGAGAAAGTCGGTGACCGCCGCCGCCGAGTAGATCATCACCGCCCAGAAATTCGAGACCCGCGTGTCCTGCCACATCAGCCACAGCACCACCGGGATGGCGATGATGCGGCCCATGGTCAGCATATTGGGCAGATTCAGGGCGTCCTCGCGAAGAGTCCGCCGTCTCTGGGCTTTCTGGGACTGCATTCTAGTCTCGAGGCCGCGCCCCCTCGCATACAACGGGCGCCGAGTCGGCGCCATAGTGGCGTAAATCGCCCCTCCGTGCCATCGTCGCGCCATCCTCTGCACCGCATGTGCGGAGGCGAGGCGTAACATTTGCGATGGCCGAGCTGAGCAGCCCTCCCGAGTCGACGAGCGAGGTGGCCGCAGGTCTCTTTCGCAAGATCGCCGTCGCCGCCGTGCTCGGCGCCATCATCTTCGGCGCCCTCGCCATCTACGCCGATGTCCAGGAGCTGCAGCGCACGGCCCGCAGCTTCGCCCCCTCCGCCTTCGTGGCAGGACTCGGCCTGGCCGCCGGTAACTACGTCTTGCGCATCGCCCGCTGGCACTACTATCTGCGCCGACTCGGCCTGCACGTACCGCTGATGGAGAGTTCGCTCACCTTTCTCGCCGGCTTCGTCATGAGCGTCACCCCCGGCAAGGTTGGTGAGGTTTTCAAATCCCTCCTGCTGTACGAATCACGGGGCACCAGCATCACGCGCACCGCGCCGATCGTGATCGCCGAACGCCTGACCGACCTGCTCGCCCTGGTGCTGCTCACCGCCCTGGGTGCCCTCACCTTCGAACACGGTCCCGCCGTGGCCGTCGGTGGCGCAGTGGTCGTGGCGGGCCTGCTACTCGTCTGCGCCTATCGACCGCTCGGGCATGCCCTGCTCGCCCTCGCCGACCGCCTGCCGCTGGTCAGCCGCTTCAGCCACAAGCTGCACGAGGCCTACGACGCGCTGCTTGAAATGACACGCCCCGCCCCCCTCTTCATCGGCGGCGCGGTGGCATTTGCCGCCTGGGGTCTCGAATGCCTTTCCCTGCACGTCATCGTGCACGGTTTCGCAGGCGCTTCGATCGAGCTCGACGCTTCCACCTTCGCCTACTCCGCGTCGACGCTGGCGGGCGCCGTGGCAATGATGCCCGGGGGCCTCGGGGTGACCGAGGTGGGCATGACGGCGCTGCTGACCAGTCTCGGCAAGAGCGGGCTCACCCACCCCGTAGCAACAGCAACTACGATCCTGGTGCGCATCGCGACCCTGTGGTTCGCGGTGGTCATCGGCATCGTGGCCCTCGCCCTGCACCGGTCACTGGTTCCCCGCGGCGCGGCGACGACGGTCGGCCCCGGCACGACAGGCAGCAGCTGAGTCTCAGTCCGATGAAGACACGCTCTCGCCAGGCGCAGGCAGAGATTGCTGCTCGTCGATGGCCCGCATTCGGCGCACCACCCAGTAGAGCGCGCCCCCCAGCATGGCCAGGGGCAGCAGGGTCATAAAAGCCGTCATGGTCAGGAAAGCGTCGCGGTTGGCCTCGTCCTTGGCCGAAAAGCAGACCGCACAGGCGAGGGCTGACGCCGGCTGACCGACCACCAAACAGCTGGCCACAAAGCCCGCCAGGGCGGTACAGGCCGCGTCCGAGCGGCGCCTCACAGGTACACCCTCCAGTAGAGGATGGGCCACAGGCCCACCACGAAGTACCAGAAGATCTCGGCCGTCATCAGCTCGCTCATCACCAAGCGCCCGCCCCGAAAGCGCAGAAACGCCCAGATGAGCACGCCCAGCGCCGCCATGGCGTGCAGCGCGTGGGTGCCGACGATGAGATAGAAGAAGCCACCATGGGTGCTCGAGGTGACCGTGAGCCCTTCGCCCAGCAAGGCCACCCACTCCGCCCCTTGGAAGACCACAAAAAAGGCGCCCAGCCCGATGGCCACCGCCAGCTTGCGCATGGCGGCCGCGGCATCGCGATGGAAAGCCCGATGGGCCAACACCAAGAACAGTCCGCTCAGCAGCAGGGCCGCCGTATTGATAGCCGTCTCGCCGATGGGCAGTCGCGGCTGCCCCGGCGGAGGCCAGCCCTCCAACGCGCTGGTCTTGACGATGCTATGGGCGCTGATGAAGCCCGCGAAGAGCATCATCTCCGCGATCACGAAGATGCTGATGCCGATCACGCCATTGGGCGCGACCTGCTGCCGCCGAGCGGCAGGCATCTTCTGGCTTAGATGGAGGACTTTTCCGGACACGGTGACGTTCTACTGCTCCCGCCCCGTTCAATGATGGTCCGGAGCCTCCTCATGATGATCCGGAGCTTCCTCGGCCGCAAGCAGCGCCCGCTTGACCTCTTGCTGGGCCGCAACATTCTCCCACTGACGACCGCTGTGACGCATCACGTCGGGGGAGGTGCCGGCGAAGAAGATGAACATGAAAGCGATGGCCGTCAGCAGCATGTAGTGGACGTACTTCTTCTCGACGTTCAGGTGCATGAAGTTGGTGGCCACCAGGTACGCCTTGACGACAGCGATACCGAAGGCCGTGACCAACGTCAGCCACTGGATCTCGAGGGTCGGCCCCAAGACGCTGATGAGGAAGAGCACCATCAAGGTCCAGTAGATCTTGATGTAGTGCTTGGGACCGTGATCGTCGTGGGCGTGAGCTTCTGAAGATGCAGCCATCGGTCGACCTACTTTGCGATGTAGAGCAAGGGAAAAAGAAAGATCCAGACGATATCGACGAAGTGCCAGTAGTTGCCGATCAACTCGACCCGCTGCAACTCCCGGTTGTTCTTCACGTCGACCGAGATGATCGCCATGATCACCATGCCCCCGATCACGTGGCATGCGTGCAAGCCCGCCGCCGTGTAATAGAAGGACCAGAAGGCGTTGGAGGTGATGGTGTAGCCGTGGCTGATCTCGATCGTCCACTCCACGCTCTTGACGCAGACGAAGACCAGGCCACCGAAGAAGGTACCCCACAGGAACTTGTGGGCGGTCTTGCCGTCACCCTTCTCCGCCGCGTTGTGCGCCAGCACCGCCGACAAGCTCGACGTCAGGAGCACGAAGGTGTTGAAGGCACCAATGTAGGTGTTGGTGTGGGCTGCATAGCCGCCGAACTCGGTGTGCCCGAGCCGGTGCATGATGTAGGAGCCGAGCAGGCCGCCGAAGATCACGATCTCCGAGGCGATCACCCACCAAACCGCCAATCGGCCGGTGGGGATGCCCGTTGCGCTGCGCGTGGTCGCGATGGGTTTGGTCGTCGACATGGGTTCCTCGTGAGAATTCAGCCGATTGGCCTAGGCCGTTTTCGCATCCGCCGCGGGCGGCTCGTCTTGGGGCCAGAAGTCTTCTTCCCGCCCGGGCACGCTGTACTCGTAGGGGCCGCGGTAGCAGCTGGGCAGCTCCTTCCAGTTTCCGTGTCCCGGAGGCGACTCCGTGGTCCACTCGAGGGTCGAAGACCGCCAGGGATTCTTACCCGCGGGCTTGCCGGCCTTCATGCTCCAGAAGAAGTTGAAGATGAAAACGAACTGGAACAGCAGCATCACGATCAGAGAGATGGTCGCAAACTCGCGCAGCTGGAACAGCTCAGGGCGAGCCAGCTCGGGGAAGTTCTCGTAGTTCCAGATGCGCCGGTGCTGACCGGCCAAGCCGAGCACGAAGAGCGGAATGAAGATGCAGTTGAAGGGGATGATGGTGCCCCAGAAGTGAATCTTGCCCAGCGTCTCGTTGAGCATCTTGCCGAACATCTTCGGGTACCAGAACGTGACTCCGGTGTAGACGCCGAGAATCGCGATCGGGAAGAAGGTGTAGTGGAAGTGCGCCAGGACGAAGTAGGTATCGTGGAAGAAGATATCCGAGCCACTCGCGCCCAAGAAGATGCCCGTCACACCGCCGATGATGAAGGCGAAGATGAAGGACAGGGCCCAGAGCATCGGCGTGGTAAGCCGAATCGAACCGCCGTAGAGCGTGGCGATGTAGACGAACATCATCTCTGCGATGGGCACCGAGATCAGAACCGTAGTGACGGTGAAAACGTTGGCCATGCGCGGGTCGATGCCCGAAATGAACTGGTGGTGAGCCCAGACGAAGAAGCTCAAAAGGCCTGTCGCAAAGGCGGTGAAGAGCACTGTGCGGTAGCCAAAAAGCTTCTTGCGGCTGAAGACCGTGATCACGTCACCCACGATGCCAACGGCGGGCAGCAACACGACGTAGACCTCGGGGTGGCCGAAGAACCAGAAGAGGTGCTGCCAAAGCACAGGGTCACCACCGCGGTCCGGGTCGTAGAAGCCCGTGCCCACGGTCTGGTCGAAGAGCAACATCACGGCACCGGCGACCAGCGGGCCGACCGAAGCCATGAAGAGAATGCTCGCGATGACGATCATCCAGATCACCACCGGGATGTCGAACATCTTCATGCCCGGCGCACGCGAGTTCATGGCGGTGGTCACGAAATTGATACCGCCCAGAAGGAAGGCGACGAACTCCAGCGCGACAGCAACGACCCACAGCGGTGCGCCCAGGGGCGTGTTGTTGTACTCAGCCTTGGCCGACAGCGGCGGATAGGCCGTCCAGGCACCGCCGAAACCACCACCTTCGACGAAGAAGGAGTAGATCAGCACGATGGCCGACAGCAGAAAGATCTGGTAGCTGAGCCGGTTGATGCGCGGGAAGACCATGTCGTCACAGCCGAGCATCAGCGGGATCAGGTAGTTGCCGAAGGCCGCGATCAGCACCGGCATCGCCACCCAGAAGATCATGATGGTGCCGTGGTTGGTGACCAGGGAGTTGTACTCCGCCGGCGACACCTGACCGTACAAGGGCACCTCGATTCCGGGGAAGGCCAGCTGCATGCGGAAGGCATAGGCCATGAAGCCGCCGATCAGCGCCATGAACATGCCCGTGAACATGTACTGCATGGCGATCATCTTGTGGTCGGTCGACCAGAGATACTTCAAGAAGAAGCTCTCTTCGTGATGCTCGCCGTGAGCGTGGCCGTGCCCTTCTGCGGCGTGGGCGTCGGCTTCCTGTGCGGGTTCAGCCATTTGGGATACTCCCTTGATCCTCGAGTATTTAGCGCTTGACGGCGGCGGCCATCGACGTGTCGTGCTTGGCCATCCAGGCCGCGTGCTCGGCGGCAGTCTCGATGACCACTCGCGCGGGCATCAGCCCGTGACCAATGCCACACATCTCTGCGCATTGAAGGTCGAACGTGCCGGACTTGGTGGGCTCGAACCAACCGGTGATCACGCGGCCAGGCACCGCGTCCTGCTTGAGGCGGAAGGCGGGCACACTGAAGCTGTGCATCACGTCCCGGGACTCGAGCTTGTAGTGGTAGACAGTGCCGACCTTCAGGTGCAGCTCGTCCACCGTGGCGATGTCGTCGTCGGTGTCGAGCTTACCGTCAGGGCCGGGGTGCACGAAGCTCCAGGCCCATTGCTGGCCGATGACTCTCACCGTGGCGTCGGCAGGCGGCAAATCCTGCTTTACGTTGTACCAAACGCGCACGGCAGCGACGATGATCAGGATATCGCAGACCAACACCAGGTAGTGCGGATAAGCGACCCAGGCCATCTGGTGCTTTTCCTCGCCCGTGATGTATTGGGCCTTTTGCCCCTTCTTCTCACGGAAGGCGACGACCAAGCCGAGGAATACAACCTCGGCCAGAACGCCCCAGAAACCGACGATGATCGCGATCAGCATGATCACGCCGTCGATATCGCCGGCGTAGGTCGACGCTGCTGTGACGTAGCGCTCAGTCAGGCTGCCCATGCTCATGCACCTCGTTATGCTCCTGGGCGTCGGCGGCCTCGGCTTCGTAACCCACCGGAGCGGTGAGAACGAAGGCGAATACCGCGCCCACGTAGAGCAGGGTTCCGATGATCGCCAGCTTAAACCACTTGCTGGCTTCGGCGTCGGGGGTAGTTTCGGCGTTGCTTGCCATGATCTGCTCCTGGCCCTGTGTGCCCGTGCTCGGCTACTTGAGTGTCTTGACGTATGCCAGTACGTCCTTCATGGCCTGTTCGTCGGCCAGCGCCACGGCGTTCGGTCGCATCTGGGCACCTTCCAGATCCTTCGGGTTGGTGCCACGAGCGCCCGACTTGAACTTCTCGAGCTGCGTCAGCATATACCAATCGCTCATTTGCCGAATGGGCGGCGCCTTGAGCTGCTCGTTGCCGGTTCCGTCCTGACCATGGCAGGCGGTGCAGGGCGCGTAGAGCGACTGGCCCCGGCTGGCATCGCCGCCCTCGAGGGTCGGCCCCGGTGAAGGGGGTGTCATCCGAGCGACGTAGGCCGCGATGGTCTCAATGTCGGCGTCGTTGTGAAGGCTCAGGGCCATGGGCCGCATCTGCATACCCGTCTGGTCTCCCGGATGGGTGCCGCGCGCGCCATTCCTGAACTTCTTCAGCGCCGACTCGACGTACCACTGGGGCAGGCCAGCGATCGCCGGAGCGTCGAACATCTGCTCGCCCTGGCCATTCGGGCCATGGCAGGAGACGCAGAGTTGGAAGATCTCGTCGCCGCTGGCGGTCGGCTGCTTCGATTCACGATCGTGGTTGCAGGCAGCCGCGCAAAGCGCCAACAGCGCGGTCGCGATGGTGAGGCTTGACTTGGTCATACTCGATTTCCGCCGCGGCAGATGCCGCCCGGGTACTTTTTTGATGAACGCGAAGGGTCGAGCGCGGTTTGATCCGCCGGAAGCCGCTGCACCCTCGTCGCCGGCCCCGGGGATTCGGGCTGCGATGGGAGCACAGCTGCGCGGCGCCATCAAGGCCTCACCGCGCGCGGATTGCCCCGCCGCAATGGCGGCGTGACAGAGGCCGCGAATGGCTTGCCTCATGGGGCCGCCGCTTCCTGCGGGGCTTCCGCGGCAGCCGCCGCCGGTGCCGCCGCAGCGGGCGCCTCGGCAGCGCTCCCCTCGGCTGCCGGAGCAGCTTCGGCGGCCTCGGCCTCTTCGGCCACAGCACCGTCGGCGGAAGCGCCCGCGTCGGCCACCGCATCGCCCGCAGCCGAACGCAGAGTGTTCAGTTCGTCCGCACTCCAGGCATTCGTCCGACCGGCCAGGGAGTCGCGCACGCTCTTGACCAGAGCCAGGTCGATCTCCGAAGCCTGATTGCCCCAGCTGGTGCGCGCGTGGTTGATGGCTTCGACGATTTGCTCATCAGTGATACCCGCGGGCGGAGGCATCATGGCGTTGAACTTCGTGCCTTTGACCTCGATCTCGCCGCTCAGACCCAACAACACAATCCGGATCGGAGTCTCGGGATCACCGGTGATCCACTCGGATCCCGCAAGTGGCGGAAAGGCGCCGGGCATACCCTCGCCGTTTTCCTGGTGACACGCTTGGCAAACGGTGGCGTAGGCGCCGCCAGCGGGTACCACCGCTTCGGCCGCAGCTTCGTCCCCTTCCCGCAGGACGGGCGAGAGGTCGAACGACGGATTCGTCGCCGACTCGACGCTCGGGATCAGCGGGCGACCCAGGGTGAAGTTCGTCAGAACGAAAACGACGATGCCGACGACCACGCCCGCGGCCGGGGCGGTGATGCTTCCTGTGCTCTGGTTGCTCATGGCTGGTCTTCCTGCCGCCGGATGCGCGTGCTCAATGGCCCGCAGCCGGGGCGCTCGGGGCGGGTGCCTGGTGGGTTGCGGCTGCAGCCGCGGGAGCGGGCTGGGTGGGCGCTGGTGCGGCGGGAGCCGCTTCGGCTGGTGCCGTGGCGCCCTCGGCGCTGTCGGCCTCACCCTCGACCGGAACCTCCGCGTCGGCGACGCCGCCGTCGGGCGCGACCAACTCGGCCTCCTCCGGCTGCGCGGGAGTCCGCGGCTCGTAGGGCTTGAAACCCGGCAGGTGGATCCAGCCGGCCATGGCGCCCAAGTCCTCCGAGGGCCGCGGTGCCACCTGCGGCACGCCGGAGCGACCACGGGTTGCCAGCGCCTCCTTGGCCTTGCCGATTCCGGCCAGGGCTTGGGCCTCTTGATCCCTTACCGCCTTCAACTCGGCGTTCTGGGGCGCGTTTTTCCAGCGCGCATGGTGCGAGATGTCCAGGTGGCTCTCGTACATGAGCTGCAGCGCGAAAAGCACGACGATGGTGCCGGTCGCGGTGCCCATGTATCCGAGCAATTCTTTCCTACCGTCCATGTTCGTCTTCTCCGACCGTGCTTTGGGTCTCGGGCCGTATGCGGGCTCAGGCGTTGACGAAGTGCAGGGCCCGCTCCAGGCGCGGATCCTTCACGGGGATCACCGGGTGGTTAAGCATGCGCTTGAAGACCACCGCCAGATAGATGCCGATGCAGGCCATGAAGCAGCCCAGATCCGTGACCAGACCCAAGCCCGTGATCTCGAGCTCACCCTGGTAGTAGTAGGGCATGATCCAGTAGTACATCTCGACCAGGTGCAGGCCCGCGATCCAGGCCGCGCCCAGGCGCAGCATGGGGAGCCGCCGCTTGATGTTGCGGGACATCACCAGAAAGAAGGGGATGATAAACTTCACCACCACAATGGAAATGCTGACCGCGCGCCAGGTGGGGAAGTCCCAGCGGTGGTGGTAGTAGACGGTCTCCTCGGGAATCGCCGCGTACCAGATCAGCATGAACTCGCTGAAGGAGATGTAGGCCCAGAAGACCAGGAAGCCGAACATCAGCTTGCCCAGGTCGTGGTAGTGCTCGACGTTGATCTCGTCCTTGACCACGCCGGCGTTGCGGATGGCCATCGACAGCAGAATCACCAACGCCAGACCGAGTACGGCGGAACTGGCGAAGATGCGAACGCCAAACATGGTCGAGAACCAGGCAGGCTCGAGCGACATCACCCAATCGAAGCCCGCGAAGGTCAGGCTCAGGGCGAAGAGGATGATGCCCGCGGGCGCGAAGCGCTGCAGCTTCAGGGTAAGCGCGGGATCGCCGCTCTTGTCCTGCTCGGTGGAGAGCTTGAAGAGGCGGGTCGCGATCAGCAGCCAGACCAGGAAGTAGATGACCAGGCGGATGCCGAAGAAGCCCGGGTTGAGGAAGGCTTCCTTCTTGGCCAGGATCTTGGCATGGGCCGCGTGCTCCGGATCGTGACCGTGGCCGGCGGCGTGGTCGCCGTGACCGGCAGCAGCGCCGTGCTCATGCCCGTGGTCTCCGGCGCCGTGCTCGTGCCCATGGTCACCCGCGCCATGCTCGTGCGCTTGGGCCTCGACCCCGTGTGCGGCTGGCGGCGGCGGAGCTGCGCGCCTACCGGCGGGATCTCCCGACGCTGGCGCCGGAACCGCGTGTGCCGGGCCGCCCGGGACCGGAATGGCCTCCTGGGCATGGGCCACGTGATCACCGCCGTGGCTCCACCATGGGTAGAGCGTGCTCAGGCTCATCAGGTTCGGCAGGAAGAGGATCGGAAGCACGACCACACCGGCCACGAAGAACTCCGCCGTGCGCCGAACCGTCACGCTCCAGCCGGCGAAGGTGAGATGCTGAATGAGCACGAAGAAGATCGAGCCCAGCGACATCGTCAGCACGGCCATGAAGCCCATCAGGTAGGCGAATCCGAAGCGCCGCGGGTCGCTGGCCAGGCCTGCGCCCGCCATCAACACGCCTATGGCGCCCACGGCCGCTGCGACCTTCCACGCGCCCGCCAGGCTGCTACCCTCGGGGATACGGTAATCCCCGCCGCCAGCGCCCTTGCTCTCTTTCTTGGCGTCGCTCACGTCCTATTCTCCTTGAGCAAGCTGCAGCGCGCGGACGTAGCCCACGATTGCCCAGCGGTCTTCCAGCGGAATTTGCGGACCATAGGCGGGCATCATGCGCACGCCGTTGGAGATGGTGGCGAAGAGTTGACCATCGGGCATCTGCCGGATGCGCTCCTGATGGAACGTCGGAGGCGCCGGGTTCCACTGCCCGCGCGTGATGACCTGGCCCTGGCCGGCGCCCAAACCATCGTGGCAAGGCCGGCAGTAGACGTTGTAGCGGTCCTCACCGCGGTCCAGCAGCGACGGCATGCCACCGGCGCCCTTGACCACCGAATCCGGGATGCTCAGCACATAGCCCGAGTCGTCGGGAAGCCGGCCGGCGGCACGTTCCGGATCGAGTTCGCGCTCGCGCGGCACGGTACCGTCGACGGGAACGCGCATGGTTCGGCCGTCCTCGAAGAGTGAACTCTCCGATTGCGGATCGAAGCGCTGCTGATCATGCATGTTGCGGATCGGGACGATCGGCGCCTGGGCCGTGGTGCGACCGCGGCAGCCGCTAGATGCGACGGCGGCGAGCACGAGCGCCAGGAGGCAGAGGCGGCTCATGACTCCTCCTGTTCGGTGACGAGCTCGAGATGGCTCGGCGAGAGGCCTTCCAGGAAGGCCTTGGTCTTTTCGATGTCAAACTTGCGATCTTCGGCCTCGACCGAAACGTAGTAGCGGTCGTTGGAACAGGCCTCAAAGCGGTCCGAGTAGAAGACCGGATGGTGATGGCGCGGGATCTTGTTGAGACCGAGCATGCCGAAGGTCGCGCCAAAGGCCGACAAGAGCACGGTCAGCTCGAACATGATCGGAACCATCGAGGGGTAGGCATCCGCTGGCTTGCCGCCGATGATGAGCGGGTAGTCGAAGCCGTTCATCCACTGCATCATCAAAACCGCCAGGCTGAGACCGGTCAGACCGCAGGCCAGCACGATCCAGCCGAGGCGCGAGTCGGGCAGTCCCATGGCCTGGTCCATGCCGTGCACCGGATAGGGCGTATGCACATCCCAGTGCTCAAAACCCTCATCGCGGCACTTTTCGGCGGCAGCCATGATTTGGTCGGCCGTCTCGAACTCGGCGAGATAGAGAAGCGGTCGCTTGGATTGCTCGCTCATCTCAAGCCTCCTTGGTCGCCAGAGCGGGCGCCCCGGCAGGTGCTTCGTGGTGGGAGGGGCCGTGATGGCTCGGCTGCGAACCCGGCACGATGGCCTTGACCTCGAACATCGCGATTTGCGGCAGCCAGCGGATGAAGAGCGCGAAGGCGGTGAAGAACAGCCCCAGCGAACCGACGAAGCAACCGATGTCCACGATGGTCGGGCTGAAGTAGCCCCACGAGGACGGCAGGTAGTCGCGGTGCAGCGAGGTGACGATGATCACGAAGCGCTCGAACCACATGCCAATGTTGATGAGGATGGAGATGGCGAACATGATCGGGATGCTCGTGCGGCAGCGCTTGAACCAGAAGAGCTGCGGCGAGATCACGTTGCAGGTGACCATCCACCAGTAGGCCCACCAGTAGGGACCGGTGGCGCGGTTGATGAAGACGTAGCGCTCGTACTCGTTGCCGGAGTACCAGGCGATGAAGAACTCCATCGAGTAGGCGTAACCGACCAGGCTGCCGGTCACGAGCATGATCTTGTTCATGTTCTCGAGGTGCTTCATCGTCATCAGGTCTTTGAGGTCGTAGACCTGACGGGCGATGATCATCAACGTCATGACCATCGCGAAACCCGAGAAGACGGCGCCTGCGACGAAGTAGGGCGGAAAAATCGTGGTGTGCCAGCCGGGCATGACGCTGGTGGCGAAGTCGAAACTAACGACCGAGTGCACCGAGAGCACCAGCGGGGTCGAAAGCGCTGCCAGAATCAGATACGCGCGCTCGTAGTTGCGCCAATGGCGGTTGCTGCCGCGCCAACCCAGGGCGAAGGCGCCGTAGGCACGCTTTCGGGTCAGGGACTTGGCCCGGTCGCGCACGGTGGCCAGGTCGGGAATGAGGCCGACATACCAGAAGAGCAGCGAGACCGTGAAGTAGGTGCTGACCGCGAAGACGTCCCAGAGCAGCGGGCTCTTGAAGTTCGGCCACATCCACATCTGGTTCGGCAGCGGCAGCGTGTAATAGATGTGCCAGGGCCGGCCGACGTGAATCGACGGGAAGAGCAAGGCGCAGATGACCGCGAAGATGGTCATGGCCTCGGCGAAGCGGTTGACCGAGGTACGCCAGCGCTGCCTGAAGAGGAAGAGAATCGCGCTGATCAGCGTGCCGGCGTGACCGATGCCGATCCACCAGACGAAGTTGGTGATGTCCCAGGCCCAGCCCGCCGGGCTGTTGTTGCCCCAGGCCCCGATGCCTTCCCAGAAAAGATAGGACACCGAGACGCCGAGCACTCCCAGGCCCATCAGTGAAATACCGAAGTAAATCCACCAGCCCAGGGGCGCTTCTGTTTCGGTGACGCGGCTGACCTGCTCGGAGATCAGCGCGTTGTCCACGTGCTCCGGTAGGAGCCGAGTCTCGCCGATGGCGGCGATGGGTGTGCTGGCTGCGCTCATCCCTTCATCTCCGGGTTGGGATTGCGGATCTTCCCGAGAAAACGAGTTCTGGGTCGAGTGCCAACGTCGGAAAGCAGACCGTAGTTGCGGTCGACTTCGCGCTTGGCTGATACCGCGCTGTTGGGATCGTTGATGTTGCCAAAGGCGATGGCTCCGGTCGGGCAGGCCTGCTGGCAGGCGGCCACCACGTCACCATCAGCGATTTCGCGTCCCTCGCGGCTGGCGACGATACGCGCGCCCTGGATGCGCTGGACGCAGTAGCTGCACTTCTCGATGACGCCCCGGAAACGCACCGTGACGCTCGGATTGTGCTGCATCTGCCGCGTTTCGGGAATGTCGAGGTTGAAGTTCAGGAAGTTGAAGCGTCGCACCTTGTAGGGGCAGTTGTTCATGCAGTAGCGGGTGCCGATGCAGCGGTTGTAGGCGATGTCGTTGAGCCCCTCGGGGCTGTGGGACGTCGCGTTGACCGGGCACACGTTTTCGCAGGGCGCCTCTTCGCAGTGCTGGCAACCGATGGGCTGGTAGGCCACCTCGGGCTCATTTTCGTCCTCGCCCACGTAGTAGCGGTCGAGGCGCAGCCAGTGCATTTCGCGGCCCTTGGCCACCTGCTCCTTGCCGACCACCGGAACGTTGTTCTCTGCCTGGCAGGCCACGGCGCAGGCGCTGCAGCCAATGCAGCCGTTGAGGTCGATGACCATGCCCCACTGCTGACCCTGGCTGTAGTCCTGGGTCTGCCACAGGGGGCCGGCCGACATGTCCGGCGAAGCGAACTGGCCGAAGTTCGGAGTCTCCCGGTACTCCTGCAGGGTGGCGTCCACGGCGAGCGGGCGGCCCTCCATGGAGTCGTGGTCCTGGGTCTGGGAGAGGCTGTAGCTGCCGCGGATCTTCTCGACGGTGACGTTTTGGACGATGTCGGCCGCGTCGCTCTTGCGCAGCGGGTAGACATCGAAACCGGCGCCGTGGAAGTTGCTGCCACCCTTGCGGCGGCCCCAGCCCAGTGGCAGGCCCACGGTGCCGTCGGCCATGCCGGGCTGGATCCATGCGGCCATCTCGACCGAGGCATCGCCGGCACTGACCCGGACCATGTCCCCGTTGTTGACTCCGAGCCCCTTGGCCCCAGCCGGCGACAGCAGCGCGGCGTTGTCCCAGGTGATGCGGGTCATGGGGTCGGGCAGCTCGAGCAACCAGGTGTTATTCGTGTAGCGGCCGTCGAAGAGCTTGTTGTCGGTGAGGAAGACCGCTTCCAGCCCTTCCCCGCCACCGGCCGGCGCCGAAAGCACCTGCGCGAGGCTACCGGCCTGGATCGGCAGTCCGCCGAAGATCTGTGCCGCGTCGCGCTCGTCGGCGCCCTTTTGCACCAGGTGCTGCCAGGCCAGCTCTTCGGCGATGCCCCGCTCCCCGGCCGTCTCACGCACCAGCGCCTGGCCGCGCTGCTCGGAGGCAGCCAGGGCCGCCAGCACGTCCAGGTCGCTGCGCGAGTCGAAGAGCGCGGCGATCAGCGGCTGCTGAATCGCGTAGCGACCGGCCCTCGATAGCTGGTCACCCCAGCTCTCGAGCTCGTGGGCCCGCGGCAGATGCCAGTCGGTGCGGTCAGCGGTCTCGTTGCGATGGCTGGTTACCGCGAGGCTGATGTTGACCTTGTTCAGAGCCTCGCCGAAGCCAAGGTCGGCCGGCGCGTCATAGACAGGGTTGCCGCCGAGGATGATCAGGGTGTCGACCTTGCCCGCGACCATGTCGGCGGTGAGGGCCTTGATGTCCTCGAGCGAGGGCCGCGCGCCAGCGTCGGCGGGGGCGGTGTAGCTGACCGTGCGGCCGCTGTTGCCCAGGGCCCGGTTGATGGCGTGGGCCAGGCCGTGCACGGCGGCCGGCTGGCGTGAACCGACCACCACCAGCGATTCACCACGGTGGGAGGCGAGTTCCTTCGCCACCGCCTTGAGCCAGGTCTCCGGAATGCCCTCGACCTTGGCGCCGCGCACAGCTGCATCGAGCCCGGGGATCGGCACACCGGCAGCAGCCAGCTCGGCCGCCAGGCCCTTGAGGTACTCTCCGATGGCGGAGGCCTTCAGACGCAGCCTGTGGTCGGCGTTGGAACCGGTGACACTCAAGCTGGGCTCGACCGCATAGAGCCGATTCATCTCGCCGGCTGCAGAGTCCAGATGGCGCTTGGCGCCGAACTGGCGAGCCGCCTGGACCGCGCCGGTCTCCGTCATCAGGAAGTCCGAGTCCAGGGCCAACACGACCTTGGCCTGGTCAAAACGCGGCAATACCTCGAGCGGCCGGCCGAAGGCAGCGCTCGTGCCGGCGCGCACGTTGTCGTCGTTGACCGGCGCGTAGTTGTGGAAGCGCGCCTCGGGGAAGCGCTGCATTACGCGCTGGCGCAGCCGCATGAAGCTCGGCGAGTTGGTCGGCTGGCTCAGGATACGCAGGCCCGCACCACGCTTGCCGAGCAGACGACCGAGTTCGTCGTCGAGCATGGCGTCGAACGCCGCATAGCTCTTCTCGATACCGCCCTTCGAGGGCGTACGCGCGCGATCTGGGTCGTAGAGTTCCAGGATTTCAGCCTGCAGCAGCAGATCGGTGCCACCCTGGGAGGTCGGGTGATCTGGATTGCCCTCGAGTTTGGTGGGGCGGCCTTCGTAGCAGGTGGCCAAGATGCCCACCGACTCCTCGCGCCGTCGCAGCACCGTGGCGTAGTGCAGCGCCTCGCCCGGGTTCACGTCCGCAGGCGTCTGGCTGTAGGGCAGGATCTTCTCCGCCGGGCGTCGAATGCAGCCCTCGATGCCCGCCAGGGTGCCGATGGCTCCGCTGAGGGTGAGAAAGTTACGGCGGTTGAGGCGGTTGAGTTCGCCAAGCCCGATCGTCGCCTTGACGACATCGGAACCGACTTCGGTGCTCGTGGCCTGCGCCTTTTCCTCCAGGCTACGCCAGAAGATCTTGCTGCCCGAACGGGAGGGTTTTTCCTTGTTCATGGAATCACTCATCGGTGGCACCCCGAGCAGTGCTCCGGTGGGTTGACCTCGGCTAGCGCAAGCTCGCCGTCACCACCCGACCAGGTCATGTTGGTGATCTGATCCTTGGGCCTCAGGCGTGCCTGCGGATCGCGGTGGCAATCCAGGCACCAGCCCATGCTGATCGGCTCCTCGAGCCGAACCACATCCATCTGGTCGACCCGCCCGTGGCAGCTCACGCAGCCCACGCCGACCGCCAGGTGCGCGCTGTGGTCAAAGAAGACGTGGTCGGGCAACTTGTGCACGCGCACCCACTGCACCGGGTTGCCACTGTCCCAGCTGTCGCGAAGGGCGGCCAGCTTGGGCGAGTCCTTCTTGACGATGGAGTGGCAGCCCATGCAGGTCTGGGTCGGGGGCACCATCGCCTCCTGCGAACGCTCGACGTTGGCGTGGCAGTAGCGACAGTCGATCCCGAGGTCGCCAGCGTGCAGCTTGTGGCTGTAATCGACGGGCTGCTCGGGGGCGTAACCGACCTGCAGGTTCTTGGGCGAGAAGTAGTACCAGAACACAAAGGTAACGCTGACACCGAGGCCGGCCGCACCCACGGCCAGCGCCAGCGGCAGATAGTTCAGCGAACGAGGGAATAGCTGCATGGGCGTGCTCGTTTCTGGAGTCGACCGGAACTATTTGGGTGGCGCGCTTATACAGATCGCAAAGCGCCGGGACAAGCTCGACGCTCCATGAGCGAAGCGCCTTGGGGAGTCGGGTACGAGCCTTTGCGAGACCGCTAGGGTCGTACCCGCTGGCGCGTCAAGGCACGCGGCGGAAGCGAAGTCCGGCGGGTGCCAGCGACGGGGCGCTTAAACGCCAGATCGCATCGTGAGGTCAAGCACCGAATGCTACGCAGTCGCATTCGGCCTCCTCGAATGGCCTGCTGATTGATCGTGCACTACCCCACCCCCGCGTCCGCCACGATCGCCAGCGCCCGCGAAGTGGCTCTCGCGGCCAGCGCGGTCGCCACAAATGACGCAGCGACAGCGGAGATTTGTGGCCACAGCGCACACGCTGCGCCTTGACCCGATCTTCCCCGGATGCTACCAGGCACGGGTCCTTTTTCACGTCACGGAGCCCGTGTGGTCGCAGTCGATCGCCGGCGACGAATTTCACGCCGTAAAGGGCCCGGTGGCCAGATGCTTCGACCGATGCGGTCACTGGTAGATGCTTCCTCCGCGAGGGGCACGGCTCGGGGGTGCCGGCGAGCGGCACTCCTTACCACGGGCCGCGGCCTGCGCACCCAATTCCACCCTCACCCACCCGCCTGGCAGCCACTGATTCCGATCTGCTCGGCATGAACCCCAGATAGAGGGCTCGGGCACACCCCGACCCCGCCCAGCTGCGAAATGACCACAAGCAAAGTCCTGGTTTCCGACAAGCTCAGCGACGCTGGCCTCAACGTCCTCAAGGCCCGCGAAGACATCGACTTCGACTACCGGCCCGGGCTCAGTGAGGACGAGCTGGCCGAGGTCATCGGCGAGTACGACGGGCTGATCATTCGCAGCGGCTCGAAGGTAACCGCTCGCGTGCTCGAGCACGCCGAGCAGCTGCGCGCCATCGGCCGCGCGGGCATCGGCGTCGACAACGTGGATGTGCCCGCCGCAAGCCGTCGGGGCGTGGTTGTGATGAACACGCCGACCGGCAACGCCGTCACGACCGCCGAACACGCGATTTCGCTGCTGTTGTCGCTGGCGCGCAAGATCCCCCAGGCCACCGCCAGCATGCGCCAGGGCAAGTGGGAGAAGTCTGCCTTCGAAGGCATCGAGATTTCGGGCAAGACGCTGGGCGTCATCGGCCTGGGCAACATCGGGCGCATCGCCGCCAGTCGCGCCCAGGGCCTGAAAATGAAGGTCATCGCCTTCGATCCGGTCATCAGCTCCGAGCGCGCCGCCAGCCTCGGCGTCGAGCTGACCAACCTCGACGATCTCTTCGCGCGCGCAGACTTCATCACCATCCACGCGCCCCTGACCCCCGAGACCAAGGGCCTGATCGGCACCGAGGCCCTCGAGAAGTGCAAGCGCGGCGTGCTCATCGTCAACGCGGCCCGCGGCGGCATCGTCGATGAGCAGGCCCTGGCCGACGCCATCGCTTCAGGCAAGGTCGCCGGCGCGGCCCTGGACGTCTTCACCAAGGAGCCGGTGGCCGCGGACAACCCGCTGCTCGGCCTCGATGCCGTCGTGCTCACCCCCCACCTGGGCGCCTCCACCGCCGAAGCGCAGGATCGGGTCGCCCGCGAGATCGCCGAGCAGGTTGCGGACTATCTCCGGGACGGCACCATCACCAACGCCGTCAACGTGCCGTCGCTACCCGGCGAGGCCGCCGAGCAGCTGCGCCCCTACGTCACCGTGGCGCGCCGCCTGGGCACGCTGCTGGGTCAGCTCGAGGCCATCGACGTGCGCGAGCTGCGGGTGACCTGCTCGGGTGCGGCCGGAGAGTTCGGCGTGCAGCCGATCGCCCACGCGGCGCTGGCGGGCTACCTGGAGCGCTTTCTCGAGGGCCCGGTCAATCCCATCAGCGCCCCCTACGAGGCCAAGGAACGCGGCATTCGTGTAATCGAGGTGCGCGAAGAGACGCCGCGCCGCTTCACCAGCAGCGTGCGCGTGACGGTCTCCGGCGAAGGCGGCCTGCACACCGCCACCGGTACCGTCGGCGCCTCCGGGCAGTCGCTGCTGGTGGGCCTCGATGGCTACGAGTTGGACGCCGATCTCACCGGACGCGTGTTGATCATGCACAACGACGATCGCCCCGGCGTCATCGGATCGGTGGGAACGGTGCTGGGCAAGCGCGAGATCAATGTCAGCCGCATGCAGGTGGGCCTGGACGACGGGCAAGCCCTGGCGGTCTGGAACGTCGATCAGGCCGTGCCCCAGGACGCTCTGACCGAGCTGCGCGAGCTTGCGAATGTGCGCTCGGTTCAGCTCGTGAAGCTGTGACAGACGGGCCGGTGTACGGCACAGAGTCGGCAGCGTATTTGGAAAAGCTGCTACGGATGCTCCCCGCGGGCCCCGTGAAGTTGTGTCGCTTTGAGGAAAAGGGCTGAGCTATGGGAGCGGTTGTGGTCGTGGGCGCCCAGTGGGGCGACGAAGGCAAGGGCAAGATCGTCGACATCTACGCGCACTACGCCGATCAGGTGGTGCGCTACGGCGGCGGCGCCAATGCCGGTCATACGCTGGTGGTGGACGGCCAGCAGCAGATCTTCCACCTGATGCCCTCGGGCGCCCTGCACAGCGACAAGGACTGCGTGCTCGGCCAGGGAACGGTGATCGACCCGGCCGTGCTGTTGAACGAGATCGAAGTGCTGCGCAGCAAGGGGCTCTTCGACCCGGCGCGCTTCATGGTCTCGGAGCGGGCGTTTTTGGTGCTGCCACACCACCCGCGCATCGATGCCCTGCGCGATGCGCGGGCAGGCTCCCTCGGCACCACCAAGCGCGGCATCGGGCCGGCCTACGAGGACAAGGTTGCCAGGCGCGGGCTGCGCATGGGCGATCTGCGCACGCCCGAGCGCTTTGCGATGAAGCTGCGCGCGAATCTGGAAGCCTGGGTGCCCGTAATCGAGGCGCTCGAGGGGCAGCCCTTCGACCTGGAGGCCGAGCACGCTGCGACCTGCGCGCGCTACCGGGAGCTCGGCCAGGCCCTTGGCTCGATGGTGGGCGACGCCGGCGCGCGCGTTCGCGACGCACTCGGCGAGGGCAAGCGGGTGCTCATGGAAGGCGCCCAGGGCGCGCTCCTGGACATCGACGGTGGCACCTACCCCTTCGTCACCAGCTCTTCGACCGTGGCCGGAGGTGCCTGTGTGGGCTCGGGTATCGGGCCCACGGCGATCTCGGCCGTGGTCGGCATCAGCAAGGCCTATGCAACGCGCGTGGGCAACGGCCCCTTCCCCACCGAGCTCGAAGACGCGACCGGCGACGAGCTGCGAAAAGCGGGTGCCGAATTCGGCGCCACCACCGGCAGGCCCCGACGCTGCGGCTGGCTGGACCTGCCAGCGCTGCGGCTGGCAGCCCAGCTCAATGGTTTCAGCGGGCTGGCCCTGACCAAGATCGATGTGCTGACCGGTATGGGCGAACTCAAGCTCTGCACCCACTACGAACTCGACGGAGAGCGGCTGTCGCTGCCGCCCTACGATCGGCTCGACGAGGTCAAGCCGATCTACGCCAGCTACCCCGGGTGGGACGAAGCGATCACCGAGTGCCGCTCCCTCGAGCAGCTTCCCTCCAATGCCCGTCGTTACATCGAAGCGATCGAGACCGCCATCGGCTGCCCGCTATGGCTGCTGAGCGTGGGCCCCGATCGCGAGCAGACGATCACGGTGCGCGATCCGTTCGACGCCTGAACGCCGCGACGCCCAGACTCCAACAAACTCGCGGCTTGGGCGCTCAAGCGAGTGCGATCATATCGATCTCGACGCGGGCGTTGAGCGGCAGCCGTGCGACCTGAAAAGCCGCGCGCGCCGGTGGCGCCTCGCCAAAATAGCGTGCGTAGGCCTCGTTGGCGGCGCGGTAGTCGTGGATGTCGGCCAGGTAGAGCGTCACCTTCACCGCGCGATCGAGGTCACTACCAGCCGCTTCGAGCACGGCCTTGAGGTTTTCGAAGCAGCGCGCCACGTGATCGCCCACGTCCTCGCTCTCGATCAGTCGACCGGTCGCGGGATCCAGCGGAACTTGGCCAGAGAGGAAGACAAAGCCGCCGGCCACGATGGCCTGGCTGTAGGGACCCACCGCCGGTGGCGCCAGGTCGGTCTCGATCACTCGCTTCTCGTCCATGCCCCATCCTCCTCCAGCTCAGGAGCGCGTGAACTTCGGCTCGCGCTTGTCCAGGAAGGCAGCCATGCCCTCGCGCTGGTCGTTCCAGGCGAAACACTCGCCAAAGGCGCGCGCTTCGAGCTCGATGGCCTCGGCCAGGGAGAGGTCGGCGCCAGCCAGGATCACGCGCTTCGACGCCGCCACGGCTCCTGGCCCCACCGCCGCGATCTCGCGCGCCGTGCTGGCGACCGCATCGAGCAGCTCGGCCGCAGGCACGACGCGATTGGCCAAACCGATGCGCAGGGCTTCAGCCGCGTCGATCATGCGCCCGGAGTAGATCAGCTCGCGCGCCATGCCCGGTCCCACCCTGCGGCTCAAGCGCTGGGTACCGCCGAAGCCCGGGATGATACCGAGCTTGACTTCGGGTTGACCAAAGCGCGCTCGATCGGAGGCGTAGATGAAGTCACAGGCCAGGGCCAGCTCGGTGCCGCCGCCCAGGGCGAAGCCATTGACCGCAGCGATCACGGGGCAAGCGAGCTGCTCGATGGCAGCAAAGACGCCCTGCCCCAGGCGTGCGAAGTCGGTGGCTTCTTGGACCGACATCTCCCGCATGGCCGCGATGTCGGCGCCCGCCACAAAGGCGCGCTTGCCGGCGCCCGTGATCACCGCGGCCAGCGGCAAGTCGCCGGCAAGCCGTGTCAGCACGTCGGATAGCGCCTCCAGCGTCTCGCGATCGAGGGCGTTGAGCGCCTGCTCCCGATTGATGGTAAGCGTGGCGACGTCCCCGTCCCGTTGAAGCAGCACCCTCTCGTCTGACATGCCAAAAGCCTCGTAAGCTGAGACGCTCCCGCCGGAGATACCGACGGGAGCGTCATCATTGTGGGCGATGCTGGAGTCGAACCAGCGACGTCCACCGTGTGAAGATGGCACTCTACCGCTGAGTTAATCGCCCAGTGAGCCGGCTTTGTAGCATCGCGATCTTCGACTGGCAACCGCAATGCGGCACCCGGAGATGCGACCCAGGTGACTAGTCACCCAGCTTCGCCTTCAGCAGATCGCCGAAGGTGCCGAAGCCCTGCTTGGCGGCCTCGCGTCGGTAATCCTTGACCGCCTTGCGCTCTTCGTCCACCTCGAGCGCCTTGGGCGAACAGCGCAGACCACCGTCGCGATCGAAGCCGATCACCTTGACCTCGATCTCGGTGCCGGGCGCGTAGAGCTTGCGCAAGTCGGTACCGCGATCGTGGCCGGTCTCGCTGTTGGGAATGAAGCCCCGGGCGCGCTTGCCGACGGCTCCGGGCACGCGCACGACCAGCCCGCGATGCTCGATCCGGTCGACGGCGACCTTGAGGTGGGCTCCAGGCCGCAAGCGGGGAGCAACCTCGGTGAGCTTGCCGGCCTTGAACTCTTCCAGCTCGGCCGCGCCCAAACGCGACAGGGAGATGCGGCGGGCTTTGCGGTCGGCCCGCTCGACCACCACATGGATGGCCTCGCCTTCCTGCACCGCCTGGTTGGCGTGCTGCAGGTCGCGCCCCAGCTCGCTGATGTGCAACAGGCCTTCGATGCTGGGAGCGAGCTCGATGAAAGCACCGAACTCCGTGGTGCGGGTGACCTTGCCCTCGCGCACGCTGCCCTCGCGCAGCAGCTCGGCGTGCTCCTGCCAGGGATCGGGCTGCAGCGCCTTGACCGAGAGGCTGACGCGCGGAGTGCGATCGCGGCGCCCTCCCCCTTCGGACTTTTTCGGCTCGCCGCCGACCTTCAGCACCTGCACCTCGAGCTCGTCGCCCGCGCTGCAAATGTCGGCGGGCTTGGTGCCGTGTGCGTAGGACAGCTCGCTCTGATGCACGAGGCCCTCGACGCCGCCGATGTCCACGAAGACGCCGAACTCGCGCACGTGGGTGACCTTGCCCTTGAGGCGCTGGCCGGGCTCGAGCGAACGCAGCAACTCACGGGCCTGCTTGCGCTGCAGGCGCTCGAGGATCGAGCGGCGACTGACGATGATGTTCTTGCCACCGCTCTGGGAACTGGGCAGCAGAAATTCGTACTTCTTGCCGACGTATTCGTTGGGGTCGTCGATATCACCCAGCGACATCGCCGTGGCCGGACAGAAGGCCCGGATGCCGGCGACCAACACGTCGAAGCCACCACGGTTGAACCCGTAGACGACGCCTTCGACACGGCGCCGTTCGACGCGGTAGCGCTCGAGCTGCGCCTTGACCGCTTGGCGGTCAATGTTGCGGTTGACGATGGCGATGTGGCCGCTCTCGGAGATGGCGCCGATGCGACCACGGAAGATGGCACCCATGCTGGGTGCCTCCGGACGTGGCAGGTCCTCGGGCACCACCGGCGCTGGCGTGAGCGGGGCCCCGGAGGTCGCGATGCCCCCCGCTTCGGCAGCTTCGGCGGCCTGAGCCTCCGCTGGCTCTTCGCTGGCCTCGGACGCCTCGGACGCCTCGACCTCGGCGCCAGCTTCGGCCGGCTCTTCGATCGTGGCAGATGCTTCCGCATCGGGGGCTTCCGGTGCCACCTCGGCCTGAACGGTCGCGGCCTCTGCCGCCTCGGTTGCAGCTGTGGCTACAGCTTCAGCAGCGTCGGCAAGCTCCGGCTCCAACGCAGCCTCGGGTTCGGCGGTCGCGTCCGTGGGTGCCTCCGGTGCCGCTTCTGCGACATCGGCCTCGCCAGCAGCGGCCTCGGCGGCGCCCGCGGAAGCCTGGACTGACGATCCGGCGGCGGTATCCGAAGCCTCCGAAGCCCCCTCTGCGGCCTCGACCGGCGCCTGCGGCGCGGGAGCCGGTGGCACCTCGCGCGGCTCGAACTCATCGGCCACGGCCAGGGCCTTGCCGAAGAGATCGACGACGATGGCGCCGCCCTCGATGCGGCTGACCCGTCCCGCCGTCACCTCACCGACGGCGAAGCCATGCTTGCGGCCAGCCTGGGCTCCGGTGAAGAAACGCAGGAACGGCACGGCAGCCGCATCCTTCTTCTTGCCCTTGCCCTCCGCGCTGAGTTCTCCCGCAGCGCTGGCCTCGCCGACCTCCGCGGTCGCCTCACCCTCGACGCCGTCCTTCCTCTTGCGACGACGCCGACGCTTGCGCTTGGGCTTGTCCGATTCGCCGCCAGTGGCCGCCTGGCCCTCGGCCCCATCGCTGGCCGCCGCCTCTGGCGCGACTTCGGGCGCGGGTGCCCCCTCGTCAGTCGCCTCCGGAGCAGCGGTTTCAGCTGACTCGACGGCGCTGGCTGCAGGAGCCCCGGCTGTGGGGACCGCTGCCGCATTGCCCGCATCCACACCCGATGCGGTGTCGCTTGCGGCTGCTTCTGCGGGGCTGGCGGTCTCAGGTTGCGCTGCGGGGGGCGCAATGAGCGGCGCAGCGGCTGCGCTCTCGCTCGAGTCGGCGCCAGCCGCCGCCCCTTCGGCTGTCGTACTTTCGGTTGTATCTACCATGGTCGAATGACCCGTCGCGGGGGAGGGGGAGACTAAATGACGGACCACGATTCGGCAATGCCAGATCGCGCCCACCCATTTCACGCGCTCGCGCCGCTGTCGCGAACCCGTACGTCACCGCCAAGGCGGCGGCCTCCCAGCGTCCGCCCTCATAGCGGCATCGGATAGGTCACCTGGAACTTCGGCGTGGAGAAGGGCTCGAAGCGCGCCTTGCGCAACTCCCGCGCCATGCACGACCCCGCCGGAGTGCCGCGGAAGACCCCGTCCACCAAGGCCTGGGTCACGCGACCGCTGCTGGCGACGGCGATGCTGACCTTCAGGATGCCGTGCTGACCGGCCGCGCACTGGGAGAGCACCGGGCGCAGCTTCTCGAAGCTGTCGACGACCTGCTGGCGGGTGGGCTGCTGGGGCAGGTTTGCTGCCGGCGCGGCCGCTGGGGCTGGTGCCTCTGCCACTTCGGCGCTCGGCTCCGCGGCGACGACGACGGTGGGCTCAGGGGCGGTCTCGTTCGCCACCTCGGTGACGGCCGCGGCAGCAACCTCGGCGGCGGACTCGGGAGCGACCTCGGCCACCGCTGGCGTCGGCGTGGGGACCGGAGCCGCATTGGCCGGCTGCGCCGCGACCGGCTCGGGGACGGGAGGCGCGGCGGCCTCCGCTGCGGGAACCGGCACGGGAGCCGGCACGGGAGCCGGCACAGGGGCGGCCGCGGGTTCGGCCGCCGCGGGCGCCGCCACGACCATGGCGGCTGCGGCGGGCTCGGAGAATTCTGGCTGCGCGACGACGGCCGCGCCGGGCTCGGTGGCTGCTTGCGGCTCCGCCGGGGGCGGCGGAGCGCTGGGCTCGGGAACCAGCGCCGGCCCTGGCACCGCGGCCATGGGTGCCACACTCGCAGCGGCGGCCACCCCGTCGTCCTGGCCCGGCTCCGGCCGAGTGATCAGAAAGCTCGCAGCCGCCGCCAGCGCCAGCACGGCACCGACGCCCGCCGCGATCTTGCCCCATGGGCGAGGCGCTGGCGGCGCGGGTACCAGCGCCGAAGCCGCGAAAGGATTGTCCAGGCGCAAGCTGAGATCCTCCAGCTCGAGCTCCGCCCGTTCGAAATCCCCGTCCGCCCCCTCGTCCATCATGGTGGGAGGCAAGGTGCTGACCAACTCCGCGAGCCCTGGATCGTGCACCTCGCCGTTATCATCGTCGTCCGCGACGCCGTCGTGTACGGTGGATGCCCGGTGCGACGCAGCGACCGGGGCCCTGCCGGCCGGGGGCGGAGGCGGCTCGGTCCGGGCGCCGGCCCCGGCGGGGGGCCTGGGTCCCACCGACTCCATGGCCAAAATCTGGTCGATGTGGAGTTCGGTGGTTCTACCATCGTCGACGGCGCGCAAAGCCCCCGCGCTCGCACCGCTCTCCCCGATCGCGTATTGGCCGCTGGCTTCGTGCTCTACGGCCCGCGGCGCCTCGATTTCCCCGCTCGCCTCCGGGTCTCCGACGGACTCCAGAAGCGCCCGCGACGGCTCCGGCTTTGTGGATGAACTGCTCATGTCAGGTATCCCCTTCTTCCCTCAGCGCAACGGCCGATTCTCGGCCTGCTGTTCGAGCGCAGCTGATGTGGCAATGCCCACCCTGACGCGCGATCCAGCGAACCTATTGATACACCCGAACCTGGGGAAGTGCCACGAATTATCGGGTAATGTACGGGCGGGCCGGAGACGGCTCGGTATCGCGGTTGGGACAGCCCAAGCTCTCGGACACCCGGCGGGCTTCATGGAGCAGGCAAAATGACCCAAAAGAGGTGACGGAGATCACGATCGTCGTGGGAATTACCCCCTATTCCGAGCTAATCTTGCGGGGTGTCCGATGGCGACGACACACGCGACCGAATTTCGGCGCCGGCAGCGATAGCATCCGGCGACCGGCGCATCGAAGCGCGCGCGCCCATCGAGTTGCGCGTTGAATACAAGCGGCTGAATTCCTTTTTCGCCGACTATACAAAAAACATCGGCCGTGGCGGCACCTTCATCCAGACGGAGAAGCCGCTGGCGGTGGGCACCGACTTCATCTTCAAGCTGGGAGTGCCCGCCCTGGAGGATCCGCTGATCCTCGCCGGACGCGTGCAATGGACGGTGACCCCCGAGCAGGCCGACGCCGCCCAGCCCCCGGGCATGGGCATCCGTTTCGTCTTCGACTCCGACCAGGGGCGACAGGCGGTCGAGGCCACGGTGGAGCGGCTGATGGTCGACAGCCTCGGCCCCGTGCTCTACGAAAAGTTGCTGGCCAAGCGCCGCACCAGCTGAGGGGCCAGCCCTGTCTCGACCGGGCGCGCGGGTGCAAATCGATTGACACCCCGGGGCCGTCGCGCTAGCGCTGCTGCCGGCGCGTCGCCCCCAACCCCCAAAGCGCGCGCCCCCACACAGCCATGACCACAGCCCCGTCCGAGATTCGCCAAAACCTGCAGGATCTCACTCAGCGTCTATCGATGCTGGGGAGGTATCTTTGACGTCGATGGCCTAAAGCGTCAGATCGACGGCTTCGATGACCAGAGTTTACGCGAGGGTTTCTGGGATGACCCGGATGCTGCCCGCGCCATATTGAGCCAGCGCGCGGGACTCGAGGAGACGGTCAAGCGCTTCGAGAGCCTCAACTCCGAGGTGACCGAGCTCGAGGAGCTGCTGGAGTTGGCGCTGGCCGACGAGGACGAAGCCCTGGTGCAGGAGCTGGGCCAGCAGTTGCCAGAACTCGACGCCCGGGTGCGCGAGCTGGAGCTGCAGCGCATGCTCAGCGGTGAGCAGGATCGGGCCGACGCCATCGTCTCGATCAATCCGGGCGCTGGCGGCGTCGATGCCCAGGACTGGGCCGAGATGCTGATGCGGATGTACCTGCGCTTCTGCGAGCGCAAGGGCTTCAAGACCGAGATCGTCAGCCATCAGCCTGGCGACGAGGCGGGCATCAAGGACGTTTCATTCACCGTCTCAGGTCCGCTGGCCTACGGCTTTTTGCGCGCCGAAAACGGCGTCCACCGATTGATCCGGATCAGCCCATTCGACGCCGCCGCCCGACGCCACACGGCCTTCGCGGCGGTCTTCGTGGTGCCCGACCTGGGCGAAGACGACGACACCATCGAGATCAAACCCGAAGACCTGCGCGTCGACACCTTCCGCGCCAGCGGCGCCGGCGGCCAGCACGTCAACCGCACCGAGTCGGCCATCCGCCTGACCCACCTGCCCTCCGGCATCGTGGTCAGCTGCCAGGCCGAGCGCTCCCAGCACAAAAACCGCTCGACCGCCATGAAGATGCTGCGCGGGCGGCTCTACGAGAAGCAGCGACAGGAGCGGGAGGCGGAGTTCGCCTCGAACTACACCAGCAATCAGCTGGCGATCGCCTTCGGCTCCCAGGTCCGCACCTACACCCTGCACCCCTACACCATGGTCAAGGACGAGCGCACCGACCACAAAGCCACCGACAGCGGCGCCGTACTGGACGGCGACCTCGATGCCTTTATCGAAGCCTATTTGCTCAAGGCGGCAGCGGAGCGGGAGAGCGCGGATGCCGAGTCGAGCTAGCCGAGGGGCCACAGAAGGCTTGCATCGCCGCGGCTTCGGGCTCAGAAGGGGAGCCGCAGCTGGCGGCCTCCAGAGGATGCGCGGTCGCGGCAAGGGCCGAAGGCGGCCAGGAGAGCAGCAAAGTGGCTAGCGAGGACGAGCTGATCGCCGCGCGCAGGCGGCACGTGGAGAAGCTGATGGAGGCCGGGGGTCGTCCCTTCCCCAACGGCTTCGAGGCCGACGAAGAGGCCCGGCGCGAGGTGGTGGCAATCGCCAACGACCCCGAGCGCTGCGCCGCCCTGCCCATGGAGGGCGAGCTACCCGAGGACGCGCGGAGCTACCCGCTCTACGGTCGCGTGATCGCCAAGCGCGGCCCCTTCCTGGTGATCAAGACGCCCCACGGCAACGCCCAGGCCCTGGTGCGTCCGGACTTGCTCTCAGAAGCCCAAGCCGCCGAATACAAGACCGTCGATCTCGCCGACCACGTGGCCGTGCGCGGCCCCCTGCTGCGCACCCGCACCGGCGCGCTGACGGTCAAGGCCACCCACTACGAGCACCTCTCCAAGGCCCTTTTGCCGCCTCCCGACAAGTGGCACGGGCTCAGCGACGTCGAAAAGCGCTACCGCGAGCGCTACGTGGACCTCTTCGCCAATCCGGCAGCCGCGCAGGTGTTTCGGGCGCGCAGCCTGATCGTCTCGCGCATGCGGCACTTTCTCGAGGCGCGCGACTTCATGGAGGTGGAGACGCCGATCCTGCACTCGCTGCTCGGCGGGGCCACGGCGCGGCCCTTTCGCACCCACCACAACGCCCTCGACATTCCGCTGTACCTGCGGGTGGCGCCCGAACTCTACCTCAAGCGCCTGGTGGTGGGCGGCCTCGACCGCGTCTTCGAGGTGGCGCGCACCTTTCGCAACGAAGGGGTCAGCACGCGCCACAACCCCGAGTTTACGCTCATCGAGCTGTATCAGGCCTATGCGACCTACGAAGACCTGATGGATCTGACCGAAGCGCTGCTGCGCGACTGCGACGCCGCCGTGCGCGAGCACTTTCCGGAGCTGAGCGAAGAGCGCAGCGTGGATCTGCAGGCGGACTTCGCGCGCGTGACCATGCGCGAGGCGATCGTGGCCTCCCTGGACGTCGAGCGCCCCGACGGCCCCGAGGCCCGGCTGGCCCAGGCCCTGTCGGCGCAGATCGTGCACGAAGCGCCCGCGCTGAAGCAGGCCTGTGATGCGGTGATGTCAGAGCTGGACGATGCCCTACGCGCCGCGTTGTCGCACTGCCAAAGCTACGGGGCGCGCATCTCCGTGCTCTTCGAGCACCTGGCCGAACCCCAGCTGTCGGCGCTTTACCGCAACGCCGACGGCGAAAAAGCCCTACCCGTCTTCGTCACCGAGCATCCGGTGGAGGTCTCGCCGCTGGCCCGGCGCAACGACGAGGACGAGCGCTTCGTCGACCGCTTCGAACTCTTCATCGAAGAGCGCGAGATCGCCAATGCCTTCAGCGAACTCAACGATCCCGACGACCAGGCCGAGCGCTTTCATCAGCAGATGGCCGATCGCGAGCGCGGCGACGAAGAGGCCATGGAGTTCGATGCCGACTACATCCGTGCGCTGCAGCACGGCATGCCACCGACGGCGGGGCTCGGCATCGGCGTTGACCGGGTGGTGATGTTGCTGTGCGGACAGCCGTCGATCCGCGACGTGCTGCTGTTTCCGCTGCTGAAGCCGGAGAAATAATGAAGGCACGCGACCCGGGTATTGGCCGGATCTCTGGCACCTACGCCGTGCTCGCACCGGCGCTGCTTGCCGCCCAGGCGGTGGCCGGCGCCGGTCATGAGTCGCTGGCGCGCCGCGCGCTCAACGACCCAGAGCTGGCCGCGCTGCTTATTGGGACGGCTGTCGGCAGTCTGTCGCTGCTGTGTCTGCTCGGTATCGCCACCACCATGCAGCAACTGCTGCGACCGCGCCGGAGCCTGGGCCGGGGCCGCTTGATGCTACTGGGTGGCGCAGGCGTACTGCACAGCCTGGGCGCCGCCAGTGCAATCGCAGCCTTCGTGCATCCGTCCGTGGCCGCCATGCTCGGCGACGGTGTCGGGTTGGTGGTGCCGACCGGCCGCGAGGCCTGGGTCACCACCAGCATCGGGGCCACCTCGATCGGTGGCGTATTGTCGCTCGGTGCCGCCATCGCCAGCTTCCGCCTGCTGGCACCGACGGCCCGGCGCGTGATCTGGCTGTTCGTCGACGTCACGCTGGTGCTGCTCGTGGGCTGGGCGCTGTACGCGCTGCCGGCGCGCCCCCCCGGAGGCGACCTCTCCCAGGTCGGACCGCCGGCCCTGCGCCACCTGCTGAGCACCGCGGGCGCCCTCAGGCTGATGGTGCGGCTGATGCCGCTGCTGCTGAACCTGGTGGAGGCCTTCGGCTTCGAATCACTGGTGGCCGCCCGTCACCTGCGCTCGAAGAAGAGCGGCTTTCTGGCGGTCATCAGTATGTTGTCGGTGGGAGCGGTCACCGTCTCCTGCATGGCGCTGACGACCACGCTGTCGGTGATGGGCGGCTTTCGCCACGACCTCAAGCGCAAGATCCTCGGCAACAACGCCCACATCGTCGTCGACCGCGAGCACGGCCAGATCGAGGACTGGTCACCCACGCTCACCGCGGTTCGGCGCGTGCCCGGCGTAAGCGGCGCCGCCCCCTACATCAACGGCGAGGTGATGCTCTCGAGCGCCTCCAACCTCGCCACGGCGGTGCTGCGCGGCATCGACCCCGAGAGCATCGGCCAGGTCAACGAACTGCCCAACAACCTCAAAAGCGGTCGCCTCGAATATCTCAGCCATCCGGAAAAGCTGCTCGACCTGCCTCCGGACGTGGTGCGCGATCCCTTCTCCTTGCTCGGCAGTCGCCTGCGTCGCCAGGACACCCGCGCCGAGCCGCCCGATCCCCTGCCGCCGGCCGCCGATGCGGGCGCCACCCCAGCCCGCGACGCTGGCGTCGGCCCTGCCCTGGCGAAAGAGCCCGCCGAAGCAAGCCCCGAAGGCCCCCAGGGCCCGACCCTCGAAGCCGAACGCCGCGACCTCGAGCGCCGCATCGCCAAGCTCGAAGATTTCCTTCGCGACGCCAAGCCCCAGGCCGCCCCTGATGCGCCACCCAGGGACATCTTGCCGGGCATCGTCATCGGACAGGAGCTGGCGCGCGCCCTGCGACTGTACGTGGGCGACGAGGTCAACGTGGTCGCCCCCCTGGGCGCGCTCGGTCCCTCGGGCCCGATGCCCAAGTCGCGCCCGTTTCGCGTGGCCGGGATCTTCTACAGCGGCATGTACGAGTACGATATGAAGTTCACGTACGTATCGCTGCCCCAGGCCCAACGCTTCCTCGGCATCGGTGAAGGCATCAGCGGGGTCGAGGTGCGAGTGGCCGACATCGAGCGGGCACCGGCCACCGCGCAGGCGATCACGGCGGCGGTGGGCCGCCAGGAAGTTCGCGTGCGCGACTGGCAGGAACTCAACCGCCGTCTCTTCGGTGCCCTGGCCCTCGAAAAGCTCGCCATGTTCGTGGCCCTGGGAATCGCGATCCTGGTGGCCAGCTTCTGCATCGCCGGCACGTTGACACTGATGGTGCAGGAGAAGGGCCGCGAGGTGGCAATCCTGAAGGCCATGGGTACCTCGGATCGCTCGATCGTCTCGGTCTTCATCGTCGAAGGCGGACTCATCGGGATGCTGGGCGCCGCCCTGGGCCTATTCCTCGGCTACATGGCCTGCTTCGCCGCCGAGCACTTCGGGATTCGCATGAACCCCGAGGTGTACTATATCGACCGCCTGCCGGTGCACGTGGACATCACTGAATTTGCGTTCACAGGGCTCGCCGCAGTGGTCGTCTGCCTGCTGGTGACCGTCTATCCCGCCCTGCTGGCCAGTCGCCTGCGTCCGGTCAACGCCCTTCGCTACGAATGAGTGTCATGCCGGATCAACCACTGGTGAAGGTCGAGGGGGTGGAGAAGAGCTTCGTGCACGAAGGTCGCACGGTGCCCGTTCTCAAGGGCATCGATCTGCGCGTGGACGAGGGCGAGATGCTGTGCATCGTGGGCCCCTCGGGCGCGGGCAAGAGCACCCTCTTGCACCTGTTGGGCACGCTGGATCTGCCCTCGGCGGGTCAGATCTTCTACGGCGGTGACGACGTCACGACCTACTCCAGCGCGCGCCTGGCGGCCTTTCGCAACCACAGCATCGGCTTCGTCTTTCAATTCCACCACCTGCTGCCTGAGTTCACCGCGCTGGAGAACGTGATGATGCCCGGACGCATCCGCGGCGAGGGCAAGGGCGCCCTGCGCGAGCGCGCCGAGGCCCTGCTGCTGGAGGTGGGGCTGAAGGAGCGCCTCACCCACCGCCCCGGCGAGCTATCGGGCGGAGAACAGCAGCGCGTGGCCCTGGCCCGAGCGCTGGTCATGAACCCCCGCCTGGTGCTGGCCGACGAACCGACCGGCAACCTCGACACCACCACCGGCCGCTCCATGCACGAGTTGCTCTTCGGGCTCAACGAAAACCGGGGCACCACCTTCCTGGTGGTCACCCACAGCCGCGAACTCGCCGGGCAGATGCCGCGCGTGGTGCACATGCGTGACGGGCGCATCGACAGTGATGAAAAGTCCCCGCGCCGGAATGGCTCCTGAAGGGCCCAGCCAGCCGCCGAAAACGCCGCCCGAGGAGGCCGCGTCGGAGCACCGGAAGCCACGAGCTGCGCACCCGTGCACAGGGCGCTCCGAGCTTGACCCCCGGGGGCGGCAAAGCTATAGGGCGCGAGGCTTTTTCGGGGTCTTGGCCGGACGATCGAAACGAAACCGTGCGGGCCGCCGCATGCCACTCGACATGGGCGCATCATCGGACCGCTATCGGCGTCATCGAACCGGGCCGGCGGTCGTGGTGTTCGCAACCATGCTGCTGCTGGCCGTGCCAGCATCGGCCCAGTCGGCCCCTGACGATGCCGGCGAAGCCGCAGGCGACGAGGCCCAGGCGCCCGTAGGCGACGAGGCCCAAGCGCCGGCCGAGGATCCATCCCAGGCCGGCGAAGCCGAAGTTGAGACCGAGACCTCCCCGGAGAAAGCCGAAGCCGAAGCCGACCCAGACGCGGAAGCCGACCCAGACGCGGAAGCCGACCCAGACGCGGAAGCCGATCCAGACGCGGAAGCCGATCCAGACGCTGAACAAGCGCCCGAAGCCGAGCCCGCCGGCCCCGGCATGCCCAAGACGGTCTGCGACGGCAAGCGCATCCTCAAGATCGCGGTCAAGGGCCAGAAACGGGTGGCGGCAGATGACATCCGGGCCACCATCCGACTGCGCAAGGGCGTGCCCTGCAGCGACGCCGAGGCCACCTCAGACGTCAAGGCGCTGTGGGACACGGGATTCTTCCGCGACGTGGCCCTCGACGCACGCGAGCGCGACGGCGGCGTCGACCTAACCTTCATCGTCGAAGAGCGGCCCGTCATCGGCGAGGTCGTCTTCGACGGCAACGACGAGGTCGACAAGAGCGACCTGGAGGAGAAGGTCACCCTCGAGGCCGGCACCGTGCTGTCGGAGACCACGGTGCGCGAGCAGGTCGCCGAGATCGAAAAGCTCTACGCCGAAAAGGGCTTCTTCCTGGCTCGCGTCCACTACGAACTCGACCCCAAGCCCAACCTCGAGGTCGCGGTGCGCTTCGTGATCGACGAGGGCGACGAGGTCACCGTCCGCCGCATCCGCTTCATCGGCAACGAGAACATCGAAGCCGACGAGCTGCGCTCCATCATGCAGACCAGCGAGACCGGAGCGCTGTCGTTCCTGAGTTCCGGCGACACCTACCGCAAGGAGGTCTTCGATCAGGATCTCACGATGCTGCAGGCGTATTACTACGACTTCGGCTACCTGACGGTACAGCTGGCCGAGCCGCGCATCGAGCTGACCCCCGACCGCCACTACATCGACATCACGATCCCGATTACCGAAGGCCCGCGTTTCCGGGTGGGGCGCGTGAAGGTCGGCGAAACCGACGAGGCCGGCCACGACATCGAACCTCTGCCGGGGCGCAAGCAGCTGCGCGAGTGGGTCGAGCTCAACCCCGGCGACTGGTTCAGCCGCTCGATCATCGCCCAGAACCTGCAAGACATCACCCGCTACTACCGCGACCGCGGCTACGCGCGCGTCGACGTCACGCCGCAGACCGATCTCAACCCCGACACCCGCATCGTCAACGTCTACGTCAGCGTGCGGCGCGGGCCGCTGGTCTACATCCAGCGCATGAACATCAAGGGCAACAACAAGACGCGGGACGAAGTCCTGCGCCGCGAGGCCCGACTGGTCGAGGGCCAGCTCTACAGCCAGAGCCTGGTGGAGCGCTCCAAGGACCGCATGATGTCCCTGGGTTACTTCGAATCGGTCGAGATCTCCGAGCAGGATGCCCAGACGCCCGACCGCATCATCCTCAACTACGAAGTCGTCGAACGGCCGACCGGAACCTTCCAGCTCGGCGCCGGCTTCTCCTCCCAGGAAAACTTCCTGCTCACCGGCCAGATCCAGCAGGAAAACCTCTTCGGTCGCGGCCAGTCGCTAAGCTTCAATTTGCAGCTATCTGGCATCCGGCAGATGGCCCAGGTGCGCTTCGTGGAGCCCTACCTCTACAGCAGCGACTGGACGATGGCCGTCGAGCTCAACAAGATGCTCAGGCAGCAGGCGGACTTCAACCGCGACTCCACCGGCGGCAATCTCACCTTCGGCCATCCGCTCTACTTTATCGACGAAGACCTGCGCATCTTCCTCAACTACCGCCTCGAATACACCGAGATCACGCCAGCCACGGGAGGCGCCTTTGGCGCCGCGGGCCAGGACTTCAACCGCTTCCAGGTCGTGCCCATCCGCAACCTCTTCCGCTCCGGCGTGACCAGCAGCGTGCGGCTGTCGCTCTCCTACGACACGCGCAACAACCGACTCTTTCCCACCTCCGGCATCTGGGCGACCGGCTCCACCGAGGTTTCGGACAGGGAGTGGACGCTGTCGAGCCTCAACTTCATCAAGCACCGCGCCAACTTCCGCGGCTATCAGCCCCTCTTCTGGTCCTTCGTGGGCAAGCTGAACGTGGAATGGGGCCTCATCACCTCGAAAGACGGCAAGGGCGTGCCCCTCTTCGAGCGCTACTTCCTGGGCGGCATCACCGACCTGCGCGGCTTCAACCTGGGAAGCATCGGACCGCGCCTGGGCACCGGCGGCAGCTACAACGACCCGGACTTCCAGAGCCTCAATCCGCGCGGCTCCCGCATCGGCGGCAACATGCAGCTGTACTACAACCTCGAGATCGAGTTCCCGATCATCGAGTCGGTGGGCATCAAGGGCGTGATCTTCCAGGACACGGGCAATGCCTGGAACATGGAAGACTCCCTGTGCGAGCCACCCGCCCCCGATCCCCACCCGACGACCAACCCCTGCGGCATCGACCTCTCGGCCATGCGCAGCTCCTGGGGTCTGGGCATTCGCTGGTTTTCGCCCCTGGGACCCCTGCGCTTCGAGTGGGGCTTCCCCTTCACTCCGCTCAAGCCCTACGAAGACGACATGGCCTTCCAGTTCACCGTGGGCAACGCCTTCTGAGTGCGCGCTCGGGACAACCCTCCGAAATCACTCCAAAATCGAGTGCCCCGTGAATGACCCCGGGAGCCTCTCGTCCAACCGCCGGGCGCTTGACCAGCGACCCCGCCAGTTGCTAGAGCACCGACCGACTTGAAAGGCCAAGACTTCGCGGGTTTGACACGCTCCACCTCCGTGCGCGCCTCGAGGTCGAAAGGCCAAGACTTCGCCGCCCCGAATCGCGCACGGGACTTGCCGGCTCGCGCTTCGAGGTTCATTTCAAGTCGATCGGTGCTCTGGCGAGCCCGAACCGACACACCACGTCGGACGGGGAGACCCACCCAGGAAAGGAAGTCCGCATGAATCGGCTACACAAGGCGTTCGCAGTCGCCGCCCTCTCCCTCGCAACCACGGCCGCCGTGGCCGGCCCGGTATCGGCGCAGGGCAAGATCGGCGTGGTCGACATGCAGCGGGCCCTGCATGAGACCGAGGACGGCCGGGCCGCCAAGGCAAAGCTGAAGAAGCTCTTCGAGGCGCGCCAAAAGACCCTCGACAAGCAGCAAAACGAGCTGCGTACGATGAAGGAAAGCCTGGAAAAGCAGCAAAACGTGCTCTCCAAGGAAGTGCTCGCGAAGAAGTTCGAGGAGTACCAGAAGAAGTTCGCGGCCCTGCAATCCACCTACGTCGACTTCCAGCGCGAGCTGGCCGCCAAGGAGGGCGAACTCACCCAGCACATCCTCGAACGCATGCAGCGCATCGTGAAGCACCTGGGTCAAAAAGAGGGCTACTCGCTGGTGGTGGAACGCAACGAGGGGGGCGTCGTTTACGTGCCCTCCAGCTACGACCTGACCGACCTCCTGATTCAGCGCTACAATGCGGGAGAGGGCAAAGGCCCCTCGGACGCCAAGGCGAAGAGTTCAAAGAAGGCGAGCAAGAAGAAGTAACCCCGGGGCACCCGCGCGCCCCGGGTCTAGCCCGGAGGCCGCGTGAATTTCGACATCAACAAGATCCTCCGGATCCTTCCCCACCGCTCGCCCTTCCTGCTCATCGATCGGGTCATCGAGCTGTCGCCGCGCAAGGCCGCGCGGGCCCTGAAGTGCGTCAGCTACAACGAGCCCTTTTTTCCGGGGCACTTCCCCGGCGCCCCGATCTTCCCTGCGGTACTGAGTCTGGAGGCGATGGCCCAGCTGATGTGCGTGCTGGCCTTCGCCTCCGACGCCATCGACCCGGCCAGCCAGCTTTTCGTCTTCGCGGGCATCGACAAAGCCAAATTTCGCCATCCAATCACGCCGGGTGACCGCCTGATGATCGAAGTGGACGTGCTGCAGCACCGCTCCAACATCTGGAAATGCCACGGCAGGGCGGTCGTCGATGACGTGCTCTGCGCCGAAGCCGAGCTGCTGGCGGCGATTCAGGATCGCGACGACGCGGGGAGCTGAAACAGGAGGCATCAAATGCCGCCTTCGCCAGTAGCCCCGCAACAACACCACCGGCGCACCCACCCTGGACAACTCCAAGGTCAAGATATGCACCGTGCCGGCCGACCAGCTTCGGCCTACTGGCGGGCGAAGTTCTTCACCACCAACTGCCCGATCACAGTCATCGGCTTCACGCCCCACATGACTAGTCACCTGTATCGGTAGTTCTGGGTAAAACTCGGAGAGCGATCGGCGGCCCTCGGCGTGGCGAATCGACGAAGGACATTGCGAAAATGCTCAACGCACCTCCGGGTGCGCCTGCGCTTTTCGCAAACCGCTGATTCACAACATCTTTGCGCAGCTCATCCTCCACATGCGCTTGTTTAGGGGCTAGCGCCGACGGTTTGCGCAGTCCTTGGTGCGGATTTGGTGCTGCATGGGCGGTTTATCCCGCAGTGATGGGGGAAGAGGCGCAAGCGCACCGCGCCTCCCTGCTCGAAAGGTACCCGACCAAGCTCCACCGCGCTGTAAGGTGGCGGGATCGCGAAGCCAGAGACGACGGTGCGTGCCGGTGGCGGACTAAGTCAGTGCTGTAAGCACCGTCGTGTCATCCATTGGCAGAACTGTAGACTTTCGGTAGGCCCTGAGAGACTCGTATTAACTGCCGAAGATTTGTCGAGCCGCGTCATGTTCGTGTGGAAGATGGGCGGCGAGCGTTGTGGGGATCCCGACACGTCGCTGTACTGCGAGTACGACAGGTTCAGATGTATATTCAACGCGGCGGGCAGGAGCTGGAGCCGCTATGATTTGGCGCGGGCAGCACTCGACCGAACGCTGGAAGGCATCGAGAAGGACGGCATCGAGAGCTTCGTGCAGACGACTTCGGCAGGTTGAAATGCCGCCCCTCGTTGGCTGGCGAACAGGGCGTACCAACAGGCAGTGGCGGTGTTTCGCTCGCCGAAAGGCACCGGCAGGGCGAGCGTTCAGCGCAGACGCCCTGGCAATTTCTGTCACCTCAAGCAATCCCGCCGATCGGGCCCACCGACCGAGCCGGGCTAGCGGCCCATGCGGCCCCCGCCCCTGCGCGCTACACCAACTTTTCGAGCGCCCCGAGCTTGGTAATCACGATGCGGCGGTGATCTGTGACGATCAGTTTGCGGCGTTTCAGCTCGCCGAGACTGAGCGTAACAGTCTCCCGCGTCGAACCGACGTAGTCAGCGATCTCCTGGTGCGTGTAGCGCACGGCGATCAGCAGCCCCCGTGGGTCGGGCACGCCATGGCGCTGGGAGGCGTCGATCAAAAATTCGCTGACGCGAGATTCCACCGAGCGCGACAAGAGGCTTTCGATGCGGCCTTCGGCGTCGAGTCGCCGCTCGACCATCAAGCGCATCATGCGGTCGGCGAAACCAGCGTGCTCGCGCAGCAGCCGCCGCACCACGCGCATCGGCACCGCCACCGCCACGACGGGCTCGGTCGCCGACGCGGAGGTGCGGTAGGTGCGACCGTCGGCCAGGGCGGTCTCGCCCACCAGATCACCGGCCACCCGATAGGCGACGGTGAGCAGTCGATCGCCGTCGTGACCGCGCACGACGCGCACGCGACCACTGGCCAGTACGAAGAGATCGCTCGCAGTCGCCCCTTCGATGAACAAAGGTTTTCGGCGGATGAACTCGCGCGCGTTGGCGCTCTCGACGATCTGATCGAGTTCCGCAGATTCGAGCGCTCCAAATGGCCCACCACGTCGCAACGCGGCCCGCATCGCCGGCGGCGTCAGAGGCCCTGTTTTGCTGCGCTTTGAACCCTCTTGTGATCGGCCCTGTCGATGGTGCCGCATGTGGCCTCCCCCCTGCCCTGGATCCCCCCAAGGTAGGGTTAAAGTCGAGCGGAGCTTAGCAGCTTCATTCCCGAAAGGGGAAGCACTAAATATTTAGTGGGTTGGTCGAGAGCGGTCATTCCAGGGATTGACGCTGGGCGAAGGCGGAAGTAGCGTCGCCCCCCATTTTCAGGGACGGATCATGCGTCTTTATCGCGGAAAAATTGAAGTCATCGCCGAAGAGATCATCCGCGAGCTCGACCAGGGCGGCGAGATCGATGTGGAGGATGGGAGTGAAGCCCGCCTCGACATCGAGGCCGTGTTGAAGGAATACCTGCGGCTGGACCGGGAAATCCTGGAAGAAGCCAAAAATCGGATGGAAATCCGGGGCCTGGGCTACAGCCATCTTGGAAAGATGAAGTCGCAGGTAGCCAAGGAGCGCGGCGCGCCCGGCCACGACGACGTGCTGCCCTATCTGCTGGAGCAGATCCTCAACATCCTCTTCCACAGCCACAACGTCGCCGAGATCTACGCCGAAGACGCCGAGCTGCGGCGCAAGCTCACTCCGATCCTGCGCAAGCACATGGACGTGGAAAACGAACTCGATCGCGAAGTGCGCTCCAAGATCAAGAACCTGCAGGAGGGCACCTCGGACTTCGAGGTGGAGTACGAGCGGGTGATGGAGCAAATCAAGAGCCGCCGGCGCTTGAGCTGAGAGCCGGTATCCCGGTGCGCTTCGAGCACGGCACGCGTCAAAGCTCCAACGGTCGCAAGCGCAGCGGCGTAGGAGAAGCGCCGTGCTGAGCATGACGGGCTACGGGCGCGGCAGTGCACAGCTCGAAGAGGCCACGCTGAGCGTCGAGCTGCGGGCCGTCAACGCGCGCTTCCTGGACGTGCGCCTGCGGCTGCCCCCACCCCTGCTGGACCACGCCGGCCCGCTGGACGAGGTGCTGCGCAAACGCCTGCTAAGGGGCCGTGTGGAGGCCACGGCGCGCCTGGAGGGCGGTGTCCCGGGCACGCTCAGCCTGGACCGGGGCCGCGCTCGGGCCGCCCTGATGGCGCTCAAGGAGCTGCGCGACGAGATCGATCCCTCCCAGCCCCTGCCCCTATCGCTGCTGTCGCTGGTTCCCGATCTGTTCACGGTCCATGAAGGCGAGCGAAGCGAAGCCATGGGAGCCGCCCTGGCCGCAGCCGGGGCCGCGGCGGCCGACGATCTCATGGCGATGCGGGCGACGGAGGGAGCGGCGCTGGAAGCCGACCTGCAGGCGCGCATCGCGTCCCTCGGTGCCACGGTGGCGAAGCTCGAGGCCCACAGCGGAGACCTCGGAGACAGGGCCCGCGAGCGGCTGCGCAGCCGCCTCGAGCGACTGCTGCAACCCAGCGCCATCAGCCCCGATCCCGCCCGCCTCGAGCAGGAGCTTGCGCTGCTGGCCGACCGCAGCGACGTCAGCGAAGAGCTGACCCGGCTGGCCAGCCACTTGCAGCAATTTGGCGAGTTGCTGCGCGCTGGCGCCGAGCCCGTAGGCCGGCGCCTGGAGTTTCTGCTCCAGGAAATGGTCCGCGAGGTGAATACGACCGGCTCGAAGATCTCGGAAGTCGAACTCACCGGCTGCGTGTTGGAGCTGAAAGCCGAACTCGAGCGCATCCGCGAGCAGGTGCAGAATATTCTCTGACGCGAGAACCCGGCCCCTGGGCGATCGTCGTGTGGAATCACGAAGCTTATGCGCCTGGGCGCGGACCGACTTAAAAACACCGCAAATTCGCGGATTTAGCCGGCGCGCGAGAGCGCGACGGCGCCTTGAAGTAAGCACAGCCACACCTGCGGCACCGCAATGGAACGCTGAACCCGCCCTGCCTCGCGAAATTACGGTGGTCTCAAAAAGCTCGGCGCTCTAGGCTGCCTGGATGGATGACGATCTGCTGCTGCTGATCATTTCGTCGCCGTCGGGTGCCGGCAAGACCACCCTCACCCGCGACTTGCTGGAACATTTCCAGGACCTCACGTTTTCGGTGTCCCACACCACGCGCAAGCCGCGCGAAGGCGAGGTCGATGGACGCGACTACCACTTTGTGGATCAGGCCCGCTTCTCGGAGCTGGTCGCCCAGGGGGCCTTCGCCGAGTGGGCCGAGGTCCACGGTAACCTCTATGGCACTGCGCTGAGCGAGATCGAGCGTTGCCGCCGCGAGGGCCATCGAGGGCTGGTCTTCGACGTCGATTACCAGGGAGCACGCCAAATCAAGGCCGCGCGCGACGATGCCGCCGGCGTCTTCGTGCTGCCGCCCTCGCTGCAAGAGCTGCGGGCGCGGCTCGAACGCCGCGCCTCGGACGACGACGCGACCATCGAGCGGCGCTTCAACAACGCCCGGCGCGAGATCGAGAACTATGGCCTTTTCGACTACGTGATCGTCAACGACGAACTCGAGCTGGCCAAGGAGCAGCTGCGCAGCATCGTGTGGGCCGAGCGGGCACGGCGCTTTCGCATGGCCAAACGCGGCGAAGCCCTGCTGCGGCGATCGAAGGTGGGATGAGCCTGGGGCGGGACTCCGGGAAGTCGGGCATCCCGTGGCCGGGGCCGCGTCGCGTCAGCGGCTTTTGGCTACAGCTCATCCTGGTGCTCACGCCACTGGGCGTGGCGCCACGGCTGCAGGCCCAGCTGTCGAGCGACCACTGGGAACTCGACGGGACCACGCCACTGTTGCTCGCGGTCGACGGCGATGACGACGACGAGGATGGGGTCATCGACGGCGAACAACTCGAGGGGGTCCCGGTCGAGGACCTGGTCGAGGTGGTCGTGGTGGGCAGCGGCAGCAGCGAGGCGGTCACGCTTTCGGCCCTGGGCGGGCTGCGCCTAATCCGGCGTGGTCGCGTCATGCCTTCGCCACTGCGGCTGGAACCCGACGAACTGCCGGCGCCGATCTTCCTTCAGGCCGCGGCGACGGCCTCCCTGGGACGGCCGCTCTCTCTGGTGGTGGAGGAGGGGAAAAAGCGCACGCGCTACCCGGTCGAGGCGGTGGCGCTGACGCTGCTCGACGCCGACAACCGCCCCCTCGACTTCGCCCGTTCCACGCTCGCGCTCTCCCATCGGGTCACCAACGATGCGAGCCTTCCACGCAGGGCCGGCTACCCCAACCGGAGCCCCGATCCCCACAACATCCGCGTTCAAATCCAGGATCCCAGTGCCCAGGGCAAACGCCTCGAGGCTCGCGTCGAGGCCGTCGCGGCCGACAGCGGCAAGCTGCGAAGTTCTCTAGAAGTTACGCTCGTTCGACCGCGGGTGAAGCTGCCGTTTCGCTCACCCTTCATTCGCCTGGTGGGCGACGCGGTGGACGCGGCGGCCGCTGGCGTCGAAGGGCAAGTACTGCGCGTGGGCCTGCGCGATCGGGTGCGCATCGTCTACGGCCGCGGCAACCATCGGGCCAGCCAAGAGCTGCGCGTCGGCCGGCCGGGTAATGAAAAGGGCCCCCATGCCGCGCGCCAGGTGGGGGTGCGGCTGCTGATCTTGCGCAGCTACGCGGGCGGCCCTCCGGTGATCGGGGTCGACGACCTGTCGGCCCTGCGCGTGGTTCGCGAGGAGGTCGCCATCGCCAACGAGATCTGGCTGCAATGCCATCTGACCTTCGGGGCGCCGGCCGAAGCCGCGGTCAGTATCGTCGACCCACCGCCGGCCACCCTGATCTCGGTGTCCGACGGCGATGGCCTGCCGGCGGCCGGGGGTGGCGAGATCCGTTTCCGCATCGAGGGGCGCAGCTTTGGCCCTGTGCTCACCCGGCCGGGCGCCAAACCCGCCGACACCGGTTTGGCGCTGGCCGAAGCGCTGCGGGCGGAGGGCTTCGATGCGTCCGTCACCGTCAACCCCGAGACGGTCTTCGGCGCCGGACAGAGCGCAGACGTGCTCGTGCGCAAGCAGGGCGGCCAATTCGTTCGCATCGCGCCGATTCGGGGCGTGCCGCTCAGCTCCGATCCGCGCCAGCGCCTGCGCATCGGGCGCGTGGACCTGGGCGACGGACTCGAGGAATTCGACAACATGACCGCCACCAGCGGTACGCTGGAGGAGCGCACGCTGATCAAAGCCTTCGACGACGGCGATCCGGCCACCATCGATCTCTACATCGTCAATCGCTTCACCCACGGCACGCGCCAGGGCGAGGCCTTCATCGAGGGCAGCGCCGGCCCCATCGCCAATACCGTCGTGCTCGATCGAAACGGCCTGCGGCAGCGCCAGACGGCGTGGACCATGGCCCACGAGATCGGCCACGTGCTGCTCAACCAGCCGCTGCACCCGGACAACGTGGGCGCCGACGAACCAGCGCTGCTGATGGACTCGGACAACAACCGCGGCACCGTCAACGGACCCAAGCGGTTGTCTGGCCGCGAGTGCGACCGGGTGCGGCACGAAAGCGGCGTACGGGCGGTGCCGCCCCTGTTGCAGCCCTACGATGCCCGTCCCCAGGAACGTCAACAGGGCCCAGCACAAACGCCCGCACAGCCGCCCAAGTAGCTCACGGCAGCAGGTGCTCGAGGGCCTGCTCCAGGCGCTCGACCGCGATCAGCTCGAGGCCCTCGCGCTCCTTGGCGGTGAGGCGAGCCGCGGCAGCTTTCGGCAGCACCACCTGCTTGAAACCGAGCTTGCGCAGCTCAGCCAGGCGGGCGCCGGCGCGGGGCACCGAACGCAGCTCGCCGGTCAAGCCGACCTCACCGAAGCAGGAAAGGCCGGCTTCGAGCGCGCGCTCGCGCAGGGCCGAGACGATGGCGGCGCATAGCGCGAGATCGATGGCAGGCTCCTCGACGCGGGCACCGCCAGCGACGGCTGCGAAGACGTCGTAGTCGAGAATCGGCACGTCGGCCTTGCGCGCCAGGACCGCCAACAGCACCGCCAGGCGGCTGCTATCGAGGCCGCTAACCACGCGCCGAGGCGATCCGAACTGGGCCGGTGCCACCAATGCCTGCACCTCGACCAGTAGCGGGCGGCTGCCCTCGGCGCTGGGGACCACGACCGAGCCGGCAGCCTGTTCAGAACGCTCCGCCACAAAGACCTCGGCCGGGTCAGCGACCTCGCGCAGCCCCTCGGAGACCATTTCGAAAATGCCCACTTCCTGGGTCGGACCAAAGCGATTTTTCTGGCCGCGCAGCAGGCGATGGCAGTGGGTGGCGTCGCCCTCAAAGGAAAGCACCACGTCCACCAAGTGCTCGAGCACCTTGGGGCCCGCGAGGCCTCCGTCCTTGGTGACGTGGCCGATCAACAGCATGGCCGTATCGCGCTGCTTGGCCACATCGATCAGGCGAGACGAGACCTCGCGCAGCTGGGCGACGCTGCCAGGCGACGACTCCAGGCCCTGGGCGCGCAGGGTCTGGATCGAGTCGATCACGACGGCGTCGTAGGGCGACGCGGCCAGGGCGGCTTCGGCGGCTTCGAGCTCGGTGGTGGCCAACAAGCGCGCGCCCTTGCCACCACCGACGCCACCGAGGCGGCGGGCGCGCGAGGCCACCTGAGAGGCCGATTCCTCACCCGTGACGTAGAGCACGCGACGGCCGGCGGAGGCCATGGCCAGCATCGCCTGCATCACCAGGGTGGACTTGCCGATACCCGGATCACCACCGATCAGCACCACCGAGCCGGCCACCAGGCCACCGCCGAGCACGCGATCGAACTCGCCGATGCCGGTGGAGCCGCGCAGCTCAGCGCTGTCGTCGACGGCGTCCAGCTCGAGCACCTGATCGCCGGAGTCGCGCCGCGTGCTGCGCGAGCCTCCAGCGCCGGGTCGCTGCACGACCTCCGACAGACTGCTCCAGGCCATGCAGGCGTTGCAGCGACCGAGCCACTTGGGACTCTGGGCACCACACTCACTGCACTCGTAGATGGTTTTCTGATTGCGCGTCATGTGCCTCGCCACGAGTCGGCCTAGCCCCCTGCGGGCTTTGGCGCTCAAGCTTCATATCGGGCACCGCGCGCGCCGGTTGCGTACTTTCTCTAAAAAACCACACCCAGTAGCAGACGCAGGGTCTGGGCCGTGTCCAGGTCGAGATCGGCGTGGTCGTAGCCCAGGCCGCGCATCGGGAACAAAACACCGTACTGGAGCTTGGTGTGGTAACCGTCGACCAGGTCGGGGCCGTCTTCGGTTCGGAAGTAGAGGGTACCGTTGAGCTCGATACCGAGGTCGGCGTCGTTGCCCCAGGTCTGCAGGGGCGCGGTGGCGCGGCTGTAGAGCACGTCCAGGCGCGCCCCGAAGACCTGCCCGAAGTTGCCGCGGATGAAGTCGTAGCTGATGCCCGGCTTGAAATACATGGCGCCGGTGACCTGGCGCATGATGTTGCGCCAGAGGATCAGGTCGACGCGGTAGCTCGGATGGAAGCGGAAGGTGGAAATGGTGCGATTGCCGTCGCCCCCCACCTGGCTCACGAAGTCGGCGTCGCTCGAGAGCCCTTCCACGTCCTCGTCGCCAGTGGCCAGGCCGTGATCGAGGTAGAGACCGAGCTTGTCGTCGACCAGGCGGATCTCGGTCTCGAGCGCATAGCCGAACTGATCGATGTCGAGCTTGCCGCTGCCGCCGACGATATCGTTCATGGAGCCGGTGGTCCAGGCAGCCTCGAGTTCGACGCGCAGGAAACGGTAGCGCAAAAGGGCCCAGAGGTCGGTCGTGTAGGTACTGGCCTCGACCTCGACCAGCGGGCTGTCGTCGGGGCTGGCCGGGAGCGCGTAGAGCGAGGCCTGGTCACGAATGGTCAGCTGCAGGCCACCGTTGAGAACCAGATCGCCGCGCTCGTTGGCCTTGGCGAGTTCTTCAGCCGTGTGCCGGCGCGACAGCGAGAACGTGGCCTGGTCGAGGTCATCGAGCTGGCTTTGCTCGAGCGGCCGCACGGGATCGGCCGGGTCGAAGAGGCCCTCGGCGAGGAAGTCGTAGGAGGCCGTGAGGTAGAGCCCGAAGAGATTGGTGATGCCCATGAGGCGGTCGACGTCGGTCGAGAGATCGTCATCGAGGCCGTTGCCGGCGTTGTAGAGCATGCCGAGGCCCCAGTGCTGGGGCATGCGGCCGAAGCGCAGCTCACCCAGGTCCCGGCGCCGCACTTCAGCCCAGGCCCGGCGGGCGCGCACGGTCTCACCGAGACCGGCGCCGCCGCGGGGATCGACCGTGTTTGCGAAGGTGCGGGTGGTGTCGATGCCATCCGGATCGCCGTTGCCGTCAGCATCGACGCCCGGGCCGGCGCCGTAAAAGGAAGCGGGCGGCTCGCCAGCGACGAAGTTGTCGAGCACGTCGAAGGTCATCTTGACGCGCACATCCTCGCTGAGGTTCAGCTGGGGCGACAACCGCAGGCGCAGGTTCGCGAAGCGCACGGTGCTGATGTCGCAAGTGCCATTGTTATTCCTGCTCTCGTCGGCGCAGGCCAGGCCGGCCGGCCCGTTGCCACCAGCAACGGCGCGATTCTCGAGGGGGCGGAAGCGCGTGAAGGGATCGGGGGAGTTGCGCAGGCGTTGAATCACCGCCTGATCGATGTCGGAATCGCTGGTGATGTCGGCGCGCGTGCGGCGTCCCAGCCAGAAGGTGTCCATCAACTCGCCGCGCATCCGCATGTAGCCGTGCAAGGTCAGCACGGGCGTGGGCGCGGTCCAGTCGCTCGCGACGCGAACGCTGGGTGGGGCCGACTCCGCCAGTCGTTGCTGCATGTCGGCGGGCGAGAGGATCTCGGTCGAAGCGGGCTCGGATGCCTCCGGGGCGAGGCTCGGCGCGGTCAGCGACGGTGCCGGCTCGGCAGGTGATTCCGGCTCGCCCTCGGCGGCCTCCGCTTCGGCCGGGGAGGCGTCCGCACCGGCATCGTCGCTGGCTTCACCCTCGGCTGCAGTCTCGGCCGGTGGCGCCCCCGGAGCTTCATCGGGAGCGGCGGGCGCCTCCGATGGTGGGGCGTCGGGCGGGGGGTCGGGGGGAGGCTCAGTCGCCTGAGCGGCGGCGCGGCCGGAAACCGCCAGCCCGGCGGTGACAAACAGCAGCGAAAAAAAGCGTGTGCGACCCCGCGTGCGACCCGCCAGTGCCAAAGCAGCGTCCGCGTTCCGCGGCCCACTGCTCCCATTGCACTTGAGGGTCTGCGCTCGATCGCCAATACGAATCTGCATTGGAAGTCAGACGTCCGTGGCTGGAGGTTTGCCCGTTGCTGTCCGCGGCGAAAGCTCCCCGGGGCGGCAGGCGCAGGCTGGGTAGCACGTGCCCAATCGGCCGGTCAAATCGAGCTTTTCCGCCGCGCCTCGCCGAGCGGACATCCCTTCCGAAAACGTACTGGCAGCCTCCACCGCCCGCCGTCCACCCGCGAAAAAGGCCCTCGCAGCTTTTGCGGATCGATTTTCACACACGGCCCCGACCCCCCGGAAAACGTCCTGGCAGCTTTTCTTCGCGTTCCCTCGCCTTCGTTCGGGCCATTTGCGGCTTTCGCAGGCCGCTTGCGCGGGTCGGCGCGGGCCCGCGGAAAACGTCCTGGCAGCGTTTCTGCGGAGGGTACGGATGCGACCGGGGCTTGACTCGGGGGGGGCGGGGGCCGCAAGAAACGGCCCCAGATGACAGATCGCATGCGGATCGTCGCTCTCGGCGGCTTAGGCGAGGTGGGCATGAACTGCCTCGCACTCGAGGTGGAGGGTCGCCTGCTGGTCATCGACTGCGGGCTGACCTTCCCCGATCACGAGCCGGGCGTGGAGGTGATCCACCCCGATTTCGACTACCTGCTCGATCGCACCGAGGACATCGAGGCCGTGGTGCTGACCCACGGTCACGAGGACCACATCGGCGCCCTGCCCTTCCTGCTCCGCGACCTGCAGGTTCCCCTGCTCGGACCGCCCTACGCCCTGGCGCTGGCAGAGCTGCGCCTGGAGGAACACGGGCTGGACTGGCCCGAGACCACCGAGTTGCAGCCAGGACGGCGCGTCGAGCTCGGCCCTTTCACGGTCACCCCCTACCGCGTGAATCACTCGCTGCCCGACTGCCTGGGTCTGATCATCCACAGCGCAGCCGGCACCGTGGTCCACTCGGGCGACTACAAGTTCGACGCCCGCCCCGTCGACGGCCAGCACTTCGACGAGCAGCGCCTGCGCGAGGCGGGCGACGCCGGCGTGGACCTTTTGCTGAGCGACTCCACCAATATCGAGAGCCCAGGCCACTCGGGCCAGGAGGCACCCGTGGCCGAGGCCGTCGCGCGCCACCTGGAGGGCGCCCGCGGACGCGCCGTGGTCTGCCTTTTCGCCTCCAACGTGCACCGCCTGGACGGCGTCCTGGGAGCCGCAGCCAGCGCCGGCCGCCGCGTGCTGCCCCTGGGCCGCTCGCTACTGACCCACCTGCGCATCTCCACCGAACTCGGGATGCTCCAAAACGCCCCCAGCAGCTATGTGACAGAGGCCGAGGCCAAGAGCGTGCCCCGCGACCAGCTGCTGGTGCTCGCCACCGGCTCCCAGGGCGAGCCCGGAGCCGCCCTGAACCGCTTGGCCAGCGGCCGCCACCGTGCCCTGAAGCTCGAGCCCGGCGACTCCGTGCTGATGTCGGCCCGCATCATCCCGGGCCGCGAGCGCTCGGTCACGACCATGACCGAAACCCTAGAGCGCCAGGGAATCCGCGTGACCACCCGCCGCGACGATCCCGCCCTGCATGTCAGCGGCCACGCCCACCGCGAGGAACAAACACGCCTGATCGAGCTGGTACGCCCCCGGGCTTTCATGCCGGTTCACGGCACGGTGGGCCTGCTGCGTCGCCACGCGGAGCTGGCGCGCGAACTCGGCGTGCCTCGGGTGGTGACCGCCCGCAATGGTCAGGTCGTCGAACTCGACGCCACCGGGCTGCGCCGCTCGGACGAACCACCCGTCGTGTCAGGACGCATCCACGTGCAGCGCGGCGTGGAGTTGAGTGCCGAGTTGCTGCGCGATCGCACGCGCATGGCCAACGCCGGACTGGTGCTGCTGGTGCTGCGCCTGGACGGAAATGGACGCCTGCTCAGCAAGCCACACGTGAGCTGCCGCGGCGTGGTCGACGAGCTGACGCTGGCCGATCTGGACATCGTGCGCGACGCCGAGCGCGCCGTGGAACGCGCGCTGCGCAACCTGGGCAAAGCCCCCGAATCCGAGACCGTGCAGCTGGCCGCCGAACGCGCCGTCCGACGCGTCTTCCGCGACGCCCTTGGCTGGCGGCCCCTGATCCACAGTCTCGTGGACCGAGCCGATCCATGAACCGCAGCGCGCCCCGACCCCGGGTCCCCGGGCGACTGGCGCTGTGGCTATACCTGGGCGCCGCCAGCATCGGCTGCGCTGCGCCCCTGACGGACACCCAGACTGGCGACGGCACCCTGCCCAGCGGCCCATCGCCGGTCGGCCATCCGGGCCCCGAGGCGGGCCAGACCCGCGAGCTCACCTCCGGGGAGCGCCGTGTCATCGACGAGCTGGCCGCCATCGCCGAACGCGTCCGGGGCCTAAAGTTCGTACGCAAAGTACCCGTGCTGGTTCAGGATTCAGACGCGATCATGGGCTACGTCGACACCCAGATCGACGCCGAGGAACTGAGCCGAGCCCAAACCATCTACCAAGCTCTGGGCCTGCTCGAGGCCGACCTCGACGTGCGCGCGTTACTGCTGCGGCTGATGGGCGAGCAGATCGTGGGCTACTACGACGCCGAAGGCGGCCAGCTGGTCGTGCGCGACGACGTAATGCGGGCCTTCGGGCGCGACCACGAAGAGGGTCCCCAGGGGGCCGAGGCCGAGCTGGCCGAATCCCGCATCGTTCTGATCCACGAGCTGGTCCATGCCCTGCAGGATCAGCACCTGGGCCTATCCCAGGCCATCGAAACCGAGCGCGACACCGACGGCGACAACGCCTTCCGGGCGCTGGTCGAAGGCGACGCCACCCTGGCCATGGTCGCCTTCGCCCTGGAGCGCGAAGCGGTGCCCCTGAGCCAGGTAACGGCCGGCGTCGACCTCTCCGAGCTGGTGCGGACCACGCCCTTGGCCGGCAGCGAACTCAACCGGGCCCCGCCCATCGTGCGCGAGCCCCTGCTCTTCTCCTACGTCGAGGGTCTCGGTTTCGCCGCCCGGCTCCACGGCGACGGCCAGTGGAAGCGTTTAGACGACGCCCACCGCACGCCCCCCGAGTCCACCGAGCAGATCCTGCACCCCGAGCGCTACCTGGCGGGCGAGCACCCCGAAGAGCCGCGCCTGCCCGACGCGGCGACGCTTCTGGGCGAGGATTTCGAGCTACTGCACGAGGACACGCTGGGCGAGCTCGAGATCCGCGTCTACTTCGCCATTGGCGGCCGCTCCCGGGCGCGCGCGGCCGCCAATGGCTGGGGCGGCGACCGACTCTACGCCTACAAAGGCCCCCAGGAGCGCACTGCGATCGCCTGGCTGACCTCCTGGGACAGCGAAGCCGACGCCGATCAGGCCGAGGCGGCCGCGCGCCGTATCGCCGCCGGCGATCCCCAGCAGCGGGTGCTGCGCCAGGGCCGGGCGCTGCTCTTGCTGCGCCAGGTCCCCCCCGCCCTACAGGAACGGGTCGCCCGGACGTTTCGTGAATTGTCCGCGCCCCAGTGGCAAAAGCCGCCGACTGGAGCGCAGAGCCAGACGACCGACAGCCCGCGCGGCATGCCCCGGCTGCTGCGCGCGATGCGACCTGCGATTGAACGCTCGCTCCCCGCGTGGTAGCCACCCCAGGCTCTGGGACCGTCATTGAGGCGACCCATTTGTCCCGGGATCATCCCTGGTGCCACCCCCGGCGCCCCACCCCCCCGGGCCCCCCCCCTCGCCCCCCCATATTCCCCTTTATACGGTCCGGCGTCCGCTGGAGAATCGTCCAGATGCTTTCACAGCTCGAGCAAAAAAGCCCTGTCCTCGTCGAGGTACGCATCGAGGTCCCCTGGTCGCGCGTGAATGAACAGCTCGAGAAGGCCTACCGCTCGGTGCAGAAAACCGCGCGGATTCGCGGCTTTCGACCGGGAAAAGCGCCGCGCAGCGTGATCAAACAGCTGGTCGGTAAATCCGTACAGCAAGAGGTCGCCGCCAGCCTGGTCGAGGAGAGCCTGGGAGCGGCCGTGGACGAGCACTCGCTGCAGCTGGTGGCCGTGCCCCGGCTCGACCAACCCAAAGTGGTCGATGGCGAGCCCTTGCGCTTCACGGCCGAGATCGAGGTGCGCCCCAAGATCGAGCAGGTGAATCTCGAGGGTCTGACGGCCAAGCGACCGGTGCAGACTGTGGGCGACGAGACCGTGGAGCAGGAGCTGCAGCAGCTGCGCGAGCGCCAGGCGGAAATCTCCACACCGGAGCCACCTCGCCCCGCGGCCGAAGGCGACGTAGTGACGCTCGATCTCGAAGTCGAAGTCGAGGGCCAGCCGCGCCCCGAGTTCGGCTCCCAGGACCTCCAGACCCAGGTCGGCTCGGACGACCTCCTGCCCGCCATCGCCGCGCTGATCCCCGGCGCCGCCGTGGACGAGCAACGCGACACCGACTTCGTCTTCCCCGACGATCACAGCTCCGAGGAACTGCGCGGAAAATCAGCGCTCTTTCGGGTGCGCATCAAGGCCATCCAGGAGCGCGTGCTGCCCGAACTCGATGACGAATTCGCCAAGGATCTGGAGGTGGATTCGCTCGAAGCCCTGCGCCAGCAGATCCGCGAGCGCCGCCAGAAGTACCTGGATGACCAGTCCGAGCGCGCCGTGCGCGATGCGCTCTTCGACGCCCTGGTCGCCAACAATCCCATCGAAGTGCCCCCGAGCATGGTCGAACGCGAAGTGCAGCGCGCTCTGGCAGAGCTGCAGCGCCTGCAGTCCATGTTGGGCCAGGCACTACCCAGCTCGGATTTTTTCGGCGAGGCGGCCATGGAGCGCGCCCAGCGCAGCGTGAAGCTGTCCCTACTGCTGGCGCGCCTGGCCGAGCAGGAAAATATGGACGTGGACGAGGCCGCCATCGAAGCCCGCCTCGGCGAGATCGCCGAGCAGAGCGGCAAGCATCCCGCGAAGGTCAGGGCCGAGTACCAGGGCGAAGCGCGCGCCCAGCTGGCCAACCAGATCCTCCACCAGCAATTGGTTGAGTTGTTGCTGAAGCGAGCTACGATCGAAGACGTGCCGGCGGGCACCGAGACCGAAGCCGAGGAAGCGAAGCCGGACACCGACACCGGCTCCGACACCAGCAACGCCGACAGCGACGCCGGCTGAGTCAGCTTGAGCCACGAGACGCCACTATGAAATCCGATCGACCCCGAGCGCTGATCCCCTATCCCCAGGTCGTTGAATCGACTCCGCGGGGCGAACGCAGCTGGGACATCTTCAGCCGCCTGCTCAACGATCGCATCGTATTTCTCGGCAGCGAGGTCAACGACGACGCCGCCAACATCATCATCGCCCAGATGCTGTACCTGGAGAGCGAGGATCCGGATAAAGAGATCACGCTTTACATCAACAGCCCTGGCGGCTCGATCACAGCGGGCCTGGCCATCTACGACACCATGCAGTACGTGCGCACACCGGTGTCGACGGTATGCCTGGGGCTGGCAGCCTCGATGGCCGCCTGGATTCTCGCCGCTGGCGAGAAGGGCATGCGCCGGGCCCTGCCCAACAGCCGCATCATGATCCACCAGCCGCTGAGCGCCGTGCGCGGTCAGGCCAGCGACATCGAGATCCACGCCCAGGAGATCATCTTCCTGCGCACCCGCATGAACGAAATTCTGGCCAAACACACGGGCCAGGAGCAGGACCGAATCAAAAAAGACACCGAACGCGACCGCTACATGACCGCCGAACAGGCCCTTGATTACGGCATCATCGATACCGTGATCGAGCCCCGGACGGATCCGGGGAAATGAAGCGGCAGCTTGCCGCCTCCTGGGGTGGTTGGTAAACTTCACGCGGTTTAATTACGGAACGCACGAGCAGGCTGGACGAAACAGTGGTCGACAGGCGCAAGGACGACGGACACGGAAACCTGCAGTGCTCTTTCTGCGGCAAATCCCAGAAAGAGGTCAAGAAGCTGATCGCCGGCCCCACGGTGTACATCTGCGACGAATGCATCGGTCTGTGCAACGACATCATCGCCGAGGAAGTCGACCGTGAGGACTCCTTCAGCAGCGGCGGCCCGCTGCCGAAGCCGATGGAGATCAAGGCGACGCTCGACGAGTACGTGATCGGCCAGGAGCGGGCCAAAAAGGTCCTCTCGGTCGCGGTGCACAATCACTACAAGCGCGTCGAATCACGGGTCTCTTCCGACGACGTCGAGCTGCAGAAGTCCAACATTCTGCTGCTCGGTCCGACGGGCTCGGGCAAGACGCTACTGGCGCAGACGCTCGCCAAAATCCTCAACGTCCCCTTCGCCATCGCGGACGCGACCACGCTCACCGAAGCGGGCTACGTCGGCGAGGACGTCGAGAACATCATCGTCCAGTTGCTGCAAAACGCCGACCACGACGTGGAGCGGGCCCAGCGCGGCATCGTCTACATCGACGAGATCGACAAGGTCGCGCGCAAGGGCGACAACCCCTCAATCACGCGCGACGTCAGCGGCGAAGGTGTGCAGCAAGCGCTGCTCAAGATCATCGAGGGCACGGTCGCCAACGTACCCCCCAAGGGTGGCCGCAAGCATCCACAGCAGGACTTCCTGCAGGTCGACACCACCAACATCCTCTTCATCTGCGGCGGCGCCTTCGTGGGGCTCGACCAAATCATCGAGCGCCGCATCGGCGAAAAGACGCTCGGCTTTGGCGCCGACATCCCTTCGAAGAAAGACAAAAAGGTGGGCGAGTTGCTCGAGCAGGTGCAGCCCGAGGATCTGCTCAAGATCGGGCTGATTCCCGAGTTCATCGGACGATTGCCCGTGATCGCGACCCTGCACGAGCTCAACGAGCCGGCCCTGATCGACATCCTGTCGCAGCCGAAGAACGCCCTGGTCAAACAGTTCCGCCGGCTATTCGAGATGGACGGCGTCAAGCTCAGCTTCCAGGACGAGGCCCTGAGCGCCGTCGCCAAGCTGGCTCTGGCACGCAGCGCAGGCGCGCGTGGCCTACGGGCGATCCTCGAGCGCGCCATGTTGGACATCATGTACGAGGTGCCTTCGGGCGAAGGCATCAAGGAAGTACTGATCACGCCGGACGTGATCGAGAAGGGCGAAAAGCCCTTGATGGTCTACGAGAAGGAAGCCGAGCTCGCCTGAGGCGCTGGCCGGCGCTCGCTTCTTGTGCCACATCGAGTCGGGCAAAAGCCTGACTCGAATCGTCGAGACGTCACTAAACCCTTGAAACGATGGAAAAAAGTCACACTGGCAGGATCGGCAAGGCTGCTATCGACCACGTGTGACGGGGCTTTCTTTGGGTTATCCTATCAAGTGACCGCCGCGGCGGCGGTCCTGCGGCGTTCCTCGGCCGATTGGGCGGGGCCGCAATTCGTCCTGGAGCACTGATGTTCTTCAATCGCAACGACAACGATGGAAACAACGGCGGCGAAGGCGCCAGTGACGGCAAGGTGCTGCCGCTCTTGCCCCTGCGCGACATCATCGTCTTCCCACACATGGTGGTACCGCTCTTTGTCGGGCGCGAAAAATCGATCAGCGCGCTCGAGGAGGCGATGAACAACGAGAAGGAAATCCTTCTCGCCGCCCAGAAACTCGCCAAGACCAACGATCCTACGCCCGACGACATCTTCGAGGTCGGCACGGTCGGCACCATCATCCAGTTGCTGCGCCTGCCTGACGGCACCGTCAAGGTGCTCGTGGAAGGCAAGAAGCGTGCGCGCATCGATCGCTTCATTCCCAACGACGGCTTCTTCCTGTGTGAACTGACAGTCATCGAAGAGCAGAGCAAGCCCGACCTGGAGGTCGAGGCCCTGATGCGCTCGGTGCAGTCGACCTTCGAGAACTACGTCAAACTCAACAAGCGCATCCCACCGGAGATGCTGGTCTCGGTGCAGACCATCGACGATCCCTCGCGTCTGGCCGACACCATCGTGGTGCACTTGAGTTCGATCAAGCTCGGCGACCGTCAAGAGATCCTCGAGACCACCGATGCGGCGACCCGCCTCAATCGGCTCTACGAGCTGATGACCGCGGAGATCGAAATCCTGCAGGTCGAGAAGAAGATCCGCACGCGTGTGAAGAAGCAAATGGAGCGCACGCAGAAGGAGTACTACCTCAACGAGCAGATGCAGGCGATTCAGAAGGAACTCGGCGAGCGCGACGAGTTCAAAAACGAGTTGGCGGAGCTCGAAGAGAAGATCAAAGCCAAGGGCATGAGCGAGGAGGCCGGCGAGAAGCTGCGCAAGGAGCTCAAGAAGCTGAAGATGATGCAGCCCATGAGCGCCGAGGCGACGGTGGTTCGCAACTACCTCGACTGGGTGCTGGCCCTGCCCTGGAGCGAGAAGACCGACGAGAACGACGACATCGAGCTGGCCGAAAAAATCCTCGACGAGGACCACTACGGCCTGAAGAAGATCAAGGAACGCATCCTGGAGTACCTGGCGGTACAGGCCCTGGTCGGCAAGCTGCGCGGTCCGGTGCTGTGCCTGGTGGGCCCGCCCGGCGTCGGCAAGACCTCCCTGGCGCGCTCCATCGCCCGCGCCACCAACCGCAAGTTCGTGCGCCTGTCGCTCGGCGGCGTGCGCGACGAGGCCGAGATCCGCGGTCACCGGCGCACCTACATCGGCGCCCTACCCGGCCGCATCGTGCAATCGCTGCGCAAGGCCGGCTCCAACAATCCGGTCTTCCTGCTCGACGAGGTCGACAAGATGAGTTCGGACTTCCGGGGCGATCCTGCCTCGGCTCTGCTCGAAGTGCTCGATCCGGAACAGAACACCACCTTCAACGATCACTACCTGGACCTGGATTACGACCTCTCGGACGTGATGTTCATCACCACGGCCAACAACCTCTCCAATATTCCGCTGCCGCTCCAGGACCGCATGGAGATCATCCAGCTCAGCGGCTACACGGAGTTCGAAAAGCTCAACATCGCCGTCCGTTACCTGATCCCGCGCCAGCTCGAGGAGGCCGGCCTGAAGGACGTGGACGTGGAGATCACCGAGAACGCGATTCGCACGGTGATCCACCACTACACCAAGGAATCCGGCGTGCGTAATCTCGAGCGCGAGCTCGGCAGCATCTGTCGCAAGATCGCGCGCGAGGTGGTCAAGGAGCGCTCCAAGTCGAGGGCTGCGGAGACCGCCAAGCCCACCGCCACCAAGAGCGCTGCGACAGGCGATGCGGCGGGCGCCGGCAAGGCCGAGACCAAGGACAGCGAACACGACGACCGGCAGAAATTCCGCGTCGTCGCCAAGGGCATCCCCAAGTACCTCGGCGTGCCCAAGTACCGCCCCGAGTCCACCACGGGCAAAAACGAGATCGGCCTGACCAACGGCCTGGCCTATACAAATTTCGGTGGTGCCCTGCTCGAGTGCGAGGTGGCGGTGGTGCCCGGCAAGGGTAAGCTCTCGATCACCGGCCTGCTCGAAAAGGGAATGCAGGAGTCGGCACAGGCAGCCGTGAGTTATATCCGCTCGCGCGAAAAGCTGCTGGGCTTGCCCAAGGACTTCTACCACGAGCACGATTTTCACATTCACTTCCCCGAGTTCGTGCCCAAGGACGGCCCCAGTGCGGGGGTAACCATCGCCACCAGCATCGCCAGCGCCCTGATGAAGATCCCCGTGCGGCGCAACGTGGCCATGACGGGCGAGATCACGCTGCGCGGCCGCGTGATGCCGATCGGCGGCCTGAAGGAAAAGATGCTTGCCGCCCACCGCGCCGGCATCGACACCGTGCTGATCCCCAAGGACAACCGCAAGGACCTGCGCGAGATTCCGCGGCGCGTACTCAACGCCACCCGCATCGTGCTCATCGAGCACGCTGACGAAGTGCTGCGCGAAGCCCTGTGCCTGAGCGACCCCGACGCCATTTTCGGCGATCGCGTCAAGCCCCTGTGCTACGTGGGCGGCAAGTTGGTGGCGCCCGACCAGGAGCCCGATACCGACGAAGATACCGAGACCGCCGTGCCCTCACCGACGGTCGACCCGCCGGGCGCGCAGCAGTAGTGTGCGGCCGCTACAGCCTGCACCTGCTTAGCCTCGACGACATCGCAAGCCATTTTGCGATACCTGAAATCGAGATCGATTATTGGGGTCCGCGCTTCAACATCGCCCCCACCCAGAATGCCCTCGTGGTGACCGGTGGTGGTGCGGGTGGAGGTCGACGTCTGCGCATGTTGCGTTGGGGGCTGGTGCCCAGCTGGGCCCGGGACCGCGGGATGGCGCAGAAGCTCATCAATGCGCGGGTCGAAACCCTTGCATCGAAGCCGAGCTTTCGCAGCGCCTACCGACGGCGGCGTTGCGCGGTGCCCATGAGCGGCTTCTACGAGTGGAAAAAGGTGCCGCGAAGAGGTGCCGGGCGCGGCCCGCGCAAACAGCCCCTGTGGATCCACCGGGAGGATAGAGGTCTATTGGCCGCCGCCGGGCTCTGGGAGCGCTGGTCCGATCCCCAGCTGGCGGACGCAAGCGCCCCCCTCGATACCTTCACAATCGTCACCCGTCCGGCCGAAGGGGCCCTGCTCGAGGTCCACGACCGCATGCCGCTCTTCCTCGGGCCCGAAGTACTCGACCGCTGGCTCGAGGAGCGCGAGCTGGACGAGAAGGAACTCGCGTCATGGCTCGAGGCCGGCACCAGCTTCGGTGGGCTCACCATGCATGAAGTGGACCCGCGCATGAGTTCACCGGGCTTTGAAGACCCGAGCTGCATCGAGCCCCTGGCGTCGGCGCAGCCGCCGCAACTCGCGCTGTTCGACGATCCGGGTTCTCAATGACCCGGGGCCGCGTCCCCTGACAGCGGGCCCCGCCCGTGTGGGCGGGGCGGTGCGGGCGGCAGGGTTCGAACCTACGACATCCGCGGTGTAAACACGGCGCTCTACCGCTGAGCTACGCCCGCATGAGCTGCGCATCATGCGCCAGCGGCCGCCGATTGCCAAGCCGAGCGTGGCCGCAGACCGCGCGCCTGGCGCTGCCCTGCGGTACGCGAACGGGATTCGATAGCTCGAGCCCCCCCGATTAAATCTGGAGCAGAGCCTCAAAGGGGCGCGCGAAATCAGCCCTGATTCGAGCTAGACTGGCGGCTCGATGGCCCGTGTCCACTTCCGGGTGCGCTGCGCGCTGCTTCTCTTCGCTTCGCTCGTGCTCGTGGGCCTCACAACCCCCGACCCGACGGCGGCGCAACAGCGCCAGGACTTCGTCCTGTCCATCCAGCCCTCGGGGACCTTCATCCTGGCCGACTACCTCTTTAGCGGTGCGGCGCTGACGCTCGAACACCGATTGCCGATCTACGGCTCATCCAACGATCTCACGCTGGGCGCGGCCACGTTGCAGAGCTATCCGATGGGCCAGGCGCTGATACGGGCCGACCTGCGAATGCTCTTTCTCAGCCTCGGCGGAAGCCTGGGCTACCGCGCGGTCTGGCGCAACTTGACCTTCGAGCCCGGCGAAGACAGTTACTGCCAGGACTGCGACCGCGGCGACCGGCGCGCGCGCGAGTCGCCCTTCAAAGACACGCCCGGCAGCGATCAATTTCTCTTCGCCGTTGGCCGTGCCGCCCTGCTCCTTCCCTTCAACGAACATTTCGTCATGGCCTCCCTCGGAACCATGCGCTACGAGGGACGCGAGGACCGCAGCTTCGACTGGTTCTTCGCCCACGTGCACGACCGCGGTTTGATGTGGCGCTGGGAGACGCAGGCCTTTATCAAACACCGGGATTGGGGTGGCATCGGTCCTTACCTGCAGCTGCTGATGCTGCCGCGCGACGGCGAGTTGGTGCCGCGCTGGGCCTTCGGGTTCAACGCGGTCACCCGCGCGGGCCTGATGCCGCGCAACGACCTTGTCTTTCTATCGGTCCTCACACGGCCCACAGACCCCCACTATGGCCACCATAGCTATCACGCTCCGATCCGGGTCTTCCTGCTTTATCGCATGATCCTGGCGCTGTAGTCCGGCCACCGCCGGCTGCGCTACAATTGGCGCATGAAGCGCATCTTACTTCTGGGCAGCGGAAAGATCGGCTGGGCCATCGCCCATCTCCTGGTCAAGAGCGGCGACTACGAAGTGATCGCCGGCGACGTCGACATCGCGCGCCTGGACTCCATGCCGGACGGTGCCGAGCGCCGCCAGGTAGACGCCAGCAATCCCGACGCCCTCGCCCACGCCCTGGCCGACGTCGACGCCGTGGTCAACGCCTGCCCGTACGACCTGGGCGTGCCGGTGGCGCGTGCGGCACGCGCGGCGCGCGTTCACTACTTCGACCTGACCGAAGACGTGAAGACCACCGACGCGGTCGCACAGGTCGCCCAGGGGGCCGAGACCCTCTTCATGCCCCAATGCGGTCTGGCACCGGGTTTCATCTCCATCGCAGCCAATGACCTGGCCCGACGCTTCGACACGCTGTATCGCGTACGCATGCGCGTGGGGGCTCTCCCGATCTTTCCGACCAATGCCCTGAAGTACAACCTGACCTGGAGCACCGCGGGACTGATCAACGAGTACTGCAACCCCTGCCAGGTGCTGCGCGATGGCGAACTCTGCGAAGTGCTGCCGTTGGAAGGTTACGAGCAGTTCGCCCTGGACGGCGTCACCTACGAAGCCTTCAACACCTCTGGCGGCCTGGGCACCCTTTGCAAAACGCTCAAGGGGCGCGTGGACAACATGAGCTACAAGACGATTCGCTACCCGGGGCACCAAAAACTGATGAAGTTTCTGTGTGAAGACCTGCGGCTATGCAAACGCCGCGAGCTCTTCCTCGACGTGCTCGAAAACGCAGTGCCCGCCACCGAACAGGATCTGGTGCTGATCTTCGTGTCGGTCAGCGGCACGCGAGGTGGCCGCTTGATGCAGGAGACATTCACTCGCAAGGTCTACCACGGCGAGATCGGCGGCCAACAGCTGGCGGCGATTCAGATCACCACAGCGAGTTCCATCTGCGCCGTGCTCGACCTGGTGCGCACAGGCGTGCTGCCCCAGAAGGGCTTCGTGCGCCAAGAAGAAGTGCCGCTCGACACTTTTTTGGCCAACCGTTTTGGCGCTGCTTACCAGAGCGAGGGGCACTCGTCGTGACAGCCCTGGCATCCACGCTCGCCCAGCTGGGGCTCGAACTCGAAGCGCTGCAGAGCGAAGGCGGCGACATTGCCCTGCGCTCCCCCATCGACGGCGTGGTCACCGGACAGCTCGCCTCCCACAGCGTCGCCGACGCCGCTGCCGCAGTCGGACGCGCTCAAGGCGCCTTCGAAAAGTGGCGCACGGTACCGGCGCCGGTTCGCGGCGAGTTGATCCGTCGCTTCGGTGCCAGCCTGCGCGAACACAAGCAAGCCCTGGGCACACTCGTGAGCATCGAGAGCGGCAAGATCCTGCAGGAGGGGCTGGGTGAAGTGCAGGAAATGATCGACATCTGCGACTTCGCCCTGGGGCTGTCGCGGCAACTCTATGGGCTCACCATCGCCTCGGAGCGACCGGACCATCGTATGATGGAAACCTGGCATCCACTCGGCCCGGTGGGGGTGATCAGCGCTTTCAACTTTCCCGTCGCCGTCTGGGCCTGGAACTTTGCGCTGGCCATCGTCTGCGGCGATCCCGTGGTCTGGAAGCCCTCGGACAAGACCCCGCTGACCGCCCTCGCTTGCCAACGGCTGTGGCAAGCCGTGGCCGAGGACCACGGGGCCACCCCGGCCCACCTCTGCCAGGTGCTGCTCGGCGGAGCTGCGCTTGGTGAAGCACTGGCAGACGACCGGCGCCTTCCGCTGCTGAGCGCCACCGGCAGCTGCCGTATGGGACGGGCTGTGGCGCCGCGGGTGGCGGCGCGGCTCGGACGCTGCCTGTTGGAACTCGGCGGCAACAACGCCATGCTGGTGGCGCCGAGCGCGGACCTGGAACTCACGGTGCGGGCCGTGCTTTTTGCTGCGGTGGGAACGGCCGGTCAACGCTGTACCACCCTGCGGCGCCTGATCGTGCACGAGCGCGTCCACGACGAACTCGTCACACGCCTCGGGCGCGCCTACCGCGACCTGAAAATCGGCTCACCCCTCGAGCAGGGCACCCTGGTCGGGCCGCTGATCGACGCCGGCAGCCACGCCCGCATGCAGGCGGCGCTGCAGCAGGCGGTCGCTGAGGGCGGGCAGGTGGAGGGCGGCGAGCGGGTACTGCAGGAGCTGCACCCGCTCGCCTACTACGTGCGCCCGGCGCTGGTAACGATGCCCCAACAGACCGCCATCGTGGAGCAGGAGACCTTCGCGCCAATCCTCTACATCATGCCCTACCGCGACTTCGACTCCGCCATCGCCATGAATAACGACGTCGAACAGGGGCTCTCCTCCTGCATCTTCACCTGCGATGTGCGCGAGGCCGAGCGCTTCATCGCCGCCTCCGGCAGCGACTGCGGCATCGCCAATGTCAACATCGGTCCGAGCGGGGCTGAAATCGGCGGCGCTTTCGGAGGTGAAAAAGCAACCGGTGGCGGACGCGAAGCCGGCTCCGACGCCTGGAAGGCCTACATGCGCCGCGCCACCAATACCGTGAACTACGGCAGCGAATTGCCGCTGGCCCAGGGTATCGAATTCGGTTGAAGCGCCGCTCTACTCGAGCATGTTGACGATCTTCGTGGTCGGTCGACCGGGGCGGATCTTGACGCTGTAGCTCTTGCTCATGCCCATTTCGTTGTTGACCAACTTGAGCTTGTGACGCCCCGCGGGCAGCGGAATGTTGAGCTGCGGCGTGTTGCCGATGAGTCGCCCGTCGACGAAGACCTGGGCCCAGGGCCGGCTGTTGACGCGCAGGGTGCCCATGCTGCCACCGCCGGCCGCCGGCTCGCTGGAAGCAGTGCGCTTGGAGGAGACCGACTCACTCCGGGAGGCGCGGCGCTCGCGACGGGCGCGACGCTCACTGGAGCTAGTGCGGGAAGAACGCGACTCCGACACTTGAGGCTCCGGCGTTGCCTCAGCCAGGCGGGCATCGTTCGAATCCTTGGCCGCTGGCGCCGCCTCGGCGAGCATGGCCGAAGGCAGCTCGATCACCTGGCCCTTGCCGAGAGCCACCTGGGTCTGCCACGGCTGATAGCTGTCGCCCCGCTCCAACCGGATCGTGTGCAGACCCGGGTCCAGATTCGTCAGACGTGCCGGGGTGCTCTTACCTGTGGGTTGGCCGTCGATGAAGATGGCCGCTCCACTCGGTTGGGAGTCGAGCGCAAAGCCCGTGTCCTGAGCCATGGCCTCCAGGCTGACGTTGGGCAGCGCTTTGACCTCGCCGGCGCCAACCGTGAAGTAGCTCGTTTGGGAGGCGAAGCCCTCCTTGCGCACCTCGAGTTCGTGGGTCTGACCCGGCAGCAGGCCCTGCAGCGTGAAGGGGCTGCTCTGTTCGCTGAGCGCGCGGCCGTCGATCAGCACCTCAGCGTCGGCGGGCACGGTGACCAGGGTGGCACTTGCCGGATCGTCGCTGGCGAACATGGAGCTGCCGCCGTAGACCAGACCGAGCACGGCGGCGGCGGCCGCAGCCAGCACGCCCCAGAGGATGCCGCGCATGGGACGCGGGCGGCCCAGCTCTTCAGGCGTGGGCGGCAGGGTGTGGGTCACCGGAGGCAGCGAGGTCTGGGCCGTGGGCGGCGGCAGCGGCGCGCCCAGGGGCCGCGAGGCGCTGTGCGCCGAGGGTGGCAGTGGCAGCGGACGGTTGACCGGCTGCAGGCCAGAAGCCGAACCGGCGGCGGGCGGCGGCACTTGGGCCAAAAGCTCGCGCGGAATCGGAGCCGGAGCCAACGCCGCGTGCGCGGCCGCCGGCGACGACAGACGGGGCGGCGGCGGCGCGGAACTTGCGAAGGGGGACGGATTGCCAGGGTAGGAGTGGCCCAGGGCAGGAGGGGGCGCGGAGCTGGCAAAAGGCGAAGGGGCCCCCAGGGCCGAAGGGGGCGGGGGGGTCGCCGCGTGCGGAGACAGCTCGTCGCGGATCTGGGTTTCGACGTCCTCGTCCTCGTCGTCCCAGTCCATGTGCAGATTGGCGACCGGCTCGTGCTGGCCCACCGCCTCGGCGCGCAGCGGCTCCGGCAGCGTCTGGAAGGCGTCGATGTCGGGGGCGGCGGCGTTTTGCAGCACGTCGCTGAGACGGGCCTGACCGGTGGGCTCGGAATCCTCGTCGAAGTCTTCGAAGTCCTCGAAACCCGCCTCGTCCTCGGCCGCTTCCAGGGGAGCGCTGCGCGTCGGCGCCGAGTGGGGATCGGGCTCGAAAGCATCGGGGATCACGTTGGTGCGCTCGCCGCCTTCGAACAGCGCCGGGACCTGACGCGTGAGGGCGTCGTCGAAGCTCGCATCTTGCTCGGAGGCGTGCAGCGTCGTCACGGCCTCGGTCTCGACGGTGCTGTCGGCCGGTACTGGGCGGGCTACTTCGGCTTCGGCCTGGGTCCGCCTGCGCGGCGGCGGCGGGACGGTGGACGCGGAGGAGCGCGGCACGGGGGGTGGCGGGGCAGAGCGCAGCCCGCCCGCAACAGGCGGGCGTGGGGGCGGAACGCTGGCGGCACGGCTGGGGGGAGGCGGCGGCGCGGGGACCGCAGCTGGTCCCGGCAATGGCAGCTGCGGCGCGCTCAGCTGGGCCTCCGGCTCCGGCATGACATTGAGAGCGCTCACCGTACTGACAGGGTCCAGGTCGTCGAACGCCTGGAGTCCGGTTACCTCGTCACCACCGTGCATCTTGACTCCTCATTCACGGACCCTCGCCGTGGGGGGACAGTCGTGCGTCCCACATGTAGGAATCTGTACCAAAGCTGCACTTCGATCAAGGGGATCCTCGCGGAAACACTGAATGGTTACGGGATCACTCGGCTTTTTTTGATGCCGCCGTACCGATTCGAGGCCGGACTCCGTGGATCCCTGGAGGATCGGCACGCCGACCCCCCGCATAATCCCATTTGAGGACAGACGTATTCGACTCGATGATGCTACCGATCTGGGATTTTCGGGATAGACAGGCCTGGCTTCCCCTAATTTTTCGGACACGCTGCGCACATGCTGCAGGTTCTCACCGTCACCGCCGCGTCCGAGCTTGCCGAAGCGCTTGCCCTGCGCAGGCGCGTCTTCGTCGATGAGCAGGGCGTACCCGAGCAGCTCGAACTCGACGCCCACGACCGCCCCGGCGCCGACTGTCATCACGTGTTGGCTCGACTCGACGGGCAGCCGGCGGGCACGGCGCGCTATCGCACAACGGAAGGGGGCATCAAGATTGAGCGCGTGGCGGTCGAAGCAGGGGTCCGCGGCCGCGGAGTGGGGTTGGCCATCGTGATGTACATCCTGGGCGAGCTTGATGGCAGCGATCGGCCCTACGTGCACGCCCAAGCAAGTGCCTGGGGCTTCTGGGAGCACGTCGGCTTCGTCCCGCGCGGGCCAATCTTCCAGGAGGCCGCGATCGACCACCGGCGCATGGACTACGATCGGAGTCCATGAGCTGCGCCGGGCGCCAGGGAGCCGTCTGACTTGCCGTTTCGGTCCCTCCAAACTTTGGTGGTTCTGCTACCGCTTGCCCTCGGCTGCGGAGCGGTGACCCCGACACCTTTGGGACAGGAGCCAGACAGCAAGCGGGTTGCCGCGGGCGCGCCGGTGCGGACCCCGGACGGGCGTAGCGACGCTGGCCCCCCCCCCGGGCTGCCCCGCGCCGAGGCTCGCCCCGCAGCAAAGTCAGCCAGCTCCCCCCCCATGCCCCCCCCCGCCCTGGACATCCCGGCCATCGATACAGCCGTCGAGAGCGCCATCAGGGAAGGCAAGCTGCCGGGCGCCGTAGTGACCGTGGGACGCCGGGAGGGCGTGATCTTCGAGCGCGCCTACGGCCGGCGAAGCCTCACACCGCGGCGCTCACCGATGCGCAAGGACACCATCTTCGATCTGGCCTCGCTCACCAAGGCGGTCGTGACCGCCACCTCCATCGCCCTACTCGCCGAGCGCGGCGCACTCGACCTCGACGACAGGGCCGCGCGGCACTTGGGCGAAGTCACTCAGGGTCATGCCGCACGCATCACCCTCCGCGAGCTGTTGACACACTCATCGGGGCTCGCGCGCGTAAACCCGCTGCGCGACTACGCCGGCGGCCCCGAGGCGGCGATGGCGAAGCTGCTTTCACTGCAAACAGAAGTCCGCCCGGGCACGCGCTACCGGTACAGCGATATTGGCTACCTCTGGCTCGGAAAAATCGTGGAACGGGTCGCGGGGCAGGCCCTCGATGAATTCGCGCGACGGGAAATTTTCGAACCGCTGGCGATGCGCGACAGCGGTTTTCGCCCGGCGCCCGAGCTGCGGGCGCGCATCGCGCCCACCGAGGTCACCGACAAACGCCCCAAGGCGCTGATCCACGGCGAAGTTCACGACCCACGGGCCTATCGCCTGGGCGGCGTTGCAGGCAACGCGGGAGCATTTTCCACGGCCGCCGACCTGGCGCGCTTCGCACGCATGATGCTGGGCGGAGGCGAACTCGAGGGGCGCAGAGTGCTGGCGCGCAGCTCGGTGGAAACGCTCACGCGCCCACACTTCATCGCAGGCACGGTGCGCTCGCCGGGGTGGGACATCGACAGCGACTACTCCGGACCGCGAGGACATATGCTGTCGGGGCGCGCATTTGGTCACGGCGGTTTTACGGGGACCTCGATGTGGATCGATCCCGGGCGCGACCTCTTCGTGATCGTGCTGAGCAACCGAGTGCACCCCGATGGCAAGGGCAACGTACTTTCACTGGCAGCTGAAGTAGCCGACGCAGCCGCACGAACCGTCACCGATGACGGTTGTCCGAGCGCGCCAGCCCCGGTGCGTGCAGGAATCGACGTGTTGCAGGACCGCGGCTTCGAACGGCTCGCGGGTAAGCGCGTGGGACTGCTCACGCACCTCGCCGCGCGCGACAGGCAGGGCAGACCCACGCTCGAAGTACTGGCGGAGGCCGAGAATGTAAAGCTCGCGGCCGTCTTCTCACCGGAACACGGGCTCACTGGGCAGCGCGAAGGAGCGATCGCCAGCGGACTACACCCGGAGTTGAAGACTCCCGTACACAGTCTCTTCGGAAAGAAGCGCAAACCCACGCCGGAGCAACTCGCCGGGCTCGATCTGCTTGTCGTCGACCTGGTGGATGTGGGCACGCGCTTTTACACCTACATGTCGACTGTGCAACAGGTCATGGTGGCGGCGGCCGAGCAAGGACTGCCACTGATGATCCTGGACCGCCCCAACCCACTCGGCGGCGCCCATGTCGAAGGACCACTGCTCGACGCTGACATCCACAGCTTCGTGAACTACCATCGCCTGCCCCTGCGTCACGGCATGACCGTCGGCGAGCTGGCCAGCTTCTTGGCTGCCGAAGACGACATCGGCGTCGAGCTGGAAGTCGTCGAAGTGACGGGCTGGCAGCGCGAAATGCTCTTCGAGGCGACGGGTCTGCAATGGTTTGCGCCTTCGCCGAACCTGCCTGCCCCCACATCGGCGCTGCTCTATCCGGCGGTTGGCCTGCTCGAGAGTACCAACGTCTCGGTGGGACGTGGCACCGACAGCCCCTTCGAACTCCTGGGCGCTCCATTCATTGACGGCGAGGCACTCGCGGCCGCGCTCTCGCGCAGGGGATTGCCGGGCGTGCGCTTCGAGCCGGCGCGCTTCATCCCACGGGCGCGACCTCACGCGGGCGCCCTCTGTGAAGGCATACGGCTCCACATCTCCCAGCCGGGCGACTTCCGCGCGGCCAGCACGGGACTGGCCCTGGCGCGCGAACTGATCCGCCAGCACCCCAAAGAGTTTCAGGCCAAAGAACTCATCAAACTGCTGGGCCACCGCAAAAGCCTGCAAAGCCTCCTGCGGGGCGGCAGTCCCGCGGCCATCGAACGCACCTGGCGCCCCGACCTCGCCGCCTTCGAAACCCGCCGCCGCCTATTCCTCCGCTACCCCACCTGCGGAAGCTGAGCAGCTGCCAGCACGGAAGCTGAGCAGCCGGAAGCTGAGCAGCTGCCAGCACGATTTTCTCGGCATGGAAGCTGAGCAGCCGGAAGCTGAGCAGCTGCCAGCACGATTTTCTCGCCCCCCCCAACCGCAGAGTGAGGTCAGCACCCCCCCGCGGGTCTCGTGCATCAGAGCGGCTGCGACCGACCCCTGAAACCGAGGGGACACGCCCCAGAGCCACCAGGTCCCCGGTAGGGCGCAAGGCGCGGTACTTCGAGCCACGCTCAGGACGGATCGCCGCGTGCCCGTCATCTCATCGCGAGTGGCTGTCGTAGCCCAGCGTTCGTCAACGCCCTCGGCCGCTACGGGATCGAGGGTCCTACGCGGCCTGCATCAACGGCGGCGGATAGGTCCCCTCCGGGAACTGCACGCTGCGGTCGCCGCCCCGAAAGCGCTTCGAGCAGTCGAAGTGCGCCTGCGAGACCACCATCTGCCCCGCCAGCTGCTCGGCCT
>JAOUOP010000032.1 GCA_029880325.1 Myxococcales bacterium | reverse complement strand
CGAACTCCAGCAGAAAGCCCTCGACCTCGTCGCATCCATCCAACTGTAGACAGAAGCAGGCCCCATGATTTCAATCCAACGGATTGAAATCATGGGGCTTTTTGGCTGCCCGCCGCTGGAACTTCAGGCTAGAGCTTATGATGATCGGAAGCGACGGTACTGCCGAAGCACGCGTCACGGAGTTGACGCTCCTCTTTGCACCCTGAATCGTCCCGGATCGTGCCAACGATTCGCTTGTCCGTGCGTACACACTGATGGCAACGATACGTGGGCGGAAGCAGCGCTTTCCGTATCTCACACTCTCGGACTGCCTCCACACCATCTGCCTGCGCTCCCATAGCCGCATCTTCAACAGCACTCGCCTCGGCCCCAACATGGCCATCGGCCCAGGGGCGCGCTACCACGACTCGCGAGCCCTGGCGCCTTCGCACGCCATGGGCACCCCGCGGAAACCGCATTCCGGCCAGCCAACGATCCGTTCGACGCGACGCCGAGGCGAAATACCCCGCCTCCGCCACCCCCGATTTGACTTCCAGCCACAACCCCATCACATTGCCCCCGATGCGCTTCCGTTCGCTGCCGCTGGCCGTTTCCCGCTTCGTCGCCAATCGCGATGATAACGATGGGGGTGCGCGCGTGTAGCTGGAAGCTGAGCCCGACTCGTTCGAAACGCCCTTCCAGCCGCGCTGGGAGGGCGTTTTTGCTTTTGGAGTCCAAGATGTCCGAAACCGCAGAAACGTCCCCGCCATCAACTCTCAGTCTCCGCAGCCACCGCGCCGGCAACCTGCGCGCCGAACACGCCAATCTCGACGTGCGCCTGGCGGGCTTCCTGCAACGCACGCGCGACCACGGCGGCCTGCGCTTCGTGGACCTGCGCGACGGCGACGGCGTCGTGCAGCTGGTCTGCGAGCGCGGTTCGGCCGCCCACGAGGCGCTCGAAGGCGTGGGCGCAGAAAGCGCACTGGCCGCAGAGGGGCGCGTTTTGCTGCGCCGCTCCGACCGCGTCAACCCCGGGTTGGCCACCGGCGAGGTGGAGGTGGAGCTGTCGGCCCTGCACGTTGTCGGGCCCGCTTCGGAGCTGCCGCTGTCGCCATTGGCCAGCGCGCTGCCCGCCGAGGAGATCCGGCTGCGCAATCGTCACCTGGACCTGCGACGCCCTGCCCTGCGTGAACGCATCCTCCTGCGATCGCGGGTGATCGCGAGCCTGCGCCGGCGCCTGGAGGCGCTCGGCTTTATCGAGATCCAGACGCCTATTCTGACGGCGAGCTCGCCCGAGGGCGCCCGCGACTTTCTGGTGCCCGCCCGTCAGCACCCGGGGCGCTTCTACGCCCTGCCCCAGGCGCCACAGCAGTACAAGCAGCTTCTGATGTGTGCGGGCTTTGACCGCTACTTTCAGATCGCACCGTGCTTTCGCGACGAGGACGCCCGCGCCGACCGTTCGCCAGGCGAGTTCTATCAACTCGACTTGGAGTTATCTTTTGCCACCCAAGATGAGATCTTCGCGACCATCGAACCCGTGCTGGAAGGCGTCTTTCGCGAGTTTTCGAGCGCCGCCGTCACGCAGGCGCCCTTCCCGCGCATTCCCTATCGGCAAGCCCTGCTGCACTTCGGCTGCGACAAGCCAGACCTCCGCAATCCTTTGCGCATGGGGGAGCTTGCGCATCTCGCAGGCGCCCTCGCCTCCCGGACGCTCGCCGGCGCCGAGGCACGCGGCGAGGTGGTGCGCTCGCTCCTGCTTCCCGCAGCCGCACAGCGCCCCCGCAGCTTCTTCGATCGCATCGTCGCGCGCGCCCGGGAGCTGGGAGCCGCGGGCCTGCTCTGGGTTGCTGGCGAACGTGGGCCACTTGCCAAGCAGCTACCACCAAAGCAGCTCGCGCAGCTGCGAGCCGAGACGGGCGCGGGTGATGGCGACGCCTTGCTCGTGCTCCACGGCAAGCAAGTTCCCGTGCGGCGCTGCGGCGCAGCCCTCATCGCCGAGCTCGGCCGCCAGCTTGAGCTACTGGAGCCAGACGCCTTTCGCTTCTGCTGGGTGGTCGACTACCCCATGTACGAGCGCGACGAAGCCAGCGGTGCCATCGAGTTCAGCCACAACCCCTTCTCGATGCCCAAGGGCGGCCTCGACGCGCTGCGGCAGCAGGCGCCGGAGCAGATCCTCGCCCACCAATTCGACATCGTCTGCAACGGCGTGGAGCTGTCGAGCGGCGCCATCCGCAACCACCGCCCGGATGTGATGCTCGAGGCCTTCCGCATCGCCGGCTACAGACCGGAAGAGGTGCACGCCCGTTTCGGCGGCCTGCTGCGTGCCTTCAGCCACGGCGCACCGCCCCACGGCGGGCTGGCCCCGGGCATCGACCGCATGGTGATGCTGCTGGCCGGCACCGACAACATCCGCGAGGTGATCGCCTTCCCCATGTCCCAGCGCGCAGAGGAGTTGGCCCTCGGTGCGCCGAGCCCCGCCAGTGCCGAGCAGCTTCACGAGCTGGGGTTGGAACTCGCCCCTCCATAGCCCGAGGGGCTACCCGCAGTAACGCACACTCCCCATCGGCCAGCCAGTTCGCGTCATTGCACACGACGGCTGGCTGCCCGACGATCTTTCGCACTCCGCAACCATTTCCGGAGCCACCCCAGGGGAGCCAAGATGGGCAAATCAGAGATCGTGAGAGCGGCCATTCACCCGGCCATCGGCATCGCGCGCATCGGCGACAGCGACGAGTACTTCATCGGTCCCGAGCTGCCAGGAGAACCGGCGCTGCCATCCGACGGCCTGCGCGACGCGACCGGAAGACTCAAGAAGCAGGCAGCGCGCTTCCGTATCTACGGATACGACGCCGACGGTCACGTGGTGGAGGAACTCACAGCGAGTTCAAAGACGAAGATCGAGTGGGAGGTCGAAGTCGCCAATACCAAGGCCGCCTGGTACGACTTCGAGCTGGCCATGGACATCCCCCAGGCCGAAGCCGCCGCACGCAGAAATCCTTCCATTGCAGGCGCCCAGCGCGCGCAGCTCGAGATTCGACCGACCCCGAAGAAAATTTCCGGCTGCAATGCCGGCAGAGCGGCCCACGCCCTGGACGACGGGCAGTTCATGGGCAAATGCGTCCCACTGGGCGCCCTGCACACCGATGACAGGGGACGTCTGGTATTCACTGGTGGTTCAGGCCTTTCGGCGTCCTACGACGGGCGGCCCGTCTCGACCTTCGCCAACAACGACGGCTGGCACGACGACGTTTCCGATGGCCCGGTTCGCGCACGAGTGCAGCATGATGGCCGCGATATTCCGGTCGACCCCGCCTGGGTCGTCTGCGCGCCTCCGAACTATGGCCCGGAGTTCACGTCGATCGTGACGCTCTACGACCTGCTCACCGAGACCATGATCCAGGCGGGCTGGGCCACGCCCTCGAAGTCGGTCTCGTTCCGTCGCGACATCTTGCCGATCTTCGAGCGCACGGCACGCATCCAGTGGCTCAACGCGGGCTTCTTCACCCAATTCGGTTCCGGGGGCCCACAGGATTTTCTGCGTCCTGAGTTGCTGCAGCGACTGGCCTCCGAGGACCCGCAGGAAAACGAGCTGCGACGCCAGGTCTTCAACGCCTTTCGCAGCCCCGAATACGACGACCGCCAGCGGCTGGCGCTACCCTGGATCTACGGCGATGGCATGGAGCTACCCGCCAGCAACAACCGACAGTGGATGGCGATTCCCCCCCATATGTACGACGCGCTGCAACGCTGGTCCGAGGGCAAATTCGTCGCGGATCTGGAGCACCCCACCGTGTCTCCCAACGCCATCGGGAAGGTCGCCATCCGCGAGCAACCGGGCGCACTCGATCGGGCCGCGCTGGAGTTCTGTCTGGCCGACGCCTTCCATCCCGGCTGCGAGGTCACCTGGCCGATTCGCCATGCCAGCATGTTCATGGGTCCCTACCGAATCCTGCACCGCAGCGGCCTGGATCCCGAGCCCGACTACGGTGACGAACTCGAGCCGGCCGCCGTCTACGCGGGCGGCTGGTCCAAGCCGACTTCCATCTATGGCACGGGAACGCCCGGCGGGCCGCTGTGGGGCCAGCGCGCCGGCGGACTGACCCGCTGGATGGCCGTGCCCTGGCAGACCGATACCGCCAGCTGCCGTGACGGCTACGACGCGGCCTATGACGAATACGTACCCACCTTTTGGCCTGCGCGCGTGCCCAACCAGGTCCTTGCGGAGGACGACTACGAAACGCTCATGGACAAGGCGCAGCCCAAGACTCGAAGGCTCGCGGCCTATCGAAACCGCGAGGAGTGGCTGCGCGTCTTGCCTGGGGGTTATCTCGACCAGATTCGGCGCATGGTCGACGACTTCAGCGACCTCGGGGTGGTGCTACGCCAACCCGGACCCGACGACGCCCACGAGCTGGGCATCCCCGAGCAGCTCTACGTGGAGGCATTGCCCTCCCATACCCGCCAAAAGCTGCAGCCCGACGCCGGCGCCAGGGCACGCCTGGCCAAGCAAGAGCTGCGCGCGGTGGAGAAAGCTGCCGTAGGCACTCGCCGACAGACTCGCAAGGCGGCGCGGCGGCGTGGCGAATGAAGTCCGCTTCGAGCTGGCCGTGCTGGGTGCCGGTCCGGCGGGCCTGGCCGCTGCGCTGCGGGCCTCCCGCCGTGGCCTGCGCGTGCTTGTGCTGGGCAAGCCCAGGCGTTCGCATGCGGGCTTCGGCGAGAGTCTCTCCCCCGGCGCGCGAAGCGTACTGCAAGAACTCGGTGCCTGGTCCGGCTTCGAGGCCGGCGGCCACCTACCCTGCCCCGGCTACCTCCATAGCTGGGGCTCCAGCGAGCTGTCACATCATAGCTTCACCACAGACCCGCGCGGACATGCCTGGCACCTGGACCGGCCGCGCTTCGAAGCCGGACTGGCACGGGATGCGAGCGAGGCCGGCGCCGTCATCGCGACTGTGCGTGCATCTCCCCACTTGAGCCCCGGCCAGCAGCAGGGTTCGACCTGGCGCATCGACTACAACCGCCGCGACGGTACCGCATACGCGCTCGCGGGAACGATCATCGACGCCTCCGGACCGGGAGCCCGCTGGGCACACCAGCTGGGCTCCCGGCGCATCTTGCACGCCCCGCAATTCGCCACGGTCGCGCGCATGACAAGTTCGACCGGCGGCATCAGCGAACGCTGCAGCCTCGTCGAGTCGACCCCCGATGGCTGGTGGTACTCGGCTCTGCTACCCGACTCGGCGCTCGTGCTCGCCTATTTCTCATCGCAGCGACTGTCGAATCCTGCGCGCTGGGACCGCTGCTTGCGCTCGACGATCCACGTCCGACAGCGCGTCGAATCGGCAGGCTACTGCCTCGACGGCAGGCTGCGCACCGTATCAGCTTGCAGTGAACACCTCGAGCCTGTGGCCGGCGTCGGCTGGCGCGCTGCGGGCGACGCCGCGCTCACCCACGATCCGATCGCAGCCCACGGCATCATGTTCGCCTTGCTATCCGGCCGCGACGCCGCAGACTCGCTCATCGATGAAGCGGCGGGGCAGACAGACGCAGCGGCCCAGTACACGCGGCTGGTCACGAGCGCGCGCGAGCGCTACCTGAAAGCACGTGATCAAATCTACAGCGCAGAGCAGCGCTTCGCCGATGCGCCCTACTGGGCAGCCCGCTGCAGCCGTGCTCGCAGCCGGCAGCCACTGCGGCCCGTAGCCACTCAGTGAGTGAAGCTGCGCCGCCCGCAGTGGAACATCACCATGCCGTACTCGTCGGCCGCCGTCCTGACCTCATCGTCACGCACGGATGCGCCGGTCTGGGCCACGAAGCGCACATTGCTGCGCTGGGCGCGGTCGATGCTGTCGCGGAACGGAATGTAGGCATCGCTCACCATGCAAACACCGTCAAAGCGCGCGATCCACGCGGCCCGCTCGGTCGCATCGAGCGGAGCAGGCCCCCGCTCCAGCTCGCGGACCATCGCCGCGCGCTCCGGCTCGGAAAGCTGTTCCCAGAGCAGAAAGCTGTCGACGATATTCGCCTTGCCGCTGCGGCCGAGCCCGGGTCGGAAGCTCAGATCGAGCACACGCGGGTGCTGCTGCAGAAACCACTTATCCGCCTTGTCGCAGGCCAGGCGCGCACAGTGCACGCGCGACTGCTGGCCGGCGCCGACGCCGATGAGCTGACCGTCATGGGCAATGCAGATGGAGTTGGATTGCGTGTACTTCAGGGCGATCGAGGCCACGACCAACGTCTGCAAAACCGCGTCGGTCACCCCGGTCTCGCGCGTGACAACGTTCTCGAAATCGCGCGCTGAAACCACCGCGTCGTTGCGCCGCTGCCGCAGCTCGAGGCCGAAGACCACCCGCGCCTCCATCGCCGGCGGCTCGTAGTCGGGGTCGATGGCGAGGACCACGTAGGCGCCCTTTTTCTTGCGCCTGAGCACCTCCAGCGCCTCGGGCCCATAGCCGGGCGCGATGATCACGTCGCTGACCTCACGCCTCAAAAAGCCCGCCAGGCTGGCATCCACGACCTCGCTGACGCCCACCGCGTCGCCGTAGGAGCTCATGCGATCACCACCGCGAGCACGCACGTAGGCCCGCGCCACCGGCGATAGCGGCGCGCTCGACAGAAATTGCGAGCGTAGAAAACCCGCAGACAACGGGCCGTCGATGGCCGCGCCCGCCGGGCTCATGTGCTTGAAGGACGCCGCACTCGCACGCCCCGTCGCCGCCTTCAGCTCCCGCACCAATTGCCACGCCGACAGCGCATCGAGCAGGTTGATGTAACTGGGCTCGCCGCTGATCACCCGCAGCGGCGAGGGCTCGGGCAGCTCGATGGAAGCGGGCTGCTGGTGTGGGTTGCAGCCATAGCGAAGGGCCAAGGTTTGCTTACTTGGGGCACTGTGCATGTCGGTCCAGTCCTTTCGGATCGGCCGACTTACCCAGGCGCACGACAAGTCGAAGTTTGGCTTCCCGGCGGTTGTCTCCGCCTCCAGGCGTCAGTCGCTGGCTTTCTTCCTACGCCCGGCCCCCCCAGCTGTCAATGCGCTGCGGTGCCGGGGTTCGCGCGCCAGCGGCAGCAGCTGCAAGTTCATCAGCACCACGCGGTCGGCGCGTTTGGATTGGGCGATGATTTCGCGCACGCGCTCGAAGTGCTCGACGTGCAGCCGACGGATGCGCTCGAAGGCCGGCTCGGAAATGGCGAAGAGGTTGTAGGAATAAAGCGCCTGCTCTCCATCGCCCCCCTCCAACAATCGCTGGCGCGCGAACTCGGCCCAGTGGTGCTTCAGCGCCCGATTTCGCTCCGCATCGGGCTGCGTGTCCACGGTCATCACGCGCTCGATGCGATAGCGCTTGCCGCGCCGCCGGAATTGCCCCGCCGCGACCAGGGCGGCGAGGTGACGCTCGACCTCGGCGCGCTCGAGCCCGGTCTCTTGCGCCAGAAAATCACTGTCGTGCGCGGGCAACTCGCGATAGGCGTCCAGCTCGAGCGCCCGTAGAACAGCGTGGCTGGATGCAGCGCGTAGGCGAGCCGCCGCTGCGCCTGCGCCGGTTCCGGCGGCCTGGGCCTTTGTGCGCGCATCCTTCGCCCCCCGCACAACCCGCTCAGTTCTCCGACGGCGGCTGTAGCGTCAACCTCGCCGGGTCGATGCCGAGCAGGCCCAGGGCCCGCGTCCAGCGCTCTGCGGCCGGGATGTCGAAGACGATGCTTTCGTCGAAGTCCACCGGGATCCAGGAGCCCTGGGCGATCTCGGCGTCCAGCTGGCCCGGACCCCAGCCGGAGTAGCCGAGCAGGAGCTGCATGCGCTCGTCGCCCCCGCGCGCGATCAGCCGCTCGAGCACTTCCCGCGAGGCGCTGACCGCCAGGCGCTCGGAAACCCGCACCACTTCCTCACCGTCGGGGGCTGGCCCGGCTTGCTCGAAGATCAGCCAGCCCGTGTCCGGCGCGACCGGCCCCCCCACCATCACCCGACCCTCGACGGCCGGCGCCGATAGGGCCTGCAGGCCCAGGGGGGTGAGCACGTCGCTCAGGGAGATCTGGGCGACCCGGTTGATCACCAGCCCGAGTGAGCCCTCGGGGCGGTGATCGACCAGCAGCACGACACTGCGCTTGAAGTTCGGGTCGAGCAGCGAGGGGGCCGCCACCAAGAATCCCGGAGCCAGCTTCGATTCCATGCGTGCCTATCCGAGCCGAGGGCGGCCCAGCACGGGCAGCAGGCCGGACCGCATCGCATGATAGCAAAAACCGCGCCCGACCGTGGCCCCGGGGGAACCGCTTGGTCCAGCCGCCCGACCCGAGGTGACCCGGGAGGGGGAGCAGCCTACACTGCGCCCCGTGAATGCCGCCGGAATTCGAGGTTGGCACGCGGCGGTGGCGCTGGCGCTCACCCTGTGCGCGACAGCGCCCGCAGCAAGCCAGGGCCAACAACAGGCCCAGCAGCCGCCGCCGACCGCCCAGCAGCCGCCTGTCCAGGAAGCCCACGCGGCGGTGCCGCCCCATGCCACCTCCCACGCCAGCCCGACGCCCCAGCAGTCCCCCGCCCAGGCGCCGGCCCCCGCAACCGCCGCGCCCAACGCAGCGCCGGCGCCAGCCCTGGCCCCAACCCGCGGCCCACCGCCGACTTCGCCCCGGCTGCAGAGCGCCCGCCACACCGACGCCCACGCCGACCGCGTGATCCTGTCCTCGACCGCCGAGACCCATCCGAAGGGCACGATCTTCCTCTCGAGCTACGAGCTGATCTTTCTCTCGGCCGGCTACGCCTTCAGCGACCGCCTGCAGGCTTCGGTCACCGGCTTCACCAACTTCGACGGCGCCATCGCCGACTTCGCCCTCAAGGCCAACCTGCTGCGCAGCCGCTGGCTCAGGGTCTCGGCCCAGAGCGGCATCGAATTGCTGCGCGCGGGCGAGGAGGATCTGGACGAGGGTCAGCCGCGCGGCTTCCTGCTGGGGCGCATCGGCGCCACCGCCCAGATCTGCTTCGAGCTGGCCTGCCGCGCCAGCCTGAGCCTGAGCGGCATGTTGCTGGCCCACGACGACGCCGACATCCTGCTGCCCCTGGGCCTGGCCGCCGGCTTCACCGCGCGCCTGGGCTCGGCCGTCAGCCTGCTCTTGGAGTACGGCTCGCTCTTCAACGCCGCCCGCGATCTGCCCTTCCTGGAGCTGCCGGCCTACGCCGTCGCCTACGGCGCCCGCATCGCCGCCTACCGCAGCTGGGCCCTGGACATCACGCTGATCCGGCTGATCGACAGCGACGATCGCATCGCCACCGGCGAACCGGAACTCTTCAAGTTCATGGGCGTGCCCTTCTTCGCGTTCACATACCGCTTTTTGCCATGAGACCAATGGCCCCCACGGTCCTCTTCGACCTCGACGGAACCCTGATCGACAGCATCGAGCTGATCGTGCGCTCCCACAGACACGCTCACCAGGAGTTATTGGGCATCACGCCCACGCGAGAGGAAATCCTCGCCCACGTGGGGCGGCCGCTCCTCGAGGTCTACGCCGACGGCGGTCGCGAGCAGGCCGAGGTGGATCGCCTCGTCGCCTGCTACCGCGACTATAACCTCGTCCACCACGACGCCATGGTTCAGCCCTATCCGGGCGTCGGCGCCATGCTCGAAGGGCTGCAGGCCCTGGGGGTGCGTCTGGCCATCGTCACCAGCAAGGTCAGCGAGCTGGCGCGGCGGGGACTCGAGTGCTGCGGCCTGTCGCAGCACTTCGAGGTGATCGTCGGCGGCGATCACGTACGCTGTGGCAAGCCGGCCCCCGAGCCGGTGCTTCTGGCCCTCGAGCGGCTCGGCGCCGAGGCCAAAAACGCGCTCTTCGTGGGCGACTCGATCCACGACATGCACGCCGGCCGCGCCGCCGGTGTTCGCACCGCCGCTGCCCTGTGGGGCCCCTTCCCGCGCGAAGCGCTACAACCGGCGGCACCCGACTACTGGCTCTCGGAGGCCGCCGAGCTGATCCGCATCACGAGATAGTGGTAGCCCGGGGCGTAGGGCACGACCTCGACGACGCGAAACTCCCGCCGCACCCAGGCCATGGCCGCCACGCGCCGCTCCACCGGGTAACCGTCCAGCTCCAGCAGCTCACCCCCCGGCCCCACGCGCGGCGGCCGCGCGCTGTGCAGCACGAGGGTGTCGGGCCCCCGAGCGCGCAGCCAGGCCGCGCTGACGCGCTTGTCCAGGTGGCCGCCGGGCGCCGCCGCCAGCTCGGGGTCGGTCAGGGCCCCCAAGTCCACCACACGCACGCCGCTGCGATATCCGAGATAGCCGATATCGACCAGCGCCACGGTGCCGGCGTGTTCGCGCAGCCAGACGGCCAGCGCTTCGCCGTGCACGCGCTGGCTTTCGGCCGCCTTGCGCAGCTCCTCGGGGCGGGTGGCCAGGTCGAGCAGGGGCGCGGCCAGGGATATCGACAAGAGGCCCAGCGAAAACGCCGGCCCGAAGCGCCCGCGCCGCCGCCACAGTCGCACAAGCCCCCCCGCGCACAGCACGGCGTAGAGCGGCAGCACCGGGACCAGCAGCCGATAGCCGGGCATCCAGTCGCCCCCGGCCAGCGCCACCGCCAAGAGGTGCACGAGCAGGGCCACGCCGAGCACAGGCCCATCGCGCCCGCCAGCAATCGCCCCCAGAACGCACACGCCCAGCCCCACGCCGGTGCTCAGGAGCAGCGTCGAGGTCAGCACGTAACGGAGCCCGTGACCCAGGGAGCCGCCCTTGGCCGCATAACTCAGAGGCAATAGCGCGTCGAAGAACGAAAGCCGCAGCAAAAGCAGCAGCGCCGCGAGAGCAGCAGCGAGCCCAAGGGCCCGAAGCCCGGCCGAGCGGCGGCGCATGAGCACCACCCACAGAAGCCACGCCGCCACCGGCGCCATCTCCGGGCGCAGCCAGGCCAGCGCCCCGATGGCGGTGCCCAGAGTCACCGCTCGCGGCCCCGGCCGTTCCGTCGCCGCCAGCCAGGCGATCGTCAGCAGCAGCGTCGCGGCGCCTGTTTGCAGCCCTCCGACCCCCCAGGTTCCCAGGCTCGGGCTGGTGACCAACAGCAGCCCCGACAGCGCCCCCGAAAGCCGCCCACCGCTGCGCGCCCGCATCCGGACCACCACCAACCACGCCGCCGCCGCGCTGCAGAGCAGCCCTGCGATCTTCCCGAGCGCCACCGAATCCAACCCCAGAGCCTCGCCCAGCAGAAACGGCAGCAGCCAGAGCGGGCCGGTCACACCATCGCTGTGCTGCCCCGGGTTGATGCCGTAGCTGCCGTGCTGCCACAGATTGCGGGCGTAGCTGGCCACGATGAAGGCGTCATCGACCGTGTAGGGCCAGCTCAGGGCCCCCACCAGGAGGACACCCGCAGCCGCAAGCCATGGAACAGCATACTTGAAATATTCGGATTTCACGGATTAAATGGACGGGCGCTGCCCTGCTAGGCCTTTGCTTTGCTACCATGGGATGGCGAGCCCGCGGCGCCTGCGTCGCCGGGTGCCCCCATGCTTCGCACCAGACTCATCGCCGGCGCCACTTCCGGCTTCGTGCTCAGCGCGGTCTTCGCCACGGCTCTCACGTTGGCGATGTTCGGCGAGACCTTTGTCGAACCCTGGCGCGTCGACCCCGAGCGTCCCGCGCCGATCACCTTGCGGCTACCGCGCACCACGCTGGAGACCAGCGACCCGCACAGCGGCGCCCACTTCGCCACCGTCTCCCGTGTGGTGGCGCGCGGCACCATCGTGCGCGACGGCACCACCGCCGCCATGGTGCGCCTCTACGAGCGCGACCGTCGCCCTCCCCGGCCCGGACGCATGGCCGCCCACTTCCTGGTCTATTTCCTGCTGGTCGCGGCGGCGATGACCTATTTCCGCCGCGCCAAGACCAAGCAGGCGGGCCTTCTGCGCACCCAGGTCGCCCTGATCGGCCTGGCGCTGATCTTTTTGCTGGCGGACAAAACGCTGCTGTTGGTCACTGGCCTGCCCGCCCACCTGGTCCCGGTCGGCTTTCTGCCGCTGTTGACGGCCGCCTACCTCGATCGCAGCTGCGCGCTTTTGGCCAGTGCCACCATGGCTGCGCTGGCCAGCTCCCTGGTCTCCTTCGACCCCATCGTCACCGCGGTTTACTTCATGGGCCCCGCGGCCGGGTCGCTGGTGGTCGTCGGGCGCAAGCGTGGCTTGATGCTACCGCTGGCGGGCGTGCTCGCGGGGGTGGTCTCCGCGGCTGTCTACATCGCGACCAAGGAGATCTTCGACGGCTTTTCGCCGCAGCTCGAGCTGGCCCGGGGGCTGCGCTCCGACGCCAGCGCGTCGCTGATGTCCGGCGTGGCCGCCGGTCTGCTGGCATTCGCCGCGCAGCCGCTGACCTCGCTACTGCTCGGGGTGGTCTCGCGCCGGCAGCTGCTGAACCTCACCGACATCGACCAGCCCTTGCTCCGCAAGATCGCCACCGAAGCGCCGGGCAGCTGGGAGCACTCGCGGGCGATGGCCAACCTGGCGGAGGCCGCCGCAGCCTCGATCCACGCCGACGCCCTGTTGACCCGGACCGGCGCCTACTACCACGACCTGGGCAAGACGATTCAGCCCAAGTACTTCGTCGAAAACCTCGAACCCGGCGAGAAGAGCCCCCACGGCGACCTCGATCCGGACGTCAGCGCCGACGCCATCATGGCCCACGTGGTCGAGGGCGTGCGCCTGCTGCGCGAGGGGCGCATTCCCGAGCCGGTGGTCGAGTTCGCCTACACCCACCACGGCACCGGCGTGATCGAGTACTTCTGGTATGCCTGCATGAAGGCGGGCAATCCCAAGGAGCTTTCGCAGCAGGCCTTCAGCTATCCGGGCATGCGTCCGCGCACCCGCGAGACCGCTATCCTGATGCTCATCGACGCCATCGAAGCCGGCGCGCGCACGGTCGACCCGCCCTCGCGGGAGGGCTTCGAGCAACTGGTGCATCGGGTGATCTTCTCGAAGCTGCGCCAGGGGCAGCTCGATGACAGCGGCCTGACGCAAGCGGAGCTGCGCACCGTGGCCAATCAGATCATCGACAGCCTGTGTTCGATTTACCACAGCCGCATTCGCTACCCCTGGCAGGAGCAGCAGGACGAGTCACGCGACGAACCCTCGGAGCCTCGGCCCAAGGGCGGCAATGGCAACGGTGGCGGCGGCAACGAGACCGGGCGCCATCGTCGGCGCAGCCGCGAGTCGGTCGGACGCGGCGAGTCCGAATCCCAACGCTTGCCACCGGTCGAGCGTCGATCGGGTTGAGAACGGTCGCAACAGCTGGCGCCGTACGCAGCGCTCACGGCGGCAGCGATGGACCGCCGTGCGCAGTGACTAGATGTGCTCGGCGGGAGTGCTGAGCCGATGATCGGGGTCGATACGATGCCAGATGCAAGGACGGCCTCCGCCGGAATACTCCGTGTATTTCAAGGGGACCGGACGCCGCAGCTGGCGCCGTAGCGGTCCCGAGAGCGGATCATGACTCCCGCCGAGTACATCTAGGAGACTGGTGTCAAACTAGCGTATGTGGAGGATGAGCTGCGCAAAGATGTTGTGAATCAGGGGTTTGCGAAAAGCGCAGGCGCACCAGGAGGAGCGTTGAGCATTTTCGCGAGCGCCTGAACACAAGAGATTTGTGGAGATCGCCTGCAACATGCGCTTGTTTAGGGTCTAGGGCGGCACCGACTGACCACCGTCGCGCCGCCGCTGGCGCTCGACCTCGATGACTTCGGTGAACTCGGCGGCCACGTCGGGGTCGAACTGACCGCCGGCGCAGCGGTCGATCTCGGCCACCGCCGCCTCGTGGGGCAGGGCCTTGCGGTAGGCGCGGTCGCTGGTCATGGCATCATAGACATCGGCCACCGAGATGATACGGGCCATCAGCGGGATGTCCTTGCCCTTGAGGCCGAGGGGATAGCCGTGACCATCCCAGTGCTCGTGGTGGCAGTGGACTCCGGGGATCAGCGGATTGAGAAATTCGATCGGCTCCAGGATGTCGCGCCCGTAACCGGGGTGCTTCTGGAACGTCGCGTACTCGGCTTCGGTCAGGATGCCGGGCTTGTTCAGGTTCAGGGCGCAGCCGATCTTGCCGATGTCGTGCATCAAGGCCGACTGGCGCACGATTTCGATCTGATCCTCGGGAAGCCCCAACTTGATGGCCAGCACCTGGGCATAGGCGGCGACCCGGCTCGAGTGGCCGGCCGTGTAGCGATCCATCTTGTCGATTGCGCTGGCCAGACCGCGAATCGTCTGTCGAAAGGTCGCCTTGAGGTCCTCGTAGAGCTTGGCGTTTTCAATCGACGCCGCCGCCCGATCGGAGACCATCCGCAGCAACTTGCGCTGGCCCTCGTCAAAGGATTTGCCCGGGCTGAAGCTGCAGGCCCCCAGGTAGCCGATGGTGCGGGCGGTCATCATCAGGCGCGTGACCATCAGCGAGGTGACCGCTGCGCCTTTGGGCACCGGGTCGAAGTAGCGCAGGGCGCCGTCGCCGTGGCTCACCAGCCGCGACTCGCTGCGGAAATGCTCGCCCAGGGCCTCGATGCAGAGCGTGCCGGCGTGGAAGGCCTCGGTGGGCGGATGAAAGCGGTCGCTGATCACACGCGCGCGCTCGAAAAACTCCCCTTCCCCGCTGTCGAGGAGCACGAAGACGGCGTCGGCTTCGACCTCGTCGAGCGCGGCGTCCACGATGGTGCGCACGACCGAGTCCAGCGACAGGCTGTTGGCGATGGCCTCGCTGACCTTGTAGAGCGACAGCGTCTCGCGCAGCCGCAGGTTCTCCTGCACCAGTTTCTTGCGCTCGAGCCCGCGCCGAACCGTGTGCACCACCTCCTCCATCTTGAAGGGCTTCATGATGTAGTCGTAGGCGCCGCGCTTCATGGCGCCGATGGCCGTCTCGACCGTGCCGAAGCCCGTCATGATGATGGTGACCACGTTCGGGGCGTGCTCGGAAATCGCCTCGAGCAACTCGATGCCACCCATATTCGGCATCTTCAGGTCGCTGAGCACCAGGTCATAGCGCGCACGCGACAGCTCCATGAGCGCCGCTTGGCCGTCCTCGGCCGTGCGCACATTGAAGCCCTCCATCGCCAGGAAGTCCGCCAGGATTTCGCGGATCACGACTTCGTCATCGACCACGAGGATCAGCGGCGCGTCACCATAGGCGGGGACGGATTTTCGCGCGGTGCTCGCCTCGGTCATTTGCGGGAAGTTCCTTTGCGCGAACCTAGGCACCTGTGCCGGTAGTTCTGGGCAAAACTCGGCGAGCAATCGGCGAGTTTTGCCCAGAACTACCGGCACAGGTGACTATGCACTGGCGCGAAACAGGCGCGAACCCACGACGCCCGTGCGGCAGCAAGCATAGCCCGAACCTGCGCCGCAATGGCGCGGCAGCTGTGAATTCGACAAGCACTGCGGCAAACATGGTCGACGACGGGGTCGACTGGATTCGATCCACATCGGATAGCCGGTGATTCATCGGGCGCGACGACCGGGCCAGCAGCAACCGTGACTCATCCACGGCCGCTGGCTGGAAGCTACCAATTCACTAGTATTGTAGGCTATCGAAAGCTGTCAACACCGCAGGCCGAACGCGCGTCCAGGACCGAATCCGATGCACGTGAAGGTGCGCCATCACCGCGATGTGGTTGCCTCTGCCACATGGTGGGCACGCTTCGACGACGCCCGTGGGTGCGCTCTCGGGTGGACGCCCGGCGGTGCGGCGCAGTACGCTAGCCGAGGCGGTCATTCGATCGCGCCAGCGGAAATCGCCCCCAAAAGTGGACTCCGATCACGACATCAAGACCCGAGTCACCACGCTCGAGGAGCTGAAGGTCAAGCGCAAGGGCGAGGACTGCCTGGTGGTGATCTACACTCCGACGCAGGCGAACCTCGGCCAGCGCTACGTGCTCCACAAGGACGTCACGAGTATCGGCCGCGACCGCGAAAACGACATCGTGCTCGACAGCGACAGCGTCTCGCGGCGCCACGCCAAGCTCGAACACCGCGACGGTCATTTCTACGTCATCGACCTGGACTCGACCAACGGCACCTTCCTCAACGACGACACGCCGGTGACGGCCAACCAGATGCGCCGTGGCGACCAACTGAAGATCGGCGACACCATCTTCAAGTACCTGTCCGGCTCTGACGTCGAGGCCCAGTACCACGAGACCATCTTCAACATGACCATCACCGATGGTCTGACCGACATCAGCAACAAGAAGCAGCTCGACAACGTGCTCGACAAGGAAATGCCTCGGGCGCGCCGCCACAACCGCGAGCTTTCCCTGTTGATGATCGACATCGATCACTTCAAGTCGGTCAACGACACCTATGGCCACCTGGCCGGCGACACGGTGCTGCGCGAGCTGGCGGGCGTGCTCCAGAAGCGCCTGCGCGAGGACGACAGCCTCGGCCGCTACGGCGGCGAAGAGTTTTGCGCGATCCTACCCGAGACCTCCCTCGCCGGAGCGGTGCAGATCGCCGAGGAACTCAGGCTCATGGTCGAGCGCCACGTCTTCATGGTCGAAGGCGAAAAGATCCTCGTGACCATCTCCCTGGGCGCCGCCGAGCTCAACGACGACATGGATCGGAAGGGCTTCTACAAGGCCGCCGACGAGATGCTGTACGAAGCCAAGCGCAGCGGCAGAAACCGCGTCTGCCCACAGGTTCGCTGAAGCACTCCTGACACGACCACCGATTGTGGCAGTGCAAGCCAGCCTGCCCGCCCCCGGATGCGCCGTCGATCGGACGGGACCTGCTGCACTACTGTGGGTCCCGTGAGGATCATCACGGAAACCGCAAGGCGCGCATGCGCCCAGGGACTGCTTTCGCTGGCGACAGTCGCCCTCGGCTGCGCCCAAGCCCGCGCCCAGCAGGACGCCACCCTGCGCATCGCGGCGTCGGCCCTCGAGACCGGCGTGGGCGAAGCGCTGGTCTTCAGGGCCGAGCCCGCACCCGCCGCGACCGCCGCGGGCGACGTCAGCTACCTCTGGCGCTTCGGCGACGGCTCCCAGTCCAGCGAAGCGGCACCGGGCCACAGCTACACGGCCCTCGGCTTCTACGAGGTCGAAGTCACGCGCACCGAAGGCAGCCAAAGAAAGAGCGCGCGAAGCTCCATCGCCGTGATGGCCGCGCCCACGCCCCGTGCGCCCGCACGCAGCGACCGCCTGGTGCTCAGCGCGGACGGCTCGACGCTCTACGTGACCAATCCCGATTCCGCCAGCGTCAGCCGGGTCGCCATCGACGACGGCCACAGCGAGGAGCTGGCGACCTGCGTCGCCCCCCAGAGCATCGCCCTCGACCAAAGCGGCCAACGCCTGCTCATCACCTGCCAGCAGGCCGGCGCCCTCTGCGTGCTCGACCCCGCAGTGCCAACGGCCTGCACCATGGTCGCCGTCGGCCACCGCCCCCACGGCGTCGCGGTCTCGCCCAGCGACGGGCGCATCCTGGTCGCCAACGAAGGCGACGGAAGCGTCGCCGTGCTCGACCCCGAGGCCACTGCCGTCGTTGGGCGCGTCGAGCTGGGAGCCACTCCAAGGGCCCTGGCCATCGCCGCCGACGGCAAACGCGCCTTCGTCTCGCACTTCTTGACACTGGGTGAATACGGCCAGATCACCCCCATCGATCTCGGCGCCGATACCGCCACCGCGGGCAAGCCCCTGCAGCTCGCCCACGATCGGGGGCCGGAACCCGCCCGCCACGAGCGGGGCTATCCCAACCTGCTGTCGACCCTGCTGCTGGCCCCCGACGGCGCCACGCTCTGGGCCGGCGGCCTGGTCTCCAACAGCGGCCGCGGCGAATACGTCAGCGGCGAGCTCCTGGCCCCCGACAAGCGCCTGCACGGCCTGTTCGCCCCGCTCGACCTCGGCAGCGCCCAGGAGCGCTTCGACGACCGCATCTACCCGGACCAGACCGACAGCGTGGTCGGCGCCGCCCTCTCGCCCCGCGGACGCTTCGCCTACCTGCTGCACCAGGGCGCCGCCCGCTTGAGCGTCTACGACCTGGCCCCGCCGACCGGAGCGGTGCTGCTGTCGCGCCTGGATCTCGCCGACGCACCCCAGGGCATTGCGCTAAGCCCCGACGGCCGCACGGGCTATGTGATGGCCTACCTCGACCACTCGGTGCAGCTCATCGACCTCACAGACCCCAGCGCGCCCAGGCTGCGCGAAAGCGTGAAGGTGACCGCACCTCCGCTCACCCCGCGCATCCTCAACGGCAAGCGCCTCTTCTTCCGCAGTCGGGCGCCGGTCCACTCCGCGGGCAACTACATCGCCTGCGCCTCCTGCCACCCCGACGGCGGCCACGACGGCCGCATCTGGGACTTCACCCAATTCGGCGAAGGGCTGCGCAACACCATCGACCTCAGGGGCCGCGCTGGCATGAAGCACGGCCCGGTGCACTGGAGCGCGAACTTCGACGAGATCGAAGACTTCGAGGTCGACATCGTGGATGGCTTCGGCGGCACCGGCCTGGCCATGGATGGCGCCCCACCCCATCCGCCGCTATCGACCATGCCCAACAGCAAGCGCAGCGAGGACCTCGAAGACCTGGCCTTCTTCGTCTGGTCCCTCGATCAATATCCCAAGAGCCCCCACCGCAACGCCGACGGCTCGATGACCGAGTCCGCGCTGCGCGGCCGCGACATCTTCTACGAACCCGGGCGCGGCTGCCCGCGCTGTCACCTGCCCACGCGCCTGACCGACAGCAAGCTGAAGATGAGCGGCGAGCAGTACCTGCTCCATGATGTGGGCACGCTCGGCCCCGGCAGCGGCAGCCGCCTGGGCGAAAGCCTAGAGGGCATCGACACGCCGACCCTGCACGGCCTGTGGGCCGGCGCCCCCTACCTGCACGACGGCAGCGCCGCCATGTTGCGCGAGGTGCTGGTGGAACGCAACCGCGAAGACCTCCACGGTCTCACCACGGACCTCGACGCCAAGCGCATCGACGACCTGGTCGCCTTCCTGCTCTCCCTCGACGGCAGCTACGACGCCTTCCCATCGGGCTGGAAGCCTGCTGACTCGGAGTTACCTGACGCCGGCACGCCCTCGACGGTCGAAGCCAAAGCCCTCGCCGTCTACCACCGACACCACCACAGCGGCTGCGCGACGCGCCCCGGCGGCGCAGGTCCCCACGGCCCGGCGCGCCTCGGGGCGCTGCTCACACTCGCGCTTGCCGTCGCTGCCGGGCGACGGCGCCGTACTTGATTTCAGCCCGCGTCCGCGTCGTCGCCGACATTCATCGGATCGGCGCCCGGAGCCGGAGCTTCTTCGGTGATGTTGATCTTGACCCCCGCATCACCAGCACAGCCGCCGAGCAGCGCGTCGGCAGCCTCTTCGGTATAGGCGTAGGTGCGGGTCGCGGGCAAAACGTCCATACAGATCGCCCGCCGGCCCTCGAATGGACACTTGCCGCCCGTCCAGTCGCCTCCGGCCAAACCGCAGTCACTGCTCGTGTCCGGGCTGGACTGCTCCTCGGCGTATTCGTCGCAAGTTCCCTTGTCGGGGAAGTCGCACGAACCAGCGTGCTCGGCACCGATGTCGAAGGGGCCCCCGCTGATTTCTTCGAAGTCATCACCGCAGGCCCAGCAAAGAATGGCAGAGCAAACGATCAAAAACCGGAATCGCATCATGGCGTTGACCTCTCGAACAGATGATGAACTGGAAGCACCCGGGGCACGGGCGGGCGGACTCTACCATGCGTCAACGGGGGGGTGAAGCTGCAGAAGGCGCCAAAGACGGTAGCTGACCGATGGCGCCAAAGACGGCCAACGGTAGATCCGCGCGCAACCGATCGAGCATCTTTGCCAGACGCCCAAGCGATGCGCTTCCGAGCTGCCGCGCGAGCGACGCGGGCCCACCGCCGACCTCGGCCAGTATTCGAGCCATCGGCGCGCGCACGTTGCGGCGGTACATCACAGCCCGCGAGGCCTTCCAGACCGGCCACGCCAGTGAAGCCACGCCGATGACGAGCAATCCGGGTGTCCCAAGCCAGCGGTAGCAAAGAACGACTGCCAACAGCGACAGCACGACCACCGATGTTGCCGCCCAGCGTAGCGGATCGCGCCCCAAGCTCGTTTCCACCCGCAGCAGGCGCTCCTCGATCGCACCTGGGTCCGCCGCGGTTGAAGCTTGCGCGCAGCTCTCCAGCCGATTGAGCAACCACAATCCGAAGGCCTGCGCCTCACGCACGGCCACATCGAGATAGTCGAGATAGGCGCGTGACGCCGACGCCGCTTCACTGCGCAGCTGCTCGCACAGGCGCAAGCGCTCGTCCTCCGAAACCAGCGCCGATAGTCGAATGAAGCGCCGCAGGGCATCCGGACACGACACCTGCGCCTCGATGCGGGCAGCGAGTACGGCCAGGTGCCGTGCCTCCTGCAGCACTTCGAGGGGGGTCGGCGCTGCTTCATCCTCGCCGGACGCGGACGCCTCGAAATCGATGCCGTAGGCGTCCACCAGCGCTTCCACCTCGGCGGGATAACTGAAGACCGTCGCCGCCAAAACACCGATCAGGAGGCGCTCGAGTTCGGGCTCGTCGCGGGCGTCCTCAAGAAAACTCGCGTCGGTCACCGTTTCGAGTGCAGTGGCGTAGTCCTCCTGCAGCAGCAGCTTTTCGAGGCGCCTTCGCATCAGCTCATGAACCACGCGCCGATCGGACTCTGCGCGCTGGAGCGCCCACGGCAGGCCGTTGCCGCTGGAGAGCAGCGCTAGCAGCTCTGCGGCGTCGAGCTGCTGCGCCCACTCGATGACGACCCCGTTGGCGAGCGCCCAGGCGATCCACTGGATCGGCGACTCGGCCGCCACACCCGCCGAACCCGCCGCAGTTTCGACCCGCAAGGCGTCGAGGTAGACCCGAGGATTGCGCGAATCGGTGACCACCCTTCGCGTGCACAGGGCGCGCCCCCGCGCAAAGTTCCCCTCTCGAACACAAGCCGCCACCTCGGAATCGACGAACTCCCGGGGCGAGACCCCCGTCGCCGGCGGCTGCCACAGGACCGCGAAGGCCGGTCGCTCGGGGCTCACTTCGACAACAGCTCGATCAGCCGCTCGCGCCCCTCTTCGCTGAGCCTGCGAACCAGACGCGGCGGCATCACTCGGGGATCATCGATGGGCAGCTGTATGCGCGCGATGGCCCGTTCCTTTTCCTCGCGGCCGATGAGCGAGAGATTCACGTCGAAGCGCGAACGCGTGATGGTCCGATCCAGGCGTTCGTTGTGACACAGGGAACATGCCTGCAGCAGCACTTCTTCCCCTGAGAGGCCGGGCTCGGTCGTCATGCCCATGCGCGCCAGCAAGCGTTCGTCATCGGGAAAGACCTCGCGAATATCCGGCAAGGCCTCGCGCTCCATGCGCCCCTCGCGATAGTCGACGTAGGCCGTGGTCATCACTTCGAGTTTCTGCGGGTCGGTGACCTTGACGTCATGGTAAGGCACCGAGATGGCCTCACCGCGCTTGGCACGCTCGTAGATGGCTTCCCAGGTCTCGCTGCTGCCGGGCACGGAATTATCGGCCGGTTGGTCACCGCCGAGGGCGCGCGCGCTGGCGACCACCTCGGGTTCGATCCGGTTGCTGACGAAGGCATTCGGCTGGGGCGGCGAGCCGGCAAAGAAGATCGCCGAGCTGAGCAGACCCGGCTGGGACTGGGCGATATCGGCACCGCTGATGCCCGCGAAGGGCTCATCCCCCTTGGCCGCGTAGTAGTCGTCCATCAGCGCACGGCCACCCTTGCTCTGCAGATAGAACCAGTGATTCCAGGGAGGCTCCAGCTCCTGCATGCGCAACAGCTTTCGCGTGTCGGTGCCGGCCGGCTGGTGGCATACCCGACAGTCCAAGGGCGTGTTCTGCAGATCCTGTTCGCCGTAAACGTTGACCCCGGTCCAACCGGACTCGATCGCCTCGGTCAGCAGGGCTCCGGGCGTGCAACCGCCGTCGTCTTCGTCGCAGGGTAACGAAAACATGACCAGATAGAATTGAAACTCCCCGTCAACGCGGTTTTTCACCGCGATTTCGGTGAACTGCTCCCCGCGCGCGAAGCCCATGGCCATGAACTCCTGGCCCTCGGTTTCCGGCCGCACGAAGATCACACGCGGATTGATGGCGGAGACCGAGCGATGCACCAGCGAGGTCGAGTGCCCCGTGATCGTGTGGCCGAAAAACTCACCGCCCTCCTCGCTGGTAAGACCGAGGTGATTGCGCAGCTCCATCAGGCTGCGAACCGGCGGCGGGGTCCCGACGCAAAAGACATCGGTCACCGGATCCCGGATCGGTCGGTTACAGAGGCGCTCGAACTGCTCTTCCCCCCTGCGCAGCTCTTCGGGGCCGCGCAGTACCAGCTCCGTTTCGCCTTCGGCAGCGCAGGCGCAGACCAGTGCAGACGCGAGAAGCAAAAGCGCCTTGACTGCCCTGAATATGCCCATTTCGCCCGCCGTGCGCTGACGCTGTCCCTGGACGGCGACGGGCCCGCGACCGTGATCCGGGACGACCAGATGTCGCCTCGGACTCACGGTGCGAGCCCGCGCTCGCCCTAGGGGCTTGGCTCAGCCCCGGTAGCCGGGCGCGTTGCCCGACCACATCAGCTTCTCGTCGTTCTCGTGCTTGGAGATGCCCTTGTACTCCGCCCAGGACTTGGGGCCCCAGACATCCTTGATCATGTCGCGGCGCGGACCGAACTCCTCGTCCAGATCCTTGCGCAGCTGCTGATGGGCCGCGCTGACGTAGTCGGAGTGGCAGCCGCTGATGTCGACACCCTCGCGGATGTTCTGCAGCGCCGCCGCGTTCTGGCCCAGGATCTTCTCCTTGGCGGTCTGGGTGAGCGCCGGATAGCCGTACTTGTCCTGGAACTCCTGGGAGATCTCGAAGCAGCGGAAGGCCTCGATCAGGGGCTGCGGCGAGCCGAACCAGAGGCAGTCGGTGCCCCACACGATGCGGTCTTCACCGACGTGCTTGAGCAGCTTGCCCCAGTAGTGCATCGCCTCTTCGTGGCGGTTGGTCATCAGGTTCGGCCACACGCCACCGCACTCGGCGTAGACGTTGGTCGTGACCGGGCCGCCGGGGTTGTCGAGATCGCGGCCGTTGGGGCCGATGTTGTTGTCCCGCAGGGACTTGATCAGGGAGTTGACGCCGCGGTCGAGTGGGTACATCGCCTGGATGTCCTCGTTCTCCTCGTCGTAGGGCCCCTCCGGCCACATGCCGCCGGACAGCTGCAGCGGGTCGCAGTACATGGCGTTGGGCGCGCCGTCCTTGGGCTCGGAGGACTGACCGGTGGCCAGGCCGTGCTCGAAGCCCGAGTGGTAGATGACCAGGAAGGCGTTCGGGAACATGCGCGCCGCCGGGCCCACGTCCATCGGGTTGGTGTAGGTGGGGCTGAAGGTGTTGAGCGGGAAGCCCTTGTGGATGCAGAAGATGGGCGAGCCCAGGTCGATGCCCTTCTGGATCATCATCGGACCCACGTCCTCGTGCAGCCAGTAGCCCTCCGGCAACGAACCGTTGCCCGCGCCCCAGGGCGGATAGGTCTTCCAGTTGCTATAGGTGCCGGCCGTGCGCTCCATCATCGCCAGCTGCACGTCGATGCGGTCGTTGGGCATGACCATGGCGTGGGTGAGGATGCGGCCCGGGTACTCGCCGTCCAGGAACTCGGCGCCACCCTTGAGGTCCTCGTTGCTGAGCGCTGCGAAGCCGTTGACGCCGGTGCCGTCGGCGCCCAGGGCGTAGGAGATGCCCGAGAGCACGCCGATGGTGGTGTCGCTGCCCATCAGGATCTGGGAGATGTACTCGTTGCGGTCGAAGCGCGAGGCGCCCGTGACGCCCGGAGTGCGCACGATCCAGGGATAGCGCGCGGTCGTGATCTGGCCGACGAAGGCGTCCAGACCCAACGCGCCGATCAGGTTGGTCTCGGGGGTCGCGAAGTGCGACTGCATGTCGATGATCAGCTCACCGCCGCTGCCGAAGCAGACCGAGGCCTCGTCGAAGTCGGTGATGGCCGAATCCGGGACGTTGAAGCCACCGCTGCCGCCACCGCCCGAGGCGGTCGAGCCGGAGCCACCGCTGCCACCGCCGCTGCCGGTCGACGTGGAGCCGCCGCCGCCGGCACCACCGGCACCACCAGCGCCGCCAGCGCCCTTCTTGGCGCTCGGCACGTTGCCGGCCATGTTGTTGCCGTTCTTGCCGCTACTGCAGCCGTTGATCTGGTTGATCACCGACAGCGTCAGGGCCATGCCGCAGGCGCTGGCCAGGAACTCGCGGCGGTCACAGCCCTCCTTGCGGGCGATCTCGTCGGCGCGCTCGAAGACCATCTTGCGGATCAGCTGCTTGCGCTTGGTGTCGGGCCACCAGCCTTCGCCGTTGGTCATCGATCCACAGGCGATCGGCAGCCGGAGCGGGGGCTCCGGATCCGTCTTCTTTTGCATTCTCAGCCACGGCAAACGCTTGATCATCTGACACCTCGTAGGGGGGGTTCACCCGTCGCAACAGGCCGGTAATCCCAGAACCGACCCACGGACGACATCACACTTTTCTCACCTATCGCGCATTCCTCGGACACTCGCCAGGTCATTCAGGGGTCGTTGTCCGATTGGCACGTTAGAAAACCAACAAATATCCTGATTTTTCAGATTTTCTCCGAAAAACAAGCTCAGAAATCACCGGTCACGCGCGCGTAGATCACCCGGCCGCGGGGATCGTGGATGCCGACGTCGTAGCCCAGGGGCGACTCGGCGGCGGGCGGATCGGCGTCGAAGAGATTGATGACACCCAGGGCCAGGCGCATCTTCCAGCCCTCTTCGCCGAAGCTATAGCCGTAGTTCAGGTCGAAGACGGTCCAGTCCGAGATCTGCTCGCCCTCCGCGTCAGGCACCGTGCCCGCGGTCTCGCCCGCGGCCAGGGTCGTGGCCAGGCCGTAGCGCTCGATGGTGGCCTCGCTGTCGTCGTTGTAGGAGCCGATGTAGCGGGCCGTCAGGCCCAGGGTGTGGCCCTCATAGAACCAGCGGACCGGAACGCCCATGCGCAGCCGGGGCATCGGCGGAGCGAAGTTCTCCAGGTTGCGGTAACCCGCAGCCTCGTACTCGGCGCTCAAGCCCGAGTAATCGCGGGTCTTGCCGTCAGCGCTCGCCACCGGACGGCTGGCGGGGTCGGGGCGGTAGAGTTCACGCAGGGCGCGCGGGCTCTTGATCAGGTAGGAGTTGATGAAGCGCCCCTGGACGCCGACCATGAAAGTGCCCAGCTCGCCCATGTCCTTGCGCTTGGTGTCGAGGGTGTAGCTGATGCCGCCGTCGACGCCGTTGGTGTCCACCGCCGCCAGGTTGTCGAAGTTGGTGCGCACCTCGTTGAGGCCGCCGGTGGCGAGCAACGTGACCTCGGGACAGCGGGTGGATTCTGCGGCGAACTGGCGCTCGCAGTCCTTGAGCAGGGTCTGGACGTTATCGGCGCCGATCAGGTCGTCGATCTGGGTCATCCAGAAGTCGCCGCCCACGTGGAAGCCGTCGTAGTCCCACTGCAGGCCACCGCTGAAGGTGAGGTACTTCTCGAAGTCCAGGTTGCGGTTGCCCGAGATCTGGTGCGGCACGAACTGCAGGGCGTCATCGAACTCCGCGCCGTTGAACTCCACCAGCGTGCCGTACATCTGCACCAGCGAGGGGGCGCGATTGCCGCGACCCACGTGGCCGCGCACGAGCAACCACTCCAGGGCTTCGGATCCGTCGACGAAGGGCCGAACCGCCACGCCCGCCTGGGCGTTGAGGGCGGTGCCGACGTTTTCGTAGTGCTCGATGCGCAGCGCCGGCTGCACCTCGAGCAGGCCCTTGGCCACCGAAAGCCGCAGCTCGCCGAAGCCCACGCCGATGTGACGGTCGACGTCGGGCACGTCGGGCGCGCCGGCCAGGAAGGCATACAGGCGCTGGTTGTAGCTCGAGTCGTAGTCGACGCGCAGCGACTCGCGGCGCACCTGGCCGCCAGCTGCGAATGAGAGGCTGCCGTCGGTGAACTCTGCCAGATCACCGCGCACGATGGCGTCGGCCGTGGTCAATGAGCGGCGGTCTTCGCGGGTGTGCTCGCCGGTCAGCGAATCGATCACCTGCTGCGTGTTGGGCGTGCCCGCGAACTCGAAGACGCCATCGCCATCGGCATCCAGCTCCGCCGGACAGGGGGGGCTGTTGGGGTCGTTGGGATCGCAGATGTAGCCGCCATCCTGCAGCTCGACGCCGTCGGCCTCGTGCATGCCCGCTTCGGTGTCGCTGGTGATAAAGCCGCGGCCGTCGGCCGGCGCCGAGGCGCTCGAGAGGTTGAGCGGGTCGATGGCGGCGTTGTTCAACACCGAGCTATAAAAGGGGTTGTAGCAGCCGAGTTCCTGGCGCTGCTTGATGGTGGAAGGCACCTGCTGCCGGTAGGTGGGCGAGGAGGTGTCGGTATCCTCCACCGTCAACGGGCAGGAAGAGAGGGCGGCACCGAGCTTGTCCAGCAGGGTGTCGGGCACGCGCGAGGTCATGCGGCTGACGCTGTGCACGCCCGAGACCTCCCAGTCCCAGGTCTCCATGATCGAGCCGCTGCCGGCATCCTTGAGATCACCCTTGAGGCCGAGCACGCCGCGCATCACGTCGACGCTGCGCTCGTGCTTGTTGGCGCCGGCGTGCAAACCGACGGCGCGGCCGACGATGAAATGGCTGTTGGGAAAGCGCGACTCGGGCGTGGGCGTGTTCTCCTGGATGGCGAAGCCGAAGCGCCGCACCGGAATGTCGGCGTGTTGCTCGGTGACGACCACGCCCTCGCGCACGGCCGGGTCGGCGGTCAGGCGGCTGATGGGAAAGGACGGCGCCGTGCGGTTTTCATTGTCGCTGCGGTAGTAGCCGAGCTCGGCAAACGCCTCGGTGTGATCGCTGAGCTCGTGCCACATGGTCATGTAGCCCTGGATGCGCTCGTCCTTGATCACCAGGTCCTGGGTCGAGGTGAAGTTGCCCGTGCAATAGGTGGCCGTCTCGTAGGCCTCGAGCACGCCGTCGCCGTCACCGCGCGCCGAGTCGAAGTTGTTCAAAAAGCGCATCTGGTAGTCGAAGGGCTCGGTGGGCAGCAGGTCCAGGGCCGGCCCACCGGCGCGCGTGACGGTCTCGCCGAAGAGCGGCAGGCGCACCTGTAGATCGCTGGCGGCGCCGAGCTGCGTGGCCTGGTCGCAGGCCGGATCCGGGAACGGATATTCAAAGTTCAGCAGCGGCTGGTAGCTCGCCGGATTGCCCTGCAGCGTCACCAGGCGCTGCTCGCGATCCTTGACCCAGTCGCGCTCGTCGGCGCCCAGTGGCTGGCGGTTGAAGTAGCTGACCATGGCGTTCATGCCACTCTTGTCGCTACCCATGCCGACGGTCGCCGTGATCTCGCCTTCGTGCTGGTCGAGCTTGTCGGTGATGGCGCCGCCGAGCTGGACCTCCATACCCTCGTAGTCCCGGTGGGTGACGTAGTTGATGACGCCGTCGATGGCGCCGTCGCCGTAGAGACCCGCATTCATGCCGCGGGTGGTCTCCACGCGCTCCACCAGCCGCAGCGGGATCTGGTTCATGTCGATCACGTCAGAGCCCACGCCGTTGCCACCGCCGCCAAAGTAGGGAGCGGCCACCAGCCGGCGCCCGTTCAAGAGGATCAAAGTGGGCTGACCGCGCAGGGCAAACCGCGTGACGCCGGGAGCACCGTGGCCGAGCGCCATAAACGTGTCGGGGAAGGCGATGGCGTCGATTGGAATGCCACCCAGGGTTTGCCGGGTGCGCGCTTCTTCGCCCTGGCGTACCGAGGTGCTCAGGGGCCCGGTCAATACCAGCGAGTTATCGACGCGCAGCATGGGCCGGCGAATGTGGGAACCGTTGATGACAGGCTCGGGGCCCGCAGCGGGCGCGCCCACGATGTCGACCCCGGCAGCGCTGTTGCCGGCGACGGACGCGTCCCCGGACGCATCCGCCGAAGCCGAAGTCGAATCGGCACCCAGGGCAGCCCCCGCCGACAAGCTCAGCGAAGCGTCGCCACCGGCGCTCGTTTCTTCGGCGGTCTCGGACTCGCCCGGAGCTTCTCCGGCGGCTTCGGATGGTTCGTCCGCGGCTTGCCCATCGCTGGCTTCGCCCTCGGCGGCGGACTCTTCGCCGCCCTCCGGGCCAGCGGTGCCTTCCGCATCGCCATCCACTGCGCCCTCATCCTGGGCCAAACCTGCACTGCTCCACGCGAGCAGCAAAAGTGCTGCTGCGACATTCGAGAGGCTTCGCTTCGTCATTCCGAACTCCCGCGTTCGACTCGTCGGCGAGCGTGTGCGTACCTCGGTCTGCGACCCGGCCACCACACTCACGCGGCTAGATAGCCGACCTGATTACTGGGGGTCAAGCGAGGCAAGCAATCGATTTAGGACAACGGCGAGCGGGAGCTTGCACGAGTCTTGGCTATTGCTCGTCGACTTCGCGGGGCGGGCGGGGCATCGGTGGAAGCTCGGAGTGGGCGCTGTGTTCATCGCTTCCCAGTGCCGCTGGACGGGCCTCGGGAAACATGGAGGAATGGCGACCGGGAATGATCGATGGATTGCGACCGGCCGGTGCATGCTGAGGATCGTCGATCAGCGAAAGGCACGCCCGCGTGATGGCCTTGAGGGTTTCGATCACGCCCTCGCCACGCACGGCGACGGCCGCGACTTGCTCGACTTCATCGGGAACGCCCAACAACTCGCGCAGGCGAAAAACCTCCAGGGCGCTGTCCAGGTCCTGCTTGTTGTACTGCACCACCATCGGCATCTTGCCGGGGTCGTCGCCCTGGGCGCGGAGGTTTTCGGCCAGGTTCTCGATGCTGCCGAGGTTTTCGTTGATGCGGCCCTGCTGGCTATCGACCACCATCACGATGCCGTCCACATGACGCAGCACCAGCTGGCGTACCCGATTCTGGGCTATCTGCCCGGGCACGGTACACAGATGCAGGCGAATGGTGTAACCGCGGTAGGTGCCCAGCTCGACCGGCAAGAGGTCGAAGAAGACCGTGCGCTCGGAGGCATCGTTGAGCGCCAAGAGCTTGCCGCGTCGCTCCGGTCGCGACGTGCGATGCAGCCACTCCAGGTTGGTGGTTTTGCCGCCGAGCCCGGGTCCGTAGTAGACGATTTTGAGGCGCGCTTCGCGCCGTGCGTGATCGATATAGGCCATGACCAGGCCAGCCGCCATCGTGGTGCGGCCGCGTATTTCCTCCCTGGAGTAGCACCTGGTCGGCGCAGCCGTCGAGCACTTGCATGCGCACCAGCAATTTCATGAATAATCCCGGCTGAGATGCCCCCCTATGTTACGGCCCTCATGCTGCTCGGCAGCGCCTATTTGTTCGGTCACGGCTGCGCCAGCAGTCAGCCCGCCGGGCAGCGGCTCGACCGCGGCTTCGCCAGGATCCAGGTGCACGAGCAGGCCATCGCGCTGGCCTCCGCCCGCGCCGGCGGCTCGCAGACCCCTTGTGAGACCGTTTGCGAAGCCACGGGCCAGGCCTGTCTCGAGTCCGGCGACCTCTGCAGCATCGCCCGCGAGCTCGCGGATGCCGACGCCGTGGCCCGCTGCGACGACGCCGAGGCCCAATGCGAGCTGGCGCGCGACCGGGCCGCCGAACGCTGCCCCTGCGGAGGACGTCGATGAGCAACAGCGACAATTGGGTGCAGCGGCTGGAGGCCGCCCTCGATCGCGGCAGCACGGCGACCGGATCCGAGCTGCAGCTGCTGTTGGGCCAGCGCCCGCCGGTGCTGGATGCCGCTGGACGCCAGGCGCTGCTTTCACCCGTGCTGGCGGGCTTTTTCTGGAGCGCCGCGGTCTTCCGCGAGACCCTCGAAGACAGCCCCCTGGACCCGATGGCCCTGCTGTTGCGGCTTTTGGCCCTGGCCTTGAGCGTGCGCGCCGTGCTGGGTTTGCTTTCGCTGGCTCGCAGAATGCGGCTATCGAGCCAGCGGCGACGCTACGCGCTGGCCCTTTGCGACGAGGGTCTGATGCTGCGCACGCCCGCGGGCGACTTTCCGGTTGCCCGACAGGACGTGGTTTCGATTACCGAGCACGGGCGCTTTCAGGCGCGCAGCGGTCGCCGCTGGGCCGATGTTTATCTCGTGACGCGTGCCGGCAGCGGTCGCGGCTGGCTGACGCTGCCGCCGTTCTTCGACGCCAGCCCCGGCGCCCTGTCCGAGCGCCTGATGCGCTGGTTGGGCGTGCCGGAAGCGACGGAACACGAAGGGCCGGCGCCGGAGCCGGCGCCCCTGGCCAGCAAGCTCTTCGATGAAGTCGCCGACGGTGCGCGACCGCCGCGGACCACGGTCATCGAGCACGGCCCCGGATGGCTACGCCGCGGCCCCTACGCCACGATTCTACTCGGCGTCGCCGTGCTCGACGGCTACCTGCGGCTGCCGGCCACAACCCGCGATACCGTCGGCTCCATCGCGCCCACCGTGATCATCGTGGCGCTGGTGATCGTGCCGCTGCTGTGGTTTCTGATCACGCGCTACGACATCGCACCGCGCAAGGGCATCGCGTTGATCCTGACGCCCGCCGAAATGTTGATGCGCACGCGCGCCGGGGTCCATCGGGTGCTCTGGAGTGAAGTCGATCGACTGGAGATCACCTCGCGCCGCAGTTGGTCGGTGATCCGCGGCCAGCACGACGCGCGCAGCCTCGTGATCCACCGCAAGGACGACGACAGCATCACCTATGTCGAAGCGTTCCTGGGAGCGCCAGCGGAGGTGGTGCTGGCGCTGTGCGAGGCCTACCGCGACCGCAAGCTGTAGCCCGAACTCTCACTCGGTCGCGTCGTCGCCATCTTGCTGGGACGGTTGCCAGGGCTGCGGGGGCGGCGGCGGGATCTCCTCGACGCGCTCGACCAGCAGGTAGGCTTCGATCCAGGCGCCGGAAGTGACTTCCACCGGGAGTTGCCCACCGCTCGCCGCGTCGAACGCGAAGCCGATTTCCTGAATGCCGGGATGTAGCGCGCGCTCCACGCCTGCGACGCGCAGCATGGTGCCGGCCCCGGTCGCAGCGACGCGGAGGATGAGCCGCGCTCCGGCGGTCACCGCGACAGCAGGCAGCGACAGCAGCGCGCCCGCCCGCGGCTGGCAGCCCGACGTCGTGCAATGCCAGCCGCGGCCAGGCGCGCTGGCCGGTTCCCGCAAATCGCCGGCAGCGAGCCCCGCGCCCTGCAGCTTGCCGCGCTGCAGCAAAAAGCCGAGCCCGCCGGGCACCGAGGACTCGCGGCCCAGGTGGCGAATCAAGGCAGAAAGCGCCCTGCCCTGCTGACCGCAGGCGAACAGCGCGCGCACAAGCGGAAGGCGGGCGGTGGCGTAACGCTCGGTTTCGAGGGCCCGGGCGAGGGCCTGTGCCGCGGCCGGCTGGGCCATGGCCTCGAGCGCTGAAGCCACCACCTTTCGCAGACGCACCTCGGGCAGCAAGGGCAGAAGCCATCGCGCGCGTTCGGGCGTGCGCACCGTGGCGAACGCCTCGATGGCGGCCACGCGCTCGCTTTCATCGCGCGTCGCGTCGAAAGCAACCGCCAGCAGCTGCTCGCTGACGCGCCGATCGTTGACGCCGGCAGCGCCGAGGGCGAGGGCAGCACGCCGCCCGCGATCGCTGCCGGGCTCCAGCAGCGCAAGCACCGGCGCGACATGGGCGGAGGCAGCTGTCGGCTCCAGCCGCAGCGCCGCGATCGCTGCCTCGGCGCGCACGTCGGCATCGGAGTCGTGCCGGGCCACGCGCTCCAGGGTGGCACGCGCGGAGCGTTCCCCCTGGCCTGCCAGCACGCGGGCCGCAGCGGCACGAACCACGGGGCGCGCGTTCTCGAGCAGGGGCGCGAGTTCGGCCGCGCCGACGCGCTCGCCCAGCTGGGCGCGCGCCAGCGCCGGTGGCCACCCCGCACCGTCGGGCAATGCGATCGCCTCGTGGGCAGCGATGGAAGCGGCGAACTGCGAGAGCTGCGCTTTCAGACGCTCGCGCTCGGCGGACCGCGCGGCGGCGAGGTCCTCGTACTCGCCGGGATCGGCCGTGCGATCAAAGAGGCGGCAGCCCGTCTCTGAGTTGCGACAGATCAATTTGAAGCGTCCATCGCCGACCGAACGCAGATCGCCGAGCGATGCATGGGCATGGGCATGGCCTTCTGAGGGCGGCGCCGCGCCCGCCAAGAGCGGACTCAGGTCGTCGCCACGCATCCTGGCTTCGGCCGCAATACCAAGGGCCGACAGCAGCGTGGTCGGCAGATCGATGAGTTCCACCGGCGTTTGCAGCTGCCGCGGCCGGGCCGCCCCTGGCGAGGACCACAGCAAGGGCACCTGCAGCTGCTCATCGAAGAGCGAAGTTCCGTGGTAGCGGCCGCCGTGCTCGCCGAACTCCTCGCCGTGATCGGCCGTCACGATTACCGTGGCCCCGGGACGTTTGGCGCGAAAGGCCCGCACCAAAGCGCCGACCGCGGCATCCGCTTCCGCGACCTCGCCGTCGTAGCGCGCCTCGGGAAAGGAAGCGGTCTTGCGATGGGGCGGTGGGTCGTAGGGCTCGTGCGGCTCGAAAAGATGCACCCAGACAAAGAGCGGCCGCCCGGGCGCTGCCGTTTGCAAATAGCGCCGCAACTGCTCAACGCGATGCCCGGCCTTGGCGTACATTGCCTTGACGTATTCGAAGCCAAAATTGTCCTGGCGCAACCACACGAAGCGTTCGGCGTCCACGAAGAAGATCGCCGGCGGGAAGAACGCCGCCGTGCGGTAGCCGTGTTGGCGCAGCAGCTTTGGCAACGTCGGATGTTCGCTGCGCGCACCGCCCAGGGTGAAGATCGGGCGCATGTACTTGCCGGTCAGCAAACCCGCCAGCGCGTAGGAGGTATGGGGCGTCGTGGTCTGGGCGCGCAAAAAAACCACCGCCTCCTCGGCCAAAGCGTCGAGTTCCGGTGTGAGCCCGTGGCCGCCGTAGGGTGCGAGGCGATCGGCGCGCAGTGCGTCCACCGTAATGAGCAGCACGTCGCGACCGCGCAGGTCCAGGCCCGGCGGTGCGGGCGGGCCGCCAGCGGTCGTAGCCGCAGCACCAAAGCCCGCAGCCGCCTGAGGCGGCGGCCGCCGGCGTGGCAAAAGCGATAGCAGCGCCCCGCCCAGCGGCGCGGCCTGCTCGCTGGCGTAGCGAAGATTGGGCGCGTCGCGCAGGGCCCAGGCCTGGGGCACTGCACTGCCGATGAGCGAGAGTGCCGCCAGCGTCGCCAGCGCTCGCCGGCGTGGCGAACGCATCGGCAGTGCACAATGGCGGGCGAAGCTCGGCACCAGCGCCGCGAGCAAAAAGGCGAGCAGGGCACCGGCGGCCGCCATGGCCGCCGTGGCAAAGCAGGCGTAGCGCGCGAACTCGACCGGTGACAAAAAGAGCCGCCAGGCCCGGGCCAGCACCCAGAGCACCTCGAGCAGACCCACGGCGCTTCCGGCGAGCGCGCCCTTGCGCAGCGCCGTCGCCAGCACGCTTCAACCCGCCTCTTCCTTGACCAGCGCGCGCTCGGAGTTGGCCATGGCATCGAGCGCCCTGCGCGCTTCGACGTGCCGCGGCTCGCGTAGCTCCGGATCGCGGTCGCCGAGATCGCGGGCCAGCTCCCGGGCGCGTGTAAGCAGCGGCCCATCGCGTCGCAGATCACCGAAGCGGAAACCGGGCAAGCCCGACTGGCGACGCCCGAAGAGTTCGCCCGGGCCGCGCAGGGCCAGGTCTTCTTCGGCGATCGCGAACCCATCGCCCGTGCTGCACAGAACCTCGATGCGCCTGCGCGCATCCTCGCTCGCCGCTTCATGCACGAGCAGGCAGGCGCTGCGCTGACCGCCGCGCCCCACGCGCCCGCGCAGCTGATGGAGCTGCGCCAGCCCGAAGCGCTCAGCGTGTTCGATCAGGATCACGTTCGCGCGCGGCACGTCGATGCCAACTTCGACGATGGTGGTGCCCACCAGAACCCGAACGCGACCTGCGACAAAGTCCGCCATCACCCGATCGCGCTCGGCATCCGCCAGCCGCCCGTGCAGCAGCGCCACGCCATGGGCTTCAAACTGCTCGGCCAGCTCGCCGAAGGTCTCCTCCGCCGAGCGCAGGCCGCGCTCCGGATCGGGCTCGATGGTCGGACACACGACATAGGCCTGCCCTCCCCCCTCGAGCGCGCGCTCCAGCTGGCGCAGGGCCCGGGCGCGCTCGGCCGTCGGATAGGCCCGGGTCAGCGGCGGCAGCCGCCCCGGCGGCAGCTCATCGAGCACGCTCGACTCCAGGTCGCCGTGCAGGGCCAGGGTGAGCGTGCGCGGAATCGGCGTGGCGGTCATCACCAGCAAATGCGGCGCCAGTGACGCGCCGGCCTTGCCCACCAGACGCAAGCGCTGGCCCACGCCGAAGCGATGCTGCTCATCGACGATGACCAGGCGCAGGCGCTGGAACTCGACGCCCTCGGACAGCAGCGCATGGGTCCCGACCGCCAGGTCCACCGTGCCCTCGGCCAGCGCCTTGCGCGTCTTTCTGCGATGGGCCGCCCGTTCCGATCCGAGCACCAGCGCCGCGCGCAAACCCATGGCCTGCGCCAGGGGCGACAGCGTGCGAAAGTGCTGTTCGGCCAGCAGCTCGGTGGGCGCCATGAAGGCCACCTGAGCACCCGCCGCGATGGCCTGCGCCGCCGCAAGCAATGCCACCGCGGTCTTGCCGCTGCCCACGTCACCCTGAAGCAGGCGCCGCATGGGCTGGTCCAGGGCCAGGTCCGCTGCGATCTCGGCCACCACCCGGCGTTGGGCCTGGGTCAACTCAAAGCCAAGTGCGCTCCGCGCGCGCTCCATGGCCGCCTCGCTCCCATGGAGCGCCTCGGCCGCCACGCCCTGCTCTTCCACACGGCGGCGCTGGAGTGAAAGCTCGAGTAGAAAGAACTCCTCGAAGGCCAGCCGTTCGTGGTGGCGGCTGCGACCGGCGCACAGGGCCTCCACTTCGGCCTGCTCGAGTTCGGGAGCCGGCGCGTGCAGCGCGCGCAGGGCCTGACCGATCGGCGACAGCCCATGGCGTTCGCGCAGGTAGGCCGGCACCGCGTCGGGCAAGGCCGGCGCGCAGCGTTCGACCGCGGCAGCCACCGCCTTGCTCAGGGTGCGTGGCGCAACGCCGGCGACCACCGGATAGTAGGGCCTGAGCCCGGCGGATCGCGCGGCGCCCTCCTCGGACACGCGCTCGGTCTCCGGATGACTGATGCTCACCGTCCCACGAAAGACTTCGACCACGCCGGCCACCCGAAAGACGGCGCCCTCGCTGAAACGCGCCACCAGGCCTCCTGGCGCGCGAAACCAACTCAGGCGCAAAAGCTCACCCGCGCCGTCGAGGGACTCGAGAATAACCTCGGCGCGACGGGGACCGCGGCCGCCGCCGAAGGCTCGGGCGCTTCGCACACGCCCCTCCGTGAGCACGCGCGCGCCTTCCGTCAGCTCCGCAAAAGGCGTCAGCTCGCGTTCGTCTCGATAACCCAGAGGCAAGAGCCACGCCAGATCCGAAACCTTTCGCAGGCCCTTGTCGCGCAGGGCCTGGCCACCGACGCGCCCGATCCCCGGCAGCGTCTCGATCGGGCGCTCGCCGGCGGCTCGCTCGCCCTGCTCGCGATCCTCGCGCAAGGCCTTCTCTTGCTGGAAGGCGCGCCGCGCGCTGCGGCGCTCGGCCCGCGCACGCGCGCGCCCCTGGCCGGATGCCGCATCGTCGTCGTCCTGATCATCGGGCTCCGGCTCCGGGCGCGCCGCCAGCAGACGCATGGCCTTCGCGGCGGCGAGCTTCAGCGAGCGCCCATCGCGGGCCCCTTCGAGGGCGACGGCGGCACTGTGGAGCTGGGCATCGGCCCCGGCCAACGCGCGCAGCTGCTCGGCCATGGCGGCGCGTTCATCGGCCTGGGGAGGCGAGGCCGACAGACACTCACGGAGCCGCGCGGGCAGCTCCTGTGGACTCATGACCCACCGGCGCCGCCACGCCCCACGGTGGCGTCGAGCCAGGCGATGAGATCATCGAATACCTCGGCGCGATTGACCTCGTGAAACATCTCATGACGCCCACCGGGATAGAAGCGCTCGGTGATCGGGCCCAGGCCCGCGGCGCGGTGGGCCGCGATGATTCGGCGCACGGCCTTGCCGCCCTCGCCCATGGGGTCTTCGAGGCCGCAGAGAAAGTAGAGCGGCAGGCCGCGGGGCACGCGCGCGATATTGGCAGGGTCGTTCAGGGCGACGATGCCGCCGAGGACGTCGATCCAACCCTGGGTGGTCATGGCGAAGCCGCACAGGGGATCGGCCGCGTAGCGATCGACCTCCTGGGCATCGCGCGAGAGCCAATCGAAGTCGGTGCGCGCCGGCTGGAAGGCCCGGTTGTAGCCACCGAAGGAGAGCGCCTGCAACAGCCCACTGGGCTTGCGCGGCCCCACGCGCAGCCGCTCCACCCGCGCGATGATGCCGGCGATCTTCGCGAGCAGCGCCGGGGCGCCTCCGGTCGAGCTGATCACCGCCGCCTCGATGCTCTCGCCATGCTCGAAGAGATACGTCTGGGTCAAGAAGGCGCCCATGCTGTGACCGAGCATCACGATCGGAAGCCCCGCGTGTCGCTCGGCGATGCGGCGATTGAGGGAGTAGAGATCTTCCACCACGCGCCCGAAGCCATCGCTGTCGGCGAAGTAGCCGAGTTCACCCTCGGAGCCAGCGGTCCTGCCATGCCCCCGATGGTCGGCGCCGTAGACCGCATAACCGGCAGCCACGAGCCGCTCGGCCAGCTCCGCATAACGCTCGATGTGCTCGGCCATGCCGTGCGCGATCTGCACCACCGCGCGCACTCCGGCCTGCTCCGGCTGCCAGCTGCAAACCGCGAGCGAAACACCGTCGTCGAGCGAGTGCTGGAATCTTTCGGCGTTCATGGCGCGAGCGGCAACGACGGGCGGAACCTCACGGCTCCCAGGCGATGGCCGTGATCTCGTAATTACGGATGCCGGCGGGCACCCGCACCTGCACCTCGTCGCCAGCCTCGCGGTTGATGCAGGCCCTGGCGATGGGCGAGGTCACGGAGATGGTGCCGCCCTCGATGTCCGCCTCTTCCTGACCCACGATGCGATAGCGGCGTTGCTCACCGGAGTCGATATCTTCCAGCGTGACGTAGGCCCCGAACTTCACGCGGTCGCCGCCCATCTGCCGGCGGTCGATCACGTCGGCACGGGCGATCATGCCCTCCAGGTGGGCGATGCGGGCCTCGATCTGCCCCTGACGTTCCTTGGCCGCGTGGTACTCGGCGTTTTCCTTCAGGTCACCGTGTTCGCGCGCAACGCCGATCTCCTTGGAGATCTTGGGGCGCTCGACGCTCGTCAGCTGCTTCAGCTCCGCCGACAACGCCGCATGCCCTTCGGGCGTCATTGGGTATCTATCCATGCTGCGCAGTTCCTCGGAATCTTGGGCCAAAAGCAATGGGCCTGACTCACCCCAGACTCAGCCAAAACTCAGCCCGGGCGAAGCCCACACACGAGACCATTGGTACACCGCCACCCCCCAGCGGGCAAGCGATGCGCTTCAGGCCCCGGAATCCAGCGAGGAGGCCAGATCCTGATGGTACTCCTGCAAGCTGCGCACCTCGTAGCCCCCACCACGGGCGCGGCTCGCCTCGATGGCACCCACCACCGCACTGGACGCGGCCATTGTGGTGAAATAGGCCACGCCCGAGACCAGCGCCTGGCGCCGAATCGAAAAGCTGTCGGTGATCGCCTGGACGTCGGAGGTGGTGTTCATCACGGCGTCGATCTCGCCGGCCTTGATCATGTCCACACAATGCGGGCTGCCCTCGACCACCTTGTTGATGCGGGAGCAATCCACGCCCGCCTCCGCCAGCGCGCGCGCGGTGCCGGAAGTCGCCACCAGCTCGAAGCCGAGGGCGCGCAGCCGGCGACCAACGTCGCAGGCACCCGCCTTGTCCTCGTCGCGCACGCTGATGAAGACCTTGCCATGGGAAGGCAAACGCATACCGCTGGCGAGCATGGCCTTGTCGAAGGCCTCTGGAAAGTTGCTGCCCACGCCCATGACCTCACCGGTGCTGCGCATCTCGGGGCCCAGGATGGTGTCGACACCGGGAAGCTTCGCGAAGGGGAAGACCGACTCCTTGACCGCCACGTGCCGCGGAACGACCTCCTCGGTGAAGCCCAGCTCTTGTAGCGTCTTGCCAGCCATCACCTGGGTCGCGATCTGGGCCAACGGCCGACCGATACTCTTGCTCACGAAGGGCACCGTGCGCGACGCTCGCGGGTTGACCTCGATGACGTAGACCTGGTCACCGCGCACCGCGAACTGAACGTTCATCAGGCCGCGCACGCCCAGCTCCAGGGCCAGGGCATGGCTGGCCTCGCGGATCTCCGCCAGAACCTTTTCGGGCAGCGTGTGGGGCGGCAACACCATCGTGGAGTCGCCCGAGTGCACGCCCGCTTCCTCCACGTGCTGAAGGATGCCGCCGATGACCGCGCGCTCGCCGTCGGCCAGGCAATCCACATCCACTTCGATGGCATCCTGCAGGAACTCATCGACGAGGATCGTGGGCGCCTCGGTGTCCTCGATGGCCTCGAAGGCGGCCGCCATGTAGCGCTCGAGGCCCTCCGGCGAATGCACGATCTCCATGGCGCGTCCCCCAAGCACGTAGCTGGGACGCACGACCACGGGAAAGCCGAGCTGCTCGGCCGCCGCCATCGCCTCGTCGGCGCCGCGCACGATCACGCCCGCCGGGCGCTTGAGACCAAGCAAATCGAGCAGCTGGTCAAACTTATCCCGATCCTCAGCGCGGTCGATGGCCGATGCCGGCGTGCCCAGGATCTCCACGCCGGAGCGCGACAGCGGCACCGCGAGCTTCAGCGGCGTCTGACCACCGAACTGCACGATGACGGCATCGGGTTTCTCTTCCTCGACGATGCCCATCACGTCTTCGAAGGTGAGGGGCTCGAAATAAAGGCGATCCGAAGTGTCGTAGTCGGTGGAGACCGTCTCCGGATTGCAGTTGACCATCACGCTCTCGATGCCGAGCTGTCGCAGTGCGAAGGAAGCGTGAACGCAGCAGTAGTCGAACTCGATGCCCTGTCCGATGCGGTTGGGGCCGCCGCCGAGGATCATCACTTTCTTGCGCGTGGAGGGCTCGGACTCGCTGTGCTCGCCCCAGGTGGAATAGAGGTAGGGCGTCAGCGCCGGAAACTCTGCCGCGCAGCTGTCGACGCGGGCGTAGATCGGGCGCAGACCGCGCTCGAGACGCATGGCTCGAACCTCCGAAGCCTCGCGCCCCAGGGCCGTACCGATCGCCCCATCGCTCAGGCCGAGAACCTTGGCATCGCGCAGCGCCTGGTCGCTGATCTCGCCGCCGCCTTCGCCGAGCTGCTTGAGCTGCTGCTCGGCGGCCACGATCTCGCACAGCTGCTGCACGAACCAGGGGTCGATGGCCGTGTGCTCGCAAACCTCCTCGGCCGTGCAACCGACGCGCAAGGCGTCGACCGCGTACCAAAGGCGATCGCCGAGCGGCGTCTCGATCACCGAAAGCAACGCCTCCTTGAGACCCGGAAGGTCCTGCTGCCGCTCACCCTCGAAGCGCGGCGCGCTGCCGAGAACGGCGCCGTCATGGGCACGCTGCTTGAGCTGCTTGGCGTAGGCTCGGTAGTCGACCCGGTCGAGCAGCGAAGGCAGCCCGTCGCGTCCGATTTCGAGCGAGCGCGTAGCCTTCAGCAGCGACTGCTTGAAGGTGCGGCCGATGGCCATGACCTCGCCCACCGACTTCATCTGCGTGGTCAGGCGCTGGTCTGCGCCCTGGAACTTCTCGAAGGCAAAACGCGGGATCTTGGTGACGACGTAGTCGATGCTGGGCTCGAAGGCCGCGCTGGTACCCGTCACGTCATTGCGCAGCTCGTCAAGGCGATAGCCGACAGCGAGCTTGGCGGCGATCTTCGCGATCGGATAGCCGGTCGCCTTGGAGGCCAGCGCGCTCGAACGCGAGACGCGCGGATTCATCTCGATCACGATGATGCGGCCATCGCGGGGGTTGACCGAGAACTGGATATTCGAGCCACCGGTGTCGACGCCGATTTCAGTGATGACCGCCCGCGCCGCGTCCCTGAGCTGCTGATACTCCTTATCGGTCAGCGTCATGGCCGGGGCGATGGTGATCGAGTCGCCGGTATGCACCCCCATCGGGTCGAGGTTCTCGATGGTGCAGATGACCGAGAAGTTATCGGCCCGATCGCGAATCACCTCGAGCTCGTATTCCTTCCAGCCGATCAGGCTCTCCTCGATCAAGCACTCGTGGGTCGGACTTTGGCTGAAGGCCCATTGGATCGCAGCCGCAAAGCTGGCGTCATCGTGGGCGACACCGCCGCCCGAGCCGCCCAGGGTGAACGAGGGGCGCAGGATCAGGGGATAGCCGAGCTGGCGTACCGCCTCCCAGGCCTGCTCATCGGTCCTGGCCAGGTAGGAGCGGGCCACCGAGAGGCCGCAGCGCTCCATCGCCTGGTTGAACAGCTCGCGATCCTCGGCCTTGCGAATCGCCTGGACGCTGGCGCCGATCAGCTCCACGCCGTACTCGGCGAGCACGCCCTCGTCGTCCAGGGTCATCGCCAGATTCAGCGCCGTCTGACCGCCCAGGGTCGGCAACAGCGCATCGGGGCGCTCCCGCGCGATGATCGAGCGCAGCACCTCCACGTCCAGCGGCTCCACGTAGGTGCGCTGGGCGAACTCCGGATCCGTCATCACGGTGGCCGGATTCGAATTGACGAGAACGACCTCGTAGCCCTCCTGGCGGAGCGCCTTGGCCCCCTGGGTTCCAGAGTAATCGAACTCGCAGGCTTGGCCGATGACGATCGGTCCAGAGCCAATGAGCAGTACCCGTTTGATATCGTCCCGACGCGGCATCCGCAGGCGGGCTACCACCGCCGGCGCCTGGCCGCAAGGGGAGGCTTGCAGGCGCCGCCCGTCACCCCGCCCTGGGCCGCCGCCCGATGGGGTCTGCGGCCAGGGCATGTTGGAACTTCCGGAAAATTTCCCGTCCCCGCGGCCCCTCACCCCGAAGGCGGCAGCTACGCCCGCCCTGCGGATCGATGCTCAAAACGATGCTCAAATGGGGGCTTTCCCGCAGCTCCGGGAAACGCTCCCCCCACTCGACCATGAGCAGCGCCTGCCCGCCGATCCGGTCTAGCAGCCCCAGCTCCGCAAGCGCATCGTCCTCGCCGAGCCGATAGAGGTCGGCATGCACGATCGGAATGCGACCGGGCAGCTCGTGGACCAGATCGAAGGTAGGGCTGGTGATGTGCACGCCCGCCGGCACCCCCAGCCCGCGGGCGATCGAGCGCACCAGGAAGGTCTTGCCGGTGCCCAGCTCGCCCTCGAGCAGCACCAGGTCGCCGGCCTCCACCACGGACGCCAGGCGACGGCCGAGGCGGCGCGTCTCACCGCGACTCGAGAGCCGCAGCTCGGCCTTCTCTGTGCTCATCTCTCTGCCTTCGCCGCGCTGCCGAGGCCCTCAGCCCACGTTGATCTGAATGCCCAGCGACTCCCGCAGCCGGAAGTACTCCTCGGACACACTGAAGAGCACCAGCTCCTCGACCTTCTCCTTGGGCGTCAGATCAACCGCGCCAGTCGGAGGCTCGCGCTGGATCATGCGAGCCGCGATATCTAGATCGTTGCACAGCAGCAGGCCCGCGCGGCAGCCGGTAAGCTCGACCGTGCGAATCCACTTCTTGATGTCGGTGCGCGCACCGGCCTCCACGAAGCGCTTGCCGATGCTGCGCAGCAGCTCCAGGTCCGACGGCTGCATGTGGGTGCGAATCTGTGCAGCAGCCTGATCGACGTTCGGGTCGCTGATACCCACGCCGGCGATCTGCATGCCCGCCGCCAGCAGCAGCTTCAGCTCGTCCTTGGTGCGGAAGATCGTGCGGATGTAGTGCTCGCCGCGGTAGTAGCTCAGGTGCTTGGCGGCGGTGAAGATCACCTCCAGCGGATTGACGCCCGAGAGCAGCGCGCTGCCGCATACCGACGCCGGAGGCAAGGTCGTCGCCCAGTCCAAGGCACCTGGTCGATCCGGACACACGAAGAGCCGCGGCGTCAGCGGCAGGCTCATCACCTGGGTCGCGAAGCCGAAAGTTCGCGCGAAGGCGACCGTGGTATTCATCGGATCGGCAATCAGGTCCTTCTTGCGCAGCTGCCAGGTCTTGTCAGGCTGCGCCCGGAGCCGCAGCACCGCCGGCGTCATGGCCTCGAAAAGCTTGCCGACCAGGAAGTCCTCCTCCGGATGGAAGAGGTCCTTGACCCAGCGCTCGTTGTTGAGCCTGGACTTGGGCCGAATCGGGCCCTCCGGTCTGTACTGCTCGTAGAACTGCTTTTGCTCGGTGTCGGCCTTCTTCAGGAAGTTGAGCGTCGCCGCCACACACCAGGCGCTGTCATAGCGCCGGGCCCCGAAGTAGAGCTTGTAGAGCTGCCGATAGGAATCGACCCGGTAAGGGTCCTGCCGCAGCAGGATCTGGTGCTCCTTGACCGCGTCCCCCACCCGATCGGGAACCAACGCGAAGATCTCCGCCAGGATGACGTGCTCCTGCATGTTGTCCGGCTGCAGCTTCGAAGCCATCGCAAAGGCTTCGGCGGCACTCTCGAGATTCTTCAAGCGGTCGCGATAGATGACGCCCAGGCTGTGCCAGAGATTGAACTCCAGCATCGCCTCGCCCTTGCCGGCAAGCCTGTGCAGCATCTTGCGGAAGGCGCGCTCGAGCTGCTTCCAGTCCTTCTTCTGCGTGAGGATCTTGTTGATCGCCTCAAAGGCCTTCAGCTGGCCACCTGGATTGAGGTCCAGCGCCTGCCCGAAGCGTTCGAGGGCCGCCTCTGGATCCTTCATTTCATCGCGCAAGATGACGCCGACCGTGTTGGCGTACTTGGCTTTGGCTTCGGGGCGCTCTTCGAGATCGCTGATGCGGTCGATGATCTCGATGGAGTGCTCCCACTGCGAAGTCTGGCTGTAGAGCTGCAGCAGCTTGTGCAGCATCACGTGATTTTGCGGCTGAAGGGCCAGACCCTCGACGAAGGCCTCGATTGCCATCGCCGGATTCTTCAGCTCCTTCTGCCAGTGGTCACCGATCTGCTCGTAGAGTTCGAAGAGTTCGGACTCCTCGTGACTGCACTCGACAAGCCGCTTCTTGAAGTGGACGACCTGCTCCCAGTCCTTCTCACGCGTGTTGAGCGCGATCAGGGCCTCGAGCGTCGGGCGGTGGGCGCTGTCCTCTTCGAGCGCCTTGTCGAACATATTGAACGCCTTGCGGAGTTCGCCCTGTTCCTGCTTGATCAAGCCGAGGTGGTAGAGGGTGTCGGTGACCTCCTCGGCGCCAAGCTCATCCCGATGGTGCACCAGCAGCATCTGGTAGTACTTGTGCGCGTTGTCCCAGTCCTTCTTCTTGAAGTAGGCAGCGGCCAGCCCCATCAACGCCGGCAAGTCCTGGCTGTCGAGCGAGAATGCTTCGGAGTAAGCCTTGATCGACGCATCGACGTCGTCGAGCTTCGAAGTGACTTGACCGTAGGTGTACCAATAGCGTTGGCGCTCGACGTCCTCTTTCAGGTCACCACTGTAGACGAGCATCTTGAGCAGCGGCTCGGCATCGGCAAAGCGCTCGGCATCGACGTATTCCTTGACCAGCGGCTTGGCCGCGCCCGCGCTATCGGGGTCGAGTTTGATCGCATCCTCGAAAACCTCGATTGCGCGCTCGTGCTCGCTCAGCTGCTCGTCGTAGATCACGCCGAGATCGACGCGCAGCTCCGCCGCCTTGCGCGCCGGCTGCTCAACTTCCGACGCCTGTTCGAGAACGCGCGCGGCTGCGTGCCAGTCGGCCTCGTCGACGTGAATGTCCCGCATCGCCAGCAGTGACGGGAGGTGGGCCGGGTCGATGTCGATCGCCTTTTCGAAGCTCTCCACGGCGGCCACCCGGTCACCGAGTTCGGCGTCGTAAAGCCGACCCATCCGGTAGAAGAGTTCGACGCGCCTGTCCTCGTCTTCCTCGAGCCTGGTCAACTTCTCCATCGCGTCGAGCGCCATGCTCTGCTCGCCTCGCTGCTCGTAGAGCCGAGCGAGCGCATCGAGCGCCCCGCGATGATCGTCGTCGATGGACGTAACCGAGATAAACGCCTCGATGGCGCGGTCGGAGTCCTTCAGCTCGTCCCGGTAGACCTCGCCCATGCGCTCGAAGAGTTCCATCTTCTGCGCACGATCCGAGGCCACTTCGACATGGCGCTCGTAGGTGTCGATCAGCTCGTTCCAGCGCCGCGTATGCCGATACAGACGCTCGAGCCCCTGCAGGGCATCCACATAGGTGGGGTCGAGCCCGATCACCTGCTCGAGTCGCTCCGCCGCCTTGTCATGCTTGAGGAACTCTTCCTCCCACATGGCGCCGATGCGCATCAACAAGTCGACCTGATCGCGCTCGGTCGTCACCAGCTCCAACTGGCGCTCGAGCACCTGCATCAAGTCCTGCCACTGTTCACCATGGGCGTACAGGCGCTCGAGCCCCTTGAGTGCCGGGAGATTGCTCGAATCCTCCTCGACGACCGCCTTGAACTCGCCGATGGCTTTCCCGTGGTCGCCGAGTTTTTCCTCGTAGGCCTCGGCGAGTACCAGCTGCGCGGCCAGCTTCTCGTCCGGCTCCTCGATCGCCGCGACCTTCCTTTTCAGAATGTCGATCAGCTCGGGCCACTGACCGCGCTCCCGGAAGATGCGCTCGAGCGCCTTGAGCGCATCGAGATGCCCCGGTAGCGCATCGAGGGCCTTGCGATAGTAGGAGATGGCTTCATCGAGTGCCGCAAACTGCTCTTCCTGCAGGGCTCCGATGAGGACGTAGACCTCGGCACGCTCGATGGGCACCTCGGTCATTTCCGTAAGCCGACTGAGCACCTGCCCGTAGACCTGCCACTGCTTGGTCTGACGATAGAGGTCTGCCATCTGCCGCATGGCCGGAACGTTCAGCGGATCAACGGCCAGGACCTGCTGTAGGTAGGGAATCGCGTAATCGGCATGCCCTTCCCGCGTGTACCACTTGGCACACTTCAGACAGATGGCATGGCGCGTCTCGCTATCGTCGGCGGCCACCTCCTGCAGGCTCTGGTTGGCCGTGGTCAACAGATCGTTCCAACGCTGGGTCAAGCCCGTGATGCGCTCCAGCTCGCGAGCGGTTTCCTCGTTGGTGAAGTCCTGTGTCCACGCGAGCAGCAGAGCCTCAAAAGCCTGATTCTTGTCATCGAGGTCGCGCTCGTTGACGGATGCCACCCGGCGCAGCAGGTCCACGCGCTCGTCGGCATCCTCGGTGGACTCGACGCGCCCAACGTAGAGTTCGATCTGCTCCTCGAAGCGCTCACGCTCCCGGTAGATTTGCTCCAGCTTGCCAAAGGCTTCGTCGTTGAGGCCGTCGATGGCCAGGATGCGCGTGTAGGGCTCGACCGCCCGGTCCGGATCCTCGGCGCGCTCGACCCACATCTCCGCCATTTCCGTCAGGACCCGGATCTGCTCCCGCGAATCTTCCAGCGCGTCGGCGCGGCGCCCCTTGACCGCGATGCAGTCCTCCCACTGCTCCTCGGCCGTGTGAATGCGCTCCAGCGCGTCCATCGCTGCGAAATTGCGAGGATTGAGTTCGAGCGCCTGACCAAAGGCATCGACCGCCTCCATCGTTCGCTCCAACTGGGTCTCGTAGATCGAACCCAGCTGCATATAGACGTTCTCGATGGCGGCATCTTCGAGGGTTGCCGCACCGACATCGATGACTCGCCGCAGCGTGTCTACGAGGTCCTCGTACGACTCGTTGGCGCGGTGAATGTCCGCCATCGCAAACAGAGCGTTCGTGTAGCCGGGATCGATATCGAGCGTGCGTTCCCAACTCTCCAATGCGTTGCGATCGCGCTGCAGCTTTTCGTACCAAATACGGCCAAGGTCGCTGTAGAGGCGCAGCCGCATTTGGTCGTCATTGCTAACCGACACCTCACGCTCGAGCACGTCGACCAAATCCGCCCAGTTCTCCTGAATCGCGTAGATATTACCGAGTGCGTTGAGCGCCTCGGGATCCTCACCGAGCAAATCGAGCACCCGCTTGAGCAGGTCGACCGCGCCATCGAGGTTGTCGAGCTTGGTCCAGGCCAACACCGCCATCCGGCCGAGGATCTCGGCCTGGTTGGCGTCGCCCATCACCACATCGAGTTCCTTCTCGTAGACCTCGAAGAGCTTCGCCCAGTCCTGGGTGATGGTGTAGACGTTCTGTAGGGCGTGAATCGTCTCCTCGTGCTCCGGCTCTTCTGCAAGGACGGCGCGGAAGACCTCGATGGCCTCGTCCGTGCGCCCCACATCGTTGTAGAGCACGTTACCCAGGCGGTGCATCAGCTCGATCTTGTCGAAGCTGTCTTCCGCGATCGCGACGCGCTTGCGCAGCACCTCGGCAAGCGCCGGGCCGGCGCCGTGATCGGTGTAGATACGGTCGAGGGCGGCCAGAACGTCGTCGTCGACCTGCTGCAGTCCGAGGGCAAAGCGATAGGCCTCCTCGGCCCGCGCGACGTCTGCCAACTCCTCTTCGTAGAGCCGCGCCTGGCGCTTGGCCACCTCGAGCTTGAGCTCGGGCGCATGGTCCGCTTCCAGCACCTGCGCGTAGGTACCGGCCAGCACCGGCCAACCATCGGTGACTGCCGCCAGACGTTCGACCTCGCCACTGGAGTGATCATGGCAGGGGTCTTCCAGCAGCGCCCGCTGCATCCACGCGAACGCGAGTTCGAAGTTGCCGCTGCGCTGTTCGGCGGTCTCCGAAATCCGGTGCATCGCCTGAACGCGATCCTCCGGGTCCTCGACGTTCTGCAGCAGAACCTGCTGGACGCCGACGAGCTTGTCCCAGGCGTCTTGCATCCGGTAGAGCGGATCGAGGATCTCCCCGATTTGGCGCACCGCAATGCCCTGGTAGAAGAGCCCCTCGAGCGCCGTCAGTGCGTGCTCGTGCTCCGGCGCCGCATTGACGATCTCGCGATATTGCTCGATGGCGGCCTCGACATTGCCGAGCCGCGTCTGGTTCACGAAGCCGAGCCGGTACTGCAAATCCAAGGCATCGTCCGGACTCGGCGCAATCTCGGCTTCCCTGGCCAGGACATCGGCAAGCTCGGGCCAGCGCTCGGTCGCTTCGTAGAGGCGGTCGAGCGCTTCAAGCGCGCCGACGTGCGTCGGATCGGCCTGGTACACAATGCGGTAACGGGCGATGGCCGCTTCCACATCGCCGACCTGTACCTCGCACAGGCGCGCCAGCCGCAGGGCCAGATCGACCGCCATCTCGGGCGACTCTTCGCTGAGCTTGGCGATTTCGGTGTCGTAGAGCCCAACCACCTCCGGCCACAGGCCGAGCTGATCGCCGTGAACCTCGAGCGCCGCCAGCGTTTTATCGTTCTCGTTATCGTGGGGCAGCGCCCGGGCATAGGCATCAAACGCCTGGCGCGGCTGATCGAGGTGAACCTCGTGCAACTCGGCGATTTGATGCAGCAGTTCGACCGTCTCGACCGGGTCCTCCTGCTGAGCGACCAGCACTTCGAGAACGTTGACCAGCTTCGCGGACTCGGCTGCCGACCGATAGATCGGCTCGAGCACCCGCGCCGCCTCGGCCGACTCCTTATTCGCAGCGATCATGCGCTCCAGCGCCTGCTGGGTCGCTTCGTGATCGGGCATGATCTCGAGCACGTCTCGATAGACTTCGACCGCGCGGAAAGCGTCATCGAGGCGCAGCTCGAAAAGCTCACCGATGCGGTACCGGAAGGCGACCGCATCGGTCGGATCGGGCGCCAGGTCGGCCTCCCGCTCCAGGATCGACAGCAGCTCCTCCCAATTTTCGCTGCTGTAATAGAGGACATCCAAGCGTCCGACCGCCGTGAAGTCCTCCGGATCGATCTCGAGAATGCGCTGGTAGGTCTCGATCGCCTTTTCGGTTTGCTGCAGTTCGCGTTCGTAGACCGCTCCGACCTCCGCCAGCAGCGCCTTCTTCTGATCCGGATCGTCGACGATGTCGGCCTTGTGGGAGTAGGCCTGCAGCAACTCTTCCCAACGGCCGAGCTTCAGGAAAAGTCCGATCAGTTTGTCGAGCGCCTCGAGGTCGTCTGGTTCTACCTCGAGCACGGCCTGGAAGACCGCAACCGCGTCCCCCGGCCGCTCCAGGATCTCTTCGTAGATCTGACCGGCCTGGAAGTAGTACTGCTTCTGCTCGTCCGGCACGTCGAGCATCGCGGCCTTCTTGCGATAGATCGCCGCGAGTTCCTCGTAGCGCCCGGCCCCGTGGTACAGGCGCTCCAACGCCGTGGCAGCCTCCAGGTTTTCCTCCTGCAGCTGCAGCACCTTGGTGTAATGGGCGATCGCAGTGTCGGCATCGCCGATCTGGGTCTCGCGCAACTCCGCCGCCTTCATCAGCAGTGCGACAGCCAACCCCGGATCCTCGAGCCCCTGCACGCGAGCCTCGAAGGTCTCAGCCAGGGCCTGATAGGCACCGTTGGTGGCGGTGATGCGCTCGAGCTGATCCTGCGTATTGATATTGCCCGGCTCTTCGGCCAGCGCCCTCGCGTAGCAACTGAAAGCCCGCTCCAGGTCGTCGAGCTGCAGCTCGTACAGCTCGGCGATCTGGCACAGCAAGTCGACCCGCTGGTCGGCCTCTTCGGCCAGCGACACCTGGATCTCATGCACCCCGATCAACTTCTGGATATCCCCAGCGTCTCGGTACAGGGGCTCCAGGATTTCCGCGATGCGCGCCTGCTGCTCCGGTCGCTCGAGCAGGCGCTCCAGGGCAGCAATCGCCGGCTCGCACGCCGGATCGCGGTCTAGCACCTCCTGGTAAATGGAGATGGCCTCGTCGACGGCCCCCATCCGCGCCTCGCGAATGTCGCCCATCCGCAGCATCAGCTGCAGCCGAGTGGCTTCGTCTTCCGCCAGCGATAGCTGCCGATTGACGTTCTCCGCAAGCTCGGACCACATCTGCTGCCGCTCGTACAGACCGTCGAGTGCGGCCAGCGCCGAGGTGCTGCCGGGATCCAGCTCGAAAATCTCAAGGTGAATTGCGATCGCCTGCTCAGGCTGCTGCAGCATTTCATCGTGAATGAAGGCCATCTGCAGCAAAAGACTCTCTTGCTCTGCCGGGTCGGAAATGGCCCGAACACGGCGCCGCAACACGCCGAGCAGATCGGCCCAACGCTCGGTGCGCCGATACAGCGATTCCAACGCCTCCAGCACCTCGAGGTCGGTGTCATCCAGTTCCAGAGCCTGCATGTAGGCCGCGACGGAACCCTCGACATCCTGCAGCTCGTTGTCCTTGATCTGTGCCGCACGCACCCAAAGCTCGCGGCCGAGCACGGGGTCGGCCGCGGCAGCAGCCAGCTCCGAAAGCAACGCCACCATCTCCGGCAGCCGGTTCTGCGCCCGCGCCAGGTCGGCGAGGCGCGCTCCGATTCCCGGGTTGTCGGGCGCTTCACTCAGGGCCCTGCAGTAGACCTCAAAGGCGTTGGCCTGGTCACCCGCCCGCTCGGCGTAGAGTTCGCCGATCTTGGTGATGACGTCGATGCGCTCGGTCGCGCCGTGCACCGAGGCCAGGGAGACGTCGAGGGCGTGGATCAACTTGCCCCAGTCACCGGCCGCCTCGTAAACGGGCTCGAGCACCTCGACGGCCTGGGACCCGAGTTCCGGATCGGGCAGCAGCGTCTCGAGTGCGAGCACGGCGCCTTCGTGCTCGGCGACGATCATCAGGACTTCGCGGAAAAGATCGAGCGCCCGAATCGAATCCCCGACGTGCTCGAGGATCACCTTCCCCAGGCGGAACTTCAGGGAGGCCAGCTCCTCATCGCTCTCGGGCCCGAGGTCGATGCGATGCTCCAGGCTCTGGGCCAAGTCCTCCCAGCGCTCCTGCCCTTCATAGAGCCCTTCGAGAGCTCGATAGGCTTCGGTCTCGCCGTCCCCGAACTCGATGCAGATGTTGCGGTAGGCCTCGATCGCCTGTTCGGCCTGACCCAGCTGATCCTGATACAGGCGCGCGACATCATAGGCGAGGCCTCGCCGTGCATCCGGCTCGCTCTCGAGTTCAGCCCGGCGCTGCAAAACGTGGAGCAGCTCCGAGTAGTTCTCCGTGCGCCGATAGAGTTCGTCGAGAGCCTCGATCGCGACCCGATCATCGGCCCGCGCATCACTGACGGCTCGAAACTGGGCGATCGCGTCCTCGATGCGGTCGGCGTCGCGCAGGACCCGGCCATAGTGCAAACGAAGGTCATTGGCATCATCCGGATGACCGGCATTCTCGATCGCCGTCGCATAGGCCGCGAAGACGCGGTCCCAGTCCTTGACCTTGGCGGCCAACCTACCCAGGTCCTCGCGCAACTCCGGCTGCGATGGGTCGGTCGTGAAGGCCTCGATGAAGCGCTCGAAAGCCGTTTGCGGATCGCGCAGGCGCTCCTCGTACAGCAAGCCGGTCTGGCGCAAGAGTTCGACGCGCTCGTAGGGATCCTCCAGATGCTCCAGCCGAATCTCGTGGGCGCCTGCGAGTTTCTTCGCGTCGCCCGCTTGCTCGTAGATCGGCGCCAACGCCTCTGCCGCTTCCAGATTCGAGCCGTCCAACCCCAGCACCTTTTCATAGGCGCGGGCCGCCCTGTCGGGCTTTTCCTGCTTGTCCTGCCACAGCCGGGCAACGCGAAAGTGAAGCGTGATGCGCTCGTCGAGTTCAGCGTTCTTGTCGTCGGCGGCACGCTCCAGGGTGCGGATCAACTCATCCCACTTCTCCGTGGCCCCGTAGAACTCCTCGAGTTCGTCCCAGGCCCTCGCCGTCACGTAGCGCTTCTTGAGTTGCTCCTGTGCCCGGCGATCTCCGGGCTCGTGCTCTAGCAGGCGCCGAAACGCGTCGATGGCCCCCTGGTCGTTGTTGAGCTTGTCGGCGTAGATCATGCCGAGCTTTTGCAGCAACTGCACCAGCTCGGCGGGGTCGCTCGTTTGCTCGCTCTTCTTCTCGAGCACGTCGGCAAGCGGCTCCCATTCGCGAGCACGCTCGTAGAGATTGGCGAGGGCCGAGATGGCCTCCGGGTTCGCCTCGTCGATCTGCAGCACGTCCTGCCATAGATCGATGCAAATCGCGGGCTTGCGCAGCCGCTCTGTTGCAAGTTGGGCGATCTCGACACGGCGCATGGGCTGGTCGACCGGCTCGAGCAGAGCGCATTCCATGCGCAACACCTCGACCATGCGCTCCCAGTCGCGACGCTTCTCGTACATTTCCTTCAGGCGTTCGATCGCCTCCAGGTTTTCCGGATCGAACTCGAGCACATGGCGGAAGCACTTGATGGCCTCGGCCTGGTTCGACGAGCGCTCCACATAGAGCCGGCCGGCCTCCGAAAAGAGTTCCGCCTTGATCCCGGGATGCTGAACCAACTCGGCCTTCGCGATCGTGGTCTTGATCACGTCCGACCAGCGCTTCTGTCCGAGAAACTTCTCGAGCGCCTCATCCAACTCGGCGAGTTTGGCCAACTCCTCGTCGGTCAGCTCCCGGGGCCCGTCGGTCTCAGCGAAATCCCCAACGCTGTCTCCGGTAGCCATCGCCGCCACGGCGGAACCCTTGTCGGACTCACTGGTAACAGGACTGTCGTTTTCCGACACCAAAGCCTCCTCGAACACATTTCGAATGTGGGCGAAATCCCTATTCCGGCGAAATTACAACATCTCGTGCGGGGTAACCAAAGACCCCAGATGCCGGGTCATGGGCGCGGTGGCACCCTTGGGCCCAAGGGTACCCCATAACGACGCTGCGCCGGACGCGGAATCCGCGCCCGGCGCACCAAAGAGTCGCCCGCCCCTACCCCAGCGGGCAGCGGTCCCGTCTGCAGTGGCCCGCGCCCGGAGGCTCAGAAGCCCTCGGCCATCTCGGCGAGCTTGTCCCGCGCGGCCTTCAGGTAGTGGGCCGGAGCTTCGGCGCCGGCCACATCGACAAACTTCTTCAAGAAGCGCTTGGCCTCATCGTTATTGCCTTGCAGGTGGTAGGTCCAACCCAGCGAAAACAGGGCGTCCCGCATGCCTGGCACAACGCCGAGAGCAGCCCTGAACTCCCGCACCGCGTCGTCGTACTTCTTCTGCTGCTGATAGACCGTACCGAGCAGGTGGTGCACGTTGGCTTCTTCCTCCGTACCGGGAAGCGCAACCTTCAGTGCTTCGTTCAGTACCTGAACGGATTGCTCCAGGTAACCCAGGTCCGCGTAGAGCCGGCCCAGCGCACTGTAGGCCTCCAGGAAGCGCGGCCCCTTCTCGACCGCCTGCGAGTAGTGCTTGAGGGCGCTCTGCTGATCGTCCAGCTCCTCATCGACCTGGGCGAGCTTGTAATAGGCCTTGAAGAGCCCCGGCTCGAGCTCGATCGCCTTCTCAAAGGCTCCCTTGGCCGCCTTCCAGTCCTCCAGCTCGATCAACACCGTGCCCAACTTCTCATGAAAGCCGCCAGCGTTCGGGTTGATCGCGATGGCCTTCTGCAGGTCATCGCGGGCGCGTTCGTACTTACGCATCTCCATGTGAACGATGGCAAGGTTCCAAAACACCTGCTCGTTCTGTGGATCGATGGCGCCTGCGCTCTCCAGGAGCTTGGTGGCGTCCATGTAGCGCTTCTGCATCGCCGCCACGACGCCCTCGTTCATCTTGTTCATCGATTCGACACGCGCGCGCGAACAGTTGCCCGCCATGCCGACAAGCACGGTGAACGCGGCGGTCAACAGGGCCGCGGAAAGTAGCTTCGAGCGATTCATGAGCCAACTCCTTCGGTGCGACGAGCGTTCCAACGCTTCGAGACAAGAACCCATCAATCCGTCGTCGCAAAAATTTTCTGTTGTCCCTAAAACTGAGCGAGCGGATGGTCCCGGGACCATCCGCTCGCTGGCTTACCTACAAGCCATCAACCTAGCCACCGGTCTGCTGCAGCACGAACGGATAGGTTACGACCACGATGCCGCCACCCTCGGGCGACGGGAAGGTCCAGCGCCGAACCGACTTGGCAATGCACTGCTCTGCCTTGGCATTTCCGAGGGTCGAGTTCGCAACCGCCGCAGTCTGCACGGCGCCTGTCGGCGAGATGATGAACTTGACTGAGACGCGCCCCTGAAGATCTGGACGCGAGTTCAGTTCCTGCTCATAGCAGAAGCGAACCTCGTTGATGTGACGCCGGATGATGCGCCGGATGACTTCCTTGGAGAGCGAACCGCGCACGTCGGCCTTGCCCGTGCGAATATGCGGCACCTTGGCACTGCGGCCGCGGAAACCACCGGCGCCACGACCGTAGCCGGAGCCCGTTCCGCCACCGGCACCGTGGCCGATTGTGCCGATATTGCCCAGACCGATGGTGCCCTCACCGGTACCACCGCCACCACGACCGGTGCCGCGCAGACCAAGGCCACCGAAGCCGAAGTTGCCTCCGATTTGGTCACCCATGAGGGCTCCCAAGGCGCTCATGGGGTCGTTGCCCAGGGCGGTATCCGCGCCATAGGGCGAAGTCGGCGAGTTCCAGGCGCCCACGCTCGCCTTCAGGATGCCGATGATGCCCGCGTTGGCCGCCATTTCCTTGGCCTCATCACGCGCCATCTGGGGGTCCTGATTATCCTCGGGCCCCTCGATACCGAACTTGTTCGTGGTCTTCTTCTCGTCCTTTTTGCCCATCGCGCCTTCTTCGTCCTTGTGGCGCTTACCCTTGCCGCCCTCCTCGTCGTCCATCTTGGAGTCGTCGAGCCATTCGGGCGTCTCTTCCTCGACCGTCTCCGGCGGCTCGATCAGGTATTTCACCAATCGCGAGTCGGCGTTGAGCAGGTCCAGCGAAAGCGACGAAGACCGTGGGGGCAGGAAGTAGAAAAGCAGCAGCATCCCCACATGGAAGGCCATCGAAGCGATGGTCCACATGTATTCCTTCCAGTCGAGGTATGGCGAGCCGCCGATACCGACGCGACGAGCCATGCTCATCGGCTTCACCACGAACGTGAAGCCCCGGTACACCACCCGCGCGGTGGCCCCAGGCGGCAGCGGATACTGCTGGGCCCCGGCCAACTCGGAGCAGGCCTGAAGCTGACCCTGCGCCGCCAGCTCCGCGAAGCTGATGCGCTGGTCATTGATCGTAACGTCACCGCTGGCGCCCTGCGGGATCACCACCGCGACGCTGGCGCCGGACTCCACGGTCACCGGCAAGCGGTCGGTGCCCACGCTCTCGCTGCCGATTAGGAAGTCGGTCGCAGGCTTGCCCTTCGCGTCAGTGGCTTCGCCGACATAGAAGCCGCGCGGCGGCGAAAGGTGCTCGACGTGGAGGATGCTCAGCTCGCCCCACATGATCACGACCTCGACCGCCGTCTCCGCCGAGTCCACGTCGGCGGGATTAACCGGCGGCGCGACCGGCACGAGTTGGTAGGTCGCCGCCTCGCCGTAGTCGGCGACGGCCTCGGCCACCATACCCGATCCGGCGGCCATTACAGGCTGCGCGACCGGCGCCGCAGCATGCGCCACGGCCGGCGCCGCCTGCTGCGCGAACGGATTCGGCAGCTGCTGGCCTGCGGCCGGAGCCTGCTGCTGAGCAAAAGGATTCTGCAGTGGCGGCTGCGACGGCTGGACCGGCGCAGGAGCAGCATAGGCCTCGGCTGCCGGCGCGACCGCCATCTGCATGGTCGCAGCGGCCGGAGGCTGCGCCACAGGTGCCTGCGGAGCCTGTTCCACCGCCGCGGCTGTCAATTCGACCTGGGCAATCGTGTTGCCGAACTGGATCTGGTCACCATTTTCCAGCTTCGACTTGTTGACCTTCTGCCCATTGACGATTGTTCCCGACGCGGATCCCAGGTCGATGATGTAGACCTCGCCCGGCCCCGACACCTCGATGACCGAGTGCATGCGCGACACCGCTTCGTCGTCGATGCGCAGGTGGCTCGAGTCGAGCTTGCCGATCTTGATGACGTCCTGATTGTAGGACTCCGATCGGGTGTGCTGCCCGCCTTCGTAGATGTGAAACGTAATCGGAATTGGCACAACAACCTCCAGCGCACGCGCGCAGCGTGCGCGAGTGGACGACTAAGCCTTCACCAGGACCCTGCGCGTCGGGCGACCACTGTAGCGCCCGTTGGCAGACTCCGCGCCTCGATAGACAACAGCGGAGAGTCTCGGTTCCCGAGGATTAAAGATTTTCGACCGATTTTAGAAGTTCAGGAATGAAGTGCTCGCGGATACGAATCAGCGACTCCCGCGCACCACGCCTACGGACCATCAGGTTCTCACCGTCGGGCCGGACCAGGTCACCTTGAACCAGGTCGTCCTCAAAGTCGTAGGACGTCTGGTTGTCGTCCTGAGCCTGTGTCGGCAAAGCCATGGCACTGGCTCCGAGAACAACTGCGACCATCAACAGCTTCTTCATGACGACATCTCCTACAGTGTCGAGCACCCTACCGCTGTGTCGAAAAGCCAACAAGAGCGGTACGCCATGCTTTCCATTGTTTCTAGAACTTTATGTGCGGATCTTTCACACCCTAACGGACAGTCCGCGACACCAGAGGTGCCGCGGACTGAGCGGCGATCTCACTTCTTCTTTCCGCCCTTGGGTTCCTTCGGCGCAGCCTTGTCCGCCGGGCCCTCCTTGGGGGCCTTGCCGTCATCCTGGCCCTTGGCAGGCTCCTTCTTGGCTTCCTCGGCCTTCTTGGCCTCCTCGGCCTTCTTGGCTTCCTCGGCTGCCTTCTTGGCCTCAGCCTCGTCGCGCTTGCGCTGCTCGGCTTCCTGCTTCTCGAACTCCTTGGCCTGTGCCTCGGCCTCCTTTTGGAGCTTCTCCATCTCCTTCATTTCCTTCAGGGCCTGCAGGAAGAGTTCGATGTTTTGGAAGCGACCGGCGATGCACTTGCTGCTCTTACGGCGCCCGCCCTTCTTGTCGTACTTGCAGCGCCGCTTGATGTCGTCGATCTTCTCCTGGTAGCGCTCTTCCTTGGCTCGGCTGAGGAACTGCTCGTAGTAGGAACGAGCCTTCTTCATCTGCGAGACCTTGGCATCCTTGAAGTCCTGGTAGAGCACGCCGAGGTTGTAGTAGGGCTCCGGGCGATTGGGAGCCATCTTCTTGGCCTTCTCGTAGGCCTCTTCAGCCTTGTCGTTCTGCTCCAGGCCGCGGTAGGCCACGCCCAGACCGACGACCGCGTCGAAGTTCTTCGGCTGCAGCTCGAGCGCCTTGGTGAAGGCGTTCTTGGCATCCTCGTAACCACGGAAGCCAATCGTGATCTGCGCGAAGTTCATATACGCCTCGAACATCTTCGCATCGAGTTTGAAGGCGCGCTGGAACTTCGCGGCGGCATCGATGATCTCGTTGCGGCGTAGGTCGATCAGACCCCAGGTGTTGTAGATCGGCGCGAAATTCGCGTCGATCTTCTGGGCCTGACTGCAGACGACCTCCGCCAGATCGAGCATCTTCTTGTTGTCCTCTGCCTGCTGCAGATAGATCAGAGCCATCTCGTTGAACGCCGGAAGGTACTGGGCGTCGATGGCCATGGCGCGGCGCAGGTTATTCAGCGCCTCCTTGAGGTCGCCGCTTTTGCGCTGCACGATGGCCATGTTGACGTAGCCCTCGGTGCACTGGGGATCATCCTTGACGGCAGCGCTGAAGTCCCGCATCGCACCGGAGGCGTTGCCCCCCACGCGGTCGAGGGCGACGGCGATGCGGGCCTTGCAGAACTTGCTATTCTGCCTCAGGGCCTTCTGATAGAAGGACATCGCCTCCTTCTTGTCGCCGCATTTGCTGTGTGCGAGGCCCGCCATGTAGAGCGCCTCGGGGAACTTTTTCTTGCCCCCCTGCGCCTCGGCGGCTTCCTCAAATTTGTCCGCGACCGCCTCGCAGCTCTCCGAGTTCCAGCCCTTCTTCTCCGCAGATTGGAACGCTGCGACACCTTCCTTCCAGAAGTTGTGCGCACGCACACTGACGGACTCGCCGCCTGCGGTCTTGAGGGCTACGCCACCGACGGTGGCCGCACCGCCACCGCCTTCGCCGGAACCGGAGCCGCTACCGCCTCCGCAGGCGGCCAGGGTGAGGGCCAGGACCCAGGCTACGACCGCTGCACGCGGTCCGTTCACAAGCGTCTTGTTCGCCATCGCCATCACTCCTCGCCCTCGAGGCCCTCATCGGACCCGGCCTTGAGCTCGATCAGGCCGGGTTCGGCCATGATGCTGTAGGTGTAGATATCGCTTCCGCGCAGCTCGGCGGCGCGTGGGTATGTGCGTGGATCGAGCTTGAAAAGCTCTTCCTCGCACTTGGTCATATACTCGTTGAACCAGCGAACCTTCGTCGCCGTGATCAGGCAGAACTCGTAGGCACCCTTGGCCTTTTGGACCCACGGTTGGGACGCTTCGTCCAAGCCCTGGTAGTAGATGTCCACCAGCTCTTCGTCTCCCTCGAGCACCGGCGGCACCGGGGCGTCGCGGAAGTCGTTGACGAAGGAGAGATACATGTCGCCGACTCGCGTCGCCGCCGCGATCTCCCACTGGGGAACCTTCATTTCGGTGATGTTGCCGTAGGCGGTTTGGGCCACGTCCAGCGCCTTGGCCTTCTCACCCATCCACTTGGTGAAGTCCGCAGCCATCCAGGCCTGGAACTCCTCCTGATAGGCCTTCTTGGCCTCCAAGCTACCCTTCTTGGCCTTGATCGTCTTCTTCGTCTTGAACACCGGGAATTTGATGCTCGCGAACTTGTCGAACTCTTCACCGGCGAGGTGGAAGAGGGCTTCGGCGGAGGCGATCTTGGCGTAGGCCAGATAGCGCTGCTTCTGGTCGTCCGGCACGGCGAGCGTGCCAAACGAGTCCTTGCTGCCCTGCCAGAACTTCACGGCCGCCTTGAAGTAAGGCATCGCCTTCCTCTTGTTGGCCTCCTTCTGGCTTTCCTTGCCCTCGAGCGACAGGTAAGCGCGCCCGACGGTCACATTGCCCTGGATCATCTCGTGGGGCATCGCGGTCTTCTTGTACTGCTTCAAGAAGCCCGTGTAGTGCTTGATGACCTTGTTCCAATCCTCGGTGCGCTCGTAGATCGAACCCAGCGAGTACTTCACCTGGGAGGTTTCGCGAGCGAACTTCTTCTTGTAGCTCTTCTCGAAGAGCTGGGCGTCTTCTACCGCCTTCTCTTCGTCGCCGAGACCCAGCCTGAAGAAGGTCGCGTTCTGAAGCGCATCCTTGGCGTTGGGACAGGTACCAGCCTCGTTGTCGGCGTCCGAACAATCCTCGCCGAGTTCGCCCGAGTACTTCTCCGCGAATTTCTCGTAGTAGTCCGCAGCCATGTCGTACATGGCCAGGGCGTGGAAGTTGGCGCCGATGAGGTAGATCGCGCGCTTCGACCACTCGCTCTCCGGGTACTTGTCGATAAGCACTCGGCGAACCTTGATCGCGCGGCCCAACAGACGCGCCGCCTCGAAGTTCAGCGCCGCGTTGTACAGGACCTCGTCCAGACGCCCGCACTCACGATACTGGCGGAAAATGCGGACGTAGAGCTGTGCCGCCTTCTTGAACGACTTGTTGGTCTGCAGACCTTCCGCCTTCTTTCGCAGAAGGTCGCAACGCAACTGCTCGACCACCTCGCACAGCTCGAGATGCTCCTCGCGCTGCTCGTCATTCTTGCAGTAGAGCCCATAGAGCGGCTCGATGTTGTCGTTCATCTCGTCGTAGCAACCCGGCCGCGCAGGATCGCTGTAGGTACCCACGACGTTGAGCGAGTCCAGGTAGAGGTTCGCCGCGAAGACCGACAGGTCGCTGTCTACGTGATTGAAGGCGATGTCCTTGAAGAGAACCGAGGCCTCTTCAAAGTGGTTCGTCTCGTAGTAGATGCGCGCCTGACGGTACTTGATCGTCGGCAGATCTTCGCTGCCCGGCACGTAACAGATGTAGCGCTTGTACGCCCGCAGCATGCCCTCTTCCAGAGGCGACAGCTCCTTGGGCTTGTACTGGGCGACCAGCTCCTCACGGGTGGGCTCGGCGTCCTTCTTACCCTTGCGCTTCTTCTTCTTGTCGTCGCGATGTTTGACCTCGCGCTCGCTCTGCGCATAGGTCTGCTTGTACTGCTTGTTGTAGCAGAGCACCGACGCATAGGCGGAATCCTCAGTGAACTCGCCCTTCGGATTGACTTCGAGTACGCGGTCGAAAGCGGGGCCGCACTGTGCCCATGCCTCCATCTTCCACAGAAGCTCGGCGTAGTAGTAGCTGACCTTGTACTCGGTCGGCCAGTCGCGCTTGTCGATGTCCGGAAACTCCATCTCCTCCATGTCGGGGAAGTTCTTCAGGATCATGCGATAGAGCTTGGTGGCCTGCTCCATCGTGCCCTTGTCGTTTGTGCCCGGCTGGGTATCGGTGCCGATGGCCTCACGGTGCCATGCGGTGGCGAGCTCGATGAGCACGGAGGCTGCCGACTGTCGGCAGGACTTCTTCGCATCGCCCGAGTGCGAGCTATCTGCGTAGCTGTCGTACAGGTCGAGCATGCGCTGAACCTCGACGACCTGTTCCTTCTTGGGCTTGCTGCTGATGACCGCATTGGCCACGCGGGTCTGCCAGTAGCAGACCTTTTCGCTGTCCGACTTCTCGGCGATCAGCTTGTGGTAGACCGCGATGACCTCAGGCCATTGGCCGGTGTCGTAGTAGAGTTCACCCAGGGACTCGAACATCTCGAAGGCTTGGTCCTCGTCCTTGGCGTAACGCGAGAAAAACTCGAGGGCCCGGCCGGGATTGCCGACCTGGGCGTAGGGCATGATCATCTCCCGGCGCGACTGACGGGCCAGGTTCTCGACGTTGTGAGCCTCAGGATTTTCCTGGGCAAACTCGATCGTCTCGACGAAGCGCTGTAGCGATCCCTTGAAGTCTTCCAGGTTGTAGTCACACCAGGCCTGCTTGTAGACCGCGTAGCCGTAAACGCGGTTGCGCTCCGGCGGGATCTCCGTGACCTTTTGATAGAACTGCTTGGCGGCGCCCATGTCGCCTTGCTGAAAGTAGTACTCCGCGAACGACAGATAGGCGTTGGGGATGAAGCTACTCTGTGGGAAGCCCTTGATCAGGCGGTGGTAGACCTGACGGGCGCGATCGAATTGCTTCATTTCCTCCAGCGAAAAGCCGAGGGAGAAGAGCACTTCGTCCATCTTCTTGTAGTCCGGGTGGTCGCGGACCAGCATCGCGAGCGTCTTGATGTTCTGCTCGCGGGTCTTGTTGAGCTTCTGCTCCATATTCTTCTGCGACTTGCGCAGCTTGGAGCACTGCCCTTTGTTCTTCTTCTTGGAGCAGGCGTCGTAGATCGGATCGTCGAGCTTGCGCACGTTGCGCGTCGCGACCTGAACCAGCTCGAAGTAGCCTTCAGCAAGGCGCAGCAAGAAATCCGCCCGCCGCGGATCGTTGGTGCGCGTGTTCTTGATCAGGCGCTTGGTGACCGTGATCTCGCGTCGCAGTAGGGACTCGGCCTTGGCCTCGACCTTGTCCTTGTTGCGCAGAGTCGCCACGTCCAGCTCGATGGACGGTCCCTTGACCTGAAGGCCCTTGGGCTTGTCCTTCTTGCGCGTGGCCTGCCGCAGGCGGGACTTCGGCGCCCCGATGCCCTTTTTGCGCTTGCTGGTGCCCATGTTTTTCGGGCACGCGGCGACGCGGGTGGGGGCGCCGGGATCGATGCACATGCCCGCGTCAGCGGACCCTCCATCGCCCTTCTTGGCGCTTTTCTTTTCCGCCTCGGCCGGAGTGCCAGCCAGGAGGGTTCCAAAGAGAACGAGCGAAAACAGTTTAAAACGCATCATGCTCATCATCGTCCGCACTTGTAGGTGACCTGCTGCCGGTAATAACCAAGCTCGTCGCGCCAGTACTCGCCGTTGAAGGGCCAAACGTTGTGCTCCGAGGACACGAAGACCTCGCCGCCGGTCGACTCACTGGCCGCCGTCATTTGGTCCTGGAGCGCAGCCTTGAGCTGGCCGCGTTCGTAGTTGAGCACCTCGATCTCGACGGTATCGATCTGGTTGGCCAAGTCCTGCATTTCCTCGACCAGACGGCTGTAACGCGCCTTGGCGATCTCACCCGCCTGGTCGATGGCGAAGGACTTGGCCACCAGGATGTCTTGCAGAATTCGTGCGCCGAGGGAGGAGTTCTTGAACTGCGAGGGCGCCTTGTTGAGGTTCTTCTCTTCCTGCTCGAGCAGGTTGACGTACTCGAGGTTGGCCAACACGGCGCGATCGCTCAGCGCCGAATTCACGATGCCGCGGATCTCCGGCGGCAGGTTGGCATTACCCTCACGCACCTTTTTGAGGAACTCGAAAAACTGCGCGTTGTCCTGGTACTTCTGCAGCATCTCGTCGAGCTTGTTCTTCACCGGGTCGTAGCGCTCGTGGAAGAGCTGCACCATCGCGGTTGCGTTCTTCATTTGGCAGTTCGTGAAGAAAACCACTGCCTTCAGCACCATCGCCTCGGGATAGAAGCTCTCCTTGAAGTAGGGGGAGAAGAGCGTGTGCACGTTGCCCAGGGCCCGGGAGTACTCGTCGGCCAGGAAGAAGGCCCAGGAGGCCTCGAAGATCGAGTCCAGCCAGTACTCGCTGTTGGTCTCCAACTTGTTCCAGGCCTCGACCGCGTTGCCCAAAAGCACGCCGTCCACTTCGCGCACGCCCTCGGAGTTCACGCGGTTGGCTGCGGTGTAATAAACGCGGGCCAGCGAGATCCACGCCAGATCTTCCATGCGGTCGGTGTCGTCGACGCCCTCCACATCGCCTTCGTCGATCGCTTCGATGATCTCGCGGAAGGCCGTTGCCGCCGGCTGGGCGCGGCGCATCCTGATGTAAGAGATGCCCTCGAAGAAGCGCCCTTTGACGTACCACTTGTTGGCGCGATCGATCTGGCCGAAGAGTTCGATCGCCTGCTCGAACTCGCCCTGATTGTACTTCGAGCGGCCCATCAAATAGAGCAGCTGGTTGTACAGGTCAGCGTTGTCCGCGGTGTTGAACTGCTCGAGCTGGTCGACACCGAAACGACCGATCTTATCGATGATCCCGGCGGGCTCCGGCAGCTGCGATCCGAGCTGGGCGAGCCACTGCAGGGTCTGGTCGAAGAAGAGGTTGTTGCGCCCCATCTCCGAGATCTCGTCGAAGACCGCCAGCGCCGACTGATAATAGCGCAGGTGGTAGAGGGACTTGCCGAGGAAGAACTGGGCCTTCTGGACGTTTGCCGGCGCGTCCGGCGTCTCGCCCTCGACGACGCGCTGGAATTGCACCGCCGCCTCCTCGTAGCGCTCCTGGGTGTAGAGGCGCTGGGCGTTGGCGAGGGCCTCCGAGGGGGGGCCTTCCGCGGGCGGCCCGGCGGGGGCAGCCCCCGTCTCCTCGAGGCCAAACTGCATATCCTGAGCGGCCACCGGCGCCACGCCGAACAGCGCCGTAAAGGCGGCGAGCGACGCGGCAAAAACCATCACATCGAGGCCCAGGTTCGAGCTCCAGGTTCGAGTCTTCAACATCCCGTTGTCTCCATCGTCTACCGACGACCTAGGATTCCGTACCAAACAAGCACCCGGTCCGCGCCCGTCCCTGGTTGGCGGCAGTTCCGGCCCGGCCAGATAAAAAACACTATAAAATCAGTAATTTACGACCCGTTCGGGCGGCCATCATAGATATCCAAAAATCCGCTTGTCAAGGCCCTTCGCCGACATGTGCAAGGATTACCCACCCCATGTCGCACACGCTTGACACCCCGAGGTCGGCCAACGTAACTTCCGACGCGCGATGGGTTCGGGCCTACCCACTCCTACATTGCCCGGCACGTCGAATGCATTTTCTCGGCCACAGTAGAACTGTCAGTAGAACTGTCACGGAGATGGCATCAGTGAGTCTCGAACGGATCGACGCGAAATACCTGCCGCTGCTTGGTCTTGTCCTGCTGCTGAGCCCCGCGTTGGGCTGCACCACCCCGGCTGTGGGTGCGCCGTGCCTGCCGGAGCAGGTTCCGGAGGACGGCTTCAACAACAGCGAGGCCTATATCGAGTCCAGCTCGGTGCAGTGCGAAACCCGGGTGTGCATGGTCTACCAGCTGGAAGGCGATCCCACCCGCAACCCGACGACCGATCCAAGCTGCAACTCGCAAAAAAGCTGCGATCTCAACGACGAGACGTGCATCGAAGAGGTCAAATGCGCGGCCCCGAACGAGGTCGAAGATCGCATCTACTGTACCTGCCGCTGTAACTCGGGCGGAACCGGCTTTGCCGAGTGTGAGTGCCCGGACGGCTTCTCCTGTGTCGAAGTCCTCGAACAGGGCGGTCCAGGCGTCCGCGGCGGCTACTGCGTCAAGAACGGCACCTTTTTTGAGTAGCGTCGGCCTCGGCCGCAAAGCTCGGCGGCCCCTGGCCCGTGACACCTCGGCGAGTGAATCGCCTGCGAGCAGCGACCCGCGCCTTGCGGGGCGCGCCGCCCTGGGGCGGCGCGGCGAGGATCTGGCCTGCGCACACCTGGAGCGCGCCGGTTTCGAGATCGTCGATCGCAACGTGCGCGTCGGCCGGCTCGAGCTGGACGTGATCGCGCGGCGCGGGCGTCTGCTCGTGTTTTGCGAGGTCCGCTCAAGGCGTAGCGATCGCCTGATGACACCGGCGCAGTCGATCGGCCCGGGCAAGGTCGAGCGCCTTCGTCGTGCTGCCTCAGAGTGGCTGCGTGCCACCCGGCCGCGTTACTCCGAACTGCGCTTCGACGTGGCGTCGGTGACTTTCGATAGCCCCGAGGGACGCCTCAACTACCTGGAAGGCGCGATCTAACGCGTCGGATCGCGCTCACGACAGCGGAGCCGCCAGTCGCTCCCGGAGCTGCTCGAGCTGTGTTGCGATCTCCCCTTGCTCGCGCTTGCGCGCCTCTTCGATCAGCCCATCGACGAGTTCGAGGTCGCCCTCACGCGCTTCACGCATGTGCTCGACCATGACCTGAAACGACGCGAATACGTCCCGAAGCTCATCGCCCTTGCGCAAGCCTCCCTCGACGTTCAGCTTGCCCTCGCCCACAGCGGTGATGAGCTGCCTCAGACGGTAGGCCGGACCCACCAGGCGATGGGTGACCACGATCCCCGTCATGCCCAGGGCCAATGCCAGGACCAGGATGCCGCCGATGATGCCCATCATCACCTTGCGATCGGCCTCCCGGGCGTAACGCTGGAGGTCCTCGATAAACTCCTGGTCGGGTTCCACCCCCTTCTGCTGCATGGCCTCGATGCTCTCGATGTTCAGCAGCTGGGTTTGCCCCGTCGAGTAGCGGTAGGCGTAAAAGCCCAGCACCGCGGCCACGGCCACCGTGACCGCCACGACCATGCTCGTGTACTTGAGCTGAAATCGCGGCTCGAGCAGGAAGTTCCGCAACCGCCGTGGCGGATGGTCCTTGGATGCCTGGGGAGGCTGCGACAGGCGTTGGACTTCGGTCGTCATGACAAACCCCCTTGCGTGTGGGTCGACGTCGATCTTCGCATAGCTTGGTCGGCAGCGCCGAATTCCAGTCTCACCATGATCATAGCGCGCTCTGCGCCGCCCGTGCAGGCGGTCTTACCGCATGGCCTGCGGTAGCTTTCGTAGGGCACTGCGCACCGCCGCCGCGGCCGCTTGGGCGGTGGAATTCCCGCCCGCAAATGCGGTGGCAGCCCCCGACAGGATGGCCCTCATGTCCCTGCCCGGGTAGGTGGCGACGATGACGCTGACGGCCACCCGACTGCCGCCCCCAGGCTTGGATTCGACGCTGGTGACCGAACTCTCGATGAAATAGCCGGTCAGCTTGCGTTTGCGCAGGGCCGCTTTGGCCTGGGCCGGTCGTTCGCCCACCGGGGCTACGACGACCCCTGCGATGCCCTCCACTTCGTCGCGCACCGCTCGGTTTGCCTCGGCTACGGCGGCGGCCGGAACCTGCTTCGACTTGGCGGCGGTCTTGCCGATGGCGACGTAGAAGCGGGCGGGCCCCTGGGGCCTCGCTGCCCCGGATGCCGACGCCCGGCCCGCCGCCCCGCCACCACCACCACTGCGCTCCAGACGCGCGATGGCGGCCGAGGCGGCTTTGCTCACGGGCGCCTCGCGATCGCGGGCCGCGCGCTGCAGCTTTTCGAGTGCACGGCGATCGCCGAGACGCCCCAGTGAGTTCGCCGCGGCGGCGCGCACCGCCGGGTGATCGTCCGCCAGCGCCTCGATCAAACCGTCGACCACCTTGCTGTTGGGATCCACCGATCCCAGGGAAACCGCCGCCTGCGCACGCACGCGAAACTGGCTCGATTCGCCCAGCAAGCGCAGGAGATAGTCCTGACGCGCGTCGGCCGCGGCGGCATGGGTCTGAGCCAACACCGCGATCCAAGCGATCAAGAAAGCGTGAGCGGATTGTCGCCATCGATAGCGACCCGAATTCGTCAACCTACGCGGTACTTCTGCCATGGTCGATGTCGCGCTTGGACGGGGGCTCCCCCCAATTGCTTCAGGGAAATGTTCGGTGAATTCTGTTCCCCTACCCCACGCACCCCGCTCAGGCGGTAGCTTGAGGGGTCGGTGCGCGCAATGGCCGTCGATCGAAGCGCTCGAGATCGGATCATCCATGAAGTAAGGCGACCTGGACAAGGATCGCAGACTTGCAGCTAACACCGCAACGGCAGAACGGCGCGATTGCTGACCCCCGATGCAGCTCCACTTCGCCTCACATCCGCGTGTGGGTGAGAGCGCTCACCTCGCTGTTATGGCTTTGGCCTCTGTGTCCAGGACACTCGGGCGCTCAGCCTCTGATTCGCGTACAGGCCGCCACTTCCTTGACGGTGAGCTGCGATGGGCACGCCGACGGGATGCGGGTTAACGGAAGGCTCGAAAACGATGCCTCGAAACCCCTTCGGCGGCGTCCGGTGGTGATCGAGATCGCGAGTTCCGACGGAAGCGAGCCTCCCCAGCGACGCGAGGTCACGACCACGGGATCCGGCGACTTCAGCGCACTCTTCGCTTTGCCCGTGCGGCGCTACACGGTCAGTGCCCGCTTTCCAGGCGACGACCACCACCGGGGCAGCAGCGCACGGCGCGAGATCGATCTGGCCAAGAGCGATGTCCTGCTGCAGTTCGAACAGCCGCAGAGCCACTCGTTCGCGCTGGACGACACTGCGCTGGAAGTGCTCGTGCGAGCTAGCAGTGCAGCCGGTGGTCAAAATCTCGCCATCGCCCTACACGACGAGCGCGGTCACCTGCTGGCCCAGGGAGCGAGCGGCCCCGGTGGCCTATTCGGCGCCACCATTACCAGCGCAATGCTGGGTCCCGCCGGGCTCGGAGCCCTGCGCGTCGAATCCAGCGCCGATGCCCGCCGCAACGCTTCGAGTTCCACCAGGGCCCTGGTGCGCACGCTGGCGAGCCAGCTGACGCTGGAGCAGATGGACACGGCGGCCGCCCAAGGGGTGCAGCTGGCCGGCGCGCTGCGATCGGCGCGCGGCGGCCTGCCCGGAGAGCCCATCGGGATCTTCCACGCCGAACAACATCTCGCCTCGGTGGAGACCGACGCGCAGGGCCGCTACAGCCTGCGCGTCGAGGTTCCCGACACCGCCGGTGCGGATGGGGCGGAGCTGCACGCCCGCTTCGACAGCCCCCTACCCTGGATCCGCTCGAGTCGCTCATCGACACTTCGGATCGCGCCCAAGGACGACGGTACGCCGAGCCCGGCGTGGTTGCTGCTGCCGAGCCTGCTGTGCGCGATCGCCATCGGCTGGGGCCTGCGCAGGCGCGCTGGCAAACAGCCGCAGGCGGTCGCGGACGAAGCGGACGGCGCGATCCTCGCGGCCGGAATCCACCGGGAGGCCCTGACCGACGCGAATTCGACAGACCGCCAGCGGCTGAAGGGGGAGCTCCGCTCGGCCGACCTCGGGGCGGCGCTCGAGCAGGCCAGCGTCCGTATAAGCCCACGACGCGGCGACGATCTGATCGTGGAATGCGACGCAAGCGGGCGCTTCGAGACGCCTAGCCTGCCGAGCGGGCGCGTGCAGCTCGAACTGAGAGGCGCCGATCACCTCACGCTCAGCGCCGAAATCTCCCTGCCGCAATCGGGGGCCGGTTCGTTTCTACGCGTGCGCCTACCCAGTCTGCGCTCGGCGGCGCTGCAGGCTTACAAACCCGCCGCACTTGTCGTGTTGCCGCGCCCGGAACTGTGGGAGACATCGACCGCGCGCGAAGTGCTCCACCACGCCGCGCAACTTCGAACCGACACGCCTCGACTGGCCGCGCTGGTGGAACAGGTCGAGCGGGCGGGCTATGGCGTGGCGGCGCCGAAGCGGCGAGACATCGAGACGATCGCTGCAGATGCGCGAAGCGTGCTGCGCACCGCCTCCGGCGCCACGGTCGACGCCGAATCCGGCAATGCTGCGGGACCGGAGGCGCCCAAGGGCGACGAGCCGAGGCCACCTCGATAAGCGATGCCATTGACGGGCGGGCAACGCGATTTCTATAGTGCCCGCGGTTTTGCGGCGCCCGCCATGCTGCGCGCCGGCAGACTCTGACCATGGACACAACCACCCTAGTCGTCATCGCTGTCGTTGTGCTCGCCGTGGTGGTCTTTTTGATCGCGCGCGGGAGCAAGCCGCAGCTCCCCGAAGAGGATACGGCCGCCGATCGTGAGCTGCCGAAGGCCACCTCCGCTGCGGCGGAAGTGCCCGCCCACGCCGCGGAGCCGCAGGCCAGCACGCCCACGCCTAAAGCCAGCGCTCCCGTGGAGCCCGCCGAGGCGGAAAAGGCCGAAGCGACGGGCGAGGCTAAAGTCGCGGGCGAGCCCCAAGCCGAGGCCGGGTCCGAAGTCGAAGCCGAAGCACCTCGAGCCGCGGAGGCCGCACCTGCGGAAGAACACGCCCAGGTCGCTGCCGCTCAGGCGCCAGCCGCGGGCTCGCAGCAACAGGCTCCAGTGGCTGATGAACCCTCCGCCGCCGAAGCCTCTGCCGAAGAGCAAAAAGAGGCGATCAAGGCGATCCGCAAGGGCCTGGCCAGCACCCGCGGTGGATTCATCGCCCGCCTGGCAAAGCTCTTTGGTGCCAAACAAGCCGTGGATCCGGAGCTGTTGGAGGAGATCGAGGAAGTGCTGATCACCGCCGACGTCGGGGTGAAAACGACCCAGCGCATCCTCGACGATCTGCGCGCGAAGATGGAAAGCGGTGAGCTTTCCGACTCCGAGGCCATCTGGAAGTCGCTCAAGGCCCAGGCCGCGTCCATTCTTTCGGTCGACGCGCCGCCTGTGAGCCTCGATGGCTCACCGGCCGTGATCTTGATGGTGGGCGTCAATGGTGTGGGCAAGACCACGACCATCGGCAAACTGGCCTCCCGCTACGCGGCCGAAGGGCGACGCGTGCTGCTGGCCGCGGGCGACACCTACCGCGCAGCGGCCGTGTTGCAGCTGGAGATGTGGGGCAAGCGCGTCGACTGTCCGGTGGTCAAAGGCAAGAGCAATGCCGACCCCAGCTCGGTGATTTTCGATGCCATCAAAAAGGCGACCGACGAGGGTTACGATCTCGTCATTGCGGACACCGCGGGCCGACTCCACACCAAGCAACCGCTGATGGAGGAGATCAAAAAGGTCGAACGCACGATCGCCAAGGCGACGGGCGGACGCAGCGCCGATCAGGTCTTCCTGGTGCTCGATGCCACGACGGGGCAGAACGCGGTGCAGCAGACCCAGATCTTCGGCGAGGCGGTCGGCGTCACGGGCGTCGTGCTGACCAAACTGGACGGCAGTGCCAAGGGTGGTGTGATCCTGAGCATCGTCGATCAGTACAAGTCCCCGGTGCGTTTCATCGGCCTGGGCGAAAAGGTCGAAGATCTACGCGAGTTCAGCGCCGCGGCGTTTGTCGAGGCTCTCTTCGACAAATCCGGTGACGACACCATGGCCGCATGACGAGCTGATTGTCGGACAGGCAAGAGGCGTTTAGCGCATCGTGAAATGTGGGTGTTTGGGCGTTAGCATTTGATTGTGTCGGTTTTTGCGTGATATAGTCGCCGCGACTTCGGCGAATCGTCAATTTACTCAGTAATTTCAAGGACTTAGTCTCGAAACAGGGACTCTCTTTTTGGCTGAGTGCAGTACGTTGTGGTGCGAGGGATGACCCACGGAAACGCGCATGAGGTAGATGGCAAGATGGTTTTGAAGACGCCGACTCGATATGTGCTCATCAGCGCCCTGTGCGCGCTGGTATCGCCCGCCCTGACCCATGCTCAGGACATGAGCTTCGACCTCGACGAAGCCGAGTCCGATGCTGCCCCCGAAGCCGACGCCGAAGCCGGTGGTGAAGCCGGCGCGGAGGCTGGTGGTGAGGTCGAAATGGGAGGTGAAGCCGAAGCGGGAGGCGGCGCCGCAGCTGGCGGAGGCGGAGACCTTCTGGACGAGCTGACCTCCGACGACGACATGGAGGAAGAAGCCGGTGACCGTGCGCCGCGCGAGAAGGAGGTGGTCGAAGAGATCTACGCCGTCCAGCGCATGTACGTGTTGCGCAACGGCCGCTTCGAACTCGCCCCTTCGGTCGCGTTTACGGTCAACGATCCCTATGTGTCGCACCCCTCGCTGGCCGTTGGACTCAACTACTGGGTGACCAACGTCCTGGCCGTGGGCGGCAGCTTCCTCTGGTATCAGGGCGTCGAATCCGAGTCGGATCTGAACTTCAGCATTCGTCGTTCGACCCGCCTGGCGGTGCCCATCACCCAGTACCAACTGGGCGCGCACCTGAACTTCACGTACGTGCCGATCTACGGCAAGTTCACGATGTTCAACAGCGCCATCTTCCAGTGGGACTCCTACCTGGTGGGCGGCGTCGGCATGGTCCGCACGCGTCCGGTGGCCGTGGTCGACCCGGCGGTCCGCAGCTTCGACTTCGACTGGCGCGTCTCCTTCAACGCGGGCATCGGTATCCGCGTCTTCTTGTCGAAGTACCTGACGGTATTCGGAGAGATGCGCGACTACATGTATCTGGAGAAGCTCGAGAACCTGGATGTGCGGCTCGGCGAAGAGCGCGAGTCCGAGAGCACCTGGATCGACCAGAACGCCACGCTGACCAATAACGTCAGCCTGCACGTGGGCATCACGCTCTTCCTCCCCTTCACCTTCGAATACACCTACCCGAAGTGACGGACCTGTGAGCGCGACAATGGAAGCGACGATGACGACGATGTTCAAGCGTATCCCACTGGCACTTGCAACCGCGATCACCCTGGGCGCCCTCTCCGTCGCACCGACGGCCACGGCCCAGGAGATCGATGTACGCGGACCCCTCGCTGGCGCCCCGGCCGTTATCGGCCTGCGCGTCTACCGCGAGACCCGTTTTCAGATCCAGCTGCATAGCACCATGACGCTTGAGGACGAGTTCACCCGGGCGGTCTTCGGCGGTGGCCAGCTGATGTTCCATCCCACCGACTGGTTGGGAATCGGCGCCTGGGGCGGCTTCGCCTTCATGCACCTGGACACGCAGCTGACCGACGAGGTCGTCGCCAAGGGACAGACCAACGGTGTCAACGTGATCAGCCTGCCCGACAGCGAGCGCTTTCCCGATCAGATCGGCAAGATCAAGTGGATCGCCGCACCGCAGCTCTCGTTCATCCCACTGCGCGGCAAGCTCGGTATTTTCGAAAAGCTCTTCGTCGATACCGACTTCTACGTCTTCGGCGGCGCTGCGTTCATCGGCCTCGAGGAGCGGGCAGAGGTCACGAAGAACCAGGCCTCGGCGTGCAAGAACATGGGCGAACTCTCCACGCAGATCATGTGCTTTAGCAGGGACGTGGGCGACAGGGAGCAGCGCATGGCGATCGCGCCCACGTTCGGTGTCGGCCTGTCGCTTTACTTGGCGGACTTCTTGGCGATGACGCTGGAATGGCGCGGAATGCCGTTCGCCTGGAACACCTCGGGCACCGATGAGTCGGGACATCCGGACGGCGACTTCCCGGACGAGGCGATCGACTCTGAAGACCAGCTCAGCCACTTCAACCACATGTTCACGCTGGGCTTCGCGTTCTACCTGCCCACGGATCCAGGCCTGAGCCACATGGACGAAGAGTAGTCGACCAGCGAATGCGATCAGGCGCCCCGCCTGCAGTCCAAGCGGCTGCACGCGGGGCGTTTCTCGTCTTCCGCGATCGCGAGGCAGGCCGACCGCCATCACGATCCGCCCCAGCGCGAGCCAGGGCCCACGAGTCCTTCCCTGCCCTCAGGATTTGCTGGGTGTGCCCTTGCGGTCGAGCTTGTAGCCACTGGGCAGGCGAGCGCTGACATCTTCGCTGCGTGTACCCACGTCCCAACCAGCTGCGATGAAGCCATCGAGGATTCTCATGCGAATGCGCACGCTCTCCTCGGCACAGAAGGCTTCGATCAGTGCATCACAGTACTCGGCGGCATCGGCCTGGGCGAAAAGTGCGCCGGCGGCATGAAAACGCACCGTCTCGTTGGAGTCTTCGAGAAATCGCACGACTCCAACGGCGATCCGTGGATCGGGGCGCTCCTCCAGGCTCGAAAGCACCTGAATCTTGCACTGGGGGTCGCGCTCGTACTCCGTGTCCATGCTGGACAGCAGCTCCAGGAGCTTTTCGACGACCACATCCGGCTCGACCAGGCGGGTGAGGATCTTCAGGGGCCAGCTAATCGACTCGGCCCGGCGCATGAATTCCACAACCGGCTCGAGAGCGGCCTCTCCGGCGGCCACCACACCCTCGAATGCGGCGTCCTTCTCCTCCTGGTCGGTGATGCTGGGATCGACGTAGAAGGTGAAGCGCTTGAGCAGGCCCCGCACGGCGTCGGCGTGCCCGATGCGGGATAGCTCGTGGATCGCCTCCCAGCGATCGACCGCCTGCGCGCGCTTGTTGGCGACGCGTTCGGCGGCACGCTTGACGATGTCGGTTTCCGACTTCTTACCGAAGAGACCGAAGAGGGCCATATCCTGGGAGGCTAGCGGATCAGCACAGGTCGCAAAATGACCTGGTCGCCGGCAGTTTCTACTTTGAAGCGAACCAGGCGGCAACCGTGTTTGCTAGCCAAGGCCGACGCGCGGCCGGTGAGGCGCTGGGCGAAGCGGTCCTCGGGGATGTTCGAGACTTCCTCGCCGAGGGCACGCTTGGCATCCACGTACTCGCGATAGATGCGGGCTCCATAGGCGGCTTCGGACTCACGGGCCAGCGCAGCGGCCAGCTGGGGATCGTCGATGGGCTCGTCCGGATTGGTCGGGGCTTGGCCCGTACCGCCGGCCGCGTCGGAATAGGCGGCGTCCTTCCAGTGTGCGGGGGCCGGTACCGATGCCACCGAAGACCGTCCGTCGTCGTCGGTGTCCTCGGCGGTGCCCGTGAAGACGTTCAGCAGCTGATTGATGCGAAAGGCCAGGCCTCCCAGGTGCTCGCTTTCGGTCTCGAGGCGAAGGTCGGTGCGGCCATTGATCACCGCGAGAACCCCTTCTTCGATCTGCTCGATGGGGCGCATCAGGGCGTTTCCGATCACGAAGCCGTAGAGCACGATCAGGATGGCACCCAGGGCCGTTAGAACCAGGATCACGTTCACGCGGGAGGCCATGGAGACCTGGGCGCTGCGATTGCCGAGTACCGCAAAGGCCACCGGATGCGATGCGTCGTTGGGCAGCCGCGCCGTGATGCCGCTCCACTTTTGCCCAGACAGTTCCGCCGTCCACATCGGGCTGGCACCACGCTCGGCGCCCAGTACGGCGTTGGTGGCGGCCGCCTGGGGGCCGAATAGGTAGCCCTTGAGGTCCCGCGCAGCCGTACCTCCCAGGGACGAACTGTAGACGTTGCCCTCGGCCAGAAATGCGACGTCGCGTCCCAGGACTTCGGCCTCGCGGCTGGCGACGCCGTTGCTCAGGTCGTAGCCGACGACCAGCGCCCCCAGGATGGCCCCGCTCTGCGAGCGCACGGGTGCAATCGCCGTCTCCAGGATCTTCTTCTCGCGGTCCTCGAGCCAGATGTCGTGGGCGGGGCGGCCGCTCTTGAGCGCGCCCTCGAGCGCGGGAATCTGCCCCGACAGCTGCTTGCCAAACATCACGTTGCGGGCGCCGTTGCGCGCGATCGCCTTGCCGGAATCGTCGACGACAACGACGATGTCGGGGCCACCGCGCACGCCGCGGGCCGGATTGGCGAGCCAGGCCGCCGTGGCCTCGGCCACCTCGAAGGCGCGCGTGCGACGGCTGTCGAGGTCGAGCCCGGCGAAAATGTCGCGCGATTCCCGGGCTGCGGCCCGATCGGCGACCAGCTCGACGAAGTCCCGAGCGGCCAGACGAAAGGAGCGCTCGAAGAGTTCGCGATCGGACGCGATTCGCCCTTCGAGCTGACCCAGCAGCTCAGCGCGGAGGGTGCCGCCGACCATGATGTAGGCGGCGACGCCCAGGAGCAGCACAACTGCCAGGTTTCCCGCGATGATCTTCAGCCGCATGTGGGCGTCTCCTATCGGTTGACGAGCGCCCCGGCTCGAGCCCTCGAGCCCGCCTTGTTGGACCCGAAGCCACCGTCGCACTCACTCGCAACGTGATTTATCGTCATCGCGCATTCTAGGGGGTCAGGGAACGCACTTTCCAGTCCCAAGCGCATCATCTGCCCTTGGTCAAGAGTTCGCGCTCGGCGGCAAGCCGGGTACAATTCCCTACCTGAAGCGGCGCGACGCGTCGCTCGCGTTGCCATGGCCACAAGGATCATCTGCGACTGCGCCGAACTGGCGGTCGAGATCGCGCGCGCGGCCGCTGCCCTCACACTGAGGGTGGAGCCTCAGGTGCGGGAGCTTTCGCTGCCGGCCGCCTGCGAAGGTGGCGGCCCCCAGCTCCAAGCCGTCTGCCTCAGCCAGGCGCCGCGGCTCGAGCAGCTGGTGGAGCTGGCCAATTCGGACCAACGCCGGGCGGGGCGCACGCTGCTAGCGCTGGTCGGCCACGATCGGGACGCCATGGCACTCGCGGCAGCCGCGGCAGATCTCGGCATCACCATGGTGCGCGAGGTGGAGCCCCTGGCCAGCGCCCTTTCGTTGCTGAACGCAGGAGCCGCGCAGGCGTGGACGGCCTCGGCACGCGCGCTCGGCCGAAGCGACCGCAGGCGATTGCAGCGCCCGACGGATCGTAGCACCCGCGACGGTGGCCTATTCGAACCCGCCGATGACGGATACGTGCTGTGGAAGCGCGATGCCGACAGCGCTGGCGTCAACGTCGGCGCTGCGCGCGACCTGGCCGTCGCACTGGAGGCGCTGGCTGCGACCGATCGCGAGACGCCCATGATCGAATCGAGCGTGGAGGGCGTCGACGAGGGCGCCGTGCTCGACGTGCTGCTGGGACCGCGCCGCTCGCTCTCGGATCCGGCGAGCAAGGCCGCCCTCGCCCCCTACGGCATCCCCTTGCCTCTGGAAGAGCTCTGCGGAAGCGCCTCGCGTGCGGCGGCGGAAGCCAGCCGCATCGGCTACCCGGTGCGCATCTCCCTCGCTTCCCCCGACCTGCGCCTGTGGGACCACCCCGACCTGGCGGTCGACATGGTCGACAGCGCCTCGCGCGTTCGGGACACCTACCGCCAGCTGATGGGTCTGGCCAAGACGCGCCTGGAGCGACCGGGCGAAGAGGCCGAGCGCATTCTGGGCGTGATGGTGACGGCCACGGGGGATCCGCTGGCGGCCCTCGGCATCCGCGCCTGGCCCCTGCCCCACGGCCGCGTCGGCATGGAGCTGGGTTTCGCCGACCCCCATGGCGCAGCCTCCGCCGATCGAACACTGGCGGTCTTGCCCGCGCCCCTCTCGGTGATCGAACGGGTGCTCGGACGCTTGGCGGGCCAATCGCTGCTCCTGGGCGTGCGCAGCGCCCAGCGCAAGGTTCACGTGGAAGCGATAGGCGACGTGCTGCTGCGACTGTCGGCGTTCGTCAACGACCGGCGGCACGAGCTGGAGTCGGTAGAACTCAAGCCACTGTCGCTATTGCTCGACGGCAGCGTCGAAGTGCGCGAAGCCTGCGTTCGCGTGTCGGACGCATTCGAGCAGAGCCTGCAGCGGCGCTCGGTTTGACAGCCGCGGCTCGATAACTCTCAGCGTCCCTGCTGGATGCCGCGGGGGGGGAGCTTGCCGTCCGGGTCGGGCTCGGCACAGCTCCGAAACGCCAGGACGGCCACGAAAAGCACGGCGCCGAAGATAATGAAGCGCTTGATGTTGGTATCCAGATCTTCCCAGAAGGACATTGCGCACCCGCGTGATGAGAAGCTCGCAGCGCGGGCAATAGCCGCGCCCCACGCCGCTGTTGACCGAGTCTACCAGCAAACCGCGCCAAACCGCGCCTGGCCTCAGGATGGGGTCAGACGCAGGGCCATGCGCAACGCTGCGGCCATACCCGCAGCGTCAGCTGTGCCGGCCGCAGCCGCGTCGTAGGCCACGCCATGGTCGACGCTCGTGCGCACGAAGGGCAGGCCCAGGGTGACATTGCTGGCAGCGGTCCAGTCCAGGAGCTTCGAGGCGATGGTCGCCTGATCGTGCATCATCGCCACCACGCCGGCCGCCTGCCCGGCCGCGGCCAGGCGAAACGCCGTCTCCGCCGGCAAAGGGCCCTCGAGCGTCATGCGGCCGTCGCAAAACGGCGCTTCCTTGGAGGCGAGTTCAACGGCGGGCGCGATGGCCGCGGGCTCTTCGGAGCCAAAGAGCCCGCCCTCCCCTGCATGAGGATTGAGGCCGGTGACCAGCAGCCGCAAAGGGTGGCTGCTCGCCTCGCCGCTGTGCAGGGCGAGCAGTGCCTGCGCCAGGTGGCGAATCGATCGCAGAACGCGGTCCTGGGTGATCGCCGATGACAGCTGTGCCACCGCCATGTGGGTGGTCGCCAGGGCGACCTTCAGGCGCGGGCCGAGGAAACTCATGGTGACCTCGTCGTCGGCCAACCCCGCAGCACGCGCCAGATGCTCGGTGTGTCCGGAAAACGCCGTGCCGGCCATTACGACTGCCGCCTTGCTCATCGGCGCCGTCACCAGGGCACGCACGCGCCCCGCCAACGCGGCCTCCAGCCCGGCGTCGAGGGCGGCGAGCTGTGCCCTGCCCCCAGCAGCGGTCGGCCGATGGGACATGGCCTGCTCCGACCAGCCGACGCCCACGTCCACATCCACGTCCACATCCACGAGGCCCACGCGGCCTGCGGCGACGCGGGCCTCGGCGCCGGCCTGCACTTGCTGCAGACGCGCGGCGTCCAGGCCCAGCTCGAGGGCCAGGGCGCGCAGGGCGCCTGCATCGCCGTAGAGCACGCTGGCTGCGTCGGGATCCTCCAGGGAGAGGCAAGCGCGCAGGGCCACCTCCGGGCCCACGCCACCTGGATCGCCCGTCGTCACCGCCAGCGGTCGCCTGTTGCCCGCGCTCATGGGGCGCGCATCTTGTAACCCACACCGCGTACGGTCTCGATCGGGTCGGCCATGGACCCCAACTTCATGCGCAAGCGTCGAACGTGAATGTCCACCGTGCGGCTGCCGCCGTAGTAGCTCACCCCCCAGACGCGATTGAGCAGCTGCTCGCGGCTGAAGACCCGGCCGCGGTGCTGGCTGAGAAACTTCAGCAGCGCGAACTCTTGGTGGGTGAGATCGACCCGACGCCCATCGACCGTAACTTCGTGACCCGCCAGGTCGATGCACATGCGCGAGATCTTGATGCGCTCCTTGCCGGCGAACTCGCTGCGGCGCCACTCGGCCCGGCGGATCCGCACGTAGAGCTCGGCGGGCAGGTAGGGCAGCAGGATGAAGTCGTCGAAGCCGTCATTGCCGTCCAACCGCTGCGCCTGCCCCAGCGTGATGGCGACCAGGCAGGGAATCTCGGCCAGGATGTCCACCGCGCGCACCCGCGCCAGGGCCGCACGGCCAGCATCGAACTGATCGAGGGCCTCGACCAAGACCGCGGCCGGCGGCTCTTCGATGTAGGCTGGCTCGTCCAGCGCCTCCCACAAGTCCGCCGCCTTCACCCGGCAACCCAGCTCGCTCAGCGCGGCCACCCCGCCATCGGGCCGGTCGAGTATCGAGCTGGAGCCTACTACCAAGATCCACATCGGAGTACCTCGAGTCACATGCCGCCGCCGGCGACTGTCGCTATATAGCGCAATCGAGAACCCCTGTTGTTTCCAATAGGTTACGTATGAAGTGGTGAGCGTTCGGAGCGAGTTTCGGATTGATCGCGAGCAGGTGTCGGTGGGATGGCCCACGTGGCGGGCGTTGGGAGCCTCGAGCTGCTACAGCCACTTCCGGACATGACGACGGCTCCCGAACTCCGCTAAACCCTCGAAGTTGTGGTATTTTCAGAAGCCGTTGGCGCTTCAGAGGTCGGACCGACAGGTGAGTACACGCAGATGGAAGCTCCAGGTGAGCAAGCTCGGCGGTTCCCAGCCGGAACACGAGCACGAAGTCGATGCCCTCAATTGGATGGGTGCCCTGGAACTGGGCCTCGAACGGCTCGGTGAGCGGCCGTCGGTGCCGCCCGGTGCCAGCTGCAGTTTCGACCAAGCCGGCGTCGCCACGATTCTGGACCCGAGCAGTCGCCGGCGCTTCGTGCTGACGCCGCTCACGGAGGTCGCAACGGCGGCACCGACGCCAGCGGCCGATCCCGTGCCCGCTCCAGCGCCCGCTGCCGCCGCGCCAAAAGACCAAGCGACGGAAAATCGGGCCGCCCCGCCCGACTCACGCCCACAGCCGGGCGCAACCAGCGGGGAACGGACCCGCCCCTCCAACACGTCTAGCGCCCAGAACGCGCAGGCCGCCCCGGCGGCATCGAGTTCAAAGCGCAAGTTTCAAACCGTCGCCTACGTGGATGGAGCCCCCGGAGTGAACGTGCAGTCCCAAGCAAGTGCGCAGCCCCGATCGGCGCCCGGCGGGACCGACCTCAGACTGCTTCGGGAGCGTTCCGACGATCCGACCGAAGAAAATCCGCTTCGTTACATCGAGCAGGCCTACGCGATCGCCGCGGGCATGACGGTGCCGGCGGCCGAGGCCGCGCTGCGCTGGAAGCTCGCCGAGGTGCAAAAGCAGGCCGAAAGCCTACCCAAGGGCGTCTTGGCGAACCTGGCCGTTTTCGACCACGAGTGGCGGGACGCGCCCCAGCGCCCGCCGCTGATCACGCTGCAATGGCGCGACTGGAGCGGCGATGTCAGCGTCGACTACCCGGCAGCCGCGATCCCTGCGGGCGCCCAAGCGAAGCCCCCGGTGCCGGCGGCCCCGGCCGTGGCGCCCGCTCCGGCGCGTCACGACCACGACGACCGCCTGGCCGATGCCTTCGAGGCGCTCGAGGGCCTGTCTCGACTGAGCACGCCGGTCGAAGGCCTCGACTTCTGCATCGGCTTTCTCGAAAACTCGATCCCGGCCGAAGCGGCGAGCGCCTGCATCTACGACATCAACACCGATGAGTTGCGTTTCGTCGCCCTGACGGGACCGGGCGCAGCCGATCGTCAAGGCCACGCGATCCCGCGCGCCGCCGGTCTGTTCGGCCAGGCATTGCGCAACGAGGGCCACGCCACCGCCTTCGCCGACGTGATGCTCGAGCCGGCCTACAATCCGGCGACCGACAGTCGCACGGGCCTCGACGCCCGCAACATGCTGCTGTGTCCGGTGAGCCGGGACGGTCAGCTCTTCGGCATGTTGCAGCTGGTCAATCGGCGCGGCGGTGGCTTTGGCGCGCAGGACGTCAACCTGCTCGGCTACGTGAGCGAACGCCTGGCGGACTTCCTCGCGACACTGCGCACCCAGGGGCGCTCGGCCCAGCAGGGGCGTTAGATGTGCTCGGCGGGAGTCATGATCCGCTCTTGGGACCGCTACGGCGCCAGCTGCGGCGTCCGGTCCCCTTGATCTAGCTGTCAAACGAGACGGTCAAGCGAGACGGTCAAGCGAGCAGCTCGTGCAGCCGCTCGATGGCGGCACGCTCTTGCTCAGAGGTACGCGAGCCGAGCCCCAGCCGCCCTCCCCCCGAAGCCGAAGCGACGCGTTCGGCAATGAAGATCAGGCCACGCCGATAGGCTTCGGCGTCTTCCGGAGCGAGCGCGTGCTGCGCCGCCGTCGAGACCTGTGACAGCAGTTTTTCGGCGGCGGCGGTGTCGGGTGCGGACAGCACCTGGGCCGCGCGCTCGCGGGCCGCTTCGATCAACGCTCCCAGCTCTGCGCTGCCGGGCGCTGCGCTGGATAGCAGAATCTCGTCGAAACGCGCGCGCTCGCGTTCGTCGATGGTGCCATCGGCGCCAGCCACCCAGACGAAGACCGCGGCGGGGCCATCGATGAGCACTGCCCTGCTGTCGTCGGCCTCCGCCATCACCGCTGCAGACTATCACCGCGGCCGGCGCCGGACCACCGCAAGCGCCCTTGCCAGCGCGCTGTCAGCACGGTACACGAAACGGCCGACGCCGGTCCGTAGTGGAGGGCACGGGCGCCGACTGCAGGGCTCCCGGGATGCTGCCGGGCGCGCGCCGGGCAGGCGCGTAGCTAACGCGAACGAGGTTCACAACCCATGCGCTTTTACGAATTCGAGTCGAAAAAGGTGCTCGCCAAGTACGGGATCCCCTTCGCCGAGGGCGAGTTGGCGAAGACTCCGGAGGAGGCCGAGAAGATCGCGGCCGACCTGGGTGGCCCGGTCGCCATCAAGTCCCAGATCCTGGCCTCGGGCCGCGCCGCCGCCGGTGGCGTGAAGTTCGCGGGCAGCCCCGCCGAAGCCAAAGAGCAGGCCGCGGCGATCCTGGCGCTCGAGATCAACGGCCAAAAACCGGTGGCGGTGCGCGTCGAGCGCAAGATCGACGTCAAGCGCGAGTTCGCCGTGCAGATGACCTACGACGGCGTGGCCAAACGCCCGGTGATGATCGCCAGCGACATCGGCAGCAAGAACCTGGACGACGTGGCCGACGAGCAACCCGACCGCGTGCAGCGCCGGCATTTCTCGACGCTCGGGCCCATGCGCAACTCGGTCTTCCGCGCCAAGGAGTTGGTGCGGTCGCTGGGCCTGACCGGGCAGCCCCTCAACCGCATGACGCAGGTCGTCTCGCGCCTGGCCGAGGCCTTTCTCGAGTACGACCTGACCACCGCCGAGATCAACGCGCTCGGCGAGACCGAAGACGGCAAGTTCATCGCCCTCGACTGCTACATGGACATGGAAGAGGAAGGTCGCTTCCGACAGCAGGCGCTGCTCGAGGAGTTCGGCATTCCCAGTACCGAGACCCGCAGCGTGCGCGGCGAGCCCACGCCCATGGAGCGCGAAGCCCACGCCATCGACGCCGAGGATCCGCGCGGCCTGATCAGCCCCTTTGTGGAGTTCGACGGCAACATGGGCCTTGTAATCGGCGCCGGTGGCGGTTCGCTGACCATCTTTGACGCCGTCAAGCGCCAGGGCGGCAACCCCGCCAACTACGCCGCCATCGGCGGTAACCCCAGCGTCGGCAAGGCCCAGCGCTTGACCAAGTTGGTGTTGGGCAAAAAAGGCGTCGACAAAATCGCCGTGATGTCCAACGTGGTCTCCAACACGCGCGCCGACCTGGTCGCCCGCGGCGTCATCAAGGGCGTGCTCGAGATGGGCCTGGTCCCCTCCGAGGTCATCACCATCTTCCGCTGCCCCGGGGCCTGGGAGGCAGACGCCTTCAAGATTCTGGAAAAGTACGGCGTGGAATACTGCGACCGCACGGTCTCGCTTAGCGAAGCGGCCAAGCGCGCCGTCGCCAAGGTCAACGGCTGAGCCAATTCAAGGAAGCGAGCGATGGGAATTCTCGTAAACGAAGACTTCACCTTCATCGTGCAGGGCATCACGGGGCGCGAAGCGCTGAACTTCACCCGCGAGTGTCTGAACTACGGCTCCAAGATCGTGGGCGGCGTCACGCCGGGGCGCGGCGGCCGCGAGGTCTACGGCGTCAAGGTCTACGACACCGTGCGCGAAATCGTCGAGCAGACGCGGGTCGACGGCTCGGTCATCACGGTGCCCTACCAATTCGCGCCGGACGCCGCGTTCGAAGCGATCGAAGCCGGCATCAAGGAAATCGTGATCATCACCGAGGGCATCCAGCGCAAGAGTGCCTGCGAGATCATCGAGTTCGCCGACAAGCACGGCGCGCGCGTGATCGGCCCCAACTGCCTGGGCGTGATCACACCGGGCGTATGCCGCTTCGGCAGCCTCGGCGGACCTGCCGAAGACTGCAAGAAGGCGTTCGGACCGGGCTGCGTCGGCGTGATGTCGCGTTCGGGCGGCATGACCACCGAGATCTGCAACGCCCTGACCACCGGCGGCCTGGGCGTGAGCACGGCGGTCTCCATCGGCGGCGACCCGGTCGTGGGCTCCTCATACTCGGAGTTGATGCCGCTCTTCGAGGCTGACCCCGAGACCAAGGCCGTGGTCATCTATTCGGAGCCCGGCGGCCCGATGGAGGCTCAGCTGGCGGCGTGGGCCAAGGAAAACAACAGCCGACTGCCGATCGTCGCCTTTGTTTCAGGCCGTTTCATGGACGACATGCCCGGCGTGAGCTTTGGCCACGCCGGCACGGTGGTGCACCGCAAGGTCGACTCACCGGCTGAAAAAATCCGCGCCATGCGCGCGTCGGGCATCGCGGTGGCCGACGACGTGGGCGACATTCCGAAGCTGGTGCGCGAGGCCATCGAGGCCAAGGGAGGTTGAGATGGGGATGTTCATCCGAATCGATCTGAACCAGGGCGCCATCGAGAGCGCGCCCGGCATCGCTCAAAAGCTGGTCGAGATCTGCCCCGTCAAGATCTTCAAGGCAGCCGCGGGTGCCACCGCCGTCGCAGTCGTCGAAGACAATGTCGACGAGTGCACGCTCTGCGACCTGTGCATGCAGGCCTGTCCCGACGGCGTGAAGGTCGTCAAGCTCTACGAAGAGTGAGCCAGGGGCCCCGGTCCTGCCCGACACGCCGAAGCTGCGCTGCCCCAAGCCAAGCACACCCTTCGAGGTAGTGCTGGTGGAGCCCGAGATCCCGCCCAACACGGGCTCGGTAGCGCGCACCTGCGCGGCCACCTCGAGTCCGCTGCATCTGATCGAACCCCTGGGCTTCCGCATCGACGACCGCTCGCTCAAGCGCGCGGGCGTCGACTACTGGCATCTGGTGGATGTGCACGTGCATCCGAGCTTCGAGGCCTATCGCGAGAGCCATCCGCAGACGCGGCTGCACCTCTTGAGCTCGGGCGCCGAGCGCAGCTACCTGGAAGCGGACTTCCAGCCGGGTGATGCGTTGGTATTCGGGCGCGAATCGGTGGGCCTGGGGGCGGAGTTCATCGAACGCTACGGGCAACGCGTCTGGGGGATCCCAACCAGCGGAGGGGTGCGCAGCTTGAACCTCTCCAATGCGGTTTCGATCGTGCTCTACGAAGCGCTGCGCGGTGCCGGGCTGCTGGCCGGTAGCACTGTGAAGTAGCTCCCGCGCACTCGCTCGTCGGGGCAATCACCCATGCGCTAGATGTGCTCGGCGGGAGTGCTGAGCCGATGATCGGGGTCGATACGATGCCAGATGCAAGGACGGCCTCCGCCGGAATACTCCGTGTATTTCAAGGGGACCGGACGCCGCAGCTGGCGCCGTAGCGGTCCCGAGAGCGGATCATGACTCCCGCCGAGCACATCTAGGCCTACGCCAGATGGCTGACCGGCGGGGTCCATGGCGTCTACGTGGCTGGAAGCGGGCTTCGCGAAAACGTCCTGGCAGCTTTTTCTCTGCTTTTTCTCTGCCTCTTTCTCTACCGGATGTCCCCGCGACGGGGCCCCGCGGAGCCGCCCTCCCCTGATAACCTCCCGCCGTGGACTCCCCGCGCATTCGTCAGCTCGCCGCCGTCGCCGTGGCCCTGAGCCTGTGGTCGCTGGGCGCCCAACCCGAGCTGTGGACGCTGGTTTTGGCATATGCACTGGCGGTGTTGGGCCTGAGCGCGAGTTCTGCCATGCGAAGGCTGGGGCAGTTGCCGAGGGGCCTCGGCCTCTCGCTGCTGCTGCTTTTGCTCGCGCCCGGGGCGCTCGGCGCCTATCGAATGCACGCCGACTTCGCCAGCAGTGAGGCGCTGTCGGGGGCCTGGCCGGTTCTGGTCGACCGGCTGCGGCTGGAACGGGAGCCGGCCATCGCGCCGCCCCTGCTTTCCAGGGACCGAGCGCAGACCTTTTTCGTGCGCGCGAAGGGCGCCACCGGCATGCGCGCACGGCTGGGTGAAGGGACGCGCGAGGTCGCTGCCGAGGCGCTCGGCCATGGGGTCTTTCGCGTGGAGTACGATCCGCGTGTCCACGGCGCTCCGAAGCAGCGCGAGGGCGCCCTGGACATCGAGATCGATGTCGACGGCACCATCACGCACCGACAGCTGACCGTGGTCACGCCCCGGGCCCACCCGCGCTGGCTGGCGCGCTCCCCCGATGGCTCGCGGGCGGCCACGGTCAGTCGCGAGACCGACGAGCTGATCCTGCTTTCGAGCCGCGGCCTGGTGCAGCGGGTCGAGGTCGGCGATGAACCGGTCGACTGTGTCTTCATTGACGAAAAGCGGCTGCTCGTCGCCCACGCCAGCGCCGAGAAGCTGAGCCTGGTCGACGCGCACAGCTTCAGCGTCTCCGAAGGGCCTGCCGTCGGTCGGTGGCAGCGGCGACTGGCGCGCAGCCCCACCGGCGACATGCTGGCCGTGCTTCGCGACGGACCGGCCCCGGAGTTGCTCCTGCTGACGAGTCCGGAGCTGCCCATTGCCGCACGTCTGCCGCTCGACGCAGTGCCCCAGTGGGTCGCCTTCGGACACGATGGCTCGACCGTGGCCGTGGCCCACGCCCGCGACGCGCGGCTTACACGCTATCGGCTCGGCAGCGATGGCCAGCTGCGGCCGGCCGGCGAGCTGAAGCTCGGACGGGCCGCGGTCACCCTGAGACGCTCGCCGAGCGGCGATCGCTGGCTGCTGAGCGCCACCGACTTTCGCCCCGACGGCAGCCGGCACCTGGGCAACCACTTCGTGCAAGACCAGGTCCTCGAAGTCGACTCGGACTCACTGAAAGTGATCCGGCGGCTGCTGACCGCGCGTCGCACGCCGCGCCAATCCAAGCCTGGAGACACCGATCGCGGTCTTTCGCCCATGGGTCTGCATCAGGCGGCCGATGGCTCGTTGCTGGTGGCCTTTGCCGGCAGTGAAGAGCTGGCGCGCTTTGGCAAGGACGCATCCGGACCTTTGAGTATCGACACGGCCGAGGCCGGCATTTACGCCCCCCATGACCTGGTCGAGCTACGCGATGGAACGCTGATCATCAGCTCGCCCTCCGCGGGTGCGCTCGGCATGTTGGACCCCGGTTCCGATGCCCTGCGACCGCTGCGCCTGGAGCCCGGCGACGGCTACCTGCTGCGCCACGACAGCGCCGCCCTGGCCCGGCGCGCCGGCGAGCGCGGTTTCTACGAATCCACGCGCAGCGGCATCTCCTGCCAGAGCTGCCACATGCACGGCGACAGCGACCACGGCGCCCACAATCTGGGCGACCACCGCCTGCTGCCGACCCTCGGCGTGCGCGGTCTGCTCGGCACCGCGCCCTTCCTGCGCGATGGCAGCTATGCGCGCCTGTCAGAACTCGATCACGTGGCCCAGACGCTCTACCGCGGCTACCTGCGCCATGCCCCCGGCCGCCGCAATACGCTGGCCCTCTACATGGCGGCCCTGCCCCGGGCGCGCAGCTTTCGCAGCGGCGAGGCGCGCGACCTGGCCGCCGAGCGACGCGGTCTCAACGCCTTCATGCGCGCCCAATGCGACCGCTGCCACACGCCCCCGGCCTTCAGCCACCTGGGACAACATCGGGTCGGAAACCTCTTTCCCGAGCTCCTGCCTGGCTACGCCGTCGACGACTCCCTCGATACCCCGAGCCTGCTTTCGGTGAGCGCGACCGCGCCCTACCTGAACGACGGGCGCGCCGCGTCGCTCGCCGAGGTGCTCGACGAGCACAATCCAAACAACCTACACGGCGATGTCGCGGCCCTCGATGAAAAGCAGCGCCGCGACCTTCTGGTCTTCCTGGAGTCGCTATGAACTCCGAGTCAAGGTCGCAGATCAACCCCAGCGCGCACGCGGCGCCGCGACCGCGCCGCGTCGTGGCGCGCGTCGTGGCCGCCTGCAGCGCCGTCGGGCTTGCAGCGATCGGCATCGCAGCCGTCATCGAGCCCTGGGCCGAGACCAGGGCGCTGGTAATCGCCCGCGGTAGCGGTTGGCTCGCCTGCGGTGCGCTGCTGACATCGCTGTGTATCACGCCGCTTTCGCGCCTGGCCGAACGCCTCACGGTGGCGCCGCGCGCCCGCAGGCTGGCACCCGTCGTGCGGCGGGCGCTGGGCATGGCCTCGGCCTGGCTCGCGCTTCTGCACGCGGCGGTGAGCCTCGCAGGACCGCTTGATCTGGAGCTGCTGCCTCTGGCGACCTGGCCCCACCTGCGCGCCGGCGCCAGCGCCCTATGCGTGCTGCTGCTGCTGCTGGCCACGTCCTATGGCAGCGTCGTCACGCGCTTGCGGCTCACCATGTTCCGCGAGCTGCACCGACTGGCCTTCGTCGCCGCCGCGCTGGTGCTGCAGCACGCGCTGCTTTCCGCCTACGCCTCGCGCCAACTCGTGCTCGGTGTCTTCGGCGCGGCGCTTCTATTCGGCCTCTTGCGCTGGCTGCCCACAAAGGGGCGCCTCGCCCACACCGAGTTCAAGTGACGAGCCAGGCCTGGGCCTCTGAGCGACTGGCAAAGAAGCGCGCCTTGTCGGGCTGCCCCGAGGCACGCAGGATGAAGCGCGCCAGCGTGCGCGTGAAGACCGTGCCACCGAAGAGGGCGATACGCGGGTAGATGGGCTGCCCCGCCTCGTCGGCCAGGATGCGGCGGGCCTCGGCGGTGGCGGTCTCGACCTCCCGCTGATCGACGAGCAGACAGCAACCGCTCTCCGTGGGCACCCGTGCGACCTGCTGGCGCAGCTGCGCAACCAGCTTGCGACTGTCCTCGCCCTCGATGGTGCCCTCAAGCACCAACTCGATGGCACAGCGGCCGCCCTCGAGCCGGAAGGGCCTACTCGAAAAATGTCCCATGGGTACTTCACGCCCGGATCGACCGGGCGATTTCACGATAGCCGACGCAAGCGCCAGCCACCAGGCGACAGCAATGAGGTGGATCAATCGGCCGAGCGCTTGCCACGGTGATCAAGAGCACGCCACTTGCACAAAGAACACGTCGGCGATCGCAGCTTTTATCGTTTGATTACAGATACTTGCAAAATAACACCGTATTCTGCCGAATACGATTTCTGCACTAAGCCGGTGGCACCGCAGCTCCCCGGATGCCACCGTAGGGCCATGAGCAAGCGGGCGAGCATCGATGTCTTTCGCTACCTGGACTACCGGGCCTTCCTGGCGGAGTACTACCGGATCAAAAAGCGTCGTGGCTTTTCCTACAGGGCCTTCTCGCGCCGCGCCGGCCTGGCTTCACCCAACTACCTGAAGCTGGTGATCGAGGCCAAGCGCAACCTCACGCCCGAGATGGCGCTTACCTTTGCCGAAGCCTGTGAGCTGCACGGCGAGGCCTCCGAGTACTTCGCCCAGCTGGTGCGCTTCAACCAGGCGCGCGACGACGAGACTCGCAACGACGCCTACCATCGGCTGTCAGGCTTTCGCCGCTACCGGCGTGCGCAGAAGCTCGAGCTGGCCCACGCCGCCTACCACGCCACCTGGTATCTGCCCGCCATCCGCGAGTTGGTGAGCTCGAGCCAGTTTCGCGAGGACCCGGCCTGGATTGGCCGTCAGTTGATGCCCGAGGTCAAGCCGCGCGAGGTGCGGGCCGCGCTCGATACCCTGCTCGAGCTGGAGCTACTCGAGCGCGACCCCGAAGGCCACCTGCTGCAAACCAGCGCGGTTGTCACCACCGGCGCTCAGACCCAGAGCATGCACATCGGCAACTACCACCGCGAGATGATGCAGCGCGCCGCCCACAGCATCGAGCTGGTCCCGGCCGCGGAACGCGACCTGACCTCGGTGACTTTCTGCATCGAGCCCTCGCAGATGCCGGCCTTCAAGGAACGGCTGACGCGTTTCCGCCGCGAGCTGCTGGACCTCAGCGACAGCGCCGGCCCACGGGCGCGCGTGATGCAGCTCAACTTACAGCTTTTCCCGCTGACGCGGACCCTCGACGCTTCCGGCACCACGCCGGAGGCCGCAAAGAGCAAGGAAAATGAACGATGACGAACGCACGACTTTCACTTCTCCTGGCGTTCGCAGTGTCGCTCTTCGGCGCCTGCGCACAGACCAATGGCACCGATACGGGCAACCCACCCCTGGTCAAACCCGGGCTGATCCAGCTGGCCGCGACCGATACCGACGGCCGCGTCGCGGTGGAGGGTGAGAGCGGCGCCATCACCCCCGGCGGCGGCGAGGTCACGATCAAGAACCTGGACACGGGCGATGAAGTCACGGTCGCGGTCGACAGCGACGGATCGTTTCAGGCCGAGCTCGACGGTGGTGTCGACGACGCCTATGAGGTCAGCGCTTCCAACGACGCGGGAAGCTCGGAGCCGAGGATGCTCGGAGGCGGCACCTCGGGACCTGGGGCGGGCACAGGCGGCTCGGGTGGCTCGGGTGGTTCGGGCGGCTCCGGCGGCTCCGGCGGCTCGGCCGACTGGCAAGAGCCCCACCGCTGCACCGGCGATGAGCCCAGCGATGCGATTCAAATCGATGAGCTCTCAATCGAGGGCGACACCCTGAAACTCACGGTTGCCCACGGCGGCGGCTGTGCCGAACACAGCTACGGCCTGTGCTGGGAAGACGAGTGGCTCGAGAGCTTCCCGGTCCAAAACCGGCTGCGCGTGCTGCACGACGCCATGGGCGATGCCTGCGAGGCCTGGTTGACCAAAATGGTGAGCTTCGACCTCACGCCCTACCGCATGGCCTACAGCGACGCCTACCAGAGCGAGCAAGGCGCCATCTCCATGGGCTTTAGCGGCTGCGCCGAAGGCGTGCAGTGCGGCCTGCTCTACGAGTTCGGCTGCCCCGCAGACGCCGACAGCTGCCCCGCGGGCTGCACCCCCCTCGACGCCTGGCCCATCGATGTTGAAGCCATGTGCCGCGTCGATACCGCCGAGACCGTCGCCTGCCTGCCCGAAGGCACCGGCGTCACCGACGACATCGCCTGCGCGGTCCGGGTGCGCGATGGCGCCGTCTTCATGTCGCCCACCGGCTCCTTGCTGGGCCTTGGCGGGGGCACCAGCTGGCAATCCTGCGACTCGACCCAATCGCAGGCGCTCAATAGCGACAGCGTCTGCGGACTCTGAGGCTCACAAACGGTTCGCGAGAGAATGACTTCCGCCTTTGGCGCGTGCAAAAGGGAGAAGTTGTTCTTTCGTGAGCCCAAACAGGCGCCCGCTGCGGAAATCGCCGCAGCGGGCGCCTGTCGCAATTGTCGGCCTCAAGGGGCCGGCGCGCTCGCGAAAGAGCCGGCCAATAACTCTTCGATAAACTCGGTCGCAGGCGAGGCCCGCAGCTCTGACACGCTGCCGCGCTGCGTCAGCCGCCCCTCCTCGAGCACGCACACCAATGCCCCATCCGGGATGTCCCGCAGCTCATGGGTGACCAGCAAGGCCGGCCGGCCCGCCCTCGAGAGCCAGCTCCCGAGCCAGGCCCGTGTCTTGCGACGGACTCGCACGTCGAGGGCGGCCAGCGGTTCGTCCAGCAAGAGCAGGCGCGGATCGCTGGCCAGCGCGCGCGCCAGGGCCACCCGCTGCTGCTCGCCGCCCGAAAGCTCGAAGACCCTGCGGTTTGCCAGCCCGCCGCAGCCGAGTTCCTCGAGCAGCTCGCCAGCCCGCCGTCGACGCCGAGCGCGCGGCAGGCGCCCGGGGCCACAGCAGAGCCCGAAGGCGACGTTGTCGACGGCGCTCAGGTGCGGAAAGAGCCCATAACCCTGGGGTACGTAACCCAGGCGCCGCTGTTCCATGGGCAGCTCGATGCCCTTCGAAGCGCTGGCCAACAGCTCGCCACCCACCCGGACCTCGGCGCGCTCGACGTCGACGGCGCCGGCCATGGCGCGCAGCAGCGTGCTCTTGCCGCTACCGTTGGGGCCGATCAGGACGGTCACACCATCGCTGCCGGCCAGCTCCACGTCCAGCTTGAAGCCATCGAGTCGCACCACGACGGCGGCAGACCAGGCGCTCATGACCGCCCCCTTTCACCCGAGCCGCCCAGGTTCGAAAGCGAGCGCAGGGCCAGCAGCAGCAGCGCCGCCACCGCCAGCAGCACCAACGAGAAGAGCACCGCCAGCCGCACGTCGGTCTCCATCGCCGCAAAAATCGCCAGCGGCAGCGTCTGGGTCACCCCGGGCATGTTGCCTGCAAAGAACAGCGTGGCGCCGAACTCGCCCAGCGAGCGGGCCCAGGCCAGCGACGCGCCCACGACCAGTCCCGGCAGCGCGATCGGCAAGGCCACGCGCAGCAAGGCCACCTTTGGCGATGCGCCGAGGGTTCGGGCCACGATGAGCAGCTCCGGGTCGACCTTGCGAAAGGCGTTGGCCGCCGCCTGCACGTAGAAGGGCGAGGAAACCATCAGTTGAGCCAAGACGACCGCCGAGGTCGTAAACGGCACGGCGATGCCGGCGGTCTCCAGGGCCGACCCAAAGAGCCCCTGGCGACCGTAGGCGTGGAGCAGCCCCACGCCGATGACCGCCGGGGGGATCACGATGGGCAGCTCCACCACCACCTCGGCGATGCGCGCAACCCGCGTCCGCGACACGGCCAACCACCACGACAGGGGCGTGCCCAGGAGCAGCGTGAGCAGTAGGCTCGCGAGCGTCGTGCGCAGGCTCAGCCACAGCGCCGGCGCAAACATGGGATGGCCCGCCGCAGCCCAGACTTCGGCGGTGGAACCCGACAGCATCAGCGACAGCAGCGGCAGCAGCAAAAGGCCCAGGAGCATCGCGCCCAGAAGCCCGCCGGCCGAGCCCAGCAACGAGCGGCCCGCTGCCCGGCTCATGGCTGCACCGCCAAAAAACCATGGCGCTCGAAGATGCGCGCGGCGACGGCAGAACGGGTGTAGTCGACGAAGCGCAGGGCCTGGACGCGCCTTGCCGAGTTCGACAGCGGCGCGATGCTATAGTGGGCTCGCACGTTCAACGCCTGCGGAATCGGCACCTGGCGCACGCGCCGGGAGGCCGCCGCATCGCTGTCATAGACCAGCGCCGCGTCGGCTTCGCCCAACTCCACCTTGGCGCGCAAAAGGCGCACGTTGCTCTCCCTGGAGACGACGCGGCCCTGCACCGCTTCCACGAAGCCCTGTCCCAGCCGGGCGCCGGCGCGTTCGAATAACTGGCGCGTGTAGATGCCCACCGGCACGTCGTCGGTGCCTATCACGATGCGCGAGGCGCGCGCGAGCTGGTCGAAACGCTCGATGCCCGCGGGGTTGTCGAGCGGCACGACCAGGGCCAGGGCGTTGTCCACCAGGGCCGCGGGCGCGGTGACGTGGCCGGCGCCGACCAGCGCCTGCATGTGGCTCTGGTCGGCGGACGCAAAAACGTCGGCGGGGGCGCCCTGTTCGATCTGGAGGCGCAGCACTTGACTGCCAGCGAAATTCAGGCGCACGTCCAGCTCCGGGTGGGCACTCTCGTAGGCGCGCTCGATATCGGCGAAGGCTTCGCGCAGGGACGAAGCGGCGAAAACCGAAAGCGCATCTTGCCCGTCGGACTGGGAGGCGCTGCCCCGGCAGCCCGCAAAGACGACCACCGCGACCAGGCAAATCGGGGCTCCCCTTCCCCCCATGGCGCAGCCCCCCGGCATCTAGTCACCTGTGTCGGTAGTTTTGGGTAAAACTCGGCGAGCAATCGGCGGCCCTCGGCGTGGCGAATCGACGAAGGACATACAGAGTATATTCGAGGAGAT